>JAFQHL010000034.1 GCA_017397955.1 Clostridia bacterium
GGAAGTTCAAAGATGAAAATCCACATCGCAAAACCACTGTTTTTTCTTTCTTTCACTCGCTTTTCTTCAAAATTGCACCTATATCAACTCAAAAGCCGTGTTTCGCTTAACGCCAAACACGGCTTTTTCGACAGGCTGAGCGGAGGGTAACACCTCCGCTTTGCTTTTACTGTTCAACTATTGTTACGGTGTAGCCTCTGTCTGCAAGAAGCTGTGCCATGGCACCTTCACCTACTATGTGGGCGGCACCAACGGCAAAGAAGCCGGTCTTGCCTTCTTCAAGGTAATCTTCAGCCAGGTCTGTCATGGCAAGATTACGTTGGGTTACAAGAATATCCATATAGTTTTTCATTACAGCTGCTTTATCCTCGCTCAGTCCGCTGTAATCTTCGGCAGTTGATTCTGCCAGCTTTTCCGCATCACCATAGAGCCACGCTTCGTACAAGGCGTTTATTTCGTCTCCGTAGCTGTCCTTGTACTTAATCATTTCGTCAATAGTTATAACCAAAGGCTCGTCACCCGCACTCATCAGCAGGTCGTATTGATGTATAAAGCCCTCTGCCTCTCTAATTTCCTTGCCGCCCTCTGTTGCCATGGTAAGCAGCTGCATATCCGCACCGTTGTCGGCAACTAAGCCTATATCGCTGGAAAGCGCCTCGTTAAGCAGACTTTCCCACATTATGGGCCTGTAATAGTCAAATGCTTGCATATACATATCCTTTTTTTCAAGCAGGGAAACCGCGCTGTTATAAAGCTCCTCACCTAAATAGTCCTTTATAGTCTTTCCCGTTTCGCAAAGCATTTTCTTTACAGCTTCCATCTGCAAATTCATATCCTTTTCAAAGGCAAGGGCGTCAGCTTCCACACACAAAAAATCGCTTTCGTTGTAAGCGTTCATAACGTAATCGGGGAAAACCATTCTGTCGTCGCCCAAATGGATGGTACCAAATAGATAAAGCACACTTCCGTCGCTATCCTCAACGCGGTAAAGAAGGGGAGTGCAGGCAGAGTTTTCTTCGTTTTTGCCTTCGCTATCCACAGCGCTTGCACTTTCTTCGTTTTTGCCTTCGCTATCCACCGCGCTTACGCTTTCTACTGTGCTTGGCGTGCCGTTTTCCTTCTCTCCCTTGTTGCAGGCACAAAGGCTTAACAGTAATGCCAGCGTCAATGTAAGCAGCAAAGCCAGTCTTTTAATTTTCATTATAGAATCTTCCTTTCGCTAAAAAATTAAAATTTTAGTTTATTATATAGATAACGGTGTTTTTTGTCAACATACAGGGTAACATAATTCAAAAAAATTTGTAAAAAAGTAAAAATTGCTATTGCATTTTGACTTTACATAATATATAATAAACCATACAAGGTGGAACTTTGTGGTAGAAGGTGCAACAAAAACCCAAATTTTTCCCAACGGTTATACTTGTTTTACCTAAAAACAGTAAAAATTCCGTGTCTTGCCGTATACTGCGGCGACTTTACTTAAGAAAGGGGGCGTACAGCTTGTTTGTTGGTGAATATAGACATAATCTGGACGGCAAGGGCAGGCTGTCGGTACCCGTAAAGCTTAGGGAAAAGTTGGGTGCGGAGTTCGTTATGTGCCGCAGCTTCGATAAATGTATAATGATACATCCTATGGAGTCGTGGCAGAATTTTGCGGATAAGCTTTCTCAACTTCAGGTGGTGGAGGACAGAAATATCAAACGCTATTTCTTCTCCGGTGCGCTTTGGTCCTCCTTGGACGGGCAGGGCAGGGTTATAATCCCCCAGTATTTCCGCGACTATGCGGGGATAGATAAAAACGTGGTGCTTATAGGTAACAACACCCACTTGGAGCTGTGGGACGAAGCGGCTTGGGATGCGGAACTTTCCACAGGCTTGCAAAGCGAGGATATTATGTCCCGTCTTATAGAATTGGGCTTCTGATATGGAGTTTAAACATTATACAGTATTAAAAGAAGAAGCAGTGGAGCTTTTGGATTTAAAGCAAGGCGGCATCTATGTGGATTGCACCCTCGGCGGTGCGGGTCATACAAGTCTTATATTGCAAAAGCTAAAGGGCGGCAGAGTTATAGGCATTGACAGAGATGACGATGCGTTGCAGAATGCGGCAAAGAAGCTTAATGATGACAGGTTTATCGCAGTTAAAAGCAATTTTTGTGATATTGACAGGGTGCTTGCGGATTTAGGAATAGATGGCGTTGACGGTATACTTATGGACCTTGGCGTTTCCTCCCACCAGCTGGATACGGTGGAAAGGGGCTTTTCCTACAGCGTGGATGCGCCCTTGGATATGCGTATGGACAGCAGTGCCCCCCTTGATGCGGCAGTTGTTTTAAACGAGTATTCCTCAGAAGAGCTGAGCCGGATATTTTGGGAATACGGCGAGGAACGTTTCAGCAGAAAGATAGCCGCGGCGATTGAAAAACAGCGTGTCGACATCCCTTATAAGACCACTGCACAGCTTTACAATACGGTGTGCGATACCGTTCGCGGCAGTAAAACCGATAAACTTTCTTCGGTAAAGCGCATTTTTCAGGCAGTGCGTATAGAGGTCAACGGCGAGCTTGCGGCGGTTGAAGAAGCCATAGAAAAGGGACTTGAATTGCTAAACCGCGGCGGAAGAATGGCAATAATAAGCTTTCATTCTTTGGAAGACAGAATAGTTAAAAACCGTTTTGCCACAGCGGCAAAGGGTTGTATCTGCCCGTCGGATATTCCTATATGCGTATGCGGCAAAAAGCCTGTAGTTAAGCTTGTTACAAGAAAGCCCGTGTTGCCCACGGAAAAAGAGCTTGCGGAAAACAGCCGCTCACACAGCGCAAAGTTAAGGTGTGCGGAAAAGCTTTAAAATACTATTAAGAAAGGTAAAATGTTGCGATGCGTCGCGGCAGGTGCTGTAAACAATGGAAAAGAATAATATGACAAACAAAAAAAGCACAGCTTTGGGTACGGGCGCGAAAAAGGTCGAACTTTCCCGCAGAAGTGCCGCTCATCCCGCGGCAAGACGAAGCGCATCTCAGCTTACCAATATACAAATCATAACAAGAAAAAAGGAAGAAGAAAAAAAGCCTTTTCCTTGGACAACGGTGTTTACCGCGGTTTGCTTTACCGTTATGTTTTTGTTTATGATGATGAACTACATAACGCTGGACGATTTGGGTGAACAGGTTACAGAACGTTCCAATACCATTGATGCGCTTTTGGCGGAACGAGATAAACTGGAAACCAAAATTGCCAAAATGGATACCGTTGAAGAGATACAGAAATATGCGGAAAACGAGCTTGGTATGACCGCAGGTGACGGTACCGTAGAGGAGTATCACATAGAAATACATACCGAGGACGACGTGCAGATTAACCACTACGAGGACAAGGTGGAAAACGGCATAGGCACTCTGCTTACAGGTGCGGGTAACGTGCTTAAAGCCTTCTTCGGCGGTTAAGAGTATTTAAAACCTTTTGCTTACAATCATATATGGGCTTTGTTTTCAATATAATTAGGGTAAAAGCGTAATTTTTTCGCTTTACCCTTATTGACTTTATAAAGAAAGCCTTAATTATCTTTATTTGGCAGGTATTTTTCCCTTATGAAAAAATTAGTTTCAATTACAAAAAAAGACGTAGCAATCCGATGCTTTTCTGCATTGGCTGTTATTCTTTTGCTGTTTTCTGCCCTTGGCGCAAGACTTGCATATCTTCAGCTTATGGATTATGAGGAAATGCGAGAGAAGGTTTTGGACCAGTATTCAAGCACAATGGTTCTGCCTGCAAGCAGGGGCTCTATTTATGACCGCAATATGCAGGTGCTTGCCATGAGCGAAACCGTGGAAACGGTGTTCATTTCTCCAAAAGGGATAATGGACGCCGATGCAAAGGCGGGGGATAATTATTACCGCGACCTTATAGCAAACGGACTTTCAGAGCTGCTTTCGGTACCCAAGGCAGACATCCTTGCAAAGGCAGAAAAGACCCACAGCCAATATGAGGTAATAAAAAAGAACGTGGATGAGGAGACCGCCGACAAGGTGCGCCAGTTCCAAATAGACAACAAGCTGTACACAATGATGAATCTTGAAGAAGACAGCAAGCGTTACTACGAGTACGGTGCGCTTGCCTCCCACGTGGTGGGATTTAACGGTACCGACAGCGGTCTTTTTGGGCTGGAACTTTATTATGACGAATACCTTTCCGGTACTGATGGACTTATAGTTTACAGAAAAGACGGCGGTGGCTATGACCTTTCTCCTAAAAATGACAGCTATGTGGCGGCAGAGGACGGCTCAAACCTTGTAACCACCATAGATGTTAACATCCAAAGTATAGTGGAAAAGTATTTGGAAAAGGTTTATTTTGACCACAACGTTCAAAACCGCGTTGCGGCTGTCATAATGGATGTGGATACGGGCGAGATATATGCCAGCGCGGTATATCCCGATTTTGACCTTAACTCTCCCTACACCCTTACCTCTGAATTTCTTGAAGAGTATGAGGAGGCTAAGGGCACGGTAGGCACCGTTGCATCAGAGGAGGAAAGCGGTGAGGATAAAACCTACACCGAGGAAGAGCTTGCCGCATTGCACAACCGTTTACTTAACAAAATGTGGAACAACAAGGTGGTTACCGAGCTTTATGAGCCCGGCTCTACCTTTAAAATAGTTACTACCGCTATCGCCTTGGAGGAAGGCATAACATCACTTAACAACAGCTATAACTGCGCGGGCTATATAGATGTGGACGGCGAGACCATCCATTGCCACAAGGTTGGCGGTCACGGTGCTCAAAGCATAGCGCAAACACTGCAAAATTCCTGCAACCCCGCATTTATATCCTTGGGGCTTAGAATAGGTAAAACCACCTTTATGCAATACTTTGAAGAATTTGGATATCTGGGGCTTAGCGGCTGTGATATGCTTGGCGAAACCAAAACCTATTACTACGGCACTAACAACACCCCCTTTAATCGCATAGAGCTTGCAACCTATTCCTTCGGTCAGTCCTTTAAAACCTCTATCATCCAACAGCTTCGTGCTGTTTCCGTGGTTGCAAACGGCGGTTATCTGGTAACCCCTCACCTTGCAAAATATCTTGCCGATGACGACGGCAACATCACATATACATTCCAATACGAAAGCGACCGTCAGGTTATAAGCACCGATGTGGCAAATACCATAGTAGACGTGCTTTACGGCGGCATAAATACCGGTTCAACGAAAAATGCGGCGGTAGAGGGCTACTCTATTGCGGCAAAAACAGGTACTTCACAGAAGTTGGATACATCTATAGACAATGACTATGTAAGCTCTTGTGTGGCATTTGCACCTGCAGAGGACCCGCAGGTTGCCATTATCGTTGTGGTAGACGAGCCTATGGCAGGCGAATTCTACGGCGGTCTTGTGGCGGCACCCGTTGTTTCCAGTATCCTTTCCGAGGTGCTTCCTTATCTTGAAATTCCGCGCAACGGCGAGGCAGAGCACTCCAACATCAACGTTATAAACTACACCGAAAAGACCGTGGATGCGGCTATTAAATCAATAACCGAATCCGGCCTTGAATACCGTATCATCGGCGAGGGTAATATTGTTGTTAACCAAATGCCTAAGTCCGGCACTTTGCTTACGGATAACGGTACGGTTATACTCTATACGGATTACGGTACAGAACCCGCAATGGTTACCGTACCAAACATCAAGGGCTACAGCGCGCAGTATGCTATCTCCAATCTGCAACGTGCGGGGCTTAACGTCAGGGTTACCGGCGCATACAGCTCCGAGATAAGCGGCACGCCTATGGTTGTATCACAGGATATTACTTCAGGCACTTCCGTGGAAGAGGGTACCGTTGTAACCATCCAAATAAGATATTATGAAGGCATTGACGGGTAGCGGGGTATTTTTATGAAATATACTCTTAATCAAATAGCAGAGCTGGCAGGTGGAATACTACATCCTCAAAGTACAAAAGAGCGTTTGTTTACAGCCGTAAATTCCGATAGCCGCCTAATCAATCGCGCAGATACCCTTTTTGCGGCACTTAAGGGTGACAATTTTGACGGCCACAGTTTTGTAGCGGATATGTGTGCGGAGGGCGGCGCAATTATAGACGACGAAAGTTGCTTTTGCCCAAACAGCATACTGGTTTCCTCTGTAAAGGAAGCACTTTACCGTATTGCAATCCATCACCGCGAGGAAGAGTTAAAGGCACTTAAGGTGCTTGCAATAACAGGCAGTGTGGGCAAAACCACCGCTAAAAATATGGCGCATCTTACAATGTCTGCAAGCTTCAATTGCTATAAAAGCGCAGGTAATCGCAATAGTCTTACGGGCTTACCCATGGAGGTGCTTAACGTGCCTGCAGCTTGCACCCACGCGGTTTTAGAGGCGGGAATGAGCGACCCCGGTGAGATTGCAAAGATTTCCGGTCTTATAAAGCCTGCGGCGGCAGTGATAACAAACATAGGACACTCTCATATACTTGCTTTTGGCAGCAGAGAAGGGATATGCAAGGAAAAGCTTTCAATACTTGACGGTATGGAAACAGATTGCATAACACTGCCGGATGATGAGTTGATCATTAAAAACTGTAGGGCGCAAGGTGCTGTTTTTTGCTCTGTTACCGATAAGAGTAAAGAAGCGTATGCAGAGAACATAAAAGAAAGCCCTGCAGGTATGGAATTTACTGCCTGCTACGGCGGCAACAAAACCGGAATATTATTGCCCGCACAGGGGATACATAACGTTATGAATGCCTTGCTTGTGTTTGTTGCAAGCTGTAGAATGGGCGCAGACCCCCAAAAAAGCGCGGCGGCATTACAGGCGTTTGTTACCGAGGGTAACAGGCAAAACATACACACAAGCCGCGGCATAAAGGTTATTGCGGATTGTTATAACGCCTCCCCTGAATCTATGGCGGCGGCGCTTGGTGTGCTTAAAACCGGTAGCGGTAAACGTGTTGCTGTACTTGGTGATATGCTGGAGCTGGGTGATCACGCGGAAAAACTGCACAGCCTTGTGGGCGAAAAAGTTTACGGCAGTGCGGACTTGCTTGTGTGCGTGGGTGAGGACGCAAAATATATTGCAAAATCCGCCGCTTTAAAGGGTATGGCAGAGGACAATATCTATTTGTTCCCTGCGGCGGAATACGAAAAAGCGGCAAGCTTGCTTGAAATGCTGTTGCATGCGGGCGATACTGTTCTTTTCAAAGCAAGTAACAGAACAAATATAAGAAAAGTAATGGAGATACTGCAACTATGACGGAATATACAAAGCATACTGTTGTTGCCCTTGCGGCTTTCGCCATAGCCCTTGGCTTAAGCCTTATTCTGTACAAAATCTTTATCCCCGTGCTTCGTAAGGTTAAATTAGGACAAAAAATACTTGATATTGGCCCCAATTGGCACAAGTGCAAGGAGGGTACTCCCACTATGGGTGGTCTGTTCTTCATTGTGGGTATGCTGGTGGCTGTTACAATATGTTGCTTCGGCACACTTACTAACCCGCCTTATTGCTTAAATGTCCACGGCGAAAGGGTAAGGGATTACCGCTTGCACATAAATCTTTTGCTTTCCGTGCTTACGGGCGCGGTAGGCTTTATAGATGACTACGTAAAGCTGTTTAAAAAACGCAACAAGGGACTTTCCGCCGCCCAAAAAATGGGCTTTCTTATAGTAACCTCTTTAAGCTATCTGCTTATAAACAACTATTTCGGCTATATAGATACCAGAGTAAACCTTCCTTTTATAAGAGGACAGGTAGAGCTTGGGGTTTTATACTATATAATAGCCGTGCTGGTAATGGTTTACTTTATCAACTGTGCAAACCTTACCGACGGTATAGACGGTCTTGCAGGCAGTATATCCTGCATAATAATGACAATGTTCTTCACATTTGCTGTGTTCCTTGACAAACCGCAAATGAGCGTGTATACCGCGGCTGTCCTTGGCGGCGTTATAGCTTTCCTTGCATATAACTATTATCCCGCAAGGATATTTATGGGCGATACCGGATCTTTGTTCCTTGGCAGCGCCGCCGTGCTTATGGCTTTCTGGACCAACGCATCCCTTCTAATCTTCCTTATAGGGCTTATATACTTTATTGAAGGTATATCTGTAATGCTTCAGGTGTTCTACTATAAAAGAACAAAAAAACGCCTGTTTAAAATGGCACCCATCCATCACCATTTTGAAATGTGCGGCTGGTCGGAATGGAAAATAGTGGGCGTTTTCTCCGCAGTAACCTTGGTTTGCTGTGTAGCGGCTTATCTTATTCTGGTGCTTTACCTCAATTAGTAATTTTAAGGCAAAGGAGTGCAATATTTATCTATGGAACAACGCAGACGAATGGTTCAACAACCGCAAAAAAGAAAAAGCATTTCCGATGCCGCTAAAACAAGCACTGCTTCCCGCACCGTGCAAAGCGGCGGCAACCGTAGGTCGGGCGGCAAGGTTTTAAAGCTTGTTCGTTTGGTTGGTGAAACCGACCGCCCCTTTATAATAATCCTTACCATACTTATTTGTATCGGCACCGTAATGGTTTTCAGCGCAAGCTACCCCAGCGCGGAAAGTATATATAAGGATAGCTTTTACTTTTCCCGCAGACAGATATTCTTTATATTTTTGGGCGTGGCATCTATGCTTGCGGCAATAGCTTTCGGTGACTATCGCCGCTTAAAACGTGTTTCCCTTGCCTTGTTTATTTTCGCTTTGGCAATCAACGTGGCAACAGCTGTTCCCGGCATAGGGCTGGAGCGTAACGGTGCCCGCCGTTGGCTTAATATAGGTATAGACTTTCAGCCTTCAGAGGTGCTTAAATTTGCGCTTATACTGATGTGTGCAAGACATATAAGCGATAACCCCGATAAAATGCGTAGCTTTCGTCACGGCACCTTGCCCTTTGTAATCCTCTTGGGTATGTCGGCGGTTACCACAATTTTGCAGTCCCATCTTTCATGTACCATTATTTTCTGTATCATAGTTTTTGCTATGATGTGGATGGGCGGCACCAGCAAGGCTTTGCTTTTAGGCTCTGCCGCGGTAGGCGCAGGCGGCTTGTACGTGGTTTTACAGAACATGGCGCACTCTATACGCCGCGTTCAAATCTGGCGCGACCCCTTTTCTGACCTCAGTGGTGCGGGTTGGCAGCCTGTTCAGTCGCTGTACGCCATATCCGCAGGCGGCTTTTGGGGCTTGGGGCTTGGGCAAAGCAACCAAAAACACGGCTTCTTGCCGGAGCCGCATAACGACTATATATTTTCCATTTTGTGTGAGGAGCTTGGCTATTTCGGCGCGCTGGTGGTTATGATACTTTTTGCACTTCTGATATGGCGCGGCTATGTAATAGCAAAAAACGCACCCAATATGTACGCTTCACTGCTGGTAATGGGTATTATGACCTCTTTGGCAGCACACGTGTTACTTAACATCGCCGTTGTAACCAACACCATTCCCAGTACCGGCATAGGTCTTCCCTTCTTCAGCTACGGCGGCACATCGCTTATGATTTGGATGGCAGAGATGGGCGTTGTGCTTTCGGTTTCCAAATATTCCTACGAAAAGGAGTAAAGCATATATGAAAGTATTGTTCTCCTGCGGGGGTACAGGCGGTCACATCAATCCCGCCATCGCCATAGCCAACACTTTAAAAGAGCGTTATCCCGATTTCGAGTGCCTGTTTGTGGGTGCCGAGGGTGGTATGGAGGCAGGACTTGTTCCCAAGGCGGGCTACAATATAGAATTTGTAAAGGTAAGGGGCTTTAAACGCAAGCTTTCCCTCGCCAATGTGGATGCGGCAATAAAGGCAGTAACTTCGGTTTTTGCGGCAAAAAAGATAATCAAACGGTTTAAACCGCAGGTTGTAGTGGGCACGGGCGGCTATGCCAGCTGGGCGGCAGTAAAGGCCGCGGCTTCTCTTGGTGTTCCCACCTTAATACATGAGCAAAATGCATATCCGGGTGTTACCACACGCAAGCTCTCGGCGTACGCAAACAGGGTTTGCATAAGCTTTGAGGAAAGCTGTAAATTTTTTGACGATAGTGTAAAGGAAAAGCTTGTATTAACGGGCAACCCTCTAAAGCCGGAGGTTTTAAAGGCAGACCGCAGTATCGCTCGCAAGGAATTAGGACTTACCGACGAGGTGTATATCTTGTCCTTTGGCGGCTCTTTGGGTGCGGAAAAGGTAAACGAATATGTTTTTGATATGCTGGAAAGCTATGTAAAAAACAACACATCGGTACGCGCCATACACGCAACAGGCAAAAGAGGCAACGCAAAGTATGGCGAAATTGCCGCGCAAAAGGGTATAAATAAGGCAAAGAACATAGAAGTGCGGGAGTATATTTATGATATGCACCGTCAGCTTGCGGCATCGGATTTGGTAATCTGCAGGGCAGGCGCAATAACCATAGCGGAAAACTGCTGTATGGGAAAACCTTCTATTCTTATCCCTTCCCCCAACGTAACAGATAACCACCAATACAAAAATGCAAAGGTGCTTTCAGATGCAGGCGCGGCACTTTTGCTGGAGGAATCTAAAACCGACGGAGCGATACTTACCGCAGCAGTTAAGGATTTGGTTGAATCTCCCGAAAAAAGGCAGGCGATGTCTGCAGCCGCTTACGCGTTGGCAAAGGGCGGTGCGGCGGATGAGATTTGCACGCTTATAGAACGGATGGTAAAACAATAAACTACAAGGAGAAAAGGCATAATGCAGTCGGAAAACCAAGGCCGTTATAAACGCAGGGCTTTAGATTTAGACGAAATTAAACAACGCCAGCAAAGCAAGCGCGTGCGCCGCAGGGTGTTCTATGTAGCACTTTTTTCGGCGCTTGTTCTTGTGTCTACCGCTGTGTGCTTTTTTGTGCTTTTTAAAATAAAAACCGTAACGGTAGAAGGTGTTACCCGCTACAGCGAGGATGAGATATTGGCGGCGTTTGACGTGGCAGACGGAAGCAACCTGTATTCCTTTGATGCGGACAATATGGAAAAAAAGCTTGTCAGTGCACTGCCCTATATAAACAGCGTTATAATAGAGCGTGATTTGCCCTCTACCGTAGTAATCCACGTAGAGGAAAAAGACCCCTGTATGTATGTGGAACTTAACGAGGAAAAATATCTGCTTACCGATGATATGCATATTTTGGAATATACCGCATCTGCGGACAAGCTGTACGGCCTGCTAAGAATAAGTATGGAGCCTAAAACGGTAAGACGCTGTATAGTAGGCGAAAAGCTTGCATTTATGGATATCCGCACAGGTGACATAATAGCACAGGCATACAGTGAGATAATCAAAGCAGGGTTGCTCAGCCGCGTTGAGTATATAGATGCGAACAACCGCTTTGGCATATACATCGGACTTGACGATTGCTATGAGGTGTATATGGGGGATATATACGAGTTTGATACAAAGCTTTCTTTTGCTAAAGGCATAGCAGATAAATTGCACAGCCTTGGCGGAGCAAAAGAGAAGGGTAAAATAGATGTGTCAGAGATAAATAAGGGTATTTTTACCCCCGAATAAAGCAAAATGCTTCAAAAAAAAATAAAAAAAGCAAATAAAAAAGCAAAAAAACTATTGAAATTCTTAAAAAATCGTGTTATATTGTAATGGAATAAGATTATATTTCTATAAATTTGGCATTTGGAGGAACAAAAATGAGTAAGGATTTAAACGCTCCCGTTGTAAAAATAAAGGTTATAGGCGTTGGCGGCGGCGGCGGTAATGCCGTTAATCGCATGATCAGCGTTGGTTGTAAGGATATAGAGTTTATAAATCTTAATACCGATATCGCAGCACTTGAAAGATCTCAAACCCCCAACACCATCACTATAGGTGAAAGACTTACTAAGGGTAGGGGCGCAGGCGCAAACCCCGACCTTGGCGAAAAAGCAGCAGAAGAAACCATTGAAAAGATTACCGATGCTATTAAGGATGCCGATATGGTATTCGTAACCGCAGGTATGGGCGGCGGCACAGGTACAGGTGCGGCACCCGTTGTTGCCAAGGCAGCAAAACAGCTTGGCGTACTTACCGTTGCCGTTGTTACCAAGCCCTTCGCTTTTGAAGGTGCAAAGCGTATGGCGCAGGCAGAAGCAGGTATTGAAAAGCTTAAGGAACACGTTGATTCTCTTATAGTTATCCCTAACGAGCGTCTTAAGCTCCTTACCGATAAGAAGATTACCTTCCTCAACGCTTTCCAGGAAGCAGACGAAGTTCTTCGCAAGGGTGTACAGAGCATATCTGACCTTATCACTATGGATGGTCTTATAAACCTTGACTTTGCAGACGTCAGCACTGTTATGAGCAATGCAGGTCTTGCACATATGGGCGTTGGTCACGCTAAGGGTAAGGACAAGGCAGAGCAGGCTGCAAAGATGGCTATGAGCAGTCCGTTGCTTGAAACTAATATCAGCGGCGCTAAGGGCATCGTTGTTAATATCACTGCTTCTCTTGATATTGCTCTTGACGAGGTTAATGACGCTGTTGCGATGATTACCGGCGAGGCGCATCCTGATGCAAACATCATCTTCGGTGCTGCTTTTGATACCAATCTTGAGGACGAAATGGTTGTTACTCTTGTTGCTACCGGCTTTGACAGCGAAAAGAGAGGCGACTATCGCAGTAAACCTATGCCCGTTAGCGAACAGGCAGACAACAGCGCGGATGACGAAAGCGACGATATTGATAATATCATCTCTATGCTTAACAGCAGTCGCAAGACCAATACCGACAGATATTAAAATAAACAAAGGGTGTTGTTTTGCGACAACACCCTTTTGCGTTTTGTTTTGGAGGATTAGATTATGGCAAAAAAGAACAGCAGTGTAGAAATAATTTGGCAGGACAGAAAACGCTTTTTGGGTATGCCCCTAAGCTTCACAAAATATAAGCTTGGTACAGACCGTATTTTTGTGGAAACAGGCTTGTTTTCCACTAAGTATGAGGAGATTGTGCTTTACCGTGTGCTTGACATAAGCCTTAAGCGCGGGCTTTTCCAAAAGCTTTTCGGCGTTGGCACGGTTACCATAAAAAGCTCTGATTCCAGTTGTCCGGTTTTGGAGCTTAAGAATATCAAAGCAAGCTTTGAAACTAAGGAAAGCTTGCACAAGCAAGTGGAATTGGTTAAGAAGGACCGCCGTACCCGCGTAAGCGAAATTATCGGTGACGATGATAGCGACGGCGACGGGATTCCCGACCTTATTGACGACAACGAGTAAATTAGAAATACATAACGCAAAGGGGCCGTCTTAATGAGACAGCCCCTGCTTTATTTTTTGGGCTGTTTTTGCGGGCGTTGGGGTAGGGCTTTTATCGCGGCATCCAGCTTTTGAATCCATTTGTATTATTTTGTCTTTTTAAATTGCACTTTAAAGATTGACAAACGGCTTTATTTGTGCGATAATACAGATTGAGATAGGATTTTCAAATGGGGTAGCAGGTCAATGCTCAGGTTATAATACCTTACATAATCCCAAGCTTATGAAAGGAACGAAAGCGGATGTTTTTTAACAAAGCATTTTCCATAAAAATAAAGCGCGCCTTATCTGTAATGCTGTTGCTTGCAACCGCACTTAATCTTTGTGGCTGCATAGATTTTGATGCTTATTTTGAATCATTGTTGGAAGGCGAAGGGCAAGGCTCCTCTATAGGCAACCGCCCCGAGAAGGAAGAAAGCGAAGACAAGCAGGAACAGTCTGTAGAGCTGCCTGAAACAGCGGCAGAGCTGTTTACGGTGACAAACTACAGCGGTGCTTCCGGCATGGCAGGGCTTGCCGTTGTTAGCTATAACGGGAACGAAAGTTTTGTAAAAATCCCTTCCCATATTCAAGGTACACCTGTTGTTGCTGTGTACAAGAATGCATTTAGCGACAGGGCGGAGTCGGATGGAGTCTCTGCATTTGCGGTAACAGAGGTAATTGTGCCTTCTACCGTAGAGTTTATTGAATACGGCGCTTTTTACAATTGCAAAAAGCTTAAAAGTATTGAACTGCCTTTTATCGGAGGTACAGACGGCGGCAATAACTTTGGCCATATTTTTGGCGACGGCGGAGAGCCTAAAAGTTTGGAAAACGTGCGCGCCGGCGGTATGACAATTGCTGACAACGCCTTTATCTCTTGCGTAAATTTGGTAAGCATAGAACTTACCGCCGCAGAAAACATAGGCAACAACGCCTTTAAAAACTGCATTGCGCTAAAAACGCTTATACTCCCAAGCACCGTTTCCGCTATGGGTGCAGATGTTTTTGCGGGCTGCAAATCATTGGAAACATTGGCTGTTCCTTACTTAAACAGCGATGCGGGCTTGTTTGCGGGCAGTATTTTCGGAGGCACAGGCTATGGCGACAATATGGCTGTTATGCCCGAAAGCTTGCGTAATCTTACCGTCTATTGGAATGGTGATATTCCCAACAATGCATTTTACGAATGTGATAAGCTGGTAAACCTTAGCTTTAAGGGCAATGTAGGCGCCGTGGGCGAATATGCATTTTACAGATGCAGAAGACTTAAGACATTAAGCTTTGAAGGCGACGAAGGCTTTGAAGGTGTAAGCAGTATAGGCAAAAACGCTTTTGCTTACTGTAGCTCCTTGGGTGCCGTTGCTTTGTCGGAAAATATCCGACGCATCCCTGACTTTTGCTTTTATTCCTGTGCTTCTCTTCGCAGTATCAAATTCGGTGAAAAGGAAAACACTATGCCTGACGGCGTAAGCAGTATCGGCACCGGTGCCTTTGCTTACTGCGAAAATCTTGTAAGTCTTAAGCTTTCCCCGACAATAACGGTATTGCCTGACAGCGTGTTTGAGGGTTGTGCCTATCTTTCGTCTCTTGTTGTGTTCGGTGCGGTGCAGTCCATAGGCAACAAAGCCTTTAGCGGTTGTACCAACCTTAATACTGTAGAGTTTGAGGAGGGGGCGACTATTCAGTCAATAGGTGATTCAGCCTTTGCTTACTGCTCATCTCTTAAAGAAATAAGCCTGCCCGACAGTATAACTACTCTCGGCAGCTATGTTTTCTCTCATTGTTGGTCCCTTAAAACGGCAAAGCTTACAAATGGTATAAGCCTTATCCCCGACGGATGCTTTTTCGGTTGTACTCGCCTTACAAAAGCGGAGTTTGACCGCAACACCGTTACAGTAATAGGGGAAAGAGCTTTTTCCGGCTGTGAGTATATAAAGGAAATTAACCTTTCCGATGCAATTGAAGAAATAGGGAAATATGCCTTTGACGAATGTAAAAACCTTGTGTTTACGGTAAATACAGGAAGCTACGCATATACTTGGCTTTTAAATAACGGCGTGGGCAGTAATAACTTAAAGTTGAACTAAGTGATGAAATTGATTGTAAAAAAACTGTTTTTATTTGTATTGTGCGGGGTTTTTGTATACTCCGCCGCGGCGTGTGGTGCCGTAAAGCCCAACAAGCAAAGTTCCTCCTCTGCCGAAGAAAGCTTTGCACCTAATGAAGTCAGTGACGAGGAGAGCTTTTACCAAAGCAAGCCGATTGAAAGCGAAAGCAGTGCCGAAAGCGAAGAGCAAAGCGGTGTGGAAAAAGACGATGACACCTTTCGTTGCGGCGATTTCGGATATATATTGGCTGAGGGCGTTGCACAGCTTTGTGCTTATTACGGCGAGGAAACAGAGCTTGATGTTCCGCAGGAGCTGGACGGCTATACCGTAACAGCCGTAAATCAATCCGCTTTTGGAAAAAACGATACATTGACACAAATAAATGTGGGCAACAGCGTTGTAAACATTGCCGAATATGCATTCAGCGGCTGCAGTGCCCTTAAAAAGGTCAACATAGGCAACGGCGTTGCGGTTGTGCATGCAAACAGCTTTGATAATTGCCCATCGCTTGAGGAAATAGAAGTTACTGCCGCAAACAGCAGCTATACCTCTGTGGAGGGTGTGCTGTATACCGACGATAAAAGTCGTCTTGTAAGATGCCCGCAAGGGTTTAAGGCGGAGGAGTTTTCTGTACCTGCGGATACAAGCCTTGTAGGAAACGGCGCGTTTAGGAAATGCGGCGGTATACAGGCCGTGGTTTTACCTGCAGAATGTGCACTTTCCGCAAACGCATTTTTCCATTGTGACAATATGCAGTCTTTCAGCTTTGAGGGCACTGTTACCGATATACCGGATTATTGCTTTTTCGGCTGTGTGCTGCTGGAGGAGATAGCGTTGCCCAACGGCGTAGAAGCACTGGGTGAATACGCCTTCTTTGGTTGTGTGGGGCTTAGAGAGATAAGCATACCCGCTACCGTAACGGCTATTGCACAAACTGCATTTGAGTGCTGTACGGGTATAGAAGAGGCAAGCGTGGCAGGTGACTGCGCCACACAATGGTACAAGGATTATCAACAACAATAAAGGGGTTGTTAAAATGTTAAAAGTACAAATAATCTCTCATACTCCCGACTGTGAAAAGCTTATTGCCTCCGCGGCAAAGCTGTGTTATTCCGAAACGGGTATCGACGGCATAATGGAAGGGCTTACCCCCGAAAAAACGGAAAGCTTTATAAATATGCTTTCTTCTTTGGGACACGCCAGCCCCTTTGAGCATGCGGTGTTTACTTTTGGTATAGAGGGCGTTTCCAGAGCGGTGCTTGCCCAGATAACCCGTCACCGCATAGCATCATTCAGCGTACAAAGCCAACGCTATGTAAATAAAGAGCGTTTTACTTATATCGTTCCGCCTGCAATAGAAGCCGTGCCCGAGGCAAAGGAAGAATTTTTGCGGGCTATGGAGGAGGACAGAGCGCATTACATTAAACTTGCCGCCATTCTTAAGGAAAAGCATACGGCACGCCTTGTTTCCGAGGGGATGGAGGAAAAAACTGCAGAAAAAGCTGCGGAAAAGCTGGCGTTTGAGGATGCAAGAAGCGTGCTTCCCAATGCCTGCGATACAAAGATTGTAATGACAATGAACGTGCGCTCTTTGTATAACTTTTTCAATTTGCGCTGTTGCTCTCGCGCACAGTGGGAAATACGTCAGCTGGCAACGGAGATGTTGCGTCAGGTAAAGGCGGTAGCCCCCGCGTTGTTTAAGAAAGCAGGCCCGCCCTGCGTTTCCGGCCCTTGCCCCGAAGGTAAGATGAGCTGTGGAAAAGCCACGGAAATGCGGGAAATATTTGGTAAAATGTAAGCCCGAAAGGAAGGATAAAGCTTTGAAAAAAGGCATACTTATAGCTATAGACGGGCTTGACGGGTCGGGGAAGGAAACTCAAAGCAACGCGCTTTGCGCTTTTTTGCAAAACAAGGGCATAAAGCACCGTTGTGTTTCTTTTCCAAATTATAACACCAAGGGTTGTTCTCTGGTAGAGATGTATTTAAAAGGTGAGTTTGGCGAAGACCCTATGGCGGTTAATGCTTACGCGGCATCAAGCTTTTTTGCTATGGACAGATACAGCAGTTATATGCTGGATTGGAAAAAGGATTATGAGGAAGGCACCGTTATAATTGCCAACCGCTACACCAGTGCAAACCTTGTGCATCAGATGGCAAAACTGCCTGAGGATGAGAGACAGGGGTTTATGGAGTGGCTTGTTGCTTATGAGTACGGGCTTCTGGGCTTGCCAAAGCCGGACGGTGTAATATATCTGTGCCTGCCCCCGCAGATTTCGGAAAGCCTTGTGCAAAAGCGCTGCGATAGCACAGGTGTTACCAAGGATATACACGAAAAAAACAGCGGTTTTCTTGCCGCAAGCTATAAGGCGGCACTATACGCATCAGAAAAATGCGGTTGGCACAGGGTGGACTGTGTAAAAGAAGGAAGCCTTAGAAGTATTGAGGATATAGGCGGTGAGGTGGCAGACCTTGCCATGGATATAATAAACAAAGCGTAGATTTTTAAAACATGAGGAAGATTTTATGAAAGTTATAATGTTGCTTGCCAACGGTTTTGAAGAGAGTGAGGCTATTGTACCTGCAGATATACTTATGAGGGCAGGGGCGGAGCTTTGCCTTGTTTCCGTAGAAGACGGTCTTACGGTAGAAGGCACCCACGGCATAAAGATAGGTGCCCATTGCCATATCTCCGAAATAAGCGGCGATGATATGGATGCACTTGTTCTTCCCGGCGGTATGCCGGGCGCGCAGAGTTTGGCAGATTCATTTTTGGTAAAAGAGTTGATACAAAAGGCGGTAGACAGGGGGATATATGTGGCAGCAATATGCGCCGCGCCCTTTGTGCTGGGCCAAATGGGTTTACTGGACGGCAGAAATATAGCCTGCTACCCCGGTTTTGAAAAATATATGCCCGAGGCAAACCTTACAGGCGAAAAGGTAGAGGTGGACGACATCTTTATAACCGCCCAAGGTATGGGTGTAGCATTGGAATTCGGTCTTAAAATAGCGGAAATGCTTGTGGGCGCAGAAGTCGCCGACAAAATAGCAGAGCAGATAAGAAAAGCCTAAGGGCGGTTTTAACAGAGGACGGTAAATGCTTGGTATTTTAAAATCAACGCCCGTAAGCGTACCCTTGTTAACGGCAATTATATATGCCTTGCTTTCTTTGAGCGGGCAATACTTAAGCGCGGAAAACATAGGTACCGACAGCGTATTTTTGGTTATAATAATTATACAAATAATAGTTTTTGCCGTTCCGTCGTTTATCTATTACGGCCTAAAGGGCGGCAAACTTAACTATCCCGTAATTTCAGGCAAGCTTAACGGAAATACCGGATTGTTTGCCGCAGGTGCTTTCGGCGTAGTGTTTTTCGGCAGCCTTTTAATAAAACTTGCGTTTTACAGCAACGGTGTGGAAATAGGCAACGAAAAAGGGTATATGGATACGCTGTTCGCTTTGGAGGATGGAAAGTTTGGTATGTTTTTGGCATACGCCCTTGTGCCCGCCTTGTGTGAGGAGCTGTTTTTTAGGGGGATAGTTCTTTGCGAGTACAAAAAATACGGCAGTCTTAACAGCATAATAATCAGCGCGCTGTATTTTACTATGGTACATTTCACCTCCGACGGCTTTTTAATATACCTGTTTGCGGGCTTTATTTTAGGTGCGGTTACTGCCGTAAGCCGTTCTGTTTGGCCCGCAGTGGCAATACACACTCTGTTTAATACCTATTCCTTGTACGGAAGTGCCACCTTTATAGGCACCACCGTGTTCAATACCGGCATATTGTTTGTCGGCTTTGTGCTTGTGCTTTTAATGTTGCTTTCCTTGGTGCTTATGCTTGCAAGGCTGGAGCTTATTTACAGCTCATACAGCATAACTTATAAGGACGAGCCGTTGCAGGAAAAAAGCATAAATCATTTGTATATATACATTACCCCCGTACTTGTTGTTCCTATAATCGTTTTTATAATAATAAACGCGCTGACATAATCTGCTTAATGCAGGGAGGGTCTGTAAAGTGACAGAAAACAAAAATCCGGAACAAAGCTCTGACGAGCTTTTGGACTTAATATCACGTTACAGTGATGCAAATAAAAATAAAAAAACAGATGACATTGCTCAGTCTGCACCTGTTGTTCAACAAAGCATAGAAGCTTTTGATGATGATGTTAAGCTGTTTGACGGTGCAACAATGGCTCCGCCCGCTGTAGGGCAGGGGTCTGAGAGTGTTGCCGATAGCAGCCAAGCAACGCGGGTTTCCAATAAAGAAATAGATGGCATTGACGGCGAGGTTGCCGTGATAAAATCCGAAGATTCCCATTACACCAACCAAACGGAGCAGGACACCGTTATGCCCACCCCCAAGGACGGGCATTTTACTGACGGCGAAGGCAATAAGGTTGAAGAAAGCATTGACAACGAGGAGTTGCTTGGGGAAGAGCATTTTTCTGCCGCAGACAGGGGCGGTAACAAAAAGAAAAGAGCAAGGGCATATCGTCGCGCAAAACGCCGCAACCGCGAAAAACGCAGGCACGGCAGTCTTTCCTTAAGCATAATAAAAGCTTTGGCGTATACGCTTGCGGTTATGATACTGGCGTTTTTCACCGCCTTTGGCTTTGGTGATTTCTGGCCGGGAATAATTCCTATGGCAAACGATATCTTTGCTTTTGTAAAGGCTGACGAACCTATAGGAATAGTGCTGAGAGATAATATGACCACCAATCAGGTGGCAGAGCTGCTTGAAGAAAACGGCATTATTGACGAGCAAAAGGTGTTTAAGTTTTACGTTAAGTACAAGTATGTGGATGACAACGCCGTAGAGGGCGAGGAAGAGGATATCGTAGGCACTATTGTGGATATCTTCGGCGATTTTTGCAAAACCATATTCTTTAACGAAGAGGTACCGCCGGAATCGGATATCAAATACCTTGGCGGAAGCTATACATTAAGCCCAAGTATGAACTATGACCAGATTATTTCCACCCTTACCACCGAACCTTATGTGAGGGAAGAAGTTACCGTGGTTATCCCCGAAGGCTATACCGTGGATCAGATTATAAGCCTTTTGGTGGAAAATGGTATAGGCAGACGCGAGAATTATATTTATGCCATAAACGAGTATCCTTATAAGCATGAGTTTGTTAAGCTTTTGGAGGAAGAGGGCTATCCCGAAAGCAGAATTTATCGTCTGGAGGGTTACTTATACCCCGATACCTATATTTTCTACAAGGATTACGACGAGGTAGACGTAATAAACAAAATGCTTAATACCTTCTCCACAAGGGTGTGGAGTGAGTACTACAGCACCTATAAGCCCGTGTGTGAAGCCCTTGGCTTTACTTTTGACGAGATGGTTACCTTTGCTTCGGTAGTACAGGCAGAGGGTAAAGATTTTTCGGACTTTGAAAATATCTCTCAGGTATTTCATAATCGATTTAGCTCTGCCGAGTTTGATAAGATGGAATCCTGTGCAACCATCCAGTATGTTATGGAGATAGAAAGACTTAGGAAGATAAGAGAAGAGGGCATATATGAAGACAGAGTAGATGTCCTTAACAATACCCATTTGGAATTGGAGACGCTTTACAATACCTATAAGTATTCGGGGCTTCCCGTAGGGGCAATATGCAATCCCGGTTTGGATGCGTTCGACGCCGCTGTTTATCCCGATATGGCGGCAGAGGTAAAGAAAGAGTTTAACCTTACCACGGCGTATTTCTTTAATTCCGACTTGGCAGGCAATATTTATTACGCTCAAACTCCGTATCAGCACGGCATAAACAAGCAAAAGGCAGAAGCGGTTAACGAGCAGGTCAAGAACGGTACCTATGTGGGGAATGACTGATGAAGAGATGTGAGATACTTTCCCCCGCGGGGAACCTTGAAAAACTTAAATTTGCAGTAATGTATGGTGCAGATGCGGTGTATATGGCACTTAACCGCTTCGGTATGCGCTCCTCCGCAGATAACTTTACCCCCGAGGAGCTGAAGGAAGGGTTGGATTTTGCCCACGCCCGCGGAGTTAAGGTGTATTGTGCCCTTAATACTATGCCCCGAGATTATGAGATGGCAGAGCTTGACCAAAGTCTTGAGAGCATAGCGGATTGCCTGCCTGATGCATTTATCGTCAGCGACCCCGGCGTTATAGCTACCGTAAAGACACGTTATCCGCAGGCAGAGCTGCACCTTTCCACCCAATGCTCTACGGTAAATAGCAGAAGCTGCCGTTTTTGGTATGAGCAGATGGGGATAAAAAGAGTGGTGCTGGCAAGAGAACTTTCTTTGAACGAGATAAAAGAAATTCGCACCAATATCCCCGCTGATATGGAGCTGGAATGCTTTGTCCACGGCGCGATGTGCATCTCCTATTCGGGCAGATGCTTGCTTTCCAATTACATTGTGGGCAGGGATGCTAACCGCGGTATGTGCGCCCAGCCTTGCCGTTGGGAATATGTGCTTGCCGATGTGCGTGACGGTATTCCTTTTGCCACGGTAAAAGAGGAAATGGATGGCACTTATGCCTTCTCCTCCAAGGATTTGTGTATGGTAGAGCATATTAAGGAGCTGGCAGAGGCGGGCATAAACAGCTTTAAGATAGAAGGCAGAATGAAAAGTGCCTACTATACCGCTGCGGTTACCAACGCTTACCGTATGGCTTACGATGCTTATTTGGCAAACCCCGACGGATATAAGGTGGACCCTATGTGGAAGAAGGAGACGGAGAGCGTAAGCCACAGGGAATACGATACGGGTTTCTTTTTTACCTCCCCCCATCAAAGCGCAAAGGTTTGCAGCGCAAACGTATATCTTAACGACCGTGCATATCTGGCAACGGTAAGCGATTATGACCCGCTAACGGGGCTTGCAAAATGTATACAGCGCAATAAGTTTTCCGTGGGCGACAAGGTGCAAATCCTAAGCGCAGGCAGTTGCGGCAGGGAAGCGGTCATAGAAAAAATGTATAACGAAGATATGGAAGAAATAGAGAATGTTCCCCACCCCAAGCAGGTGTTTTACATACCCCTTAAGGATGCAAAGCAATGGGACATTATAAGATGCGGAGAATAAAATGTTAAGTAAATTCAATAATCGTATAGTAATAGTCTGCGGTCATTACGGCTCGGGTAAGACCAACGTGGCGGTCAACCTTGCAAAGCTTGCTGCCGCCGAGGGCAGGGCGGTCACAATTGCCGACCTCGACGTGGTAAACCCATATTTTAGAACCGCCGACAACGCAGAAGAGCTTAGGGCGCTGGGCATACGTTGTATAGTACCCCAGTTTGCCAATACAAATGTAGATATCCCGTCCATCCCGCCGGAATTTTTGTCCGTGTTTGACGGCACGGATTTTTCCGTAATTGATGTTGGCGGCGACGACGGCGCAATTGCACTTTCCGTCTACAAGGAAAAGTTTGAAAAACACGGCTATGATATGCTGTATATCTATAACGCCTGTCGTCCTTTAACCACCACGGTGGAGGAGGCAGAGCAATCTTTAAGAGATATAGAGGCTATGGCACGCCTTGATTTCAGCGGCATAGTAAACAACACCAACTTAGGCGAAGAAACTACGGCAGAAACCGTGGAAAAGGGTGTTGCCGTGTGCAAGGCGCTATCACAAAAAACCGGCATCCCCTTTATAGGCAACACTGTGCTTAAAACCGTAAAAAACGTAAGCACGGAAAATGTTGTATATATAGATAACGCCACAAAACAGCTGTTCTAATGTTTAAAATATAAAATATATATCAGAGAAAGGAAGCTAAAAAATGAACAGGCTTAGCTTTAAAACAGACCTTTGTAAGGGCTGTGGGCTTTGCGTTACAGCTTGCCCTAAGGGACTTATATCCCTTGACAGCTCTGCCCTTAATGCTAAGGGCTATCATCCCGCACACATTACTGATATGGAAAAATGCATAGCTTGCGCTATGTGTGCCACTATGTGTCCCGATGTTATTATTACAGTAGAGAAAGGAAGTGAGAAATAATGGGTGAAAAGATGCTTATGAAAGGCAATGAGGTTATCGGTGAAGCTGCCATTCGTTCCGGCTGCCGTTATTTCTTCGGTTATCCCATCACCCCTCAGACCGAACTTTCCGAGTACCTTGCAAAGAAGATGCCTAAGGTTGGCGGTCTTTGCCTTCAGGCAGAAAGTGAAGTTTCTGCAATAAACATGGTGCTTGGCTGTACCGCCTCCGGCGAACGTGCCTTCACCTCCTCCTCTTCCCCCGGGATAAGCCTTAAGAGTGAAGGCGTTTCCTACATAATCGGCTCAGACCTCCCCTGCGTTATCGTTAATGTACAGCGCGGCGGTCCCGGCCTCGGCGGCATCCAGCCCGCACAGTCCGACTATTTGCAGGCAACAAAGGCGCTCGGTCACGGCGATCAGCACTTTATAGTTCTTGCTCCCGCTTATGTTCAGGAAATTGCTACCCTTATGGGTGAAGCTTTTGACTTGGCAGACATCTATCGCACCCCCGTTATGCTTTTGGCAGACGGCGCGCTGGGTCAGATGATGGAGCCTGTTGACTTCGAATCCAAAAAGGAACGCGTGCTTCCCGAAAAGACATGGGCAGCTTGCGGTCACGGCAATAAGAGAGAGCACAATATTGTTAACTCCCTTTACATTTCTCCAGAAGTTTTGGAGCAGACCGTTCTTGACAGATACGAACGCTACAAGATGATAGAGGAAAACGAAGTTCAGTACGATGAATATATGACAGAAGATGCGGAAATTTGCATTGTTGCTTACGGTATCACTGCAAGAATAGCAAAGACAGCAGTAAAAGCCGCAAGAGAAAAGGGCATAAAAGCAGGTCTTTTCCGCCCCATTACTTTGTGGCCCTACCCCAAGAAAGAGCTTGCCGCACTTGCTGATAAGGTAAGTAAGTTCTTGGTTGTGGAAATGAATATGGGTCAGATGGTAGATGACGTTAAGGTTGCTACCGACTGTCGCCGCCCCGTAGAGTTCTTTGGCAGAACCGGCGGCGTTATCCCTACACCTAACGAAATACTTGCAAAGATAGAAGAAATGAACGGAGGTGCTAAGTAATGGTTGTATTCGATAAACCCAAAGCATTAACAGATGTTCCTTTTCACTACTGCCCCGGCTGTACCCACGGTATAGTACACCGCTTGGTTGCAGAGGTTATTGACGAGATGGGCATAGAAGGCGAAACCGTTGGTATCGCTTCCGTTGGCTGTTCCGTTTTTTCCTACAACTATTTCTCCTGCGATATGATACAGGCACCTCACGGCAGAGCGCCTGCTGTTGCAACAGGCGTTAAGAGAAGCCACCCCGATAATTTTGTATTTACCTATCAGGGTGACGGCGATCTTGCCGCAATCGGTACTGCAGAAACCGTACACGTTGGCGCAAGAGGCGAAAACATAACCGTTATATTCATCAACAACTGCATATACGGTATGACAGGCGGTCAGATGGCACCTACCACCCTTCTCGGTCAGGTTACCACCACCTCTCCATACGGCAGAAAGAAGGAGATTCAGGGTAATCCCATAAAGGTATGCGAAATGGTTTCCACCCTTGACGGTACCGCCTATGCAGAACGTGTAGCTGTTGACTGCGTTAAGAATGTACGCGCCGCAAAGAAGGCTATCCGCAAGGCATTTGAGGTGCAGAAGAATAAGCAGGGCTTCAGCCTTGTAGAAGTGCTTTCCACCTGCCCCACCAACTGGGGTCTTGCACCTGAACAGGCGCTTGAATGGCTCCGTGAAAATATGATGAGCCATTATCCCTTGGGCGTATATAAGGACATCACAAAGGAGGCAAAGGATAATGAGTAATATCTTACTTGCAGGCTTCGGCGGTCAGGGTATACTTTTTGCAGGCAAACAGATAGTGCTTGCAGGTATGCGTCAGGATAAATATGTAAGCTGGTTGCCCTCCTACGGTCCCGAAATGCGCGGCGGTACTTGTAACTGTAGCGTTATCGTAGAGGACGAGCCCATCGGCAGTCCCCTTGTAACTACCCCCGACGTGCTTTTGGCGTTCAACGCACCTTCTTTTGATAAGTTTGAAAGTACTGTTGTAAAAGGCGGTATGCTGTTTACCGACAGTTCACTTGTTAATAAAAAGGGCACTCGTGAGGATATAAGCTATTTCTATATCCCCGCAACAGAGCTGGCTAACGAAAACGGTCTTACCGGTATGGCAAACGTAATTATGCTTGGCTATATCGTTAAGAAGACGGGCCTTTTTGACGAGGAGTATTTTAAGGAATCCCTTAACGCAGGTATCCCTGCTCACAAGGCTCACTTGGCAGAGGTTAACAAAAAGGCTTTGGAAATAGGCTTTGGCTATGAAGGCTGATAAGCCCTTTGTAAGCGCTATAATTGTGGGTGCCGGCAACGGCACCCGCATGGGCGGAACAAACAAAGCTTTAATAAAAATAGGGGAAAAGACCGCATTCCGTATGGTACTGGAGGCGTTTTGTTCCGCAAGCACCGTTGACGAGATTGTGGTGGTTTGCAGAAACAAGGAAGAAATGCTTCCCGATGCAGAAGGGTGCATAAAGCCCATACGCTATACCCTCGGTGGCAAAACCCGTGCCGATTCCGTAAATAACGGCGTTAATGAGGCAAGCGGAAAAGCGGGCTTTTTTTGTATACATGACTGTGCACGTCCCCTTGTAACGGCGCAGATAATCGACAGCGTTGTTACCGCGGCGATGGAAAAGGGCGCGGCAACCGCCTGCGGTGCCGTTAACGATACAATAAAATATGTAGATAAAGAAAGCGGTACGGTTTATACCCCCGATCGCAGTAAGCTTATTGCCGTACAAACTCCGCAGGTGTTTGAAGCCAAGCTGTACAAAATCGCCGTGGCACTTGGGCAAAAGGATGGCGTAAGCGCTACGGACGACACCACTCTTGCGGAGCATGCGGGCTTTAAGGTGGAGTATGTGGAATCGGCTACACCCAATTTTAAGCTTACCCGCAGCGAGGATGTGTATCTTGCCCGTTTGCTTGTTAAACTGGCAGAAAAGGAGGGCAAGTAAATGAGAGTGGGACACGGCTATGATGTGCACGCTTTTGCCGAGGGCAGAAAGCTTATTCTTGGCGGCGTGGATGTTCCTCACAGCAAAGGTCTTAGGGGACATTCCGATGCAGACGTGCTTACCCACGCGGTATGCGATGCCTTGCTTGGTGCAGCTGCGCTGGGTGATATCGGTGCTCATTTTCCCGATACTGATGCCGCCTACAAGGGCGCAGACAGCTTATTGCTGTTGAAAGCGGTGGTGAAACTGTTAAAGGACAAGGGCTACCGCATAGAAAATATAGATTCCACCTTAATAGCGCAAAAACCCAAACTTGCACCTTATATTGAGCAAATGCGTAAAAACCTTGCGGCGGCTTCGGGCATAGAACTGGATTCAGTAAGCGTAAAAGCCACCACTGAGGAGCGTTTGGGCTTTACGGGCAGGGAGGAAGGTATTGCCGCCCACGCCCTGTGTTTAATAGAAAAATCAAAACAGTAAAAGGTAAATATTGATGCAAATAAAAGACTATACTTTAAGGGAAGGCGTAGGGCTTACGGTGCTTTCCGCCGATAAATTTAAATCCAATCTTATGATAGTAGAGCTTCGCTGTCCCTTAAAAAAAGAAACGGCAACTCATAACTCCTTGCTTACAAATGTATTAAGCCGCTGTTGCCGTCAATATCCCACTCTAAGGCAGTTTAACGTTGCGCTTGAGGAGCTGTATGCCGCAGACTTGGATGCCTATGTTTCCAAAATAGGTGAGGTGCAAAAGATTTGCTTTAAGCTTTCTTGCATAGAGAATAGATATACCTACGACGGCGCAGACGTTTTGGCGGGCGGTATGCGCCTGCTTGGCGAGATGATTTTCAATCCGCTTTTAGAGGACGGTGTTTTTCCTCTTAATGTGGTGGAATCTGAAAAAAAGAATTTAAAAGAAGAAATAGAAGCTATAAAAAACGATAAATCCCGTTATGCCCTTAACCGCTGTGTAAAAAATATGTGCGGGGATGAGCCTTATTCCGTTGCAACCGCAGGAGATGTTGAGGTGCTCTCGGCTATTACTCCCGAAGAGTTGAAGCAAAGCTATGATGTACTTATAGCAACACCGCCTGTAAGTATTTATTTCGTGGGCAGGGAAGAGCCGGATAAAGTTAGGGACTACTGCAACAAATATTTACCCTTTACCGCCAGAAGCGGAAGGCTTTTTAATACCGAAGTGCGCGGCGCGGGCACGGAAGTAAAGCATATTACCGAAAGCTCCGATGCGGTTCAAAGCCGTCTTTGTATGGGCTTCCGCACAGGACGCAGTATAAAGGATGAGGACTACAGCGCGCTGCTTTTGGCATGCGACGTTTTAGGCTCTCCCTCCGGTAAACTTTTTGTAAACGTAAGGGAAAAGCTGGGGCTTTGCTATTATTGCCACCCGCTTTTAGACGGAGTTAAGGGCTTGCTCATCGTGTCGGCAGGTATCGCCGCCGAAAACAGGGGGAAAACCGAAGAGGCTGTGTTAAAGCAGATAGATGACCTTAAACAGGGGAATATATCGGAAAGTGAGCTTAAAAGTGCAAAAGCGGCGGCGCTTAACGCATACAGAGAGATAACCGACAGCCCATCTGCAATAATCGGATGGTATTCCACGCGCCGTGGACTTGGTCTTGATTTGACCCCCGACCAAATGGCGAGGATAATAGAAAAAACCACTGCCGAGGATATTGCAAGGGCGGCAAGAGATATTGTTCCCGATACTTTTTATATGCTTGAAGGAGGCGGTACCCAATGTTGAAACTTTATGAGAATACCGCCTTGGAAGAAAAATACTATAAATGCAACGTAAACGGCCTTGACGTGTATGTTATCCCTAAGCAAATGTCAACAGTTTACGCATCCATAGCCGTAAACTTCGGCTCCTCTGACACTAGGTTTGCAGTGGACGGAAAAACCCTAAGCCTACCTGCGGGTACTGCTCATTATTTAGAGCACAAAATGTTTGATAACCCCGACGGCACCGATGCTTTTGAGCAGTTTTCACTGCTTGGCGCAAATGTAAACGCCTATACAGCGTCTGCAAAAACCTGCTATCTGTTCTCCTGTACGGAGAATTTTGAGGAGTGCTTAAAGCTTCTTTTTGACGTGGTTACAAAGCCTGTGTTCTCCGATGCATCCGTAGAAAAGGAACGCCCTATTATTACCGAGGAAATCCGTATGTATATGGATGACCCCTATTGGAAAATGCACTTTTCTTTGCTGGATGCCTTATATCACGTGGACCCTATACGCACAGACCCTGCAGGTACCGAGGAAACCATAGCTGAAATAACACCACAGCTTTTGTATGACTGCCATCGCAGCTTTTACACGCCCGAAAATATGGCGCTTTGCGTATGCGGTAACGTTGACCCTAAAACCGTGGCAGATATAGCAGCGGAGTGCATAAAGCCCTCCAATGCCGAAAAGCCCCTAAGACTTCGTCCCGAAGAACCTGCGGAAATACGCACGGGACGTGCAGAATCAAGCTTGGACGTAGCTATTCCGCTTTTTGCGGTGGGCATAAAGTGTACCCCGCCCAAGAATGGGGACGAGCTTATGCGTGCCGAAGCAGAGAATGAAATTATTGTTCAGGCAGTTTTCGGCAAAAGCGGCAGCTTTTACAACAAATGCTACGAAACAGGCTTGCTTGGCGACCATTATTCCTGCGGGTACAGTAATGAGGCGGGTGCCGCTTTGGTTATGGTATACGGCTCCAGCACAGACCCTGACAGGGTTTATGAGCTTATTAAGGAAGAGCTGGAACATCGAAAATACAGCTTTTGCACAAGCGAAGAGTTTGAGCGCGCAAAGAAGGTGTGCTATTCCTCCGCTTTGGAAGCTTATAACGGCACTGAGGAAACTGCAAACGCTTTTCTTGGCTTTGTGTTTGACGGCGGTGACCTTCTTAGGTATACTGACTTTTTGCGCGGTGCGGATTATCAGTCCGTAAAGGCGCGCTTTACGGCGGAATACCGTTGCGACCGCAGTGCCATATCCGTAATATACAGCAAGGAGGATAACAATGGCTGACAGCGTAAAGATAGGTTTCCCCGGCTTGGGTATTGATGAATTTACAGTTGATTCCGTTGCAATCCACAACGCCTTCGGCGCAGAAGGTCTGGATATCCGTTGGTATGCTTTGATAATATGCACAGGTATAGTTTCCGCGTTCTTCTATTTTCTAATGCGCGGCAAGCGTACAGAAAAGCTTTTGGAGGACGACCTTCTTAACATTACCCTGTTCGCGGTGCCTATAGGCGTGGTAGGTGCGCGCTTTTTGTATGTGATAACCAATCTTGAGGATTATGAAAGCCTTTTAGAAATGATAAACATAAGGAGCGGAGGGCTTGCCATTTACGGCGGTATAATCTTCGGCGCGCTTACAATATTGGTTTATTCCCTCATAAAAAGGCACAATCCCCTAAAATATTTCGATGCTATATGTCCCGGTGTAATGCTTGCGCAGGCAATAGGCAGATGGGGGAATTTCACCAACGGTGAAGCCTATGGTTTAGGCTACGGTGCAGAAAAGATGCCTTGGCGTATGACTGTGGACGGAATAGTTACCCATCCCACTTTCCTGTACGAAAGTCTTTGGAACCTTACGGGTTTTGTAATAGCCAATTTGCTTTACAAAAATAAAAAGTTTGACGGACGCATTTTCACCTTCTACGTTGCGTGGTACGGTTTTGGCAGGGCGTGGATAGAGTTTTTACGCAGCGACAGCTTAAGAGTAGGCGGTTATAAGCTTATGGTGATCCTTGGCTTTTTAACATGCGCCGCCGCTGTAGGCGCCCATATATATCTGTATCTTCGTAACCGTAAGGAGCTTGCGGATTTTGCACAAACCAAAACTTTAACGGAGGAAACAGCAAATGACAATACTTGACGGTAAGGCTCTTGCCGCAAAAATAAAAGAACAAACCGCAAAAACCACAGCAAAACTGGCGGCAGAGGGTAAAAGACAGCCCTGTTTGGCGGTAGTGCTGGTAGGGGAGGATCCCGCATCTCAAATCTATGTGCGTAACAAGCATAACGACTGCGTAACTACCGGCATAAAAAGCCTTATGCACACCTTGCCCGCTGATACAAGCGAGGTTGATTTGCTCAACTTGATAGATTCTCTTAATGCCGACGATACAGTGGACGGCATTTTGGTGCAGTTGCCTTTGCCCAAGCATTTGGACGAGAAAAAGGTTACGGAGCATATTTCCGCATCAAAGGATGTGGATGCCTTCAGTGCCTACAACGTGGGCAAAATAACCTTGGGTCGCGGTGGCTTTAAGCCCTGTACACCTGCAGGAATTATGCGCTTGTTGGAAGAATACGGTATAGAAATAGCAGGCAAAGAATGTGTTGTTGTGGGCAGAAGTAATATAGTTGGTAAGCCTATGGCTCTTCTGTTGCTGGCGGCAGGCGGTACCGTAACCGTTTGTCATACCAAAACAGCCGACCTTGCATATCACACCCGTCGTGCAGATATTCTTATTGCCGCAGCAGGCAGGGCAGACCTTATAAAAGATGATATGGTAAAGGAAGGCGCGGTAATAGTGGATGTAGGTATGAACCGCAAGGACGGTAAGCTGTGCGGCGATGTTGATTACGAGAAATGTGCCGCAAAGGCATCCTACATAACACCCGTTCCCGGCGGCGTAGGTCCCATGACAAGAGCAATGCTTTTGGAAAACACCATCACAGCATACGAAAACCACTAAAATGCTGATCGATTAAATATAACATTGTTTTGACCGACGAAAAAATTTTTTCGTCGGTCAGACCGCTGACAAAGGCACAGAACACGAAAAAAGAAAATACGGTCACTATAAAGTAAAAATTTCGGGGAAAATTTCCCCGAAATTTTTGTATATTTTTTTATTTTTTCGTTTGGAACGAACCTCAGCTCACAGTACCCACCGGGGTCCCCACAAAAATGTATTTTTGTGGGGTGGGAATACAGTTCTCGCCTCGGTTCGTCCCATCTGTACTCTTTCTCAGCAGTCTGCCAAGCTGATGACAAGGTTTGTCATCAGCTTGACCGACGAAAAAATTTTTCGTCGGTTTTTGTTTATATCAAAAACTTGTTAACGGAGTAAATATACGTTATAGCCAATACAAAAAAACAAACGCAACAGGTCGCTTTAGGCAAAAAATTGAAATTTAAGAAAATTTATATTGACATTTGATAAAGAAAAAGATATAATGTACATGAATATGTATAGGAGTATCTATATCTATACGTATAGATAAAATGTCCACTATATATTCAATATTTAGGCTTATATAGCGCAAAAGGAGAGAGAGAAATGGAAAGAACTATCAAAAACACCTCCGGTAGATTACTGGCAGGTTTTTTGGCGGTAATTATGGTGTTCTCTCTGTTTATCACCATGCTTACAGAGCTGGACTTTGCTTCCATCTTTGCATCCGCATCCGGTGATGACAGTGGCAAAGACGATGCTTTGCATACCAATACCGCGTATTCCAACACCGACTATTCTGTTATCACAGGGGAAATCGCCCTTATCGGTGACGGTTTCGGTACAAAAGACCTTAGTGCAGACTTAAAGGCTGCACTGGGCACTAATGCAAAAGTTAAGCTGTATACCGACGGTCAAAGCGGTGTACAGGCGGCTCTTACTGCTGCAGCAAGCACAGATATTTCACTTGTAGTATTTGCTTGCGGCACCCGTGTTTGCATAGAAAACAACGGGTCTGTTGCAACCTTCAAGTCTGATCTTGACAATGCAGTTAAGGCGTTCAAAGCCCGTGGTATAGATGTTTTGCTCGTTTCCCCCGGTCCTGTTACCGAGTATGGCGAAAATATGTACTACACCGAACACGCGGATGTTTGGACTCCCGGTCAGGTAGCTTCCGGTGACAACATCACCAACAGAATAAAGGAAGCTGTTGATTCCATCACCGCTGTTGCTGAGGAAAACAATGTGGGCTTCCTATCCGTTTACGGCAAGGTAAAGCTGACAGGTGAAGCTAAGTATATGGAAGGCTCCGCCGAGGGCGTATTCCCCGGCGAGTACGGCTATACCCTTATGACCCGTTGGATTGCGGAGTATATTTCAGAAAACTATGTTTTCGCTCGCAAACAGCTTGGCTCTACAACTACGCTTTCCGGTACTGAAACGGTTATTGACTTGGGTACTGCTTACGACGATATTGATGGTATCGTGCTTAAGTTCCCTGCAAATACAACCGTTCCTTCCAAGTTGTCCGTTCAATCCACTAAGTCTGTAGAAGACCAGTGGTTTGAAGCTGTTGCCGATGCAACGGTTGTTGATGAGGACGACTATGTGAAGGTTGTAAGCTTAGTGTTTGAGTCTGCTACGGCACGTTATTTCCGCGTAAGCGGTGATGTAGCGTTCCCCGCAGGCACCACCGCCGCTATCTATCAAACAGCACTTTCAAACCCCGTTATGACCTATCCCGTTATAGGTGACGAGGTTTCTACTAAGCACGCCTTCAATATTGAGTGGTCTGCTGTTGCAGGTGCTGACAGATACGATATTGTCATAGAAAAAGCAGACGGCACTGTGGTAAAAACATTTACTACCAGTGAAGACACACAGGCTATTCCTGCAGGCGTTTTGCAGGACGGTATCAATTACAATATTAAAATCTCTTCTCTCTGCTCCGGTTATATAGATATGGATGATCATAGCGGCGCAGGCGCTTCCGGCGTTTTCTCTGCCGCTGATGATGCAGTATATACAGGCAACTCCGAAAAGTATGAGGAAAGCGTTTCCGCAGGTAAACTTGTTACCATCGGTGACCAGGATATACTTTCCACTAATGTTGATGTAACTGTTAACGGTCAGGTGACTGTTGATGATAAGACAACAGCTCTGCTTACCGACTTGGGTCGTTCAGACTATGTTGGCGATGCTAATATGATAAAGCTTCACTCCTCTACCGACGGTGCAACACAGGTTGAGGTAATACTCGACCTCGCCTTTGAGGCAGACTCTGTAACAGGCGTGTTCTTTGACGCATCTTTCTTCGCTCTTTCATCCTCCGCTAACGCAAAGCCCGAAAGCGTAGTAGTTAGCTATGCAGGTGAGGACGGCGAATACTCCACCGGTCGTGATATGGCTGTATCTTCCTCCGTTCGTACCATTAGGGTTGCGGAAGACAGCGAAGTAACGGGCGATATGACCAGATACGGCGAGACTGTCGGCGCAAGAAACATTCGTTACGTAAAAATGGTTTTCACTTTCGCAGATAAGGATAGATCCGACTTCTGGTTGGACGAAATTTACGTTGTTGGTTCTGCTGACGATAAGGGCGTTATCGCTCGTGACGGCGTTACAGTTCTTAACGAAGGTCTTGTCGGCGCAAACAGCTTCTACGGTACTTATACTGCAGGTATGTGGATAACCGATCCCCGTTTCGTTGCAGTTGCTTCCACCGGCGCTAAGGCTGTTCCCGTTGAACTGGTTGTAAACCTCAACGCAGACCTCCATAATAACGCTATCGGCTATGCAGACAGCGTTGTTACAGGTGTAGAACTTTCCTTTGCAGTGGATACAGATGCTATCCGTCCTTCTTCCATAGTAGTTTCCGTTCAAAAATCCGGCGAAACTAAGTGGACCGAGGTTGGTGCAAAAGTATACGTAAACAACGGTACCGTTTCTGCTGATGACGCAGAATTTATTACCGAATATATCCCCCTCACCTCTAAGGATGCATCCGACGTTTTGGCATCCTACGTAAAAATCACCCTTTATACCGATATAAGCAATACTTCCGTTCCTTCCGCTTACGATTCTACAGGCAAGTGGGGCACTTGGTTCGCTCTTTCTCACCTGGATATAATCGGTGGTCAGTATATAGACTCTATCGCGGCAGACGGCGCAACTGCTGCTTATCACGCAAACTATCTCCAGAATACCAACCTTCTCGGCAGAGATAACTACGGCGATGTTAACAATACCGATATCTGGAACAGCATCTCCTGGAAGACCGCAGGCTACAAGACCAATGATTCCGGCTATTACGAAATCCTCGGTAACGTAACCGTTGGTAAGATTTACTGGGCATCCGAAGTTCCTTCTTCTTCTGCTACCAACGTAATTGCCGATGCCGAAACCAAGGCAACAAATACACACGCTCCCTCTATCCAGCCTAAAGCAGACTCTAACATTGCATTGGGTAAAAAATACAAATATTCCGTAGCTCCTTATTCTTCTTATTCTGATGGCGGTACAGCTAATGCTTATCACACCGGCCTTTTGACCGACGGTGATTATGCTGAATACAGAGCAGGTTATACAACAAACGTGGCTAATGCCTACGTAGGTTATATTTCTTCGCTGACTGATTACACACTTACTGTTGATTTGGCAAGCAAATACAATGTATCAAGCGCTTCTATCGATCTATATTGGGATACTGCGCTTTCCAGCGCAAGACCTACCAAATTGAACGTTGCATACAGTTCAGATGGCAGCACTTGGACTACAGATGTCAGCATTTTATCTAATGAGACGTCAAGAAGCATACACCACGACGCCACTCACCTCAACACGCGTAAAGCGTATACATATCAGTGTACAACTACAGGTAAAGATATTAGATACGTAAGGTTTACTATTTCTACTGAGTCCGGAACGAATAACCGATTGTACATGGACGAAATTGAGGTAATGGGGTCCGAACCCGCATCTGCACCTACAGGTGGCGAAATTACCAACCTTGCACCTATGGGTACATACGCATATTATGATATGCTCCCCGGTGAAAACATAGGCTATGCCGACGGAACAGAAGGCTGTACCATGGCAATAGACTATGAAGTTCCTAATTATGACGCAGCTAAGTATTCAACAACCTCTATTGCGGCAGGCGGTACAGGCTACCGTGATACAAAGGGCGTGTTCGCAAAAGGTAAACTTAATGACGGCGTAACCGCAATATATACCAACGGCGTTGTTCCTTACCGTTGGTTAGGCTGGTACCAAAAAGCGGAACAACCCAATGGTATGACTATCGTGTTTGACCTTGGCTCCTCTTATTCATTAAAGGACGTTTATTTCAGAAATCCTCGTAGAGGCAATGCTGCCGGCGTAGGTAATTTCACCGTAACGTATTATTTCTCCAGTGATAATTCCACATGGTCCTCCGGCGTTAAAGGCACTTGGACGGCAGATGGCACTTTGCCTCAGTCTTCCTCTAATACAACAGCTCACGCTGTATATAAGAGCAGTGCTACCGCTCCCTCCGGAAGCTACAGATACGTAAAGATAAACATTGATAACAATACCGGTACCTTTACTTCCGCAACACAGCTTTTCTATATGGATGAAGTTGTAATTAACGGCTATACCGGTGTTGTAGAAGGCCCCGATACTACCGAAAAGAACTGGGCGCTTGAAGAAAACGGCGGCTCCTACAAAGGCGCACTTGGTGACCAATACAGTTATATGGAAGAGTTTACAAGCGGTTCTACTTCTTGGACTTCTTTCCACAGCGGTAAACTTAACGATGGTACAATATCCAATGTTGCACCCAGTGCGACAGGCAACTTTGTTGGTGTAACCAGAGATTTCAGTACGCAAACAGTTAGGTTTATTTACAAGCTTAAATCAAGAGTTGATGTTACCAGCGTTAACGTGTATACCTCTGCAAGCGGCAGAACCGTCACCGTAAGTGTGGGTGAAACCGATGCGATAGGGGATGCAGTACGCTTTGGTGAGGATATAGCATCTTCAGCTTATGATGGTACAACTGTTGTATACAGCGTTGAAGGTGCTCAAACAGGTAAATATGTATTCATCGATGTTCAAGGTTCTTGGGCTACTTACTTTACAGAAATAGAAATTAACGGTGTTAAGTCTGCACAGCTTGATGCACCTGTTATTACCTCTCATTATAATGAGCAGGAAATCGGTGTACACACTGCCCTTGATTGGGACGATGTAACTGTTGATGAAGACGGCACCATCATAACCTACAGCGTTGCGGTTACCGATAAGAACGGTGATACGGTAACTGCTGCGACCGGTCTTACTGCAAGTCAGCTCCTTTTGGACTCTACAGCATTTGCTGTTGGTGAAGGCTACTACACCATTACTGTAACTGCCAGTGCAAGTGGTTGGTTCGATGGCGTAACCGAACTGGCTGTATATTACGCACCCAAATACATTGTAACCTTTAGTGCGGCTGATGGTGCTTTGCTTAAATCTTCCGGCCAGACCTCTCAACAGGTACAATTCGGTGTATATATGGGTGCCGCTTGGACCTCCGACGAAGTTCTCGGTGCGGTGGCAAATGTTGTTGCTTTGCCTTATACTGATGCAAACGGTACCGTTTACTACTTCAGTCATTGGGTTGACGGCGACGGTAATGTGGGTATCCCCACTACAGGTGAGGTTTCCACTAACATGCACTTCACAGCGGTTTATACCCTTGATGATACAACAGGCGTAACCAACAATAATCAGATGACTGACGGCGTAATCTATGACGGTACAGGCTCTGTTTCTGACTACTACTTTACATTCAATAACGATAATCAAAGCTATGACTATATGATTATCGACCTTGGTAGAATTTACCATGCGCTTACGGAGTTTGACGTTTCCTTCTACAAGATGGGCGATGTTCTGCCTTTCCAAATTACCTTTGAGGTTTCCTCCAAGGTTTACGTTCCCACCCTTTCTCAAGGTGCAGCGTTTGATGATGCTGACTGGCAATATGTGTCTGTTGTTCAGCAGTCCAGCTATGTTTACGATGTATCTACCGGCAGATTCAGCTTCAGCGATGATGCTAAATTCGCTCCTATCATAGACGGCGCGTTCGGTCGTTACGTAAAGGTAACCTTCCATTACGATACCGATTGCGAAGGCGTATATGTGGATGAAGTTATGGTATCCGGTTCTGACGACCACGACCGTACCAACATAGCAGAAGAAAAAGATGCAACTGTTGACGGCGTATATACCGAACTTCTCACAAACGGTGTTGAAAACGATTCCGTTAACGGTAGTGAATTCATTATTGAACTTGATGACGTTAAAACCGGCATCACCTCCTTCCAGCTTGTTGGCGCAAATAACGCTTCTGCAAGCTTCTACATTTCCGCAGGCGGCGATAATTTTGTACTTGTGGACACCCTTACAGGTGAAGGCGAAATTTATAAGCTTGATGACAAGGTTTCCGCCAGACGTATTAAGATTGCGCTTGACTCTGCAAGTGCTGTAAGCGAAGTGCGCGTATTCGGTGACCCCGGTCTTGAAAACTACTACTACGTTTCCGGCATTTCTACAGAACTAAAGCTTAAATCCGGCACCGTTAAGCTTGACAACGTTATTTCCATAGATGCTGTTGATGCAAAGCTTTACGGCTCTGAAACAGAAGGCGATTCCACCACTGCAAGCGGCGCAAACGGTTCAGGCACAGGCTTTGCAATGACCGATGCAACCGATGCAGGCTACGCTAACGGCGTTTCCTTCGTAAACACCGATAAAGGTAGAATGTGGTACAGCTTGTACTCCAGCAAGAAGGGTATTACAAACTACATCAACGCTGCTGTTGTTCTTCAATGGGCACCCACTCTTGACAGTACTGCTGTAGACTTTACACTGGGCAATAAGACCTATAAATTTGAATTTAACGGCGACGTTAAGAAGGGCTTTGTTATTCTTCAAAGCGGTTCTGCTACTCCTTACAGCTATACCGCAAGCAGAGCAGAAGGCTCTTGGACGGTTGAATTTACCGTTCCTTATGAAGATGTAACAAGTAGTAACGTAGAAAGCAATGTAAGCTATACTGTTACCGCATACGAAAACGGTGCTTCCGTAGGCACAACAGGTGCAAAGACGTATAATACCGACGGTACAACAGAAGGCTGGGACTATGCAAACGCTGCTTCCTCTTGGACCACCCTCAGCGGTTACAAGGGCGATGTTATCGCGTTGATTGAGCTTGACCGCGTTTATTACGGTCTTAACACCTTCGCTATTTCCATACTTGATGCGAAGGACAGAGGCTACGCAGTTCCCGAAAACGTTCGTTTCCAAGTGTCTACCGACAATGAAAACTGGACCGACGTTGGTTATACTGCTAAGGAAACCTTCGGCGATTACAGATACTATGAACAGTATCAACCCGGTGAAGCTTATGTATACAACTTCAGCGTAAGCTTTGAAGGTATATCGGCAAAGTATGTTCGCGCAGTAATGCATATGGCAGATACCAGCAAGAAGGTTGCTGTACAGGAATTCTGGGTTAACGCACTTCCTAAGTCTCCTAAGTCCGCAGGCGGTAACTCCGCTGTTAACAGCTTCGACTATAAGATGCTTTGGGATGATGAGTATCTGTACATTGCATTGCAGTACGAAGAGGATGAAATCCCCTTCTATACAGCAAGCCATGACTATTATGAAACATTTAGTGTTAATCAAGATACCTCTAAGTGGAAGACCAGCAAGAACGACACACAGGGCACTACTACCGCTTTTGCAAAGAGCTCTTTGTTCTATGACGACAGCACCGGATTCTTCCAGCTTAAGCACGATATTACCACTCCCAGCAGCACTAACACTAACAATGCAGGCTACTCTAATGTTAACCTTAACAACTTCAAGCTTTATAAGGTAAGCTCTATTGAGTGGAATAAGACCTATACTGTGACCGGTGCTAGATTTAAATACGGCACGGCAAATCTTGCTACATCCATAGAGACCTCTGAAGCTAAATATGTAGTTGACACTGACATCAACAAGAATACCCTTGCTGATGATTCGGTAATGAACGGTTACATTATAGTTTCCGAAGGTTATGCACTTTCTCAGGATATTGACGGCTCCAGCCTTGCGGCTAAGCCCATTACTGTAGACGGTGATACCATTCCTGCCGACCAGATAACCAACGACCTTGTTTGGTTCTTTGAGAGTGATGAGCTTATTACGGGTCTGAGCGATTACGGTAAGACTCTTGGTGATTACATTATCTATGGTTACAGATATGAGAACTCCACCAGCAACCATGTTGATAGGATATATCTTGACGATGTTTCCTCAATGGAATACAGCAAGTACTATCTTACCCGTGCATATCAGGGCTTGATTTGGGAGAACGTTTATACCTTTACCAGAGATGACAAAATCCCCAATACCCATATAAGCGTTCAGGGCGCACCTGAATACATTCCTTCTGACTCAAATGCTAATATTAACGAAGGCGAGTATAATGTTAACTATCGAAACAACCATATGTCCGGTGATATTAACTGGAATGTTGTTTATGATACCAATACATCTTCTTGGAGTATGTATGTTCATGCACAGGGCTACAGACGTTATTCTTCCTTCTACGATAATGTAGACGGCAGATCCGCGTTCCGCCTGTATATGTCTGTTGCAAACCTCAATGATACGGCAAGACACGATTATGGTAACTATGACTTTGTTTTAGATACCTATATAATCGATGATGCCACAATGACCCTTGAAGACGGTTCTACTTATCCTCTCACTTCCGACTCTCCTTATCTTATCCCCGAAAACAGCCACGATGCGGTTTCTGCTTGGGACGACTATAAGAATGTAGAGTTTAAGTCTACCGCTATTGGTATGACTCAGGAAACTAACGAATACAGACTTGATGTTTCCAAACTGAAGGGTAAGGCTAAGGCTTCTCAAAGTGAAAACGGTCAGAACGTATTTACCGTTGAAATAGCTATTCCTTTCACGCAGCTTGGCTTTGTAATAGATAAGACCGGTACTACCGTTAATAAGTTTGGTAACTACTATACCAAGATGGGTATAGAAAAGCCTCTCGGTAAGCGTACTTTGATGCAGTTCGACAGTAAATATGACTATACTGCAGATAACGACAATGGTAGTAACATGGCTGATGTTGATGAGTTCTACTATTATGTAGATGCTTCTGAGTTCGGTTATGTTCTCCAAATGGCACCCGAAGGTAAGGGCTATCAGGATTTGTCTTATACCGACGGTGATGGCTATTCAACAATCTCCTCTGTACGCGGTGAAGTTCTTAACACCGATAATGGTAAGGAAATTGAATATACGCCCAATACCTTCGAAATTTCTAAGATTCATACAACAAACGCAGACCCCGATTATGCAGAAATAGTAGCAAACCTCAAAGCAAGAGATGCATTTATTTACAGAGAAGAAAACGGTATTTACTACTTTGACACACAGTTTGACCACAACCGTATAATCAACCAGGGTGGTACTGTTTCCACAGAGCTTGTAATACCCAAAGGCGGTGCATACTTCAGCTTTGACTGGAAGGCTTCCACTGAAACTTCCGACACACTTTCCGTATGGGTTGAAACCACGGAAAGATGGAACGAGGAATATAAGGATTGGATACAGACTTACAACTGCGGTATTCCTTATAAGTATTACTCAAACGCTACAACCGGTTCCCAGAAAACCTGGACAGGTGTTCTCGATTATGCTGATAAATCCCTCTATACTTTGTATAGTGAGCGTATGGTGGCAGGCGATACCTCTTGGAAGGTTAACGGCGTTGAACTTAAGAACGACCCCTGCGTAGCATTCATCTCCGGTTACAAGGATATAACCCGTGACCCTGAAAACTTAGTTCTTGCCAGCTGGAAAGAAATGAAGCGTTCCATGGGTAATGAAGCATACCCTGTAAACATTGATGACGTTATTGTATTCTCTCCCATAGTATCCGGTAACGGTAATGTTGACTACGGTATGTACAGACATGCTTGGGATTGGAACAACGTAACAATTTGGATTCCTAATACCACTGGTGCAGACTTAGATTACACAATTACTTGGATGTTCTGGAAGAACGGTTCTCAGAAGGAATCCTACAACGCATCCGACGGACGTGGCACCGACGATGCACAGATAACCAACTTCCGTCTCTCCACTACTGATGAGCTTGGTTACTGGAAGAACTCCGAAAACTGGGATACTCTCCGTCTTGATGCTACGGTAGCAGATCCCACCGAAACCATGCTTGGTATCGATCGTCTTGCTAAGGAAATAGTTGCAGAAGGCGAATCTGTTCCTGCAATTAACGCAACCGGCAATAACCCCGGTGGCCTTTCCGAAAACAACACTGACAGACTTTATACCAACACCTTTGGTGAGTCTGATTTCCTTACCCTCTCCTATGCTGCAATAGCTGCAACTGAGGAAAGCGGTAATACAACCACTACCACAACATATTATCAGACAAAGAACAAGATAAGCCTTTCCGCTTCCAATGTTCCCACTGCTGATATAGAAAAGTACATTAACAATGCAATAGTATTTACTCAGGAATATGAAGGTCACCTTTCTGATGCAGGTGCGCTTCTCGATTGGACAATACTTGAGCTTCAGTACAACACCTCCTATAATACATGGGTTCTTTCCCGTATGTTTGAAGAAGGCGTTGATAAGAGCAAGTTTAACATCCACGCTGATAACAATACTATAATCATTGCACTTAACTACACTTATAACGCAACCGATGATAAGGCATACGGTAAGAGCCGTGACGCGGTTCTCTTCGGTTACACTAATAGGGAAGTGCTTGGTCTGCTTACTCCTGCTATCAGATACAAGGCAGGCGACGGCAAGATTGACGAAGTAATTGCTGCTAACGATGCATCTTTGACGGTTACTCAGTTCATTACCAGTAATGTATTTATAAGAGAAAACTTCAATGTTGCACGCGGCAAGATGTACTCCCTTAGAAACCTTCCCACATACTGGGATACCACCTATATGTACACCGAAAACTGGTTCCGTGAAAACAATACGGAAGACGCTTTGGCGGCATTCCTCTCCGTATATTCCGAAACTCCCCTCTACTATGTAAATGAAAAGGGTGAAATCGGTGTTATCGGTGAAAACGGTACCTTTAATCCTACTATTGCTAACACCGACGGTGACTACCGTCAAGCATTCCAGTATAAGTATTCATCTAACAAGACCCTTAGGTTTGACACCAACCAATACGGCAACGTGCTTTACGTTCCCGCCGGCGTTGGTCAGCTTACCGACGGCGAAAAGATGAGCGTATACTCCAACTCCTATCTTGTAGAAGCTCTTGAGGATTACGCAATAGGCTTCTTCGTAGGCGACGGTATGGGTACTCCCGATGCTGACGTTATTGAAGATATCGATGTTACCGATACGGTATTCTCCTATATCCAGCAGATAGATACTAAGCACGACGAGTATGAAGTAAAAGAAGACATCCGCGTTCGTGAAGAAAATGTAATACTCGACCTTGGTTCCGTTGAATACGGTCTTTCCGCGTTCAAGCTCCGCTTCCTTGGCGGTGGCGAAGACGGCGTTGTATTCCCCACCAGTGTTGAGTTTGCAATCTCTACCGACGGTCTCAGTTACTCCTACATCGGCTCCGTTGCACTTGATGACACCGGCTTTAACAGCGCAACCTTTGGGGATGCTTATGCTTCCATCATCTATACAGGTGCAACCGATACAATCTACGGCAACACCGTTGCAGACTACACCTTCGATTTGCAGACAGAGGGCGTTACCGCAAGATACATCAAGGCAACAATAATGAACCACTCCTCTCAGAATGAAAAAACCTTCATTTCTGAGTTCCAAGTAATTCAAAACGCAATATATCCCGATACTAAACCCAACACAAATGCTTCCACATGGGTTGACGTTTCCGAAGATGCTATTTTGATGTATCAGGATACCCTTGAAAGATGGGATAACGCTCTTAACAAGCCCTATGCATTTGCTCTCGCTCCTACCACAGCAGGTTACCTCTTTGCAGAGGACGAAGGCTATGCTGATGATGGCAGAACAAATAACAACACCAACGTATATCTTACCGGTCAGCTCACCGACGGTATTGGCGGTACAACCTTGTACAAAGCCAACTACGCAGGTGGTACAGCTCCCACACTTCAGGAAATGAAGGATATGTCCGTTGGTTGGATGAAGGCATACGCTGCGGAAGTTTCCCTTACCTTCGATATGGGTGAGCTTAACGACGTAGGTTATGTATCCGTTTACGCTCTCGAATCTAAAGACAGCGTGGATAAGATTAACCAACCTTATAACGTAACTGCTTACGTTTCCGATGACAACATAACATGGCGTAAAGTTGCAACAGTTAACGCTAAGGATAACGATTCCAGTGAAGTTTCTCTTAAGGGTATGGACGTAGTTGTTGAAACTGATGATTACATCGTTTACAGATACAACCTTACCTTCGCAAGAGATGGCGAGCTTGGCTTGCAGCTTAACGATTACCAGTATGTAAAGGTAGTTGCCGAAACCGACGGCGGTGAAGACGGTTGGATTTGTCTTACCGAAGTTGAAGTTTATGAAGGACATCCTTGCTACCCTGTAATTGACCTTACAGACAGCAAGTTCAAGAAGACCGCAATCGGTCTTACCGAGGAAGATGTTAAGAACCAGACCAGCGAAGTTCGTCCCACTTTCTTCCGCGGCTTCTATGACAGCAACCTCTATGAGGACGAAATCCCCGATGGTTATGTTCTCAATGTTGTTTATAATAATGTCGAAGCAGAACAGTATACCAGAAACTACGTATTCGGCAACGTTGAACAGCGTGCGCTTGACGGTAGAGATATTCCTTACTTCTACGGCGGTGACCAGCTGTTGTTGCGTGTAACCAGCAACCAACTTTTCGCAACCGAATACAATTATCAGGGTGACTGGGTATCCACCTACAAGCTTTTGGCAGATAGCCGCATCTATTACACTAACGTAACAGATACAGGCAACACAACAACCCGTCTGTTTACCACAACGGCAGTACCTACTCCTCTTACGGTATGTAACGTACTGGCACGTGATGAATTCACGGGTGCACTTCCCGAAGACTATGTAGGTGAAGACGCTTATTACTACTTGCCCATCTTCCTTAAGAACTCTCTTGAGTATCTTAAAGCAGAAGGCTACAATGTAGACAAGGCAAATCAAGGTGCTAACTACATCAATATGCCTGAGAACCGAGTAGAGCTTACAGGCGAAGTACTTTGGGATACAAACTATGAGTCTGATTATGACGAATACGCTAACGACGAAAACGGCATATCTCTCAACCTCGCTCCTCTCGGCGCAAAGACCAATTTGGGCACCGTTAAGTATAACGGTATAGACAGAGCAGAAGGCACAACCTTACGCTTTGGCTCCATTTGGTACATTGATGATGCTGCATACTATAACACCCATACTCATAGACAGCAGTACGGTACGCTTATATTCACCCTTAACAACCTTAATAGGTATCTTACCGATACATTCCCCACAAGGGCACCTTACAGCACTGTTTACGAAGACTACGGCTTGCAGATGACCAAGCTTAACACTGCAGTCGAAGTAACCGGCGTTGAAGAAATTAAGAATGTTATCGAGGTTATAAAGCTTACCGGCGTAACTGAGGTTAAGAAGCTTAGTGGCGTTGCAGAGGCAACAGAAGATACAGCTAAGTTCAAGCTTACTGTGGATGGCGAGCTTGTATATTACACCTGTGATGACGATATCCAAGTGAATGACACTATCGGCAGTGTATGGAAGACCGCAAACGGCTACTTCTATAGCGAAAACAATTCTATAAGCAAATATAAGTTTACTACCGGCAGTGGTGAAAATACTAAGTATTGGTATTGCACCGAAAATGTAGACCGAGTAAACTGGGTAGACGAAAACGGCTATTGGTACAGTCCTTCCGAAGACTTGGTAGATGCAACAGATGTATATAGCGTAGTTCTTAATAACGGCAATACGGTGTACTATCATTACCAAACCGAAGACGAAACCACCGAATTACCCGCTATTAAGATAATGTCCCGCGACAGCAGCGGTGTTGCACACTATTGGACATGTAATGAGGATTATCCTTCTTGGACCTATGTAACCGTAGAAGGTAATGACATCCGTTACTGGTACAGCAGCAATTACGAGGGCATAGCAGGCGGCGTTGTTTGTGATGAAAACGGCACCTATTATGCAACAAGCAACAGCGTTGTATACAACGGTCTGATTACCACTATTGACGGTGACGGCAACACCAGATACTGGTCTGCTTCTACCGAGGAGGCATTCGTAATGCTTTCCGACTTGCAAGACATAATCAAGTATGAGTATGATTCTGACGCTAAAAAGTTTACCTTCGACGAAGAACAGGTAATGGCAGGTCTTGACAGATATCTTGAATATGCAAACAAGTACGGCAAGGGCCAGCAGGGACACAACAACAACTACCTGACCTTCGGTGGTATTGTTCAGCATTCTCGCGCTAACAGATACTACTATTACAGCAATATTACAACCGAGCTTGTACCCGGTGACTACGAAAACGGCAACATCTTTGCCGGCGTAGACAGCGACAGTGCAGACGGTCAGAATATGACAGAACTTCTCGGCGTATATAACTACGACCAGCGTTATCTTGAATTTGACGCGATAATCGCAGGTATACCCGCAGGCCAGAAGTCCGCTAAGATAGTAGCAGTTCCTTACGCAATCTACGCCAACAACTACGAATTCCTTGAATTCGGTGAACACCTTGGTAAGGATGACGCGTATGTTGAAGAAACTTGGGGCGAAATATTCAACAAGTACTACGGCGGTGAAAATGCAATCAACGATATAAGATACTATGTATACGGCGGTGCTGTAGCGAGAAGCATTACTGATGTTCTTGCGGCACAAGATGATCTTCCCAAACAGTACGACTAATCAAATAGTATTAAGGGCATCGGCTTTAGCCGATGCCCTTAGACCGCTGACAAAGGCACAGAACACAAAAAGGCAAAAATACAATATTGCTAAGAAGAAAATTCGGTGAAATTTGAATCTCACCGAATTTTTTGCATTATTATATTATTCCGCTCGGAACAAACCTTTGCTTGCAGTACTCACCGGGGTCCCCACTAAAATACATTTTTATGGGATGGGAATACAGCTCTCGGGGTCCCCGTTGCGAACGAAGTGAGCAATGGGGTGGTGTGAGCACTCTTCCTCAACAGTCTGCCGAACTGTGAACAAATAATTAGGTATATAGAAAGACAATTCATATTTTTGTGAAGTCGGCACTTGAATATCGTACAAAATCAGCATATATTTTTTGTGTAAATCGTTGAAAATACATTATAACTCAATCAACGGTTGACAATATTTACAAAATGCTGTAGTATATAATTGTAAGTTTATGTAAATTATACTATGGAGGTATGTATATGAAAATTTCAAAGCTGTTTTCATTAAAACGAGCAATAAGCTTTATGCTCCTTCTCAGCGTTATCTGCTCATTTACTTTATCCGCAATTCCCGCTTCGGCTCTTCACGAAGAATGGGTTATGGTCGTTCAAAATGATTCTAAATGGACCGGCGCCGCTAACACCTACGGCACAGGTACGCTTAGAGCTACTGGCTGTGGTATATTCTCTTTGGTAAACGCAGTAGGCTTTCTCACCGGTAATGCTATGAACGTTAACGAAGTTGCCGCTTGGGCATACAGCATCGGCGCGTATAACAAGGGCGGCGCTGACGGTACATACAGGTATGAGCTTTATCCTTACGTAGAAGCTAAATACGGTGAAAGATATGGATTTACAATGAACTGTAACGGAACACAGGGCTGGTGGGCTTCTGTTAAAAGCAGTGTGCTTATCAACCATCTCAACAGCGGTGGTGTTGCGGTTGCCCATGTTCCCGGCCACTTTATCGCTATTGTTGACTATAATGCGAGCACTAAAAAATACCATGTGCTTGATAGTTATCCTACCAACGCAAGACAATCCTATCCAGGCGATGTTTGGCTTACCGAAAGCCATCTTACAACAGTAAGCGCTATGACGGTTGACTGGTTCTGCTTGCTTTCCGAAGCACAGACCAACAAGGTAAAGGCTCCCACAATAAGTTCCGAGTCTGTTGTTGCACACAACGCAAACCTTTCCGTAAGCTGGGGCGCTGTTACCAACGCTACTTCTTATAACTATAAGGCAGAAGTGTTCATGGGTGAAACAAGTGCAACCACCGGTACAGTTATCGCCAGCGGTACCACAACAAGCACCTCCTTCACCGTTCCCGCACAGGCAAGCGGTAAATACATTAAGGTAACCGTTACTGCCGTAGGTCCCGAAAACACCGCAGCAGCCTCCAAAACCGTTATGCTCGGTCCTTGGATAGGTTCTTACCCCACAAATGTGGAATACATCCCCGTTGCCGATATTAACGGCTCCGTAACAGCAAGCTCCAGCAGCCTTTGGACCGCCGCAAAGGGTACTTCTTTTGGTATGACTTGGTGGCGCGCCTTCCTCTGCTCCCCTAACGCGGACGGCACATATACCGTAAATACGATATATGAAAACGGTGTCGAAAAGAGCGTGCCCGTTTCCGGAAATCAGGTGCTTTGGGTAATCCACAGCGGCTATCAGAATTATAGCTATGCCGCAAAGATTGTAAATGGTGATAAGCTTACCTTTGTAGGTGCATATCTGGATAACGCAACAATCCGCGGCAACGGCTATGTGCTTGTAAACGGCGGTGTCCCCATAGGCCCGGATAGCTTAACAATAAAGGATAGCACTTTGTCTTACAAGGATACTTATATTAAAGGCACATTAGCAGGCACAACTAAAGAAAATCTTGTTGCTAAGTTTAACGAGAGTGCAGAGTTTATAGTTGTTAAGGATATGAACGGAAATCAGGTATCTACGGGCGTTGTAGCTACAGGCTATACAGTAAACCTTGTTGTTAATTCCGAGGTAAGAGCAAGCTATACCGTTGTTGTTGACGGCGATGTAAGCTGTGACGGTATTGTTTCCACTGCAGATATGCTTGCGGTAAGACGTGTGATCTCCGGTAGCGGCATATTCGAAGGCGTATACAAGCTTGCTGCAGATACCGACGGCAGTGACAATGTTTCTACCACAGACTTTGCTATTATCAGAAAAATGGTAAGCGGCAGTTAATAATACTTAAACGCAGGCCCCCGCTACGGCGGGGGCTTCAGACCGCTGACAAAGGCACAGAACGCGAAAAAAAGAAAATACGGTTACTATAAAGTGAAAATTTCGGGGAAAATTTCTCCGAAATTTTTGTATATTTTCATATTTTTTCGTTCAAAACGAACCTCGGCTCACAGTACTCACCGGGGTCCCCACAAAAATGTATTTTTGTGGGGTGGGAATACAGTTCTTGGGGTCCCCGTTGCGAACGAAGTGAGCAATGGGGTGGTGTGAGCACTCTTTCTCAGCAGTCTGAAAACAAAGCCGCGTTGCAGAACGCGGCTTTGATTTTTTGTTTGGGCACCCCGTTAATTGGTCAGGCTATTACGCTGCACAGGTAAAATTTATTGTTAAAAAGGAAAATAATGCTTGCAATATTGCACTGATTATGATAATCTATTACAGAGGGAGAAGTATGCAATTTTCCCTTAGTTTAAACAGTAAATAATTTTGAAAGGAATGATATTTAATGGGATATTTAACATATCCGGCAGAGCATCTTGACAAATTTTGTATGGAGGCTTTTTGTAAGTTCGGCTTTTCCGAAGCAGAAAGCAGAATAATCTCTGACGTACTTATGCTTTCCGACCTGTATGGTATAGAAAGCCATGGCATGCAGCGTCTTGTAAGATACCACAAGGGTATTGAAAAGGGCACAATCGTTGTTGGCGCAAAGCATGAGGTTGTGTTTGACACTCCTATTTCGGCAGTTATTGATGCACACGACGGTATGGGTCAGCTTGTTGGTCACGCCGCAATGGAACTTGCTATAGAAAAGGCTAAGACCGCAGGTGTTGGTATTGTATCCGTTAAAAATTCCAATCACTATGGTATCGCAGGCTACTACGCAAAGATGGCGTGTGATGCAGGTCTTGTAGGCTTTTCCTGCACCAACTCCGAGGCTATAATGGTTCCCACCTTCGGTAAGCTTGCTATGATAGGCTCCAACCCCATAGCGATGTCTGCACCTGCTGAACCTTATCCCTTCTTCTTCGATGCTTCCACCACCGTTGTTACCCGCGGTAAGCTGGAAATGTATAACAAGATGTCCAAGCCTCTTCCCGACGGTTGGGCACTTGACAAGGATGGTCACCCCTCTACCGATGCAGCAGATGTTCTTAAGAACATCGTTGCAAAGAACGGCGGCGGCATAATGCCTCTCGGCGGCTCTAACGAACAGCTTGGTAGCCACAAGGGCTATGGCTGGGGTATGGTTTGCGAATTCTTTGCTTCCATCCTTTCTCAGGGCGTTACCTCTAACTACTGCATGAAGAACGGCAAGAGCGGCATCTGCCACGGCTTTATGGCTATCAACCCTGCATTCTTCGGCAACGCAGAAGATATCAAGGCACACTTCTCTAAATATCTTCAGGACCTTCGTGAAAGCCCCAAGGCAGACGGTCAGGAAAAGATTTACACCCACGGCGAAAAGGAAATTGCCGCAATGGCAGACAGAAAAGCTAACGGCATAAAAGTTAACGAAAACACCGTTAGAGAAATGGTTGATATGGCTAACTACCTCGGTATGGATGTTAAGGCATACTTTGGTGATTTTGCTGCTGACAACAACAGTCAGATGTTCTCCGGAAACTATTAAAGAATATTATTTATAAGGAGTATATGTTATTATGACTACTGCTGAAAAGAGCTTGGCTCTTCACTATGAGAAAAAAGGTAAAATAGAAGTTATCACCACCGTTCCTTGCAAGACCAAGGAAGACCTTGCACTTGCTTATACCCCCGGCGTTGCAACCCCTTGTCTTGAAATACAGAAGGACGTTAACAAGTCCTATGAGCTTACCAGAAGATGGAATATGTGTCTCGTTGTTACCGACGGCACCGCAGTTCTCGGCCTTGGCGATATCGGCCCCGAAGCAGGCATGCCCGTTATGGAAGGCAAGTGCGCCCTCTTTAAGGCGTTTGGCGATGTTGACGCATTCCCTCTCTGCATTAAGAGCAAGGACGTTGATGATATAGTTAAGACTATCCAGCTTATCTCCGGTAGCTTCGGTGGCGTTAACCTTGAAGATATATCCGCTCCCCGTTGCTTTGAAATAGAAAAGAGACTTAAGGAAGTTTGTGATATTCCGATCTTCCACGACGACCAGCACGGTACAGCAGTTGTTACCCTCTCCGGTCTTGTTAACGCACTCAAGGTTGTTGGCAAGAAGAGAGAAGACGTTAAGATAGTTATTAACGGCGCTGGCGCTGCAGCTATCTCTATCTGCCGTTTGCTCCTCACCGCAGGTTGCAAGCACATAACCCTCTGCGACCGTAACGGCGCAATCTATGCAGGCAGAGAAAAGGGTATGAACCCCATCAAGGACGAAATGGCACTTGTTACCAACCTCGAAAAGCAGGCAGGCAGCCTTGCAGATGTACTCGTAGGCGCAGATGTATTTATAGGCGTTTCTGCTCCCAATATGGTTACCACCGATATGGTTAAAACCATGGCTAAGGACGCTATCGTGTTCGCTTGCGCTAACCCCGTGCCCGAAATCCTTCCCGATGACGCTAAGGCAGGCGGAGCTGCAGTTGTTGCAACCGGCAGAAGTGACTTCCCCAACCAGATAAACAATGTTCTTGCATTCCCCGGCATCTTCAGAGGTGCTTTCGATGTTCGCGCTTCCGATATTAACGACGAAATGAAGCTCGCAGCTGCTGAAGCTATTGCAAGCCTCATCACCGACGAAGAACTCAACCCCGAATATATTATGCCCGCCGCTTTTGACGAAAGAGTAGGCAAGTCCGTTGCAGAAGCAGTTGCAAAAGCAGCTCGCGAGACAGGCGTTGCAAGACTTTAAGCTATGGCAACATTCAGTTTACCTTATTTTAAAGAACATTTAAACTTTGAAGTATCCGACGATAGGCTGGCAGGTGTGCTTGTCAGCCGCTCTGAGGACTTTAAGCCCGCAAAATCCCAAACCGAACTGGTGGAAGAAGCCTTGGCAAATCCCATCGCTTCTGAGAAACTTTCGGAAAAGGTAAAGGGCAAAAAGCATATAGTTATTATCTCCAGCGACCATACCCGTCCCGTGCCCAGCGCGGTAACAATGCCTGTAATCCTTAAGGAGATTCGTTCCGCCAATAAGGATTGCCGCATAACTATTCTTGTAGCAACAGGTATGCACCGCCCCACCACTCACGATGAGCTTGTGGCAAAATACGGTGCGGAAATCGTTGCTAATGAAGAAATCGTTGTGCACGATGCATATAAGGATGAGGACATGTGCTTTAAGGGCACTCTCCCCTCCGGCGGTGAACTGTGGATAAACAAGCTCGCTGACGAGGCGGATTTGCTTATAGCGGAAGGCTTTATAGAGCCCCACTTTTTCGCAGGCTTTTCCGGTGGCAGAAAATCTGTGCTCCCCGGCATAGCCTCCAAAAAGACCGTGCTTTGGAACCACAACGCGCTGTTTTTGGCAAACAAGAACGCCCGTGCAGGTAGCCTTGAGGGCAACCCCGTACACAAGGATATGCTCTTTGCCGCACAGGCGGCAGGGCTGTGCTTTATACTCAATGTTGTTATCAACAGCGAAAAAGAGGTTATCGCCGCTTTTGCAGGCGACCTTTCCGAAGCACACGCAAAGGGTTGTGAGTTTGTGGCATCCCTCGCACAGGTAGCAGCTATCCCCGCGGATATCGTTGTTACAACCAACGGCGGCTATCCCCTTGACCAGAACATCTACCAGACCGTTAAGGGTATGACGGCAGGTGAGGCTTGCGTTAATGAGGGCGGCGTTGTTATTATCGCTTCCTCTTGCATGGACGGCCACGGCGGCGAGTTCTTCTATAAGCTGTTGGCAGAAAAACCCTCTGCACAGGCGGCGTACGACTCTATTAACGGCGTGCACCCCTCCAAAACAGAGTTCGACCAATGGGAAGCTCAGATACTTGCCCGTATACTTACAAAGTGTACCGTTATCATCGTAAGCAAGCATTGCGACCCTCAGATGATAAAGGATATGCACATAAACCACGCCTTTACTCTTGAAGAGGCGATGGCGCAGGCAGAAGCTATAGTAGGGAAGGACAGCAAGATAACCGTTATTCCCGACGGTATAGCAGTAATAGTTAAATAATAAAGCGGGGTTGTTTTGCGTTTTGCAATACAACCCCTTTGCCTTTTACATACGGTAATAAAAATGAGAAAGAAAAAGATGATAATTGCTTTGATAATACTCTTTTCCTTGGGCGTTTTGGCAGTCGCTTGGGTTTTAGGTATCAACATTTATGTAAAACACAGCGGCGGAAAGAATATAATAAACGAGAAAGATGCACCGTCTATAGAAGGCGTAGACTGTGTTTTGGTGTTGGGCTGTAAAGTTAACGGCGACACCCCCAGCGATATGCTGGAGGATAGGCTACTCTGCGGCATAAACCTTTACAAAAGCGGTGCCGCCCCCAAAATTATAATGAGCGGCGACCACGGCACCGTTTCCTATGACGAAGTTAACACTATGAAACAGTACGCCATAGATGCAGGTGTCCCCTCTCAGGATGTGTTCATGGACCACGCAGGCTTTTCCACTTACGAAAGCGTTTACAGAGCAAGAGATGTGTTCAAAGCAAAAAAGATTATAATAGTAACCCAAACATATCACCTTTACCGCGCGCTGTATATAGCAAAGGAGCTGGGCTTGGAGGCATACGGCGTAGCCTCGGATTACGATGTGTATATGGGGCAGACACAAAGAGAAGTGCGGGAAGTTTTGGCACGCAACAAGGATTTCTTCACCGCGCTCTTTAAACCAAAGCCCACCTACTTGGGCGACGCTATCCCCGTAAGCGGCAACGGCGATTTAACAAATGACAAAAGCTGAACGGTTTGTAGCCGTTCAGCTTTCTTCGTTATTATATATATATATTAAAACAATGTCTTTGTGAATTCGGTAAGTGTTGCAAGCTTTTCATCAACATCTGCTTCGGTCTCGCCCTTGGCAAGGATATATACCTTAATCTTAGGCTCGGTGCCCGAAGGACGGATGATATAGCTGCTGCCGTCAGCAAGCTCGTAGAACAGCATATCGCTGGCGGGGAGCCCCGTACTGCTTACACTGTTATCTGCAAGGTTTACTATCTCGCCGCTCTTGTAGTCGCGGGCACGCTTAACGGCTATACCGCCAACTTCTGTAAGTCCTTCACTGCGGAATGCGGTCATCTTTTCACGCATGGTCTTCATGGGGTCAATGCCTGTAACAACATTGCTTATGCCTGCTTCTTTGTAAAAACCGTACTTTTCGTAAACCTCAGCCATTGCTTCAAAGAGCGTTCTGCCGTTCTTCTTGTAGTATGCCGCCATTTCGGCAATCAGCAGGGAAGCCGCAACTGCGTCCTTATCCCTTGCATAGGTGCCGGGCAGATAACCGTAGCTTTCCTCGTAGCCAAACAAAAAGCCGTAACTGCCGTCTGCTTCAAACTGCTTTATCTTTTCGCCTATATACTTAAAGCCTGTAAGCACATTCATCATAGTAACGCCGTTGGCAACGCAAACCGCCTCACCCAGCTCGCTGGAAACAACGCTCTTTATAATGCAGGGGTTAGCGGGCATAGTGCCTTTTTCGCGTCTGCCGCGGATGATATACTCAATAAGCAATGCGCCAACCTGATTACCGCTGAAGGGAACAAACATGCCGTTGCTGTCTTTGACAACTATACCGACACGGTCGCTGTCAGGGTCGGTGGCAAGTATCAGGTCGCAGTCAATACCTTCGGAAAGTGCCATATCAATACCGTCAGCAAAGCAAGCCTTGCTTTCGGGGTTGGGTGACTTAACGGTGGGGAAGCGACCGTCGGGTGTGGCCTGTGAAGCCACGAGCCTGAGATTATTAACGCCTGCGCGCTTTAGCACCTCGGGCACAAGCTTGTAGCCCGCGCCGTGCAGGGGAGTATAGATTATGTTAAGGCTGTCGCCGTATTCGCGGAGCGCATCGGGGCATACACCGCAATCAAGCACGCACTTCATATACGCTTCGTCTACCTCTGCACCTATAATCTTAACAATGCCTTTTTCAACCGCCTCGTCAAAGGGCATTTTCTTAACATCGTCAAATATATCAAGTTCAGCAACTGTCTTGGATACTACTGCCGCGTGGTCGGGAGGCAACTGTGCGCCGTCTTCCCAATACGCCTTGTAGCCGTTGTATTCCATGGCGTTGTGAGACGCGGTAATGTTTATACCCGCAATACAGCCAAGATGTAAAATAGCAAAAGAAAGCTCAGGGGTGGGGCGCAGACTCTCAAAGTAGTAAACCTTAATACCGCTTGCCGCCAGAACCTCAGCGGAAACCTTTGCAAACTCTATGGAGTTTATACGGCTGTCATAAGCAATAGCAACACCTCTGTCAGCACCGCCCTTATCAAGAATAAGCTTTGCAAGCCCTGCGGTGTTGTGTGCAACGGTGTAAATGTTCATTCTGCCCGTGCCCGCAGTCATTGTACTGCGAAGACCTGCCGTGCCGAACTCCATGGGAACACCGAAGCGTGCGGTAATCTCTTCTGTATTACCGGCAATAGAGCGTAACTCCTCCTTGGTAGCTTCGTCAACCGCAGGAGAAGACAACCATTTATTGTACATATCCATCATAAGAAAAACACCTTCCTTATATTATTATAGGGCTATTATAACACAAAGCATGGAAAAAGCAAAGACTTTTTAAGGTAAATAATGCCAAAAAAGGGACAAAACAGGGAAAATGCGGTCTGTTTACAAATTGTTTACAACTATTTTCGCCCTTTTGTATAAATTTTTTATGGAAAACTATTGCAATTTGCCCAAAGATATAGTAGAATTATAGGGCTTGAGTGCGATGAAGCGGGAAGTTGCTGCCGCCATGCAGGTAATTTCCGTGGAGTATGTCCGACAATCGGGCGATAGGGAAAGCGTTTTTTAAGGGTGTTGCTTGAAACGCCCGAAAGCGTGTTAAGACCCCGCCACCAAGAAAAATACTTTATATTTATTAGGAGGCACAAAACATGGCAAACAAGGAAAAACTCAGAATCCGTCTTAAGTCCTACGACCACACACTTATCGACAAGTGTGCAGAGAAGATTGTGGAAACCGCTAAGAGAAACGGCGCTTCCGTTTCCGGCCCCATTCCTCTCCCCACCGATAAGGAAATTATCACCATTCTCCGCGCTGTTCACAAGTATAAGGACAGCCGTGAACAGTTTGAGCGTAGAACTCACAAGCGTCTTATCGACATCATCAAGCCCTCTCAGAAGGCTGTTGAGGCTCTCATGAGTATCGAGATGCCCGCAGGTGTTGATATAGAAATAAAGCTCTAAGACTTAAGGCAGGCGCGCACAGCGTCAACAAATTACGACAATTACGCCTTCGGGTGTAAAATAACGGTCATGTTGCCGCCCGCAGCGGACGGTAACCAATAACCGTAAGGAGGAAAATTTAAATGAAAAAAGGCATCATCGGCAAAAAGATTGGCATGACGCAAATCTTTGATGAAAAGGGCAACGTTGTACCTGTAACGGTAATCGCTGCCGGACCGTGTGTGGTAGTACAGAAGAAAACTGTTGCCAAAGACGGTTATGACGCAGTTCAGTTGGGCTTCTCTGAAATAGAAGACAGAAAACTGACAAAGCCCGCTAAGGGACACTTCACCAAGGCAGGGGTTGCATTCAAGAGATATCTGAAGGAATTCAGACTTGAAGATTGTGCTTCCCTCAATGTTGGTGACATCGTTAAGGCTGACACTTTTGAGGTTGGCGAAAAGGTTGATGTAACCGGTATGACCAAGGGTCGCGGTTTCAGCGGCGTTATCAAGAGATGGGGCGCACACAGACTTAGAATGTCCCACGGTACAGGTCCTGTTCACCGTCAGGTAGGCTCTATGGGCGCAAATAGTGACCCTTCCAGAGTTATGAAGAACAAGAAGATGGCAGGTCAGTACGGTAACGAAAAGGTTACTACCCTCAATCTTGACGTTGTTAAGATTGATAAGGAAAACAACCTGTTGGCAATCAAGGGTGCCGTTCCCGGTTCCCGCGGCGGTATAGTATATATCCGCAATACAGTAAAATAAGGAGGAAAAGACATGCCTAACATTAACATTCTTAATATGCAAGGCGGCAACTGCGGTACAATGGAGCTTTCCGATACCGTATTTGGTGCAGAGGTCAATGTCCCCGTGCTCCACTCTGTAGTAAGAGCATACCTCCTCAATCAGAGACAGGGCACACAGTCCACATTGACAAGAAGTGAAGTTTCCGGCGGCGGCAGAAAGCCTTGGCGTCAGAAGGGTACCGGTAGAGCAAGACAGGGTAGCACCCGTTCTCCTCAGTGGACCCACGGCGGTATCGCGCTCGGCCCCAAGCCCAGACTTTATAAGATAAGCATAAACAAAAAGGTTAAGAAGATCGCTATCAGAAGCGCACTTTCCGCAAAGGTTGAATCCGGTGAACTGATTGTTATTGACAATATCGCATTGGATGAATACAAGACCAAGAAGGTTTGTGACTTCCTTAAAGCGGTTAACGCAGAGGGTAAGGCACTTATCGTTACCCCCGCTGCAGACGAAAAGGTTTACCGTTCTGCAGGCAATATTCCCGGCGTAAAGGCAAGCCCCGTAAACGCTATCAACGTTTACGATATACTCAACTGTGACAAGTTGGTTATAGCTAAGGACGCCGTTGCCAAGTTAGAGGAGGTTTATGCCTAATGAGAACTTGCTACGACATTATATTGAAGCCGGTTATTACCGAAGCTTCCATAGCTGATATACAGGACAAGAAGTACACCTTCAAGGTTGCTGTAGATGCTAATAAAAAGCAGATCAAGGCTGCTGTTGAAGAAATTTTCGGCGTTAACGTAGAAAAGGTTACCACCATCAACGTTAAGGCTAAATCCAAGAGACTCGGCTACCACTATGGTAAGACCGCTGCTTGGAAAAAGGCATTCGTTAAGCTTACCGCTGATTCAAAGACCATTGAGTTCTTTGACAGCTTGATGTAATCGAAAGGAGTTGAAAACACATGGCTACAAAGACATATAAACCTACGACTCCCTCGAGAAGACACATGGCTACCCCTTCTTTTGAAGAGATAACCAAGAAGACTCCCGAGAAAAGTTTGATTACCATCCTTAAGAAGCATGCAGGCCGTAACAACACCGGTAGAATTACCGTTCGTCACCAGGGCGGCGGCAACAAGAAGAAGTATAGAATTATAGACTTCAAGCGTCAGTCCGATTTGGCTAACACCGTAACTGCTATTGAATACGACCCCAACCGTACCGCTTACATTGCATTGTTGGCAGATACCAACGGCAAGAAGAGCTACATCATAGCTCCTAACGGCGTTAAGGTGGGCGATGTTCTTTACAGCGGCGCAGGCGCTGACATTAAACCCGGTAACACGCTTCCTATATCTTCCATCCCCGTTGGTACCTTTATCCACAATATCGAGCTTTACCCCGGCAGAGGTGCTCAGCTCGTTAGAAGTGCAGGTAGTGCTGCACAGCTTATGGCTAAAGAAAACGGTATGGCTCAGGTAAGACTTCCCTCCGGCGAAGTTAGATTCATCCGCTTGAACTGCGTTGCTACTATAGGTCAAGTAGGCAATATCGAGCACGAAAACGTTAAGCTTGGTAAAGCAGGTAAGACCCGTCACTTGGGTATCAGACCTACAGTACGCGGCTCCGTTATGAACCCGTGTGATCACCCCCACGGCGGTGGTGAAGGCCGTTCTCCTATCGGTAGACCTTCTCCTGTTACTCCTTGGGGTAAGCCTGCTCTTGGTTATAAGACCAGAAAGAAGAAGGCACGCACCAATAAGTTCATAGTCAAGCGCAGAAATGACAGATAAGGAGGAACGATTATGAGCAGAAGTGTTAAAAAGGGACCGTTTGTTGAAGCAAAACTCTACAGCAGAGTTTGTGATATGAACCAGAAGGGCGAAAAGCGCGTTTTAAAGACGTGGTCCCGTTCTTCTACAATATTCCCCGAATTTGTCGGCCACACTATCGCAGTGCACAACGGCAAAACCCATATTCCCGTATATGTAGTTGAGGATATGGTAGGTCACAAGTTGGGTGAATTCGCACCCACCCGTACCTTTAAAGGTCATGCAGGTTCCAAGACCTCTAACAACGGTAAATAAGGGAAGGAGAGACGAAAATGGAACAAAGAGTAGCAAAAGCATATCTCAGACAGTTGCGTATGTCTCCCCGTAAGGTGCAGATAGTTCTTGACCTCATTAGAAACAAGGACGCAGCTAAGGCTATGGCCATCCTCCGTACCACCAATAAGATTGCGTGCGAACCCATCAGCAAGCTTCTTAAGTCTGCTATGGCAAACGCAGAAAACAATCACGGTATGGATTTAGACAAACTTTATGTAGCACAGTGCTTCGTAACTCCCGGTATGCTTAAGGGCATGAAGAGAGTTATGCCCAGAGCAAGAGGCGGCGCAGCAAGAATAATCAAGCGCACCTCTCACATTACCATTGTGCTTAAGGAAAAGGAATAGGAGGCAACAGATTATGGGACAAAAAGTAAATCCGCACGGTCTTCGTGTAGGCGTTATTAAAGACTGGGACTCCCGTTGGTTTGTAAAGGACGAGGAGCTTGGCGATACAATCGTTGCTGACTACAA
>JAFQHL010000035.1 GCA_017397955.1 Clostridia bacterium
CCCCACAAAAATACATTTTTGTGTGGACCCCGGTGAGTACTGCAAGCCGAGGTTCGTTCCAAACGAAAAAATATGAAAATATACAAAAATTTCGGGGAAAAGTTCCCCGAAATTTTTACTTTATAGTAACCGTATTTTCTTCGTGTTTTGTGCCCTTTGTATTATGTGCGAAGCTACGAAACAGTGTGAACAAAGATATCAACTATCTCGTTATTCTCCACCACAAAATCAACTACGCCTATAGCACCCGTGCTCTTTTCTTTTGCAATAACAGAACTCTTTCCATCGCCTACAATTGTAATGGTTGAATATTTTGAAACCTTAATTACATCTTCGTTTGTGGAAATCCAGTCATAATCAAGCCTTGATTTTGAAAATCCGGCAGTTGTTATCCACAATTGATAATAATTGGTAGTTGCTTCTCGTCTAAACTCCAACTCAAAATCAATTTTTTCATAGTTATCTATCACATTGACTATATAATAATAATTATGGTTATTGATGTTATAATTAAATATTATCTCGCCCGACTCTTTTGCATAATAATTACCGTTTAACAAAATCAACTTATCATCATCGCAATTTACGCTTATTATTTCTGTTTGGTTTGTTCTGATGTTTGTAACGTTTTTTTCCAACTCAATGGGGTCATTGATACTTACAGTGTAATTATATGTATCATAATAATCAATAAAAGTATTATTCTTGAACATATCCAGAATATAATTCATGAAAACGGGATTTAGCCATTCCAGCCTTTCCTTGTTGGATATTGCGAAAGAGTTTTCTATTCCGGAGCCTTTGTTTTCGGTATCCCAAATAAAGCATTTTATATTGTAGCAGTTAGCCAACGATAAATAGCACTTAGCCCATTTAACCCTCTCTTCGTCGTTATTTTTCGGCCTGCATCCAAACTCACCGATATAAACAGGTATACCTTTATCTATAAAATTCCTCTTTATATTGTTGAAAGCTTCAACCAGTTCCAGCTGATGCTGTATTTCATTAAAAACAGGTTCTTCTGTTTTGGAATTAGCAAAATCGCCTGGTTCGTACAAATGAATTCTTACAAAAGTATATTCATCATCAACCATCCGGAAATTCTCAGCGGCAATACCGCTGCATCTGCTCCACCCCGTGGTAATAACCAGTTTTCTATATAAATTATTGCCTCCCGTTGCTCTGACCATATCAACAAACTCTCGGTTTATTGCATTTAATACATTACACGCCTCCTCGTCTATCAGATTGTCGGTATAATCTCTGGGCTCACTGCAAAACGATATTGCCAATTTATCATCATAAGCATTTAAGCTTTCAACCAGCTTTTTATAAGAAGTATTGACCATTTCTATAATTGAATCTTGATTATCATAATTCAAGCTTGTCCACATATAGTCATATCCGTCATATAAGGACAGTATCACATACAAATCATATTTATATGCATAATCAATAATTGTTTTTAGTTTTTCAACATATTCTAAATTCAAATCACCGTGAATGCTGTTGACCAAGTGAGGAAACCTACACCCGATTTCAACAGCATTAAACCCTTGTTCAACTATCCACCTGAAATATGCATCATTATCGTTATTCTCGTTGATGCCATTAAAGTAGTTTATGCCGAAAACAATATTAGACAGCCATTCTTTTGCCGTTTCTATTTTTTCATATAAAGCCCTAAGCTGTAAATCCGAAACTGCATTTGAAAAGTCTTTATCCCAGCCGATAAAGATATACCCCTCTCTTGCAGGCTCGGGCGGAGGAACCACTTCTTCTCCCTTGGAAATTACGGCTTCTTTAAGGACCCTGCCGTCATAATCCAAAAAAGTAATTGTGTGCCTTGCTTCCGAATCTTCGGGATCGGATTCTTCGGAGCAGCTGTCTTCTGTACCGCTGTCTTCCTCACTGCCGTACTCGCTTGTATCTTCGGAAGGAGCTTTGTTGTTTACGGGGAAGTTTTCAATAATCTTTGCATCATACTTTAAAATCATAGCCGCATCCAAATTGTCGGCACCACCGTCACCGTTAACATCCGCAGCAGCCAACCCCACAGCTCCAAGTGTAATAAGGCATACATCATGCTTAAGTACCTGTGCCGCATCAAGACTGTTTATCAGCCCGTCACCGCCGACATCACCAAAAAGGATATCCGCGGACGATGCTATGATATCGTTGGATATCGCCTCTATTGCGTTAGAATTAAATAGCCCAAGGTACATCGTCAATGTCAATACTAACACTGATAATCTTTTCATTTTGTTTCGTTCCTTTCATTTTTTATACAAAAAGGACTTCTGCTCTTATATTATAGTGCCGTTGACATCTGTTGTCAAGTTGCGGCTGAAACAGTGCATCTTTGCGAAGTCGGACAGCAAAGCTTATAAACATAATATCGGAATATGAGGTAGACAACATAGAAACAAAGTAAAGCTTGACACAAAAAAGGCTTTTGGGAAGTTCCCAAAAGCCTTTTTTTGAAGTTAAATGTAGTGTTTAAATATCCCTTTTTCTGTTTATAAAATATGCCGCCGCCAAAAACAGTGCGATATACACGGGGGATACCATGGCGACGCGGGTGACTTCCGCCGTTTCCACCGGCAGGTAAGAAATCTCGTCAATGAAAAATAGTAACCAATAACGGTCCAAATGATAATACTCAAGCTCAAATGCGTCAAACAGCATAAACAAAACCATTGTAAGCACCAAGGGAAGGATTATATAGGCAGAAACAGACCTGCCTGTTTTGCGCAAAAGCAAGGCTATAAATATGCCAAACGCCAGCTCTGCCATAATGGCAAGGTACTGGGCGCCCATAATCGCAAAAAACATATAATCAATGGAACCTGCTTCCAAAACCAAGGCGCTGAACGCAAAAACAAAGCCCTTGGTAAGCACAAACATAAAGCTTGTTGCAATCCACAAAACTATAGTCTTGGCAAAATACGCCTGTGCGGGGCTGTAGCCCATGGATACTATATTCTTTATGGTCTGTTGCTCAAAATCCTCACACACATAAAGCACTACAAATATTCCCGCAATAAGGCGGAAATTGGAGATAGACAAAGACTCTGCTGTTATTTCCGTGGCAGTGATTTTAAGATTGCTGTAAAAGGATTCCTCCAGCATTTCCTTTGTGCTTAACACGGAAACAAAGAGCATAAGCAGCATTATTCCCGTACACACATAAAAGCTTTTTCTTTTCCTTAGCTTAAAGAGCTCAAAACACAACAGCTTCTTCATACTACCTGCCCATCCTTTCTATAAAGAAATCCTCGGCGGCAAGGCTGTCGTTCTTCAGCTGATACACCTTTATGCCGCGACTGACAAGGAGCGCGTTAATCTCGGACAGGTCGGAAACGGGCGAGAGTATGCGTACCACCCCTGCCTGCGTTTCTGCCTCCGTCTCAGGGTATGCCTCCTTGATTATTTCCAAAGCGCCTGCGCTGTCGTTAACGGATATTGTTATGCAACCGCCGCATTTTTCGGATACCGCGGCGGCGCTAAGCTCTTCCACCAAAAATCCGTGGCTCATTATCCCGTAAACCGTGGCTATCTTGCCAAGCTCATCCAGTAAGTGGCTGGACACCAAAACCGTTACGCCTTGGCTGTTCAGCTTCAGTATAATATCGCGCACATCCTTTATACCCGCGGGGTCAAGCCCGTTTACAGGCTCGTCAAGTATAAGCAGCTCGGGTCTGCCCAGCAAGGCTATGGCTATCCCCAAGCGCTGGCGCATACCCAAGGAAAACTGCCCCACCTTCTTTTTGCCCGTGTGCGATAGCCCTACAAAATCCAAAAGTGAGCGTATCTCGCTGTCGTCTACCCCTTCGTTCAGTATAGCAAAACGCCGCATATTCTCCATAGCGGTCTCGTTATTGTAAAACGCAGGCGTTTCTATAAGCGCGCCCACTTTGCGCCGTCCTTCAAGCAGATTGCTGCTGCCAAACAGCTCTATTTCCCCGCGGGTGCTGTTTGCCAGCCCCAAAAGCATACGCATAAGGGTGGTCTTGCCCGCGCCGTTTGTGCCTATCAGCCCGTAGATATCACCACGCTTTACATTAAGCGACAGATTGTTTACCGCGCACAGCGAGCCGTATACTTTGGTAAGCCCCTTGGTCTGTATAACATATTCCATAAAGTGTCCTCCTTTTTAGTGTTTATAGCACTTAACGCCCTGTTCGTCGTCCGTTGCCGCCACCGCCGTAGGATGCGCGGCATTTATGGTGCTGTAGCAGGGGCAGTCTTTATCGTGGTCGTTTATTATTCCGCAGGCTTGCAAATGAGAGTAGATAGTAACGTCCCCCAAATATTTAAAGCCCCGTTTTTTCAAATCCACGGCTATACGGTGGGAAAGCCCGTTACTTACGGGGATATATCCGTCGGCGTGTCCTTGGTACAGCAATGTCTTGCCGTGGGTAAAGCTCCATAAATAGCTGCAAAAGCTGCCGTACTGCGCCCTAAGCTTTACAAAACAGCGGGCGTTGTTTATAACTGCGCGGATTTTACCTACGGAACGAATCATCCCATCGGTGTTCATTATCCGCTCCACATCCGCCTCGGTATAGTCTGCGATTTTATCGTAGTCAAAGCCGTCAAAGCAGGCGTTGAAAATGTGCCGCTTTTTCAGCATCAGCGACCACGAAAGCCCGCATTGCAACGCCTCCAGCATAAGGTGCTGAAACATCACGCGGTCGTCGTGGGTAGGTATACCCCACTCGGTATCGTGATAGTGCTTTAGCATATCGCCGCCTGCCCAGTTACAATAGGACATACAAACACCTCCTTTAAGTATACTATACCCCGCCCGTACTATTTTGTCAATAAAAAGCACTTGTAAAGGACAGTGATTTGCGGTATAATAGGATGTAGAGGAGGCGCGGCAATGGACAGATATTTGTTGGAGGACTACATAAGCCACTTCTACAAGGCAGAGCCGGAGCATCTTTGGATGCGCTACCCAAGCTATGCAGTGTTTCGCCACGCCGAAAACAGCAAGTGGTTTGCGGTGGTTATGACGGTAAGTTCCGCCTGCCTTGGCATAAAAAGCGGCGGTGCGGTAGATATAGTAAACCTTAAATGCGGCAGGGAAAACTACGAACTTCTTTGCCAAAAGGCGGGCATATACCCTGCTTACCACATGTGTAAGGGACAATGGATAAGCGTGGCGCTTGACGGCACGGTAGCGGAATCGGAGCTGAAGGAGCTCCTTGCGCTGAGCCACCGACTGACAAAAGGAGGGGAAAGAGATGGCGGTAAAGCTTAACGAGAACAAAGAGATAGTAGAGCACATAAAAAAAGGGCTGGCGGCAAAGGACGGTTATTGCCCATGCCGCATACCCAAGCTGCCCCAATACAAATGTATGTGCGAAGAGTTCAGGGAGCAGATAGCGGACCCCGATTTTGAGGGCTATTGCCACTGCATGCTGTACTATAAATCCAAAGACTGATAAAGAGGAGCAAAAAATGGCAGTAAAAGTATTAAACAACAACAATTTCAAGACAGAGATTATTGAAAAAAGCGGGCTGGCGCTGGTGGATTTCTACGCTGATTGGTGCGGCCCCTGCAAGATGATGGCTCCCGTGGTGGAGGAGATAGCCGCAGAGCGTGCCGATGTAACGGTCGGCAAGATAAATGTGGATGAAAGCGGAGAGCTTGCACTTAAATACGGGGTTGTGAGCATCCCCACCCTTGTAGTATTCAAGGACGGCGTGGAAGCAGACCGCGTTGTAGGCTTCCGCCCCAAAGAACAGATTACGGAAAAATTGAAGTAACCGTAGCCCCACCGTTTAAAATACTGTAAAAGACTGAAGGCTTTTGGCAAACGCCAAAAGCCTTAACTATCTACGCGGCAATTGATTTGTAGGGGAGGAGTTTCATATACCCGCCGCGCGGTGGCGTATATGTTGAGCGCTGTGTCCGCGATGATGGGCGACGATATGTCCGTAGGGACGGGCGTCCCCGACCGTCCGCACCGTGACATACCGCAACCACGCAACCGTCTGCGCGGCAACGGAACACATAATCGTAGGGCAGGGGTTTATCTCCCGCCGCCACGCGGCGCATCGCACCAACGCAACCGTCTGCGCGGCAACAGAACGCACCGTTGTAGGGCGGGGGTTTATCTCCCGACGCCACGTGGCGCATCGCACCAACGCAACCGTCTGCGCGGCAACGGAACGCATAATCGTAGGGCGGGGGTTTATCTCCCGCCGCCACGCCTTATACCGCAACCACACAACCGTCTGTGCGGCAACGGAACGCATAATCGTAGGGCGGGGGTTTATCTCCCGCCGCCACGCGGCATATACATGAAACCTGATGTTGTGTAAAATGTGTTACGAGAAAGATTGTTACGGTTTATCTACAAAACGGGGTGTTTTATCAATTTGTCATGCGGCGGCGGGAGATAAACCCCCGCCCTACGACATATCGTCGCCTGTCATCACGAACACGGCGTTTCATATATTCGTTGTGTGGCGGACGGTCGAGGACGGTTTGTCCCTACGACATATCGTCGCCTGTCATCACGGACACGGCGTTTCATATATTCGTTGTGTGGCGGACGGTCGAGAACGGTTTGTCCCTACGGCAAGGGTTTTTCGTATACAACAAGCAAGGCTTTTGGCAAACGCCAAAAGCCTTCCTTTTTAATTTTTTATTATTCTTGTTATTTGCATTCCGTGTTAGCGGTAAAATACAATACCCGCTTATATTCTTTCGCTTATCTGCTTCTGCAATTTTTCCATAAACGCGTCAAGGGTCATTGTTTCGGTCTGGTCGGTGTCACGGTCGCGAACAGAGATAAGACCTTCCTCTATTTCCTTATGGCCGATAATAACCATATAGGGCACGCGGTCAACCTGACGGGCTTCTCTAACCTTGTAGCCGATTTTTTCGTTACGCTCGTCTATATCGCAACGAACGCGGGCAGCCTTAAGCTTGGCGTAAACCTCTTTTGCGTAGGCGTGGTCTGTGCCGGGCAGGGTCATAACCTTAACCTGCAAGGGCGCAAGCCAAACGGGGAACTTGCCTGCAAAATGCTCGGTAAGTATGCCTATAAAGCGTTCGATAGAGCCGTAGCACACGCGGTGAATCATTATAGGCTGCTTGCGGGTGCCGTCTTCATCAACATACTCCAGCTCAAAATTGTGAGGCAACTGGAAGTCCAGCTGGATGGTGCCGCACTGCCATGTTCTGCCGATACTGTCGCGGAGGTGGAAGTCTATCTTAGGGCCGTAAAACGCGCCGTCGCCCTCGTTAATTGTGTAGGGCAGACCCAGCTTTTCCAGCGCGGATTTAAGGCCGTCGATAGCGGCATCCCAATCCTCGTCACTGCCCATACTGCTTTCGGGACGGGTGGAAAGCTCTACAAAATAGTCAAAGCCGAACTTTGTATAAACCTCGTTAATAAGGTTAACAACGCCGATAATCTCGTCGGTTATCTGGTCACGGCGCATAAAGATGTGCGCGTCATCCTGAGTGAAGCAACGAACGCGGAAAAGACCGTGAAGCGCGCCCTTAAGCTCGTGACGGTGAACAAGACCAAGCTCGCCCACACGCATGGGAAGCTCACGGTAGCTGTGAGGACGGTGACGGTAAACCATAACGCCGCCGGGGCAGTTCATGGGCTTAACGCAGAAATCCTCGTCATCTATCTTGGTGCCGTACATATTGTCCTTGTAATGATCCCAGTGGCCGCTGGTTTCCCACAGTGTGCGGGAGAGTATAATGGGGGTGGAAATTTCCACATAACCGCTTCTTACGTGTATCTCACGCCAATAGTCGATAAGCGCGTTTCTCAGGTCCATACCCCTGGGGAGGAAGAAGGGGAAGCCGGGGCCCTCCTCTGCCATCATAAACAAGCCCATTTCCTTACCGATACGGCGGTGGTCGCGACGTTCAGCCTCTTCCATAAGCTTAACGTAATCGTCCAATTCCTGCTGAGTGCGGAAGGCTATACCGTTAATACGGGTAAGCATCTTGTTATCCTTATCGTTTTTCCAGTACGCGCCGCTTTGCTGGGTAACCTTGAACGCCTTGAGCGCTTTGGTATAGCAAAGATGAGGACCGGTACACATATCAATATAGTCGCCCTGCTGGAAGAAGCTTATTTCCGCATCCGGGTCAAGGTCGCCAATATGCTCTTCCTTATACTTTGCGCCGCGCTCCTGCATAAGCTTTACAGCCGCCTGACGGTCAAGTATAAAGGGCTTGATAGGCAGGTTTTCCTTAACTATCTTCTTCATCTCGTTTTCAATTTTAACAAGGTCTTCGTCGGTAAGCTTGGTGTTGCCCAAATCAACATCGTAGTAAAAGCCCTTTTCGGTTGCGGGGCCATAGCCGAAATCTGCATGGGGCCAAAGTCTTTTTATAGCCTGCGCCATAATGTGTGCGGCGCTGTGTCGTATAACCTCAGACTCAAGTTCCTCGGGGCATTCTGCAACGGTGCCGTCCTTGTATATAATCTTCATAAGCTTTTCTCCTTCCGAAAAACTGTAATTTATTCTACGTTACCTTTTATTTTATAACAACTGTTCCCCTTTGTCAAGCATAGAGGCAAAGAAAAAAGCAAGAATGGAAAGAAAAACGCTCCATTCTTGCTTTAATGCTGCTTATTTACTTGTTGAGGTGGCTTTCCGCATCGTCCTCAAGCTCTTCGTCGGTGTAGGTGAAGTTGTCAGCCTCTGCTTCCTCTTCCCCAGGTTCAACCGAACGGATAGCCCATTTTTGGATATCAATAGAGCCGTCGCCGGTGAAGATGGTCACGGTCTTTTCACGTATCTTCTCTACCTCACCCGTAATGCCGCCGATGGTGATAATTGTGTCGCCCACCTTAATTGAGCTACGCATCTCCTGCGCCTGCTTTTTGCGCTTGTTTTCGGGGCGGATAAGCATAAAATAGAAAATAAGGATAAATAAACCAAGTGTAATAAATGTTGTGTAGTTTCCCAAAATACAAAATCCTTTCTTAACGCCGCTACGCGGGGTAATCCTTGCGGATGCGTTTTACTTCCTTAACAATGCCGCTTTTTTCGTCCACGGTAAACAGCGCGCCGCAAAGGGCGGTTGGACCTTCTGCTTTTTCAAAGCGGTGGTGTATTTTACTGGTGTAATTGGATATTACCGTCTCGGGCTTTACGCCTAAAACGCCTGTTGTTACACCGCACATCCCAAGGTCGGTAATATAGCCGCTGCCCTTGGGCAACAATCCCTCGTCTGCGGTCTGCACGTGGGTGTGGGTACCGTACATAACGCTTATTCTGCCGTCAAAATTGTGGAAGAAGGCGTACTTTTCGCTGGTGGCTTCCCCGTGGAAATCTGCCACAGCAATATCATATTGCCCTTTAAGCGTACCAAGTAAAGCCTCTGCACAGTTGAAGGGTGCATCGGCACCGTCCATAAACACCTGCCCCACCAAGGACATTACCAACACGCGCACCCCGCTGCCTGTTTGAAACAGGGTATAGCCCTTTCCGGGTGCGGCGGCGGGATAATTATGAGGACGAAGAACAAAATCGTTCTCATCATACATATCAAAAGAATCGTGAATACGCAGGCTGTGGTTACCGCCGGTAAGCACATCGGCGCCGCTTTCCAGCAGGACGGTTGCGCTACGCACATCCAAGCCGTTGCTGATATACGCGTTTTCGGCGTTGACAATAACTATATCTGCGCCAAGCTCTCGTTTTAAGGGGCGCAAGCCGCTTGCCGCTGCAGCAAGCCCTGCGGGACCAACCACGTCACCCAAGGCAAGTATCTTCATAGGATGCCGCCTTTATTTAGCGTAATCGTGGACGCGGGTTTCGCGTACCATATTGATTTTAATCTGACCGGGATATTCAAGCTCGCTCTCTATCTTCTGGGCGATGTCGCGGGCGATAAATACCATATCGTCATCACTAACCTCGTCGGGCTTAACCATAATACGTATCTCTCTGCCTGCCTGAATTGCAAAGGATTTTTCAATGCCGTTAAAGGAGTTTGCAATTTCTTCCAGTCTTTGCAAACGCTTAATGTAGTTTTCAAGGTTCTCGCGTCTTGCACCGGGACGTGCCGCAGAAATTGCGTCTGCCGCCTGAACGATAACAGCCACAAAGGTCTTAGGCTCTACATCGCCGTGGTGCGCCTCGATAGCGTGGATAACTTCCTTGCTTTCCTTATACTTCTTGGCAAGGTCAACACCTATCTGAACGTGGGAACCGTCCACCTCATGGTTCATAGCCTTACCAATATCGTGCAAGAGCCCTGCACGCTTCGCAAGGGTAACGTCAATGCCCAGCTCTGCCGCTATCATACCGGAGATGTGGGCAACCTCCATAGAATGTTTAAGTGCGTTTTGACCGTAGCTGGTTCTGAACTTAAGTCTGCCCAGTATCTTAACCAGTTCGGGGTTAATGCCGTGGATGCCCGTATCAAAGGTTGCCTGTTCGCCTTCACGCTTAACAACCGCTTCAACCTCTTTGCGGCTCTTTTCCACCATTTCTTCAATGCGGGAGGGATGTATACGACCGTCGGAAACCAATTTTTCAAGGGCAAGTCGTGCCACCTCACGACGGATGGGGTCAAAGGTGGAAACAGTGATAGCCTCGGGAGTATCATCAATAATAAGGTCAACGCCCGTAAGGGTTTCGATTGCACGGATGTTTCTGCCCTCACGACCGATAATTCTGCCCTTCATTTCATCGTTGGGCAGGTCTACAACGGAAACCGTTGCTTCGGAAACACTGTCAGAAGCACAGCGCTGGATAGCAAGTGTAACAATGTCGCGTGCCATATCGTCGGCCTTTTCTTTGTACTCCTGCTCCATATCCGAAAGGCGTTTTGCCATTTCGTGTCTTGCCTCTGTTTCTGCTCTTTCCAGCAGAGTCTGGCGCGCATCTTCCATTGTCATACCGGAAATCTTTTGCAAAAGTTCTGCCTGTTCTTCCTTTATCTTTTCAATTTCGGCGGTCAGCTCTGTATTCTCTTTAATCTTAGCGTTAAGCTGTTCCTCCTTCTTGTCCAGGTTAAGGGCACGCTTGTCCAAATTTTCTTCTTTTTGGGCAAGTCTGTTTTCGGTACGGGTAATTTCTTTTCTGCGCTCTTTTGCTTCGCGTTCCGCTTCGTTTTTAATTCTGTGCGCTTCTTCTTTTGCTTCAAGCGCGGCTTCTTTTTTAACGGTTTCCGCGCCTTTTTTTGCTTCTTCAACTATGCGCTTAGACTCAATCTCTGCGGATTGAATGGTTTTTTCTGCGATAATCTTACGTATGAAAAAGCCAACCAGTGTGCCGATAACAAGACCGACAACTGCGGCTAATGAAATCCAAAGCGTTGTCATTCGCAAATTCCTCCTTAATTTATTTTATCGCCTTTTACAGCTATTCAATCTATTATACTACTTACACGCACAAATGTAAAGGACTTTTTTAAGTTTTTTTATTTAGTGTTTGACTTTTTTGTATCGTAGCTTTATAATGATAAGCAGAGGTGTATTTATGGCAATATATTTTGATAACGCCGCTACCACAAAACCCTCGGCGGCGGCTGTGGCGGCTTTTACGGAAGCTTTGTCTTTGTACGGCAACCCCTCCTCTCCCCATGCTTTGGGAGCAGAGGCGCGCCGCCGGTTGGAGTCCGCACGGGCAACCCTTGCTTCCCTTGTTGGCTGTAAAACTGAGGAGTTTTATTTTACCGCCTCCGGTACAGAATCTGATAACAGCGCGATTTATGGCTTGTGGGAACTTAGAAAACGCTACGGCAAGCGGGTTATCCTTACGGATTCGGAGCATCCGGCGGTAAAGGAGCCTTGCCGCAGATTGGAGGCACAAGGAGCAGAGGTAGTGTATTTGCCCACACGCGGCGGCGTAATAGATACAGAGTTTTTAAAAGAAGCAATAAAGACCCCCACCGCCTTGGTCTGCGTAATGCTGGCGAATAACGAGACCGGCGCGGTATATGATATTAAAGCCGTCCGTGACATAATAAACGCGGCAAACAGCCGCGCGCTGTTGCACTGTGATGCGGTGCAAGGCTTTATGAAGGCAGAGGGCTATAAGCAAGCTTTGCGGCAGGCAGACAGTGCCGCGTTTTCTGCCCACAAGCTACACGGATTGCGGGGTGTGGGTGGGCTGATGCTTAAATCCAACCTGCACCCACCTGCTTTTGTGGTAGGCGGAGGGCAGGAAAAGGGGATGCGAAGCGGCACGGAAAACCTTGCCGCCGCCGTGGCTTTTGCCGCCGCCGCAACGGAATACGGCAAGGGTGCCATAGAAAAGGTTAAAGAAATACGCGCTTACACAGAAGAAAAGCTACGCGCCCTTGACAACATAGGCTTTAACGTACCGCCAAAGCATTTGGAGGGTATACTTAACATAAGCTTGCGAGGGATTAAGAGCGAAACCGCCCTTAACTGCCTTTCCGCACAGGGGATATATATTTCCGCCTCCTCTGCTTGCTCCTCCAAGCAGGCAGAAAACACGGTGCTTGCCGCCTACGGGCTGGAAAAAGCAGACAGGGAATGTGCCTTGCGTATAGGCATATCCCCACTTAACACAAAAGAAGAAGCGGATGCACTTGTTGCCGCCCTTGAAGGCGCAAGGCAACGCTACGGAAGGATATAGATATTATGAACAACTATGTTTTGCTGCTTAAATACGGCGAGGTGGTAATGAAAGGGCTTAATCGCTCTTACTTTGACAGCCTTATAGTGCGCCGCGTAAAACAGCTTTTAAAGTTTGTAGAGGGTGAATTCACCTTGGAATACGCCCAGTCCACCCTTTGTATAGTGGGCAGTGAGGGCGCAGATATGGACGATGCCGCCGATAAGATGAAGCGGGTTTTTGGCATAGCCTCCGTGTGCCGCGCATGGCGTTGTGAAAAGACGGTTGATGCCATCCGTGCCACAGTGGCAGAGCATATTGACGAGCTTATAGGGGATGCAAAGACCTTTAAGTGCGAGGGTAAGCGCAGTGACAAGAGCTTTCCCCTCTCCTCTCCCGCCTTATCGGGTGAGATTGGCGGTACCATACTTCAGCTGAAGCCTTATCTTAAGGTTGATGTGGTAAACCCCGATATCTGCATTAAGCTGGAGGTGCGTGACAAGTACGCGGCTGTCCACGGCGGCGGCGAAAAGGGCGCGGGCGGTATGCCCAACGGCTCTGCAGGTCACGGTATGTTGCTTCTTTCCGGCGGCATAGACAGCCCCGTTGCAGGTTATCTTATGGCAAAGCGGGGACTGGCGCTGGACGCTTTGTATTTTGACAGCCCGCCATATACTTCTCAGGCGGCAGAGGACAAGGTTAACGCCTTGGCAGAGGCTGTAGCCCGCTACTGCGGCAAGCTGTATATGCACACCATAAGCCTTACGGAGATACAGGAAGTGCTTATGCGTGACTGTGACGAGCGTTTGTTTACCATACTGCTGCGCCGTTTTATGATGCGCTTGGCAGAAAAGCAGGCGCTTGATGTGGGCGCGGCGGCGCTGATAACGGGGGAGAGCCTTGGGCAGGTTGCAAGCCAGACACTCCACGCCCTTACGGTAACCAACGCAATCCCGCAAATCCCCGTCTTCCGCCCTTGCATAGCCATGGACAAAGATGAGATAGTGCAGATATCCCGCAAAATAGGCACATTTGATATATCAATACTGCCCTACGAGGATTGTTGCACCGTATTTGTGCCCCGTCACCCCAACACCCGCCCCACAATGGAACAGATATTGGAACAAGAGGCAAAGCTGGATATAGAAGGGCTGGTAGAGCGCGCCTTTGCCACCCGCAGACATAAGAAGATAGTAGGCTGATTATGGTAAAAGAAGCAGAAATTTTGGTAGAAGCACTTAAAAACAAAGGGCTTAAGATTTGCACCGCGGAATCCTGCACAGGCGGACTTATATCAGGCGCGATAACCGATGTTGCAGGCGCATCCGCCGTGTTTGACGGCGGGCTGTGTGCTTACGCAAACCGCATAAAGACAGCCCTGCTCGGCGTGCCCGAAAAGACCCTTGGTACGGTGGGCGCGGTATCCGCCGCCACCGCCGCCGCTATGGCGCGTGGTGCAAGGGCTCTGTTCGACGCGGATATCTCTGTAGCCGTTACGGGAATAGCAGGGCCCGACGGCGGCACGGCAGAGAAGCCCGTGGGCACGGTGTATATCGCCGCCGCTACGGCAGAGGGTGTCCTTGTGCGCCGTTACAACTTCAGCGGTAACAGAGAGAACGTGCGGGCAAAGACCGTCCGCGCCGCTTTGCGGCTGGCGCTTATGTGTGTGTAGAATATGTTTGGAAAATATATAAGCGAAGTGATTTTTGAGGGCGGGCTTCTGCCCGCCTCTTATCTTAACGCCCTGCCTGTGGTACGCTACCTTAAGCAGGTGGAACGGCTTGCCTTTTCCTCGGCGGTGACCTTTTTTGTGGGGGAAAACGGCACGGGCAAATCCACTCTGCTGGAGGCGATAGCCGTTTCCTACGGCTTTAATGCGGAGGGCGGCTCCCGAAACTTGAATTTTTCCACAAAAAAGACCCATTCCGAGCTTTGCGACCACATCCGTCTGTCAAAAAAAGCCCACCCGAAGGATGGCTTCTTCCTGCGGGCGGAAAGCGTTTACAATATGGCAAGCAATATTGACAAGCGGGACGAGGGCGGCTCTTTCGGCCCAAAGATCATAGAAAGCTACGGCGGTGTGTCCCTTCACGAGCAGTCCCACGGGGAAAGCTTTTTGGCGATAGTGCAAAACCGCTTCGGCGGTAACGGCATCTACCTGCTGGACGAGCCGGAGGCGGCGCTATCCCCTATGCGACAGCTTACCCTGTTGGCGGAGCTTGACAGGTTGGTCAAGGCAGGCTCTCAGCTTATAATTGCCACCCATTCGCCTATCCTTACGGCGTTTCCCGGTGCGGAGATTTTGGAGTTTACGGAAAACGGCATATCAAAAACGGAGTATAAGGATACGGAGCATTACAGAGTAACAAAGCAATTTTTAAATGACCCCGACAGAATGCTTTATTATTTGTTGAACGAGTAATCCACCCCAAAAAGCGGTTACAAAAACCTCATCGATTAGGCAAAAACGCAACAAATGGCACCGGTAGGGGGCGGCGCCCCGACGGCCCAAAACAAAACGGTAGGATTTTTCTCCTACCGTTTTTCTATTATCATTTACGGCCTTGGGGTGCCGCAATCGGGGCAGAATTTGGATTTTAACCCCTTTGTGCCGCAGGCGCAATCCCATGTTTGGGGGCGTGCCGCGCCGCAATCGGGGCAGAACTTGGTGCCAAGGTCGGTCTTACCGCAGGAGCAATCCCACGTAGATGCAACGGAAGGAGCTTTTTCTTCCGTTTTGTTTTTTTCTTCCGTTGCCGCTGTATTTTCCGCCTTGGTTGTCGGCTTCTCCTCTGCCGCCGCCGCGTTTTCCCCTTCGGTGGTGGGTTTTTGTTCCACTTTGCCGTCACGCTTTGCGTTTATGCGGGCGATTTCTTCCTCTACTATCGCACCGAAGCCGCTGTTATCCAGCTCCAGACTTTCCTCTGCCACGGAGGATTTATCCGCAAAGGCATCAAATATAGTCTGCTTTTCTTCCAGCATCTGCGTAATTTTTTCGTCGGCGGTATCGTCGCTGAGCAGGCGGTACACCAGCACATTGCGGGACTGACCCATGCGATAAGCGCGGGAGATTGCCTGATTCTCTATAGAGGGCTTGAACTGCGGCTCACATATAACCACCACGCTGGCGGTCTGGATATTAAGCCCCGTACCGCCGGACTGTATCTGAGCGATAAGCACCGAGCCCGCAGGCGCTTTTTCAAACTCGTCAATAATCTCCTGCCTGCGCTGAGGAGGCACTGCGCCGTTGATAATAGGCATACAGCGCGCGCCTAAAAACGCGCTGATTTTTTCCACCGTGGTAAGGAAAAAAGAAAAAATTATAACCTTACGCCCTTCGTCCTCTGCCTCCTCCACTATCTCCTTCAACCTTTGCGCCTTAGAGGAATTGTTAAGGTCGGGGACATTCCAGGACACGCGACGGATATCCGCATATTTTTTTGCAAGCACGGTGTCCTCGTAGATGCGCTCCTCCTCAGGAGTAAGCACGCACCATTCCTTGGTCTCCGTCTTTTCGGGTAGTTCCGTAAGCACATCCTCACGCCGTCTGCGGTAATAGACAGGCGCAATCTTCTCTCGGAACTGAGGGGCGGATGCCATAAAGGCTATATTTTGCACTTCTGTCGCCACTTGGGGCTGAAGTATGGTTATAAGCGATATCATCTCCTCCACCTTGTTCTCCAAGGCAGTGCCCGTCATAAACAGCAGTCGCTCGCTGTGAGCACAGAGCGCTTTGGTGTTGACGGTACGGCGGGCGGAGGCATTCTTTATATAATGCGCCTCGTCCACAGTAAGCATAGCAAAACGATAGTTTTCCGGCAGGGTAAAGCTGCCCGTGGTTTCAAAAGTGGTAACGGCAACGCCGCCCTCCTGCTTCCACTGCTCTATGGCGGCAGTCTTGCCGTCGCCGTGAACCTTGTGCACGATTAAATCGCTGTGCTTAGTAATCTCACGACACCAGTTGGAAAGCACGCTGGCGGGGCAAACCACCACAAAATGGCTTTCCCCGCTGTTGCGGAGTGACACCATGGCGGCAATAGCCTGCATGGTTTTACCAAGACCCATCTCGTCGCCCAACAGTACCCGCTCCTGATGCAGTATATACTTAACGCCCAGCTCCTGATAACGACGGAGGGTAACGCCAAGCCCTGCAAGCAACAGCTCTTGCTCCATGATATCCCGCGCAAGCTCCTCGGGCAGACCGTAAACAGTCTCATCTCCCAAAAATTGGGGAGTTACCCCCTCCAGCACGGCATAAAAACCTGCCGTGTCCGCGGCAAAATCGTTCCACGCATCGGCGGGCATCGCTATTTTTGCGCGGTCGATGGCGTAAAGGCTTTGCTTGCAGTTTTCAATATAACCGCCCGCCGCAAGGTTTTCCAGCGCAGTGTAGGCGTTTTCCGCCTTTTCCTTTTTATCCTGACCGGTAAACAGCCATTTAAGCCCCCCTGTAAGGGGCTGGATATCCGCAAGCGCCGCCTTGACCGTGGGCTGTGCGCCCTCCACGGTGCTTTGCAGGATTTGTATGTGAGGCAAACAGTTTTTATATACGCTTACCGCAGAAACCAGCTTGCTTGTATACACGTTTTTGTCGTCTGTGCTTAGCTTTATTTTTACCTGCTTTGCGGCAGAGCGCGCAAAGTCTACAGCGTGCTTTTTTATGTCCCGCGCCGACTCATCACTTATGCCCTTTATAAGCTCCAGCCGCGCCGCCGAAACTTTGTAAGCATCCCACAGGGTTTCTATACCGTTTTCCCGCAGCACTTTTGTCTTTATGCCCTGCTTGTCGCGATTTAGCTCTTCTATAGGAATGGTTTTAAGCAAATCCTCTGCCTGCACCGAAGCAAGCTGACTTACCGCTATTTCTATATCCTTTTTTTGTTGCTCTGCCGCCGCAACGGCACTTTGCGCCTTTACGGTTATATCCACAAAAGCTTGTGACAGCTTTTTCGCATCGCTTGAGGAAATATTCCTTGCCATACTTATACCTCTTTACTTGTATTTGGGAAGATAGTCGCCGTGGGCTTCTATAAGCGCGTCTACCATAGCTTTAATGCTGTCTATATCCAGCTCTGCGGCGGTATGTGGGTCAAGCATTGCCGCCTGATATATATGCTCCTTTTTGCCCGTTACTGCCGCCTCGATGGTCAGCAATTGAACATTGATGTTAGTCATATTCATTGCCGCGCACTGCACGGGCAATCTACCCACGGCACAGGGGTGGATGCCGTAGCCGTTTACAAGGCAGGGCACCTCCACGCAGGCGTCAGCGGGCAGGTTGGATATAAGCCCCGTGTTCAGCACGTTGCCGCCTATCTGCATAGGCTTGCCCTCCACCATACTCTCCATTATGCGTGATGCGTACTCGTGGGAGCGTGTGTGCTCACGTACACCTTTATCCAATATCTCTGCGTATTCCTTTTTCCAGCCCGCTATCTGGTTTATACAACGGCGGGGGTATTCGTCCAGCGGAATATTGTATCTATCTATCAGTTCGGGATATTTTGACTTAATATAAAAGGGGTTATATTCCGCGTTATGCTCGCTGGACTCGGTGCAGTAGTATCCAAAGTTTTTTATGTATTCCATACGCACCTTGTCCTTGGCGTTGGGGTCGGCAAGGTAAGCGTCCACTCTGCTTTTTATCTCGGGATACAGGTCCTTGCCCGTTTTGTCCTTTATCTCCAGCAGCCAAGCCATGTGGTTGATGCCTGCTATCAGCTCTCGTCTGCCATCCAGCTTCTCTTCCATACCAAGTGCGGTAAGCAAACCGCGGGAGCAGACCTGTACGCTGTGGCACAGACCTACGGTTTTGATGGGGGTATAGCGTTGCATATAGCCGCTGAGGATTGCCATGGGGTTAGTGTAGTTTAGCATCCACGCATCGGGACAAACCTCCGCCATATCGCGGGCGAAATCCGCCATTACGGGGATGGTACGCAGGCCTCGCATAATGCCGCCGATGCCCAGTGTGTCGCCTATAGTCTGGCGCAGACCGAAACTTTTTGGTACCTCAAAGTCGATAATGGTGCAGGGGTCGTAAAGACCCACCTGTATTGCGTTGACAACAAAGCTTGCGCCGCGGAGCGCATCCTTGCGGTTTTCAACGCCCACATAGCACTCGATTCTGCCATAGCCACCTTTAGCGATACGCATAGCCTCAAGAATAGTGCGGCTTTCCTCAAGGCGTTCCCCATCTATATCATAAAGTGCAAATACGCTGTCACGCAGGGACTCTACACACATACAGTCGCCTATAACATTGCGGGCGAAAACCGTACTGCCCGCGCCCATAAAGCATATCTTCATAATGCACACCTCCATACATAGTTATTATGACATAAATACCGCCCTCAAAGCAAGGGGATTTTTCACAAATACAATGGGGCGTTTTAGGATATTATGACAAAACGCTCCCGCAACACACCGCAAGTCCCTAGCCGTCTACGCGGAAACGGAATGCATCCTCGTAGGGCGGGGGTTTATCTCCCGCCGCCACGCGGCGCATACATGAAACCTGATGTGGGTGTAAAGCATGTTACGAGAAAGATTGTTACGGTTTATCTACAGAACGAGGTGTTTTACCAACTTGCTCTGTGACGGCGGGTGATACACCCCCGCCCTACGGCATATCGTCGCCCATCTTCACGGACGCGGCGCTTCATATATGTGTTTTGTGACGGCGGGAGATAAACCCCCGCCCTACGGCATATCGTCGCCCATCATCACAGACGCGGCGCTTCATATATGTGTTTTGTGACGGCGGGAGATAAACCCCCGCCCTACGGCATATCGTCGCCCATCATCACAGACGCGGCGCTTCA
>JAFQHL010000036.1 GCA_017397955.1 Clostridia bacterium
GGAAGTTCAAAGATGAAAATCCACATCGCAAAACCACTGTTTTTTCTTTCTTTCACTCGCTTTTCTTCAAAATTGCACCTATATCAACTCAAAAGCCGTGTTTCGCTTAACGCCAAACACGGCTTTTTCGACAGGCTGAGCCTTTCACAGCAACAGCCGTGAAAGGCTTTTTGTATAAATATCAATTAACGGCCAATAGCGGTGGTAAACGCGGTCATTTTACCGCCAATGATATCCACCTGAGCTTTTCTTCCGTCTACAAGCTTAAGAATGCAACGGTTTGCGGGATGCTTTTTGTCACCCACAGAAACCATTGTGCCGCCTTTTTCAACAATTTCAAAGGATTCAACATCCCCTGCCTTAATGTAACAATCCGGCTGATTTGAACCGTAGATTACAACTCCGGCACCCTCAACGCTCACATAGGAAACATCGGTAAAGTCGCCGCCTTTAACGCCGCGGTTAACCGCACCGCACAAATCAGACGAATTTATGCGTGTCATTGTTGTTTTAAGGTACTTGTTGTCTTCCTTTAACTTCTTAAAAAAATCCTTAATTCCCATCTTTTTTCTCCTTAACTTTTATTTTTTGCCTGTATTGACAAGCATTTTATTTACTGTTTTAAACTTCTCTTTTGGAAAATATTGCTCAGGGGTAGCGCCACTGTATTTTATGGAAGTAACATCGAAAAGTATAGTAATCTCATTCAAGTCACTTTTGCACAGTTTAACGCTGTTTTCATCCGAAGCGTAAGCAATATATGTAACATTAAACTGCTCGCTGTCGTTCTTTCCAAAGCTTTCACTTCGAGGATCGAAGAACATTTCCGTTTCGCCAAGCAAATTTCCGTTTTTATCAACAAAACGCATAACCCCCTCAACCATGCTGATTTTGCCGCTGCCTTTGTTGGTAAGCGAAGCCTTATATACCGCTTCCACATAGGTGCCGTCGTTTGTATATTCCAGCTTTTCGGTTATAACCAAGGAAACATTATTGTCGCTATAGGCAGAGGAGAGATATATGATTGTAGGCAATGCAAGCGCCCAACAGGCAAGCAGCACGGTTGCCACCTTTTTGGGAGTCTTAAAAAACTTTTCTTTTCCATCTTCGGCTATTTTGTCATACAAGTGTTGACGGCAGTCTTCCCACAAAGCTTGTCTCTCATCGTCGTGAATCACACGATTTCTTTCAACAAAGAATTTAAACACACCGGTAAAGCCCAAAGAAACGGCTTTTAACCCGAATAATATTACAGCACCGCCGCTTTTGACCTCTCGCTTTTTCACATACACGGGCTTTTGTCCCGTTAACGGATTTTTTGGGCCGTAAGAATAATCATATCTGTATATAGGCTCAGCCTTGTTCTCCCCGTTAAAATCTTTTCTTTTTTTAGAGGAGATATTAAGCCCGTAGTTCGTGGTGAACACCGAAATACATATATTGGCAAACAGCATAGCCAAAAAGCCCGGCATACCCGCAAGCGCCATAATACTGCTGTTATATTTGCTGAACCAATACGCCCAACACCCCACGGACACGAATACAACCCAGAAAATTATTTGCATAACAACGGTATGTAAAAATACATATTTTACAGTTTGTTTCTTTTCTTCTTGCATAAAATATCCTTCCAAACTTTGATTTTTGAAATTCTATGGGCTATCTATAGACCACATTGTATCATATATAGCCCATATTGTCAAGTATAAATATGTATAATCCACTCATAACATCATTTAAAGGAGTGCTTTATGGATACTTATACTGCTGTTAAAATCAGGCTTTTGGAGTTGTGTGACAAAAACCGTATGTCTATACACAAATTAGCACTTGTGTCTGCCGTTTCCCCCTCTACCATAAAAAACATATTGTACGGCAAAAGCAAAAATCCCGGCGTGGTTACGATAAAAATGCTTTGTGACGGGCTTGGAATAACCCTACAGGACTTTTTTGATGCGCCTGTTTTTTATCAGTTAGAGCAGGAGATAAAATAGAATCACCCCAAGAAATCTATCGATTTCTTGGGGACCCCGGCAACAAAAAAATCCACCATTCGGTGGATTTTTTGTACCTTGTGTAATTATTCTTTTACTGTTTCCGCAATTTTTACGGCTATAGCGCACTCTATGCGCTTTTTGAACAAATCACAGCCGTAGCTGTATGTACCGCTTATATCGCCCGTTGCGTGGTAGGCGTTGGCGGCACAACCGCCGCTGCAATATAGCTTTGCCCAGCAGTTTTCACATTCGGGACGGGTATAAGCGTTACAACCCGCAAAACGGTCACGCAGTTCTGTATTGGTAACACCCTTCCAAATGTCGCCCATGCTGTACTCGCTGTCGCCCACAAACTGGTGGCAGGGGAACAGCTCGCCCCAAGGGGTAACGGCAAGGTACTCCGTACCGGAGCCACAGCCTGCTACACGCTTGTATATGCAGGGGCCACCCGTAAGGTTTATCATATAGTGATAGAATGTAAAACCTTTACCCTCTTTGTTGCGCTTTATCATCTCGTCCGCCAGCTGCTCATACTGAGCGTAGAGAAGGGGCTTATCCTCCTCGGTAAGCGCGCAGGGGTCAGATGGAGGCACAACTACGGGCTCCATACTTAGCTTTGTGAAGCCAAGCTCTGCCATGTGGAGTATATCGTTTAAAAAATCCGCATTGTGGTGGGTGAATGTACCGCGCATATAATATTCCTTGTCGCCTCTTGCTTCCACAAACTTCTTAAAGCGAGGTACTATCAAATCATAGCTGCCCTTGCCCGCATAGTCTTTTCTGAAACGGTCGTTGACCTCTTTTCTGCCGTCAAGACTAAGCACCACATTGTGCATCTCCTTGTTGCAAAACTCGGTCACTTCATCGTCAAGCAACACACCGTTGGTGGTAAGGGTAAAGCGGATATTCTTGTTATGTATTTTTTCCTGCTCTCTGCCGTAAGCCACGAGTGCCTTTACGGTGTCCCAATTCAACAGCGGCTCACCACCGAAAAAATCCACATCCAGATTATAGTGAGTGCCGGAGTTTTCTATAAGAAAATCAAGGGCGCGCTTGCCTGTTTCAAGGCTCATTACGGCGCGGTCGCCCTTGTACTTGCCCTGACCTGCAAAGCAATAGGAGCAGTTGAGGTTACAGGTGTGCGCCACATGAAGGCACAGCGCCTTGATAGTGTAATTACTGCGGCGATAGTTTTTGGCTATCTCGGCATAAGCATCCTTTGTAAACAGCTTGCCCGCCTTTTTGAGCTCCTCTATATCGCCAAGACATTCCTCTACATCTGCCGCGCTGACATCGGCATATTTGGCGCATATCTCTTTTTCTATTTCCGCTGCGGTGGCGGTCTCGTACATAGCGATGATGTCATAAGTCGGCTCGTCCACCAAATGAACGGAGCCGCTGAAGACATCAAGCACCACGTTGTAGCCGCACTGCTTAAATTGATGTATCATAATATTTTAAACCCCTAACAGAATCACCCCATGAAGTCTGTCGACTTCATGGGGACCCCGACAGAAAAATTAAGGAGGGCTAAGCACTCCTTAATCTTAATATCCCTTTTTATTAAAAGCTTATTTGTCCTTCTTTTCGCAGTTCTGGTTAGCAACACCGCAGGAAGTCTTGCAAGCAGACTGACAAGAAGTCTGACATTCGCCGCAGCCGCCGTTGTTAACGGACTTGTTAAGGTCGCGAGTTTCAAGTGTAACTATCTTTTTCATAACTAAATACTCCTTAAATAAAATTATCTAACGCATAAAGTATACTACAATTTTTTCTTTGTGTCAACAGTTTTATTTGCCATCTCTGTTGCGTTTTTTTGCTTTTTTTAATTTATTGTATAATTTGTCTCCTGCTAATTGTCTAGCCGCTTTTTTCACTTTACCGATTCTTCTATGCCAATTATTTTTTCTTTGGAATTTTTGGGCAACCATGTAGACGTAAAATAATGAGTGCCGTATTTATTATCACCGTTTCCCTCTGAACAGAAATATATACTCGGATATACCGCCAAGTCTTCGATTTTTTGATATAAATTGTTTGCAACAAGCCCTTTTTTGACTAACAGTTTAGTCATTGCAACAGTATTTGGTGTCCAGTCTATGCCACTGGGCTGTTTTGGGTCCAAGAACTCTCTATCCTCATAATAATCAAGCATGTGTTTAATAATGGGATTCCCTTTTTCTGCACCTACGGTGCAAAGTGCGATTGCCGTGTCACTTTCAAAGCAAGTAAATGCTTCATGATTCAAAAAGCTATCCAAAGGTTTAAACAATTCGCAATCGGTTTCAACATAAATACCGCCGCAGTTATACAAAATCCATAAACGAGCATAATCAGCAGCAAAGGCATACTTCTTTTTATCGTATGCTTGACGGCAATACAAATTGCAATCCAAATCAAAATTATCTTCGTTCCATTCCTTTATCTCATAGTCGGGCATAGTCTTTTTCCAACTTTTTATGCAATGTTTTATAATTCCCGGCTTTTTACTTTTACCAAACCACACATAGTGTATTACCTTTGGTATCACAACTTCGCCCCCATTTTCATTATATCAATACGTTCTATTATAATTTACAACCGCCAACATGGGCAACGCTCCCCTATCGCTTATGCAATTCTCAAGGTTTGCGGCGGCAAACTCTGCTGTTATGCGCTGCCCCGGCACAAGCAAAGGAATACCGGGTGGGTACGCCCACACGTACTCAGCAGCGATTTTACCCACGCTTTCTTTTACATCAAGCAATTCCGACGGTGTGTTAAGTGCTTCCTCGATTGTAAGCACCACAGTTCCGTTGCAGCACTCGGGCTGTTTGTTTGTGAAATTACAGCTTGTAATCAGTTCATCTGCTTCCGCAAGTGCGGAGAAAAGCGCATCAAAGCCCTCTTTTCTGTCGCCTGCGCCTGTCATTGCCAGCACAAAGCTCCTTGTGGCGTACTCTGTTTCTATACCGCGGCATCGCAAAAACTCTGCTAAAGCCAGCCCGTCCTTGCCCGTTATTACAAGCTTTGATGGGTCGTGGGTGAAAACGCCCTCTCCCACACCGGAGAAGATTTTTATATCATTTAATACTTTTGCCCTGTTTTTAAAGTCATTCGCAAGGGCAAACCACCCTTTAAACAAGGCTTCCTCTCCCACCTGCTCCACACACAGCTCTATTGACGCCATAAGGGGATACGAAGGGCTGGAGCTTTGGAATATTCTTAAATAATGGGCAAGTCTTTGCTTGTCCACCCTGTTGCCACAAAGGTGAAGTATAGCAGCGGGAGTAAGGGCGGGCAAGGTTTTGTGCAGGCTTTGTACTATCGCATCCGCGCCCGCTTTTACCGCGCCGCCCGTAAAATACGGAGATAAATCCAAATGCGCGCCGTGAGCCTCGTCAACAAGCAACGCGATATTTGCTCTGTGGCACAGCTCGGCAATAGTCTTTATATCAGAGATAACGCCCTCATAGGTAGGGCTTGTCATTACAAGAAACGCCGATTTCGGGTTGGCTTTTATTGCCGCTTCCACTGTTTGGGGGCTTAAAGAACCGTAAACGCCGAGACTTTTCACATAATCAGGCGTTACAAAGACAGGGCTGTAGCCAAACAACTCCAAGCCGTGATAAACACTGCGGTGGCAGTTGCGGGCAACAAGCACGGTGTCGCCCCGTTTGCCCAACGCACCCATGGCGGCAAGGTTACCGCAGGTACTTCCGTTTGTCAGAACATAGCTTTTGTCCGCGCCCCAGCGGCGTGCCGCTTTTTCCGCAAGGGAAAGAAGTATACCCTTGGGGTTGTGCAAATCGTCCGCGCCTTGTATTTCCGTTATATCTGCCCACGCACCCAAAGCGCAAAGCTCTTTAAATCCGCCGTTTCGCTTGTGACCGGGCATATGGAAAGGATATTTATCCATATTACTTATAAAATCATAAACGCCCTTTGCCATAAAAGTATCCTTTTACTAAAATTGCTGTTGCCCTTTGTGGGGACAACAGCAATTTTATTATTTTTTAATTATTCTGCTGCTTCTTCGGTAGCTGCAACTTCAACAGCTGCTTCTTCTGCTACTTCTTCCGTGCCGATGGAAGCTTCTTCTACTATCTCAAAACCTTCGCCAAGTTCTTCTGCAGGGAGAAGCGCTCTGCGGGAAAGGCTTATTCTCTTTCTTTCTTCATCGATAGCGATAATCTTAACTTCAAGTTCGTCGCCGACAGCAACAACGGAAGCGGGTGCAGAAACGGGCTTTGCAGCCAACTGAGAGTTGTGGATAAGACCGTCGACACCGGGAATGATTTCAGCAAACGCGCCAAACGCCATAAGGCTAACAACCTTAACCTTAATGTCGTCGCCAACCTTGTAGTTAGCAACAAAGATGTTCCAAGGATTGTTTTCTTCGGTCTTGTAGCCGAGGGAGATACGCTTCTTTTCTACATTGATAGCCTTGATGTAAACATCAATCTTATCGCCAACCTTAAGGATGTCAGCAGGGTTCTTGGGTCTGCCCCAAGAAAGCTCGGTAATGTGAGCCATACCGTCAACGGGACCGAGGTTAATGAACGCACCGAAAGAGGTGAGGGAGCGTACCGTGCCGGTAAACTTCTGACCAACTTCTGCGGTTGCATAGAATTCTTCAACAGCCTTCTTGTGTTCGCTTCTCTGTGCAAGTCTTATGGAACCAACAGCGCGCTTACGCTGGTCGTTGATTTCGATAACCTTAAAGGAAACCTTCTTGCCCTTAAGTGCATCAAGGGGTTCATCCTTGGGAACACCGGTCTGGGAAGCGGGAACGAATACTCTTACATTGTTGCTGGAAACAACCACGCCGCCCTTAACGATTTCCTTAACGGTACCTTCAAGGATTGCATGTTCGCTCTCAGCTTCAACGATAGTGCCCCAATTCTTGGAAGAATCAAGACGCTTCTTGGAAAGGTGAACAACGCCTTCAGCGTCGTTAAACTTAACGGGAACAACTTCGATATCGTCCCCAACCTTAAACATTTCGTTAAGGTCTACACCGCTGTCGTCGGTGATTTCGTCATACGGGAGAATGCCGGTGTGCTTCGTCCCGAGGTCCACGTGGATTTCGGCGGGAGTAACAGCGGAAATAACGCCGACTACCCTTTCTCCTGTATGTAAAGTTTTGAAGCTTTGGTCAAGCATCTCCTGAAAAGAAAGCTCGCCATTGTCTTCGTTTTTGATGATGTCTGCCATGTATTCTCTTACCTCCTGAATTATACTGAACGGGGTCGATGCCCCGGCAGTTATTGCAATATTATTACAGGCGCGTATTTCTGCGCCAAAGGGCGCAAGCTCTGCCGCCCTTTCTATGTGCAAAGCCCGTGTGCGGGTCTTTGCCAACTCCCATAGTTTGGCGGTATTGGAGCTGTTACGTCCACCGACCACCACAACCAGGTCGCTTTCTTCCGCTAAGGCAAGAACCTCCTCCTGCCTTTTTTCGGTTACACTGCATATTGTATCAAAAAAAATTGCATTTGTATATAGTTTTTTTATATTTTTTTGACTTTTTTTCCATTCCGGCATAGAAAATGTGGTTTGCGCCACCATTACAAAGCCTTTTTCGCCGAAAACAGAGCCTTCTGCAGAAGACAAAAACTGCAACAACTCCTCCGTGCTGCCGGCAACCGCAGTCTGCCCGCCTGCGAAAGAGCGAATGCCCGCAACCTCCGGATGCTTGGGGTCACCCATTATCACAAGAGGAGTGCCGTTTGCCGTATGCTCTGACACTATGCCATGGATTTTTTTAACAAAGGGGCAGGTTGCATCTAAAACAGAAAGCCCCGCATCTGCAAGAGACTTCATCACCTCGCAGGGGATGCCGTGAGTACGTGCAACTACGCGGGTGTTTTTGGAAAGTTTCAAAGCTTCCTCTGCGGACACCGCAAAAACGCCCTTTTCCTCCAGACTCTTTATATAGCTTTTGTTATGTATCAGCTCACCTATAGTGTAAACGGGCTTGCCCTCTGCCGCCTCTGCCTCTATAAGCTTGGCGGCGCGGTCCACGCCAAAACAAAAGCCCGCGCTTTTTGCTACCTTAATTTCCGTCATTATCTATTATCTCACAAACCTTGCCGAATATATATTGGGACTGTACCGTTCTGTCCCCCACCGCGGCAAATTCTTCGATAGGCACGGGCTTACCCACAACCAAACGGGTTTTTCTGAAGACACCTGCCTTGCCGCTTGGATAAATAACAGCCACGGGCAATGCCTGTGTTCTGCTCAAGGTGCATATCATTGATGCCCCCTCAAGCCCTTGCGATGCCTCTGCTTTACCTTTAACGCGGGTGCCCTGCGGAAAAATGCCCACGCTACCGCCGCTTTTTAATACGTCCACACATTGGCGTATCGCACCTAGGTCTGCCTGCTTACGGTTTACAAAAATCATTCCCGCCTTTTTAAGCAGCTTACCCAAAATGCCCTTATTAAGCTCTGTCTTTGCCATAAAGCTTATCTTGGGCTTGAACGCGCACGCTATACACACCGGATCCAACAAAGACACATGGTTTGCACAAAGCACAAAAGAGCCTTGGGGTATATTTTCAGCACCTTCCAAATTGTATCGAAAAAGCAGCTTTACAAAGGGTCTGGCTATCCCTCTGGCAAAACCATAAAATGACATTACGCAAGTACCCCATCAATTATTTCTTTAGCCTTTGCAAAGGTTTCCTCGGGACTTAGGGCACTGTTGTCAAACAAAATCGCATCCTCTGCCGCAACAGCGGGTGCTATCTCTCTGCCGGAATCGTTTTTATCTCTGCGACGCATATCCGCCAGCACTTCTTCCTCAGTAACGCTTTGTCCCTTTTCCAAAAGCTCTATATAACGGCGTTTTGCCCTTACGGTATCATCAGCAACCAAAAACAGCTTAACCTGTGCATCGGGCAAGATAACCGTGCCTATATCTCTGCCGTCCATAACCGTGCTGTTACGCTTGGCAATGTCCCTTTGCAAATCAAGCAAAAACGCCCTTACCTGCGGAATTTTTGAAACATCCGAAGCGTACATAGATGACTTCGGGGTGCGGATTTCGTCACTCACGGGCACGCCGTCAAGAGTTACAACGCCCTTTCCGCCCTCAAGTCGCATATCAATGTCTATATGCGGCAACGCGGCAACGATGTTTTCCACATCATCGGATGCAAAGCCTTTCCTTTGTATGTACAGCCCCACGGTGCGGTAAAGCGCGCCGGTATCTATGTATATAAAGCCATAGTGCTTGGCAATGGCAGATGCAAGTGTGCTTTTACCGGAACCGGAAGGGCCGTCTATTGCAATGTTGATAATCTTGCTCAAAGCATATCCTCCAAATGTTACAAGTACTCTCATTTTAATTTACAACATTTTTTTATATTTTGCAATAGAAAACGCAAAAATTCATTACCTTTTTTATAAATATAAACGCGGCAAAAATAAAAAAAGGTTTATTTTTAAAAAACTATTGCAAATTTTCTCGTTTGGTGTTATGATATGTAATTGAATAAATCGCGAATTTGGAGGTTCACCTATAATGAGTTCCGTTCTTGGCAGAAAATCCTTGAGAAACAGAATTATAGCTTTTACCATCGCTTGCTTGTTGGTAATAGGCGGTATAGTAGCTGTTTTTTGGGATTACCACAAAAACACCAACAAAATTTTTAACGATGATGCTTTTGCACAGGCTATCGCTAAGGCGTTGTCCCAGAAGACCGGCGAAAAATTTAACGCAATAGACATTGATGAAGAAATGCTTAACAAGTATACTTCTTTCATTTATACCGTTTACGAAGACCGTAGCGGTCTTGAAGAAGATTTTCAGGGCAACGGTCCCTACTATCCTGCAGTTGTGTTGGGCACCCCTGAGTTTACCGAATACTATGTAAACCAGAACTACCTCTCTGACCTTCCCGACGAAGATGAAAAGGAAGAGGAAGAGGAAGAAAAGAAGGAAGAAACAAAGAAGGAAGAAGCCTCTGCCGAAAGCAGCGAAGAAGTGTCTTCCGATGCCGGCGAAGAAGCTTCCGCTGAAAGCAGCGAAAGTAAGACCGAAAGCAAAACCGAAAGCAAGGCTGATGATGACAGCTCTATAGCAGACGAAGAAGAAAAGGAAGAGCCTATTCCCGATCACTTGGTTGTTTATTTTGCTTTTAACGATATAAGTGACCTTGCGCTCTTTGACAACATTGAAGTGCTTCAGCTTAGCGGCTACACCACCAGAAACACTTATTCTTATTATCAGTACTACTTCCAAATGTATAGCATGTACGGTTACAGTGCTGAACAGAACCCTGCTTATCTGCCCTACTATAGCTTGGAGCAGTTTAAGAACTACAACGATATGACAAATATCACAAGCGTGGACCAGATACCCGGCCTTGAAAAGCTTAAGTATTTGTCCCTTGGTTATTCCGGTATTGACAGCCTTGAAGGCATTGAAAAGGCCGGTTCCCTTGAATATCTTGAAGCTGCAGGCTGCGGTCTTGAAGATTTAAAGGCACTTGAAGGTCTTTCCACCCTTAAGCGTGTAAACTTTGCTTATAACGAGCTTACTTCCCTTGAAGGCATTGAAAACAACAAGGATCTTGTTGTTGTTTCTGCTGACAATAACCAGATAACCTCTTTGAAGGCGCTTGAAAACACAGCAAGCATTACCCACCTTTACGTTAACGGCAACGCTTTGACCAGCCTTAACGGTATTGAAGGTAACAAGTCTGCAATGGTTGAGCTTTATGCAGGCGACTGTGTTGACAACGAAGTTTTGGAAGCCGCTGAAGAAAGCAAAGAAGATAAAGAAGATGAAGAAGACGAAGACGACAAGACCGGCAGAACACTTGCTGACGTTTCCGCGCTTAACGGCTTTACAGCTCTTAAGACCATGGATATCTCCGGCAACGTTATAACCGATATCTCTTGCGTTTCCACTATGTCCTCTCTTGAAACCCTTACCGCATCCGATAACCTTATTGCTACACTTCCCGCAGACTTTAAGGAAGCTAAGAAGCTTAAGACCGTAACCGTTGACAACAACGAAATTACCTCTATCGGCGGCGTTGGTACCGCACCCGTGCTTGAAGTTCTTACCATCAACGACAATAAACTTACAAGCCTTGACGGTATAGGCGACAGCAAAACTGTTACCACCATCAACGCTGATAAGAACGAAATAGCTAGCCTTGGTAACATTGACAAGGCTACCACCATCACCAGCATAAGCGCAAGCGACAACAAGATTGCGGACATCACCGCTATCGCCGCACTTAAGAACCTTACTACCCTTAATCTCGACAACAACGAAATTAAGGAGCTTAAGGACCTTTCCAAGCTTACCAAGCTGGCAACCCTTAACCTTGGCGGTAACGAATTTACAAGCATAGAAGCACTTGGCGAACTTAAGAAAGTTGCTACCCTTGACCTTTCCGATAACGAAGCGCTTAAAGACATAAGCAAGTTTGACAAGATTTTTGACACCGCTACTCTTAAGAACTGCGACTTCTCCATCACTCCCGAAACCGAAGACGACGATAAGGATGAAGACGATAAGGAAGTTGACACCACCAACAAGGTTATAAAGGATTGGACTTCTCTTATTAAGTTTGGCAAGACAACCTTCACGGGTATCCCCAAGGATGTTCAGGATGAAATAAAGAAGTACAGCGAAAAGAAGGAAGAAGAAGACAAGAAGGAAGAAGACAAGAAGGAAGAAGACAAGAAGGAAGAAGACAAGAAA
>JAFQHL010000037.1 GCA_017397955.1 Clostridia bacterium
TCACCTTCGGTGAGCGGTTAAATAGTGTCGCTCCAACGCAAAAACGCACCCTTTTGGGTGCGTTTGCGTTGGAAGCGACACTCGGATTTGAACCGAGGAATAAAGGTTTTGCAGACCTCTGCCTTACCACTTGGCTATGTCGCCATATTAGTTGAGGGACAGATCGCTCTGTCCCTCGAGCCATTAGGCTGGAGCGGATTACGGGGCTCGAACCCGCCACCTCGACCTTGGCAAGGTCGCGCTCTACCAAATGAGCTAAATCCGCATAATTTGAATAGACGTCAAAACCATCGTAGGTTTGCAAAAGAGTTTTGGCGATCCGGATGGGACTCGAACCCACGACCTCTAGCGTGACAGGCTAGCGTTCTAACCAACTGAACTACCGGACCGTATCAGTCGCCACAGCTTTTGTTGAGGACGTTTTTTGTGCCCCTCAAATCAGCGCTTGATTATAATAGCATAGTTTTTTCCGTTTTGCAATAGTTTTTTTGAAATTTTTTTAGTTTTTTTCAAAAAATTTTTCGTCATCATCCGTGTAAGGCAAAAAACGTTAATTGGCGGCACTTTTTTGCTCCGTTTATTCGGCGGGTTTTGGCGTTGCTGTCAAAACCCGCCGATTATTTGTGCTTTTCAAACAAGCTTACGTTGTTTTGCCGTATCGGCTTACTGTTTCTTTTTGCGTGTAAGCACAAACGCTGCGCCACCGCCGACAGCGGCAACCGCTACTACAACGGCAATAACGATGCCCCAAGGGAAGCTGTCGTCTTTTGCGCCGTCTTTATTTTCGCCGTTATCACCTACCGCATTGCTTACGGTGCTTTCTGTGGAAGATTCGGTAACAGCAGAGCTTTCGTCTTTTTTACTTTCGTCATTGGAGGTGCTTGCGGAGGGTTCATCCTCTGCAGTGCTGTCTTCCTCGGAAGCAGCAGGGATTTCGGTAATTTCCATCTCCTCAGAGTTTTCGGGGGCATCGGAAGCACCGATGCTTATATCAAGCTTTGAACTGTTGGGAGGGAAATTTTCAAGCTCAGGGCTTACTATCATCATATAAACGTTATCTTCAGCCTTATGCTTTATTTCCAAGCTTGTTTCGCCCGCTTTTTTAGCGGTGAACGCGAGTGTAAAGCCCAAAGTGTTGTCTTCGGTTACGGAAAATGCGTTAAAATCCAGCTCCTCACCGATGGGAACGTCGGGCACAACACGAAGCCAGCAGAAATCGGTGCCGGTGCCTGCGTTAAACAGGAACTTGTAATAACTACCCCAAGACTGAGGAACTATGACATCCTGAAAACTAAGCTCCAGTACATCCTTATCATAAAACAGTGGCAGGTCGCAGGCTATCATGCCGCCTTCGAGACTAATGTTGTTGATGTAAAGTGTAACCTCTATCAAATCGCCCGCTTTAACCTGTGTGTTTTCGCAGACAAACACCAGGTCGGCCACGGGAGCATCCTCCATAGAAGCAAAAGCGCTAATGCCTACGCTTGCAGACATAAGCATTAAAATACATAGTGTAATTGAAATTATTCTCTTAAACATAGATTTGAACAAGCGCCTGCCGAAAATAGCAGGCGCTGTCTCCTTTTATCGCAAAATTAAATGCCGGTTAATAAATACTTATGCACCAAGCTTCTTTCTTAAGTGCAACAAGTCTGCAGTAGAAACTCTACCCTTATCGGTAATAGCAGCAGCAGTGAAGTTTGCGCCTGTCAGCAGAGAACTGCCTTCCAAGTGCTTTCTTATAATTGCATAGTCTGTGGTGGAAATAGTGGCATCACCGTCTATATCACCGTAAACTACGAGAATACAGCTGTCTTCACCATCTGCAGACTTAAGGATTGCACCGGTACTTACCTTTGCGGTATCTCCAAGTGCGTTACCGTTCTTATCAAATATGCTTATGTTGTCCACAAACATATTCTTAATATCGGAAGCGGTAGAGCCTACATCATAGAAGCCGGTAAAGAGCTTTTCGCTGGTATCTGCGCTGTAATCGATTTCATAGGACTCACCAAGGGTGAAGTTAGCAACGCCGTAAACTGCAGCATCTGCCTTAGCTACGCCTGTGCCGGTGTTCTTAGCGGGGGTAGCAACTACAGAATTATCTGCGGAAGAGTAAAGAACGCCGCCCTTGGAGTAGTAGTATGTGCAAGTGGGAGATACGTTGATGTTAACGAGGTTAGCGGAATCGAACGTAGGAGAACCCCAAGTAATGGTGTTGGGTATATAAACGCTCTTAAGATTGCTCTTACCTGTAAATGCGGAGCCGGAAATACCGGTTACTCTGCAGTAAGTGTTAGAGCCGCTTACGTATACGTACTGAGGAATTTCTACGTTGGTAACGGTGTTGGGAGTTTCTACGGTCTGTTCGTAAGAACCGCCGCCCTTAAGCATTTCATAATACTTGGTAACGTAGGTCATAAAGTACTTCCACATATCACCGGTGTTACGGGTGTAGGACTTGGAGGAAGTATTATATCTCATCTGCTGAGGACAGTTCTTTTGTGTAGAGTCCCAGTGCTGACGAATGCCTGTGCCGGGAGAACCGTCACCGGGGTTAAGACCCCATCTTACGCAAAGCTCTGCGGTAAGCAAAGCACCTCTGCGGCAAGACTTATAGAAGCCGTTGTTAAGGAAGGACTGCCAATTGGTTGTAAAGTCAACCCAACCGTTAACTGCGATTTCCATACCGATGCCGTAGTAGTTACCGGTACCGGTAGAACCGTCGCCTGCGTGCCAAGCAACTTCGTTATCGGGAATACCCTGATAAATACCGTCGGCACCTACCGTGTACTGCCAAGAAGAAGTAGTACAAGCAGAGTTAGAGGTCTGATAATTGTGGTTAGCCTTAGCGGTTGCACCGGAAGCATAGTTGCCGGTATTATGGATAACTACGTATTTCTTATTGTTATTTACAGTACCGGGACGGTTGTTTCTGGACTTAGAAACGAAGTCAGCCGTAACGGTGGTCTGGTCTTCGGTACCCTTACCGATTATCCAAGTGGTGTTGTCAACATTACCGCTTGCAGAACAAGGGGTGATGCCTGTGCCCTGAACGACCTCGGTCTTGGTATAGCTGTTGGTGTAAGAGGTTACGTATGCAGTACCTGCGGTGGTGTTTGCGCTGTAAACAAGGCCCTGATTGTCAGCAGCGCCGGTAGCGCTGATGGTGGTAACATCTGCCCAAATGTAGCAGGAGATTTCGGAGCAAGCGATTTTACCGCTGTGCTTAATTTCGATCTTGATGTACTGTGCAGCACAGCCCTTTTCCTTAGTGAAGCCGATGCTGTATGCAGTTTCATCAGCGGGGGAAGCAACATCCTCACCCTTGCCTGCAAAATTATATGTAATACCATCATCGGACACATAATAATTTACTTCGGTGGGAAGAACGTAGCCATTGCTGGAAGAGTTGTGGAAACGTGCATAAAAATCGGTAAAACCGATTGCTTTGTAGCCGAGGTTGATAACAACGGTAGTAGTACCGGAGCCTGTTACCACGGACAAATAGGAATTACCGGAGCCGGAGCCGCCATCGGTAAGACGAACGCCGTTATCGGCGTAAGTAGCGTCGGCAGCGGTGCCGGAGTAGGAAACGGTATAAGACTTTGTACGGGTTGCAGCAATTTTCTGACGCTGTGCGCTTACAGTTGTAGTCTTATCTACATCATACACCCAGATGGATGCAGCTGCTTCTGACAAGGTGGCAAAAGCGGTAAATACAGAAACCAACATAATAAGCGAAAGCACTGTTGCAATAAACTTTTTCATAAGTGTTTTCCTCCTTATGTAAATTTACAATTTTGCGGGCAAGATACACACGCCCACTTTTACTCTATAATAATTATAAACACTACAGCAACTTTTGTCAAGAAAAAGCAACGAGCCTAGATGTAGAAAATGGCAGCCTTTCTTTGTACTCTTTGCACAAATATGGAAACAATTTTATAATATAACTGCCAAATCTTAATCTTTTGTTCATTTGTTATGTATATACTGTTACGCATTAACAAACGAAGCGAGCGTTTATGTTATGACAGAGCTTATTTTAATGCAGCTATTGGTATGCGCCGTGCAATATTTTATTGCAACAAGCGAAAATATACGCAAAATTTTCGTTGTAACCCTGCTGTTTAACGTATTTAACCTGCTTTGCTATTATCTTAACGACGACATGGCAACCGTGTACTCTTATTTGGTTATATGCACGCGGTCGGTTATTTATATATACAGGGATAAAATCAAAAAGCACAAGTGGCATTTTGCCGTACCCGTGCTGGCGATAATAGTGCAAACCGCTGTGGGCTTTACCGCCATAAAAAGCCTATGGCAGCTGTTGCCCATAATAGCCCCCTGCTATGTAAACTATTATCTATGGTTTTATGAGAACACCCAAAAGCTCAGGATTGGCAACATAGTTAACAACGGGCTTTGGGGTATTTACAACTTTGCCACGGGACTGTGGATTATAGGAGTTGTGCGGGTGGTTACGGTAACGATGAACGCGCTTTCTTACAAAAAGCACAAAAACCAAGCATAGATCGTAAAAACAACAAAGCACCGACCTTTATCGGTCGGTGCTCAAGCTGATGACAAACCTTGTCATCAGCTTGGCAGACTGCTGAGAAAGAGTACAGATGGGACGAACCGAGGCGAGAACTGTACTGGGTACTGCGAGCTGAGGTTCGTTCCAAACGAAAAAATATAAAAATATACAAAAATTTCGGGGAAATTTTCCCCGAAATTTTCACTTTATAGTAACCGTATTTTCTTTTTTCGTGTTCTGTGCCTTTGTCAGCGGTCTGAACAAAGCACCGACCTTTATTGGTCGGTGCTTTGTTGTTTTAAACGTTTAGTGTGTCTCTAAAAATCTTCTTATTATCACCAGGTCGGTGGTGTTTACGTTTCCGCTATCATCCATATCACCTGCGAAATAATACACGCCGGACATAGGATTTTGACCGGAAATTTCTTTACGCACGGCAAGCAAATCTGCGGTGTTAACCACGCTGTCGCCGTTTATATCGCCCGTGTAATAAAGCTGATATGTTTTGCCGGTGGCTTTTACCGTTACGGTTGCGCCGGTGCTGTTCCCCTTTACGGTAACTCTGCAATCCAAAAACAGGTTTGCTATATCACCGTCGGTCATATTCACAGCGGGAAGCGAAACGAAGCTATCATCTTTACATGCAGAGCCGCTGTTGGGTGCAACCACGCCAATGGCGGGCTGTGCGTAGCTAACGCTTTCACTTGCAGGGGAAACAAAGCTTATTCTTGCGCCGGGGTAAACAATCTGCTCTGCCACGTCTATACCCGTAAGGCAAACAATATCGCCGGCCTTTGCAGCCCTTGCGGAGGCGTTATTATTGTAAGCCGCGCCGTGGAGACCGATAACGATACCGCCCGTGGGTACTGTACAAGTATAAGTAGAATCGCCGTTAGCGGAATATACGGAAGAAACCACGTATGCGCCCTTTGCAGAATCGTAGTTGCAGATTATGGAACGTGACCATGTAAGGTTTGCATTGGAAGCGGTAAGTGTACCCAGACTTCCTGTAAAGATTACAGCATTATCGGTATTGATACGAGTGTTAAAGGAAGTAAAGTTGCTGCTGTCGGCACCGCCGTCGCCATAAACGCTTACCTCACCCACAAAAAGATGCGAGCTTGCAAAGAATATACGGAAGATAATATATCTGTCGGTGGTAACGGTTGAAGAAATGCTCTCATAGGGGATAACCTGATATGCATTGGCTTCCGCGGTAACTATGACAGGCGACAAAGAGGAATGGTAATAGTAAGAGTTGCCGTCCTCGCCCGCATAAATCTCAACAGCGTTGGGCGCGCTGATACCCCAGCCCGTATAATGAAGAACGGAAACGCCGAAGCCTGTTATGTTTTTAACCGCCCCCAAATCCACCTTAATATCGGTGTAGTTACCCTTGCCCTCGATATAACCGTGGGCTGTGTTGCTGTGATATCCCGTCCACGCCGCTTCCATCGCCTCGTCGTCAAACAGGATACCGTCGGTCATCTCCCTTAGCCCCGTATCGGGATAGGCAGTATTGGCATCGTGAGTATCATACGCCGCGCCTAAAGAAATTCTGTCGGCAGTGGAGCTTGTATCGTTAAGCAGTGTATTTATCTTTGCTGCAAACTGCATCTTTTGAACCTCGGTATACGCAGAAGAGTTAACAATGCGGCTGCCTTCCTTGTATGCATAGTCTATCCTGTCAAGCGCCAAATCGCTGTAAAGCGTGGTGTTTACTGATGCCGCCGCACTTAAAGCGCTTTGAAGCATAGCCTTGCCGCTGCCAAGCTCCCTAAGCTCCATTATCGCACGTTTGTGGTCACCCATTATGCTGGTATTGCTGTTATATATTGTCTTTGCCTGAGTGATTGCGGTTTGCAACGCCGTGCTGGGATTTGCGGAAAGGATTCCCTCCGCCTCGGTAATCTTAGTTTGCAAAGCCGTTTTAACGGCAGATTTTGTTGCGCTGGAACGGCTTACAATAAGTATACAGTCCGCTATAGCTCTTGTGCTGGACTGAACATAGCCTGCAGAGCCGCTGCCCGTATTAGAAACATACATTGCACTGGAGCCGCCGCCGTCCATACGAATAACGTTTACACAGCCCATCTGCTCCATGGCATCAGCCACATCCCTGAGCGTAAGTGAGCCGCCGCTGCCTGTAGAGCCGCCTTCGCTGGTGAAGAATACATAGCTGCCGTCTGCCTTCTGACCAAAGGCTGTCCAGCGCGCCTGAAGGGTAACGGAATGTGTACCGATGGTGCTGTCGATACGGGTACGGTCAACGCCGTCCTTAACAAGCCAACCGACATTGGATATTACGGAATTTGCTTTTTCCATAACCTCTCTGGAGGCGGCAACGCTTTCTTCGGTGTTAATAGTGATAGTGTCGCCTGCTTTAACGCCGGAAATATAGCTTTCGTAGGAGGAGCCGGATTTCATAAAAAGAATAAAGGTATCGGCATAAACGCCGCTTTCGCCCAGAGCACCGCCATAGGTGTTTTTGGTAACGGAAACAACTTCGCCCACAAGGGTTTGACCTACCGCAAGGTCAGTATTATCCACCTTTTTGCAAAGTATCTCTGTACCGGGGCAAACAGAATAACTGTCGCACTTGGTGCCGCAGGAAGTATCAAAATAATAAAACCTGTCACTCCAATTGGAAGCAGAGGCAGAGCCGCTTGTTTTGTTTATGTAGTAAATCATATCGGCATAGTCCTTGCCGCCGATGTTGAGGGTATACTTCAAGTTACTGCTTACAACCTTCATGCTACCATCAGAGCCAAAGGCAACCACTTCGCCGGAGAAACCAAGATGTCCTGCAACAACCTTGCCGTTAGAGATGCTTATGCCGGTAAGGGTGCCGTAGGGGGTACCCATGGAGAAGAAGGACCCGTTGATTACGCCTGCAACGTTATAGCCGTACTTGTTTGTTGCAATACTGTACTGGGTTGCAAGAGTGCCGGAAGTGCCGGCATAGCCCTGAAATGCCATGGGGATAAAACCGTTTGCCGGATTAAACGTCAAGGTAGTACAAGCAAGCGTGTTGCCGTTTTGCCCGCTGGTAACACTGTACTTTGCGTAAGTGACGCCGGATTGAACAGTATGACCTGCGGTTTTGCTCATACCGAACGCCGCAGATACCTGCACAGGGCACACGGAGAGTGCCATAACCACGACCAAAAGCAGAGCTAAGGCTTTAGAGAAATGTTTTTTCATACGCTACCTCCAAATAAGTATACTTTATCCGTTAACAATTATACAAAAATTTCTACCGACTGTCAATACCACATATACCACAACTTAACGGGGATAAAAATTGTTGTTTTTTGTGCAAACAATGCAAATTTACTGTTGCACTAACAAAAATATTGTGATATAATTACCATATATTTGCAGACAATACACATCGAAGAAAGGAAGACTGTTATGAAAAAACTAAAAAAGCTGTTAGCGTTCACTCTGGCGCTGCTGTTGATTCTCCCTTTAGTACCCGCCGTAAGCAAAACGCTTAAAGTCGATGCGGCAACCGGACTTCAAAGCGGCACAGTTGTTTATTACGAGGATTTTGAGTACGCAAACAACAGCAACAAAAGCTCCGTGCTTTCTACCCTTGGCTGGACTGTCGCCAAGGATTTAAATGCTAACGCCACAAACTATTCCATAGTTGACGGCAAATTGCTTTGCGACAGTCTTTCAACTTCCGCTACAGCCGATTCCTATGTAACCGTGCTTGACGATGCCGATATGGGTGAGATCATAAAGGACGACTACACCATAAGCTACAAGCTCACCTATATAGAAGCGGCAAACTACACCCGCTACGGCAATTTTGTTTTCAACTATAACGGCTACAAAAACTATAACACCGTCCATCTGCGTATCGCAGGCTACGGCAACAACCAGGTGAGCGTTGCCACGGGCTGGAAGGATTATGATGCAGAGGGCTCTTATTATATGAAGTCCACCGGCACCTCCTCCATCTCCTACAAGCTTTTCGGCGTAAAATGTCTTGAGGCAAACGCTGCCTCCAATACCGCATATCCCTTTGTAGGCAAGGAGCTTACGGTAAGGATTGCAATTGATGTAGACGAGGGTCCTACCGTATATGTTAACGGCACCAAGGTTTCCGTTCCCACCACCAAGCATAAAGAGCTGTTTCTTTCCTCTGCTCAATATGCGGCGGCAATAGCTCTTAAAAGCACAAAAGAAGTTAAATTTTACATAGACGACTTTATGGTTTACACAGGACTTGGGGCAATACCTACAAATGTAAGCAAGGATAAAGTTACCTATGTTTCCCCTATTGCAAAGGCAGACAAAACCGCAATAAAGGTTATGAGCTTTAACACTCTGTTTGAAAACCAAAGCACAGATGTTTTCGGCAACGGCATTACCCGCACATACCACATGAGCAATGTGGTTGCCGGTATGCGCCCCGACATTGTGGGTATGCAGGAGAGAAACGCCACCAACAAGAACGGTGTTACCTCCCTGCTCCAATCCGATGGCGGCTACGGCTTGGCTAACGAATACAGGACGGACACAAGCGTTGCCAATGTTTTGTCCTATGTACCCATACTGTACAACAAGACAAGGTTCAGCCTTGTTGCCAACGACACAAGCAACAACAATAACGCCCACGGCGCATTGCTGTTTGACAAGAGCTATAACATAAAGGATATGACCGCCACCCAGATAGCCTCCTATGCAGGCACCAAGGGTTTGGCATGGGCAGTACTTAAGGATAAAAAGACGGGCGGCTATGTGCTTGCGCTTAACGCCCACTTTGCACTTAATACCAGTAGCTACACAGGCTACACCGATGAGGAAGCGTTGGAAGCAAGGCTTTCCAATGCAGCACAGGCATACGAGAAGATGGAAGAGATATACGCCATATACGGCGTTATCCCCACTGTGTTCACGGGCGACTTCAATATGCGCGCCTACGACCCTGCCTACAAGCTTCTTACAGAATACTTTGAAAGCTCCATTTACGGCAGCAAGGACTTTACAAGATACGAATACTCTATGAACAAGGTTACGGGCTACGACTTCACCCGTGCTCCCAATATGCCCATCGACCATATCTTCTACACCGACCAAAGCCTTATTCCCACCAAATATTATGTGGGCAACAAAGCTCCTGAGCTTATGATAGCCTCCGACCACCTGCCCGTTATGACCACCTTCTCTTATGCAAAGGTTTCCGCTCCCACCCCTTCCCATCACACGAACATTTACAGCGGCACCCAGTATGTTACCCTGACCGGCGACGGGATTATATACTACACCACCGACGGCAGTGACCCCCGCAGTTCCGCCACAAGAAAGCTCTACGGCAGTGCAATTTCCGTAAGCGAAAATACTGTTATAAAGAGCTGTGCCAAGGTTGACGGCGTTTACAGCCATATTAACCGTGTTACTTTGTTCTTCGCCACACCTATCTATATCACTGAGGTTATCAAAAACGCCTCAGGCACAGACCACATTGAGGGTATAGAGATATACAACGCCTCCGGTATAGAAGTAGACCTTAGCGATTTTGTGCTGTGGTCCTACAGTAACGCCAACGAATCCACCTGTATGAATGTGGCAAACACAAGCGTAACTTCTCAAATGTATATGGGCAAGCACGACGGAGATTATGTGCTTCCTGCAGGCGAAATCGGTTTCTGCCCCATAGTATTTTCCGACACTTATCTGATAAAAGACAAAATTTCCGGTACGGAAAGCGCATATCTTGTAACCGTTAACGAAGATGCAACCAAGGTTACCTACCATACAGACAGATATGCATCAGCTATAGCTTACACAGGCATGGGCGCTGTTTCTGCAGACCGTATATTCCCCATCGACCGTACAGCAAGAAGTATAGGTTATACCGAAGACGGCACCCTTGTAAAGCGTCTTGACTATTATCACAGCACAGACGGTTCAGTAAACAACACGACCAACTCCTTCAACATGGGGAACAGCGCCTACACCAAACTGTTCCTTACCATAGCAACCGAGGACGATGTGAGCAATGCATTCTGCACCTGCAAGCTTGACTCCACAGACGGCGGTATCACAAGCACCACCGATACTTCAGGCACTGTTTCCACCTCTGTAAAAGAAGGTGCGTTCCACTTTACCCCCGGTACAGGCAATCTTATGAACACCCATAGCTTTACCGACGGCTCATACTCACTCGGCAGTCTCAACACCGCGCAGGAGACCGCTTTTAACGCGTTGGAAGCGGAGAGGGCTAACGAAGGCAGCACCGCTATCCGCAGTGCGGCAGACTTTGCGGCAATGAGCGCAAGCGGCAGTTATTATCTCGCCAACGATATCAGCATAAGCACCACCTACGGAAACGCCTTTACAGGCGTGCTTAACGGTATGGGGCACACAATAACCGCAAGCGTTCCTTTGTTTGCTGAAATGAACGGCACTGTTAAAGACCTTACCGTTGCAGGCAATATTACAGTAAGCGACGGCTATAACGGCGCGGTTGCAATACAGGTTACAGGCAACGCTCGTTTTGAGGATATTACGGTTAACGCCAATCTTTCCGGCGGTACAACCACGGGCGGTCTTGTGGGCTACGGCGTCAGCGGCAACTCCATTGTTGCGCTCCGCTGTATTAACAACGGCAACCACAGCGGCTCTTCTCAGGTAGGCGGGCTTATAGGTTATACACAGGGCACCACTCTTTCCGTAGACGAATGTATAAACTACGGTAAAATCAGCTCCACCTCTTACAGCGGCGGTATAGTATGCCGTTTTGGCAAAAACGCAGCAACCATGTCGTACCGTTGCAACATCACCAACTGCATAAACTACGGCGAGGTAAGCTCTACCAGCACCCGTGCCGCGGGCATAATAAGCTATACGGTTGGTAACATAACGGTGTCGGGTTGTATCAACTACGGCTATATCCATGCAGAGGGCACTCCCGCCAACTTCAACGCAGGCGGTATTTTCGGTCAGGGCGGTTCTACATACACCTCCGGCTCCAGCACCGTAAACACAAAAAACAGCCTTACCATCAGCGATTGCTACAATTACGGAAATGTAGAAGGCACCTTCTCTGCGGGCGGCATCGTGGGTAAAACCTCCGGCATTGCACCTGCAAGCGGCTACATTTACAGCATCGAGCGTTGCGGCAACGAAGGCAACATAAGCGTTAATGACGACGGCTCTGCTTCCGCAACCAAGGGTGCAGGCGGTATAGTGGGCTATTTCTACGGCACCACCAACCACAGAATCTCTGCCTGCTACAATGTTGGCAATATAAGCGCTGTTTCCAATGATGCCACTAATCCCTCAAAGGTCTGCGGTATAGCCGCTTACTTCAACGGCACCAAGGTTTACTTTGAGGACTGCTACAACGCAGGTAAGATTACCGCAAGCGGCACGGCAGTAGCATACCAGCTTTATTACAACAATAACTCCACCGGCGGCGATAAGGCCTATATCAATAATAACCACGCTTTGGCAGTAAGCGGTGCCACTTACGAAAAGAACGGCACTCAGACCGCATCTTACACCACATTCACCGCCGCACAGCTGGCGGACGGCAGCCTTAAAAACAGCATAAACAATGGCGCGGGTGAAACCGTATACTTCCAACAGGTAGGCACGGAAGCACACCCCGTACTCCGCGAATACAAAGGATTTACTCTTTGGGATATTGTTCTAAAGGCAAATGCGGACTATAAGGAAGGCGATATGCTTATCTACCGCGTAATGCCAAATACCTATGCTAAAGACTTTGAAGAACGTTTTCAAAGCGCAATAAGGCTGTTTGACGGCAGCACAGAGCAAAACAAGAACGCAAGGGTTAAAACAGGTCTTAAAGTATATTCTTTCGACAAAGGTGTAGAGATGGCGGTTGCAGTAGTTGGCGATACCGACGGCGACGGCGCGGTTACCGCTACAGACTATGCGGTAATGCGCGCAAACCTCAGCGGAATAGGGACACTTCCAAAACTACAGCAAGTAGCCGGCGATATTGACGACAACGGCTTTATCAATACCGCCGACCTGCTTAGCGTAAGAAAAAGCATTGCAGGCTAACAAATGCACTTCTGTGCAATAACAATCCGCCCGCATAGCGGGCGGTTTTTCATCTTCGGGCATAGCCCTAAAAACTACTGGCTACGTACAAGTGCGCTCTGTATTGGCCTGCCGGCCATGCATTTGTTACCTGCTACCCATAAATGGGTTTTCATAAGTTTTCCGTCATGTTATAGGCGTTAGCACAAAAAATTCAACCAACAACCGCACCACCAGACGTCTATGCAAAAACGGAACA
>JAFQHL010000038.1 GCA_017397955.1 Clostridia bacterium
AGTACTGTGAGCCGAGGTTCGTTTTGAGCGAAAAAATATAAAAATATATAAAAATTTCGGGGAAATTTTCCCCGAAATTTTTCACTTTATAGTAACTATATTTTCTTTTTTCGTGTTCTGTGCCTTTGTCAGCGGTCTGAACCCGCCCGCAAGTAATAGGCTTGCGGGCGGGTCTTTGTATGTTGTTTAAAACTCCAAGCGCATCTGGTACCACTGTGCGCCGCCGTGGTTAGATTCAGAAATCCCTTCGCTTACAAAGCCCACGCTTTGGTAGAATCCCAAAAGATGCTCCTTGCAGGTGAGCACCAAGCCCTTTTTGCCCCGCGCCTTTGTGTCTGCCACCACGCGCTCCATCAGCTTTGTTGCGTAGCCCTTACCGCGATGTTCAGGCAAAGTCACAACGCTGAGTATAACCTCCCACGCCCCGTCTTTTTTGTAAAGACGGGCGTTTTCGTACATATCGTCGCTAAGGTCACGCTCGTCGCTTTCCATTCCGTTTACAAAACCTATAAAGCTGTCGCCTTCAAAGCTAAGCCAAAACCCTTGAGGGTACAGCTCCATACGGCGTATAAAGCTGCCTTCGCTTGCCGCCTCCGCCGCAGGAAAGCTTACAGCCTCCGCCGCGGATATAATCTTTATATCATCACTTGTGCCCTGTCTTATTGTCATAATCTGCTCCTTTTTATTCATTTATATTATTAAAAACTTCCATACCCAGTATTTCTATAATCAAGCCATCTTCAAACTCTACCGTGCCTTCTTTTGGGGACACAAATCTGTGCACATCAGTAACCGAATATAAAACAGCCTTGTACTTTACAGAGCCACCGTCCTTCATCTGTATGGGAAAGGGGATAAGCAACAGAAGCACAAGCACCGCTGCGATAATTATTAAAACTTTTTTCTTCATCACCGCACCTCCTTGCTTTATGCGCGTTTAAAACTTTAAATACCCTTGTTTAGGAACTCAACGTAGTCAAATTCATCTAAGTTTCGTTTACCGGTGTTGCCCGTAAACTCCAATATCGCGCCGGCCTGTGCGCCGTTTTTGTAACAACTTACATATTTTGCACATTCTATGCCCTCAACGGGGCTGTGCACCAACGCTACCTTATTTCTATAGGGAAGTGCATCAAAAGCCTGCAGTGCATCCATAGTGTGCAAATCGTTGTAAAACTCATATATAAAGAACATATTGTTTGGGTGTATACGCTTGCAACGCTTTTGCCAAGCCGCTTTTGCATCGTCAAAGCTTTTGTAATGCTGCATATACAAGGTTATGGGCGGTAACCCTGCAGGCACAAGCCTTGCACATGGAAAAGGCTGATTTTCCTCGGCGGAGATATCCTCCATAGGGCAATCGGTATACACCTGAATATGCTTACAGAAAACAGGGTATTCCGTGCAGTTTTTAAAGCGCAGATTTATTGTGGGGCTATCAAATCTAAGCCCCAGATCGTGATAAATTACGCCCGCAATACACTTGTGGCTTATAATGGTAAAATCGTGATTTTTAAGCCTTTTGCGAAGTTTTTTAAGCCAAGCGGCTCTTTTCATATCAAAAAGCTTGTATTTAAGCTTCCTTATTATTGCCACGTTTTAACTACCTCCTTAATGCAATTACCGTTTCGATGGTTGTCCCTTTAGCCAAAGCATTGTAATCCGACCCTGCTTTTCAGGGTCGGATTTCCGCCGCTACTGTGTCAAAATGCTCGTGAATACGCAAAGTATTCACTCCGCTTTTTCCTTGTATCAACAAAAATCTGCCACCTGAAAAGTCGAAAGACCCAAAAGGAGCTGAATTTTGAGGAAATTTCAATAGCGTTAGCGGTTTGAGGACGAAGCAATACTTTCCGTATTGCAAGGACGAAAAATTGAAATTTGCCGAAAAGCGTTGCGTTTCAGCCCTTTTGGGCTGGTTCGGATTGCAATGCTTTGGCTAGGTAGGAAGTCTACCAAGGTGTATAATATATAGGAATTTGGCTAAACTCTATAAAGCCAATTCCTATTCTGTAATTCTCCATCTCATAGATTTAGCAATTGCATACGAACCTTTTTTTACTTCTTCCATATTGATGTAAACATCATCCGACCAAATAATCCAATTTTGGTCATCAAACATAACAGCAGTATCTGTCATGCCCCATTGATTATCTTTTATTTGCCACTCTAAAAGGCCCTCGAATTCCAATTCTACAACAGCATCCCAAATGCTGGTGACAAGTATTTTGACTACTAACTTTGTTTGCTCAGGATTAAAAGAATGTCCATGCTCTATCTTTGATATTCCATTATTTATATACTGGACACCGATGATGTACCCATCGTGCAGTGAGTTAACCTTCTCTAGAAAGTACTGAATATCTTCGCTTGATTTTATGTAGTTGTACATCGTTCGTCCTCCTTCGTCAAATTCAACTTTGCCTGTTAGTTCGCCTTTGTTTGCAAATCCTTTGTATGAACGGATATGCGGATATAATCGTCGGCCTTTTCCCTACTCAAACAAACAACGCTTTCAACGTGCCCTGTGCGCGGGAACATATCGACGGTGGCAACTTTATCCACCTTGTAGCCGCCGACGGTGAAAAGTGCTATGTCGCGGGCGAGGGTTGCGGGGTTGCAGGAGATATAAACTATCTTTTTGGGTGCTTCTTCTATGAGCGTTTTCACCAATTGAGGAGCAAGCCCTGCGCGGGGCGGGTCGAGAAGCACGGTGTCCGGCTTTTTGCCAAAGGCGTTTTCGCATCTTTCAAAGCCCTCGGCGGCATCGCAGGCAAAAAAGCGCGCCGTGTCCTCGCCTCTGCCGTTAAGTGCGGCGTTCATACGGGCATTTTCTATGGCGGCGGGCACTATCTCCACACCGCAAAGGTAGGCATCGTCGGGACAAACGCAAAGCCCTACAGAGCCGATGCCGCAGTACATATCAAACACAGTCTCTCCTGCCTGTATGTCTGCAAACTCCGCCGCCTTGGCGTACAGCTTTTCCGTCATCGCCCTGTTTACCTGAAAGAACGCAGCAGGCGACATCAAAAACTTTTTGCCGCACAGCTCTTCGGAAAGCAGTTTTTCGCCCCTTATATGTACCCAGTCAGGGCCTGTAACGGTGTTGGTGCGCGCCATATTGAGATTAACATAAAAGCTCTTTACCGCGGGCTTGGATTCCATAAGGCACTCCGCTATCTCTTCCGCGCTTGGCAACCTTTTGCCGTTGACTATAACGGTAACGCAAAACTCACCCTTTTGGTTTTTGCGCAGATAAAGGTGGCGAATAAGCCCCTTCCCCGTGCTTTCGTCGTAGGCGTTTTTCCCCTGTAACAGCTTTAACAGCTCTGCGGTGATTTCCGCAAAATCGGGGCTGTGCAGACGGCACTCACCACAGGGGATAATGCTGTGACTGTGCGGTGCGTAAAAGCCACAGATAAGCTCGCCGTTGACCTTGCCTACGGGCAAAAGCAACTTGTTGCGGTATTCTGCCGAGTCGCCGCTTATGGGCGCGGGTACAGAAACCTCAACACCGCCTATGCGCTTTAGCTGTTCCTCCACAGCGCGGCGCTTATGTTCAAGCTCTGCACCGTAATCCATGTGGCGGTAGATACAGCCGCCGCAACGGCGGTAAACAGCGCAGTCGGGCTCTACACGGTGAGGGGAACTTACCTTTCGCTCCTCCAACTTGCCTATAACATAGCTTTTGTATTCCTTTATCACCTTAACGGTGCCGCGTTCTTCGGGCAGTGCGTCGGCAACAAAGGCGGTGCGCCCATCGGGGTGACGGCACACACCAAAGCCTTTGTCGGTTATATCTGTAAAAACGCCCTCAAAGCGGGTTTCATTTTTAGCCATTTTATGCTCCTTGTAAAATTTATGTAGGGCAAATGCCTTGCCCTACATAAAATCTGTTTATTTAGCACTTCTTATAATGCCGCGGGGACATTTTTCGGCGCAAGCGCCGCAGTTTACGCATTTGGAATAATCAATGCTTTCCAAAAAGCCCTGCTTGATTATGGCATCGTTGGGGCAGCTGCGGGCGCAAAGACCGCAAGCGATACAGCCCACGTCACAATATGTACGCACAACCACACCTTTATCCGGCGAGTTGCAGGCAACCCAGTACTTTGCCTTGGCAGGGATAAGCTTGATGAGGTGCTTGGGACAGCTTACCGCACAGGCACCGCAACCGCGGCACTTTGCGGGGTCAACCACTGCAACACCGTCCACTACGCTTATGGCGTTGAACTTACAGCTACGCACACAGGTGCCAAGCCCTATACAGCCATTGGGGCAAAGGCGGGAGCCACCATGAAGCTTTGCGGCGGCAACACAGTCGTTAATGCCGGTATAGTCATATTTTTGGGCAGAACAGCTTTTTGCGCCACTGCAAAGCACCAGCGCGCGCATTTTTTCCGCGCCTACAGCCTCTACGCCCATAATAGCGGCGATTTTAGCTATATTCTCATCAGATACGGCGGCACATTTGTTAACGGGCGCCTTACCTTCAACTATGGCGGCGGCAAGCCCGTTACAGCCTGCAAAACCGCAGCCGCCGCAGTTTGCGCCGGGTAACAGCTCCGCAATCTCGCCTATACGGGGGTCCTCTGCCACCTTCATCTTTTTATCAAAAAGTGCCAGCAAAAAGCCTAAAATGCCGCCCAAAACGGCAAAGAATATCAATGCAAGAAGGATATGATTCATCACACTGCCTCCTTAACCCAAGGTAAAGGGGAAAAGCCCCGTGCCACCAAGATTGATGCCCTGAAATCCCGAAAACGCCATGGCGATAAGGCCTGCCGTAACAAGTGACAGGGGCACGCCCTCGAAGGCTTTTGGGGGAGTTGCCAACACCAAACGCTGTCTTACACCTGCAAACACAAACAGGGCGAAGGTAAAGCCCAGTGCGGCAAAAAATCCGTACATAACGCTTTCCAGCAGGTTATAGTTGTTTTGTACGTTAAGAAGCGCCACGCCCAAAACCGCACAGTTAGTGGTTATAAGTGGCAGGTAAATACCCAACGCCTTATAAAGGGGCGGGAACGATTTTTTCATAAACATTTCTATAAGCTGAACAAGAGAAGCGATGATTATAATAAACGCTATGGTTTCAAGATACTCCAGCTTGAAGGGTATAAGTACGTAGTTATAAACCGTCCACGTAGCCGCAGAGGCAACAGACATTACAAATGTAACAGCCATACCCATGGACAGTGCGGTATCTATACTGCCGGAAACGCCGAGGAAGGGGCAAACGCCCATAAATTTAACAAATATAAAGTTTTCTGCCAAAATGGCGGAAAAGCAAAGCAACAAAAGTTCGGTAATTGACATTTACTTATCCCCCTTTCTTGCGCTGAAATACCGTACAGCCGCAACTACACAAGCCAAGCACAGGAAAGCACCTGCAGGCATGGTAAGCATAAGTATACCCGGATAGCTCTCGCCAAGCACCTTTATGCCGAACAAGCTACCGCTGCCGAAAAATTCACGGATAAAGGAAACGCAAAGCAATGCCGCAGTATAGCCCAATCCCATGAATACGCCGTCCAGAATAGAGGCAACAGGACCGTTTTTGGAAGCAAAAGCCTCGGCTCTTGCAAGCACTATACAGTTAACAACAATAAGAGGAATAAATATGCCCAGCGATTTGTCAATAGCAGGCAGGTACGCCTTAATTATCAGCTGTACCGCAGTAACGAAGCCGGATATAACCACTATATAAGCGGCTATACGCACCTGCTCCGGTATAAGACGACGAAGCAGGGAAATAAGCAGGTTGGAGCAGATAAGCACCACGGTTGCCGCCGCGCCCATACCCAGCGCATTGGTCATGGTGGTGGAAACCGCCAGCACGGAGCAAAGACCAAGCAACTGCACTAAAACGGGGTTGTTTTTTAAAAGCCCCTCTTTTGCAAACCAAGCTATACCACGTCTTTTCATTCCGCCACCTCCTCGCTTGTTTCGGCGGAAAGCACCTTATCCATTACAAGGCAGGCGTTGTTAACTGCCTTTACCGCCGCGGTAGAGCTTACCGTTGCGCCGGAAACGCCGTCCAACTTGGTGCCTTCGGCATCGTATTCCAGCCCTTTAAATCCGTCAAGGAAAGACTGCTCTTTAATCTTTTGACCCACGCCGGGGGTTTCGCCGTCAGCGGCAAGGACAGAGACGCCCATTATTTGCCCATCGCAGTTAAAACCTATAAGAAGCTCTACCGCGCCGCCGTAGCCTGCGGCAGAGGAATGCACGCAGTAGTTATCCTGACCGCCGGAGGAGCTTTTTACCTTATAGACAGCGTTAACACCCTCTACGGCTTCAACGCTTGCGGTAATATCCTCATAATCGGTACTGCCGCTGAAAATCTTTTCTATGTTTTGCTGTAAAGCCTGCTTGTTTTGCTGTGCAATAACAGGAGCGGTAAAATTGTTTACCAATGCCACAAGGCAGGCTATTATACCCGAAACAAAAAGCAATGACAAAGTGGAAAAAAGGATTTTGCCGTTTTTATTTTCCTGCATTCTTGCCACCTCCAAACTTTACGGGTTGAGTTATGCGGTCGATGTAATAAACAAAGCAGTTCATTATAAGGATAGCGAAGCTTGCGCCTTCCGGATAGTTACTGAAATAGCGGAAGAACACGGTAAGCGCACCGCAAAGTGCGCCGAATATAAGCTTACCCGTAGCGGTAAGAGGGCTGGTGGAATAATCCGTTGCCATAAACACGGCACCAAGCACCACGCCGCCGGAAAGCAGGGCAGAAAGTGCATAGCGAATGGCCTCGTCCTCACCCATTGGGAAGGCAAAGCTTATAAGGAAAAACACACTGAGGTATGCAAAAGGGATGTGCCACGTAATAACCTTGCGGACAAGCAGATAAACAAGCCCCAACAACAGACAGAGCTTGGAAACCTCGCCAAGACAGCCGCCTATGTTGCCGTAGAACATATCCACCAGCATATTGTCGCTTACGCTTTCATGTATAAGCGTAAGGGGGGTAGCGGAGCTTACACCGTCAAGGCTTGTGCTTATGGCAAAAGCAGAAAGCTTGTGTGCAGGCTTTACAAAACTGCCCGACATATATGCAGGGAAAGACAGGAACAAAAACACTCTTGCCGCCAAAGCGGGGTTAAGAAAGTTTTTGCCTATGCCGCCAAAAAGCATTTTTACAATGACTATGGCAAACACACCGCCCACCATGGGCAACCAAAGCGGCACGGAAACGGGTAGGTTAAAGGCAAGGATTATGCCCGTTACCACGGCGGAAAGGTCTTTTATGCTGTGTTTTCTTTTGGTTGCGGCACAAAATGCATATTCCGCACCCACACAGGACAAAACAGAAATTAAGGTTACCGTAAGTGCCCTGAAGCCAAAGATATACACCGCCCAGATAAGCGCGGGTGACAGTGCGATAATAACATCACGCATTACAGAGGCAGTGCTTACCGAACTGCGTATATGAGGTGAAGGACTTACTTTTAGCAGTTTCACGGTTTATTTGCCCCCTTTCTCGCCTACGCGGCGTCTATGCTCGTTTATTGCGCCCTTGGCGTTACGAATATACTGAACTATGGGCACCTTGCCGGGGCACACATAGGTACAACAGCCGCATTCAACGCAACTAAGCGCACCAAGCTTTTCACATTCTTCGTATTTTTCTTTTTCGGAATAAGCCGCAAGCAGAGCGGGCATAAGATGCATTTGACAGGCGCGCACGCATTTGCCGCAACGGATGCACTGCCCTATCTCTTCTTTCATATCACTTAAAAACAGCAAGGCTCCCGTGCCCTTGGTAACGCAGTAATCAAGGCTCCATTGTGCTTGACCCATCATGGGACCGCCGCTAATAAGCCGCGCCAGTTTCTTTCTGGTGCCGCCGCAAGCCTCGGCAACATCCGCAAAAGAGGTGCCTATGGGCACAATAAGATTGCGGGGCTTCTTTATGGCATCGCCGTCCACCGTAACGCGTTTGTTAACCACGGGCATACCCGTGGAAAGCGCGCGGTAGATGCAAGCTACCGTTTCGGGATTGAACAGCACACAGCCCACATCTGCAGGCAGTTTGCCCGTAGGTATTTCCTTGCCGTACAGGGCGTAGATTATCTGCCTTTCGTCGCCCTGCGGATACTTGGTTTTTAGCACCTTAACGGAAATAAGAGCTTTGTCGTCTATCTTCTTTTCAAGCAGCTCTATAACGTCAGGCTTATTGTCTTCAACAGCTATAACAGCTCTACGTACGCCAAGAGTGTGTATAAGAATCTTTATACCCTTAAGCACCGCCTCCGGCTCCTCCAGCATAAGACGGTGGTTGGCGGTAATATACGGCTCGCACTCCGCACAATTGATTATAAGATGCTTTACCTTACCTAACGCCGACTGAATCTTGGCATAAGCAGGAAAAGTAGCGCCGCCCATACCTACAATGCCCGCAGCGCGGACACGCTCTATAATCTCCTCGGGGCTAAGACTTTCAAGAGGAGTTTGTATGCCCTGCATATCAGGACAGGGAGTATAATTAAAATCGTTTTCTATAACAACGTGGGTAATGGGCGCGCCTGTAATACCGCGTCTTTCCTCCAACGAAATAACGGTGCCGGACACACTTGCGTGGACAGAACAGCAAAGTGCGTTATTGTTTTCGCCGATGCATTGACCAACGGTTACCGTATCACCAACGGAAACAAGAGGCTTGCAGGGTGCGCCGATATGCTGTTGCATAGGGATGGCAACCTGTTTGGGGTCTGTATAAAGCTCTGCCGCCATTGCAGCGGTGTTTTTTCTTTCGTCCAGATGTATACCGCCAAGAAAAGTATACGCCACTATATCACCTTCCTAAATAAAGTACACTACATTATACTATACAAATAAGTATTTTTCAACTACTATTGCTATTGAATTTTGAGTTTTTTTGTTATATAATAACAATGGCTTAGCATTAGAAGGGGGCGTGACAGGTTTGGAGCTTACCAACAAGTTTGAAATAAAGGTTTTTATACTGTACCTGCTTAAAAATATAGGAGAGCCTTTGGATATCACCACCATTGGTGAGGTAGTGGTGCAGGACGCCTTTGTTAACTATTTTGATTTTTCCATTTGTTTTTCCGACCTGTTGGAATCCCGTCAGGTGGACGAGGTGGAGATAGAGGGCGAAAAGCTTTATGCCATATCCTCCATAGGCGTGCTTATGGTAAGCGAGGTACAAAGCGCCCTGTATGCAGGTGTTAAGGAAAAAGCCCTGCGCTCTGCCCAGCGACTTATTGCCCTTAAACGCCATGGCAACCGTATTGACTGTAAGGTAGAGCCGTGCGGAAAGGGGTTTATGCTTAATGCCTCTATTGTAGACAAGGAAAAGACTCTGCTTAGGCTGGAAACCTACGTAACCGACGAAGAATACGCAAAGCTTATGCAAAGCAACTTTAACGAAAGAGCAGAGATTATATATAAAGGCTCTTTGGCTTTGCTTTCCGGTGACGTTAATTTTATTTTTGATGAGTAATACTATGACCGTAAAAGAAAAAGCAAGCACCGCGCTTTTGGTGCTGGAGAAGCTGTACCCCGCGGCAGAGTGCTCTTTGCGCTATGAGGGGGAGCCGTACAAACTTTTGATAATGGCAATACTTTCCGCCCAATGTACCGATGCCCGCGTTAATGAGGTAAGCGTACCGCTGTTTGCCGCATACCCCACGGCGGCGGATTTGGCGGCGGCGCCCCGGACAGATATAGAAACTATAATACATCCCGTAGGGCTTTTTCGCAGCAAGGCAAAAAACATAAAAGCGGCAGCGGAAAGGCTTTGCTCCGTTTACGGCGGGGTGTTGCCCTCGGATATGAAAGAGCTTTTATCTCTTGCAGGTGTAGGCAGAAAGGTGGCTAACCTGCTTAGGGGCGACCTGTTTAACCTTGGCGGCATTGTGGCGGATACCCATTGTATACGCATATCGGGCAGGCTGGGGCTGGTAAAAAGCAATACTCCCGTAGGGGTAGAGCGTGAGCTGGATAAGCTGATACCCAAGGATAAGCAAAGTGATTTTTGCCACAGGCTGGTGCTGTTTGGCAGAGAATATTGCAGCGCAAAAAAGCCAAACTGCCAAATTTGCCCCTTTAAAGCACTTGATATCCACTGTAAAATATGATATAATTACTTGTTATTTGAAGAATCCAACGGAGGTATATAATGGCAAAGACCGTTGTTATTATCCCCGCATACAAACCGGATGAAAGTTATACAGCTCTTATAGAAAATTTAATAGAAGACTTTGAGGTGCTTACGGTTAACGACGGTAGCGGTGCTGAATTTGAAGAGCTTTTTGAAAAAGCCGCAGCCGCAGGCGCAACTCTGCTTACCCACGAGGTAAATAAGGGTAAGGGGGCGGCTCTTAAGACTGCCATAACCTATCTTCAAGGGCGCGGCACGCCTTGGGTTGCCGTTACCGCCGATGCGGACGGGCAGCACAGCGTTAAGGATATTAAAGCCGTGGCAAAGCTGGCGGAGCAGAATACGGATTCTATGGTGCTTGGCGTGCGCGACTTTAAAAAGATGCCTGCCAGAAGCCGTTTTGGCAACACTATGACCAAGTTTTGCTTTTACCTTGTTACCCGCAACCGTATTATGGATACCCAAACAGGGCTTAGGGGGTTTTCCAACCTTATTGCAGACAAACTGCTTAGTGCGGAAGGTGACCGCTACGAATACGAAATGAATGTGCTTTTGGGGCTTAAAGGCTGGGGCGTACCCACAGTGCAAACGGTTATAGACACAATTTACGAGGAGGGCAACCCCACATCCCATTTCCATCCCATAAGAGATAGCCTTATAGTATTTGGGCAAGTTATAAAGCACACCATATCCTCCCTTGCCTGCACCTTGCTGGATTATCTTTTGTATTTGGCACTGCTTGCATGGACGCCGCTTTCTGCTGAGGCGGCATATATACCGCCCAAGGCAATAAGCATAGTAGTTAACTACTTTTTGTCCCGCAGTGTAGTGTTCCATGCCAAACCGGACTGGCGCACGACAACCGCCTACTATATGCTGGCAATTTGTACCATGTCCATAGGTGCAATACTCATAAGGCTGTGTACGGACTATCTGGGCGCATCGGAGGCTATAATAAAGCTACCTGTAGATACGCTTTTGTTCTTTGCTAATTTTATAGTGCAAAAAAAGGTAATATTTAAATAAAATAACAATCCGCCCGCATAGCGGGCGGTTTTTCATCTTCGGGCATAGCCCTAAAAACTACTGGCTACGCACAAGTGCGTTCTGTATTGGCCTGCCGGCCATGCATTTGTTACCTGCTACCCATAAATGGGTTTTCATAAGTTTTCCGTCATGTTATAGGCGTTAGCACAAAAAATTCAACCAACAACCGCACCACCAGACGTCTATGCAAAAACGGAACA
>JAFQHL010000039.1 GCA_017397955.1 Clostridia bacterium
AACCCAAACAAGAGATACGGGACAGCTCCTTGCCCCTTGCTCTGAGTCAGTACCTTTCCGACCACCCGAATATCCGTACCGTGCATTTGTGCCTGGATAATGATATGGGCGGTCTTTTGGCGGCAGATACTTTGAAACTGTTGCTCCCCGAAAGGTACGGCGTGGAAGTCAAAGAGCGTTTCCCACCGAGGGGTAAGGATTATAACGATTACCTCTGCGACCTGCTTGGGTTACAGAGAACTACAAGAAAAGCAAAGGAGAATACGACCGATGAAAGAGTATGAAGTAAACATTGTTGAAACGCTGAAAAAGACCGTAACGGTCGAAGCAGAGTCGCCGGAGGATGCTAAATACCAAGTGCAAAAGGCTTGGAGTAAGGGCGACTATATCCTTGATGCCGACGATTTTTCGGGGTTGGAATTTGAACTGTCGCCCTACCAAGTGGATATGCCGTATCACGAAATGACGGCTCTATTCCGTGCGGCAGAACGAGCCAACCAATCGGTAAGCGGCTATATCGTATTTACCGCAGACAGCTTTGAAAAGCCGTATGCAGTAGATGCCCGAACCTATGGTGTATCGAGTAACAACAAAGCCTTTCAAAGTGCGGCAATGGGCGGCTATTCTATTTACGGCTCATCTCTTGACGGGACTGACCCATGTGTGCGGTTGGAGCGATATATGGCGGCTGAGAAAGGCGGAAAAGACGGTTGGAAAATCGAGCGCTGTTATATGATGAGCGACATTGTGGAGCAGACCAAACCCCTGCTTCAAGCCAAACAGGACAAGGAACGTTGAACGGTATCCGCCTTGAATTTGTAACTTTTCTGCGAAACCTAAAAAGTTATACTTGAAAATATAATAATTTGTGGTATAATAAAGTTACGAAAGTGAGGCGACGTTATGGATTACTTTGTTGACCGTGAGCAGGAAATGGAAACCCTGCAAAGTGAATATGAGCGAAAAGGCAGTGCGCTTGTCGTTTTGTATGGACGGCGTAGAGTTGGTAAGACAACGCTGATCTCTGAGTTTATCAAAGACAAAAATGCGTTGTTCTTCCTTGCGAGTGAGGAATCGGAGTCCCAAAACCGTAGTGCTTTCAAGGATAAAGCCGCTGAATTTATCGACAGCGACCTTTTGAGAAATGCGGATATAAAAAATTGGGACACTCTGTTCAAAACAATAATGGATACGCCTTTCGATACGAAACCCGTTATCGTTTTGGATGAATTTCAATATCTCGGCAAGGCTAACCCCGCCTTCCCCTCTATATTTCAGCGTATATGGGAAGAAATACTCAAAGATAAGTCCGTAATGGTAATCCTTTGCGGTTCCCTTATATCAATGATGGAGTCGCAGACCTTGGCATACGGCAGTCCTTTGTACGGCAGACGAACCGCACAAATTCGCTTAAAGCAAATACCCTTTGCGTACTATAATGAGTTTTTCCCCGGCAAGAGCAGGAAAGAACTTATTGAAATGTATGCGGTAACGGGCGGTGTTCCCAAGTATATCGAACTCTTTTCCGAGAACAAAGATATATATACGGCAATTCAAAAATGTGTGTTGAACCGTTCCGGATATTTGTATGATGAACCGCATTTTTTACTGCAACAGGAAGTAACCGAAATCGGTAGCTATTTCTCCATAATCAAGGCTATTGCCGCAGGAAACAGTAAACTGTCTGCAATATCTACGGTATTGGAAATAAAGTCCACAAGCCTAACCAAATATCTCAAAACGCTAATGGACTTGGATATAGTGGAGCGTGAGGTTCCCGTTACCGAAGATAATCCCGAAAAGAGTAAAAAGGGACTCTACAAAATCAAGGACAATTATCTGCGTTTTTGGTTTGCTTTTGTATATCCCAATATGAGCTTTATCGAAAGCGGACACAGCCGTGTGGTTATGAATAAGATCCGCAAGGGTCTTGTTAGCGGACATATATCTTTCGTGTATGAGGACGTATGCCGTGAAAGAATGTGGGAACTCAACGCCGACGATGCGTGGCCGTTCCACTTTACCAAGCTCGGACGTTATTGGGATGCGAAAACCGAAATAGACATTGCGGCTATTGACCCCGAAGGAAAGAACCTTATCGTTGGCGAGTGTAAGTATTGGCAGGAGCCTGTCGGTGTAAATATACTGCGTGACCTTGAAGAAAAAACCAAGAGCGTGTCTTGGGAACAGAGCAAGCGTAAAGTGTGGTATGTTCTGTTCAGCGCCGAAGGCTTTACCGACGAACTGAAAGCACTTGCCGCACAGCGTGATGACGTTCTGCTTTTCGATGATATTGAAAACAATTAAATATTGTTTCTCTGAGCAGCTTGTAGAAATACAGGCTGCTTTTTTTATGCCCGAAAGTAGCACTTTATTTTCGGCAAGTAACAACGGGCGACCGAATGGGAGAACGAATATGCACTATACCAGCAAGCATCGCCTTTGGTCACCCAAACGCAGACTTGTTAGGGATACTCCCTAAAACCCTTATGAAAGCGAGTGATGTAATGAACAATATTTTACCCTTTATAGCAGGTTACATCTGCGGCGGTGCGGCAGGTGTATTTTTTATGTGCCTATTTCAAATCAACCGTAATGAAAGAAAGGATGACGAGCAATGAGAAAACGAAACTGCCGTGTGCAGGTAAGACTTGACCGTGACGAGTATCAAGCATTTATGAAGTCCGTAAAAAAGACGGGGTTATCCCAAGAGGTGTACCTTCGTCATCTTATCAAGGGCGAGGTGCCGAGAGAAGCACCGCCCCCGGAGTATTTTGATTTTATCCGTGAACTTCACAATGTAGGAAACAACCTTAACCAAGTGGCGCAGAAGGCTCACGTGCTTAATGTCATTGACGTGAAGCATTATGACGAAAACTGCCGCCGTTTGGAAAAGCTTATCCGTGATGTAACGGCGGCGGTCATTCTTCCTGCAAAGAGGTGGTGATTCTATGGCAACCACCTCCATCTGGAGCGTGAAGGGTTGGCTCGGTAAGTTGGTCATTTATGTGGAGAACCCCAACAAGACCACCAACCCCCAATATTACGAAAAGGCGGAGCTGACCGAGAAACAGGCACAGACCCTTTTGGACGTTATCGACTATGCCGCCGATCCGAGCAAGACCGACTCTGCGATGCACGCTGAAAACATCGAAACCCAGCAACAGTTTGTAACGGGTATCAACTGTTTACCCGCAACTGCCCGTGATGAAATGCAGGCGGTAAAAAAGCGCTTCGGAAAAGAGGATGGTGTTATAGCATACCACGGGTATCAATCCTTTGCCCCCGGAGAAGCTGACCCGAAAACGGCACACGAAATCGGGATACGGCTTGCCAAAGAATTGTGGGGTGAAAAATACCAAGTAATCGTTGCGACCCACCTTGATAAAGAGAACCATCTGCACAACCATTTTGTAGTCAATACCGTGTCCTTTGTTGACGGCATCCGTTATCACCGCACGGGCAAGGATTATCACGATATGCAGGTGGCATCGGATAACCTTTGCCGTGAATACGGCTTGTCGGTTATCGAGAATATTCAGTACGGCAAATCCAAGCAATATGGCGAATGGAGAGCCGAGCAGGAGCAACGCCCCACTTGGCGAGGTTTTATCAAAGCGGATATTGACGAGGCAATCCGTATGTCATTGACCGA
>JAFQHL010000011.1 GCA_017397955.1 Clostridia bacterium
TCCGTTCGACTTGAATGTGTTAGGCACGCCGCCAGCGTTCATCATGAGCCAGGATCAAAATCTTTATTATTTGTATTATACTGTAACTTGTGCTACAGATACAATCAAGAGTTGTTTCGCTCTGCTTACTTTTTACTCTGTAAAGTGTACTTCCTTATTTTCTTCTTAAAGGAATTTTCGAGAACTTGTTTGTCTCTTTGTTGTTCAATTTTCAATGTCCGCTCCGCTATCGGCCTCGCCTTTCGTTTCGGGCGTTCCCTCAAGCGGCTCAGTTAGTATAACACCCTTTTTCCCTTTTGTCAATACCTTTTTTTAATTTTTTTAAAAAATCTTTTCTACCTTATATTATATAAGCGCAAAAAGACACCGGGTTTTACAAAAAAAGTTTTTTTACAGCTTCTTTTATCTCGCCATACATATACAGCGAACCTAAGGCAAAAACAGGCTCTTCCCCTTGTGCCGATTCCGCCGCCAACGCTACGCCTTTTTCTACCGTTACAGAAGAAACGGCGTTTCCGCCCAAGGAATTTATTTTTGCCGCCAGCTCTGCGGCCGGCAAAGCCCTTGGATTGGACGGGGTAACCGTTACAAACTTTGTTGCCAAAGGAATCAAAGTTTTGATCTCTGCGTCATAGTCCTTATCCGCCATTACGCCCATAAGCACCACGCCCTTGCCGTAGAGTTTTGAAAAAGTTTTAGCCGCCGCCGCAACGCCTTGGGGGTTGTGTCCGCCATCGTATATAAATACGGGATTGTCGCAAAGCTTTTCAAATCTGCCTGCCCATTTTACCCTCGCAAGACCTTTAACGGTTTGCTCATCACTGATTTTAAACCCCAATTTATTCAACGCGTGCACCGCGGTAATCGCCATAAGCGCATTGCGATACTGGTATTCTCCAAGCAGAGGGATATGGCAACTGACACCGTTATAAACAAAGCTTATGCCATCCTCGGTAGTGATTTTGTTTTGTATACACTCGAAATCAGGCTTGATGTGCAGACTGCCTTTAGCCTTGCATACATCGTCCACAACCTTTGCCGCCGCGGGCAGATTGTCAGCCGAAACCACGGGCACGCCGTTCTTTATTATGCCCGCTTTTGCTTCCGCTATTTCCTCTATTGTGTTGCCAAGCACGCCCATGTGGTCAAAATCTATTTCGGTTATGACAGAGAGGACGGGGGTTATAACATTGGTTGAGTCCAGCTCGCCGCCCAAGCCAACCTCAAGCACTACAATATCGCAGCGCTGACGAGCAAAATATTCAAACCCGATAGCGGTTACAAGCTCGAACTCCGTAGGGTGGTCCTGCATACTCTCGGCAAAAGGTTTAACGTATTCGGTTATTTCTGCAAGTTCAGTGTCAGAAATTTCCGTGCCGTTAACCTGCATGCGCTCGTTAAAACGCAAAATATACGGCGAGGTATAAAGCCCCACCTTATAGCCTGCCTGCCGCAGTATAGAAGCGATCATCGCGCTGGTAGAGCCTTTTCCGTTGGTTCCTGCCACATGGACAAAGCGCAGGGCGTTTTGGGGGTTGCCCATAAGTGCAAGCAGTTCCCGCGTGCGACCGAGTCCCGGTCGACTGCCCATCCAAGATACGCTGTGGATGTATCCAAGTGCTTGTTCAACCGTCATTTTTATCACCTATAACATTAGAGCAAAGCCATTTTATAAGCAGCACCTCCAAGATCGCCGCAACGGCTGAAAAACCAAGCCCAACAAAAATCCCGTAGCTTGGCATACCGAAATACAGCATCTTGGCAACAGATTTTACGCCCACCTGCCCTATCAAATGAGACGAAGCGACTGCAAGTACCGTTTGGAGTGTACCCTTTCTTTTTATTATATAGGGAACAAAGCCCGCCACCGCTCCAACGCAAGCCGCGCCCAAAGAAATGAGCGGATTAAGAGCGGGATTTGTGGACATAAGGCAACTTGCCGCATCGGCACACACACCTACAGCGGCGCCCACAACGGGACCAAAAAGCAAGCCCGAAAGGATAACGGGCGCGTTTTCGAAAGTGAGTCTGTAATACACGTTAAACGTAAACAGATTTTTGCAAAGGATGCCGATAACCGCGCTTATTGCCGCCAACATAGCGGTGGTAGTGATTACCCGCACCGCTCTGCGTTTTTGATTTTTTTGCATAAAAAACCCCTCCTTTATTTTAGTCGTCATATCAAAGCACGAAAAAAACAAAGAGGGTGCAAAAATATGCGACAGCGGGATGCTAACTCAGTACCGCAAGCAAGTTTTTGGCTTTTCGTCCGTCGGCAACTCCCCGTCCGACAGGCACTTCACGCACTGAGTCATACTCTGCCGCTACCATATTACCACAGGTAGTATGTGCTGTCAATAGGTTTTGCCAATTTAGCACAACATTTTGTCGTTTGCCAAATGTTTTTAGCAAAACAAAAGTCTTTTTGCGAAAAAACTTGTAATTTTTTTATCAAAACCTATTGACAAACCAATTTTTTGGTGTATAATCATAGGTGTTAGCAGACAACAGCTTTGAGTGCTAACAGCATCAAGCAGAGCGATGGAGGTGAGTGCCAAGTGGAATTGTCCGAACGCAAACAGCGCATACTTAAATCGATAGTAGATGAATATATACGCTCCGGTGAACCTGTTGGTTCCCGATACATCTCCGGTGCCTTGCCCGACACATTGTCCAGCGCAACGGTGCGTATCGAGATGAGCGAGCTTTCGGAGATGGGTTATCTTGACAAGCCGCATAGCTCCGCAGGACGCGTGCCTACCACCAAGGGGTTGAAAACATATATTGATGCGCTGATGGAAGACTACAACCTGAGCCTTGAGGAGTTGGGTGTGCTGAACGAGCTGCTTGAATATAAAGTAGGCGAGTTTGGCAAGCTGCTTAACCAAGCCGCAAGAGCTCTTTCCCACATAACCAATTATACAGCGATATCGGTACTGAAAGCACCTGCCGCAAGCATAGAGCGGTTCAAGGCGGTAGCCATAGACGAGAACAGCTTTTTGTTGGTTATGCGCTGTAAAGACGGCGAGGTTAAAACCAAAGCCGTTAAGGCGGCGGGCTGTAGCGAAGAAAGGCTTGAGGTGCTTGAAGCGGCGCTTAACTCCCATCTTACGGGGCTGACTGCAGAGCAGATAACACTGCCTGTCATTCTGAAGCTTGAGGAAAGCGCGGCAAAGGCGGCAGAATTGATAAATCCTGCGCTGAGAACAGTACACGGTCTTCTGGGCAGCACTGCCAAAGAAGATGTGCAGGTTGAGGGCATAACAAAGCTACTGAGCTACCCTGAATTCTTTGATGTGAACAAAGCCAAAGAGGTGCTTGGGGTACTTGAAGAAAAGCACGCGCTTGTAAACAGGCTTACCGCAGGTGAAGCTGGCAAGCCCAACATAGTAATGAGCGGCGCGGGACTTACGGAAGCCAACGCCAGCGTGGTGTACTACCCCATAACCGTATCCGGGCAGACCGTTGGTGCCATAGGCGTCATAGGTCCCAAGCGTATGGATTACAAAAAAGTAATTGCCAGCCTTGAATATTTTGCGGCAAGCTTATCCGAAGAGCTTAAAGAAGGCAAAGAAGGAGAAGACAAGATATGAATAACGAAGCTGAAAAGAAGGAAAATAACATAGAGGAAACCGCACCCGAAAAAGAAACAAAGGAAAGCAAAGGCAAGACTAAGGCAAAGCTGGCGGAAGCGGAAGAAAAACTTGCGAAGGCAGAGGCTGAGTGTGCGGAGCTGAACGATAAATATCTGAGGCTTGCGGCGGAGTACGATAATTTCCGCAGACGCAGTGCAAAGGAAAAGGAAGGGCTTTATGCCGATTGCTTTGCGGAAGCCATAAGCGCATTCCTGCCCGTTATTGACAACGCAGAGCGCGCGGCGGAATACGCCACCGATGACAGCGAGCTGGCAAAGGGCGTGCTTATGCTGGACAAACAGCTGAAGGATGTGCTTGAAAAGATGAAGGTTGAGGCAATTGTTTCCGACGGTGAACAGTTTGACCCTAAGTTGCACAACGCCATTATGCACGAAGAAGACGACGAAAGTCCCGAAAACACCGTCTCCCAGACCTTACAGAAGGGCTACAGAATAGGCGACAAGGTTATACGCCACGCCCTTGTAAAGGTAGTAAATTAGTTTATAAAAAATCAGCTATATATAGGAGGTAATTATTATGGCAAAAATCATAGGTATTGACCTTGGTACAACAAATTCCTGCGTGGCAGTTTACGAAGGCGGCGAACCGCAGGTTATAACCAACACCGAAGGCGAAAGAACCACCGCATCCGTTGTGGCTTTCTCCAAGACCGGTGAACGCATGGTTGGTCAGGTAGCTAAAAGACAGGCTATAACCAACCCCGACAGAACCATCGTCTCCATCAAGAGAGATATGGGCACCGCTAAAAAGGTTGCTATTGACGGCAAGAACTATACCCCTCAGGAAATATCCGCAATGATACTCCAGAAGCTGAAGGCAGATGCTGAAAGCTATCTCGGCACCACCGTAACCAAAGCGGTTATCACCGTGCCCGCATATTTTTCCGACGCACAGCGTCAGGCAACCAAGGACGCAGGCAAAATCGCAGGCCTTGAGGTACTTCGTATAATCAACGAGCCCACTGCCGCGGCACTTGCTTACGGTCTTGACAAGGATATCGACCAGAAGGTAATGATATTCGACCTTGGCGGCGGCACATTCGATGTTTCTCTTCTTGAGATAAGCGACGGCGTATTTGAAGTGCTTGCAACCGCAGGTAACAACCGTCTCGGCGGCGACGATTTTGACGAAAAGATTATTGACTGGATTGTTGCCACCTTTAAGAGAGACAACGGCATCGACCTGAAGCAGGACAGAATGGCGCTCAAGCGCCTTAAGGAAGCGGCAGAGAAAGCAAAGATAGAGCTTTCCAGCGTTACCAGCACCAACATCAATCTGCCCTTTATAACCGCAGATGCAACCGGCCCCAAACATTTTGACGAAACACTTACCAGAGCTAAGTTTGACGAGCTCACCGCAGACCTTGTGGAAAAGACCATGGCACCCGTAAGACAGGTGCTTGCAGACGCGGGTCTTTCCGCATCTCAGGTTGACAAGGTACTTCTTGTAGGCGGCTCTACCCGTATCCCCGCTGTTCAGGACGCTGTTAAGAACTTCCTGGGCAAGGAACCTTTCAAGGGCATCAACCCCGACGAATGCGTTGCTATCGGCGCGGCAATACAGGCAGGCGTTCTCGGCGGCGAGGTTAAGGATTTGTTGCTTCTGGATGTTACGCCCCTCTCTCTCGGTATTGAAACCTTGGGCGGCGTGTTCAACAGAATAATCGACAGAAACACCACCATCCCCGTACAGAAGAGCCAGATTTACTCCACCGCCGCAGACGGTCAGACCTCTGTTGAAGTACATGTACTTCAGGGCGAGCGCGATATGGCGGCAGGCAACACCACCCTCGGCCGTTTCTCTCTCGACGGCATAGCACCCGCTCCCAGAGGTGTTCCTCAGATAGAAGTTACTTTTGATATAGACGCTAACGGTATCGTTAATGTTACCGCAAAGGACAAGGGCACAGGCAAGGAACAACATATAACCATCTCTTCTTCTACCAATATGTCCAAGGAAGACATCGACCGCGCCGTTAAGGATGCAGAGATGCACGCAGCAGAGGACAAGGAACGCAAGGAAGCCGTAGAAGTTAAGAACCACGGTGAAAGCCTTGTATTCCAGAGTCAGAAGACCCTTTCCGAAATAGGCGACAAGCTCTCTGAGGACGACAAACAGCCCGTACGCAATGCTATCGAAAAGCTGCAGGAAACCCTCAAGACCGACAACACCGCGGCTATCAAGGCAGATACCGAAGCTCTTGAGCAGGCGTTCTACAAGCTCTCCGAGAAGCTGTATCAGCAGCAGCCCAACCCTCAGAACCCCGATATGGGCGGCGGTGACGGCGGCAACGACGGTGTTTACGACGCTGATTTTACCGACAAGACTGAATAACCAATTACCCCGAATAAAACAGGCGGCGGAGCTGTATAAGCTTTGCCGCCACACCTTGAAAATAAGGAGTGAATATCGGTGGCTGAAAAACGAGATTATTACGAGGTGCTGGGTATAGCCAAAGGTGCCTCCTCAGACGAAATAAAAAAAGCCTACAAAAAGCAGGCAAAAAAATATCACCCCGATATGAATCCGGGTGATAAAGGTGCGGAAGAGAAGTTTAAGGAAGTAAACGAAGCCTACGCGGTGCTCTCGGACGACGAAAAGAAGAATATGTACGACCAATACGGTCACGCCGCGTTCGACCCCGCAAGCGGCGGCGCCTACGGCGGCGGTTTCGGCGGCGGTTTCGGCGGTTTTGACTTTGGCGACCTTGGCGATATATTCGGCAGTTTCTTCGGCGGCGGCACAGGCAGTCGCAGAAGCACCGGCCCCGCCAGAGGCGAGGATTTAGGTTACAGATTGACGCTGGACTTTGAAGAAGCGGTCTTCGGCTGCAAAAAAACTCTTGAGTTCAACCACACGGAAAAATGTACCGTTTGCGGCGGCAAGGGCGCAGAAAAAGCAAGCGATGCGGAAACCTGCCCCACCTGCGGCGGCAGCGGCACGGTACGTGTACTTAAAAACATAGGCTTCGGCTCTATGCAAATGCAACAGCCCTGCTCCCGTTGCGGCGGCAAAGGCAGGATAATTAAAAACGCCTGCAATGCGTGTCACGGCAAGGGCGCGGTAAAAAAGGCAAAGAAGCTGGAGATTGATATCCCCGCAGGTATAGACAACGGCGAGCGTATTCAGCTCCGCGGTCAGGGCAACGCAGGCGAAAACGGCGGTCCCGCAGGCAACCTTTACGTAACCGTTTCCGTACGCCCCCATAAGATTTTTGAGCGCGACGGCACAACCCTGTATATGGAGCTGCCCATCACATTTGTGGAAGCAACACTGGGCGCAACGGTGACCGTACCCACACCAGAAGGCGGCAAGGCGGAGTTTACCATACCCGAAGGCACCCAAAGCGGTACCGTGTTCTCCCTCCGCGGCAAAGGCGTTCCTCACCTTAACAATTCGGGCGTAAGGGGCGAGCTGAGAGTAACTCTTTCCGTAGAGATACCGAAAGGGCTCAACTCCAAGCAGAAAGAGCTGCTTCAAAAGTTCGCCGACGCTACGGATGTTAAAAACTACAACAAAAAGAAAAGCTTTTTCGATAAGTTTAAGAAATAAAACGCAAATGACGGTTTTTGGAAGCACAAAAGCCGTTTTTTGTCGGAGTGGGGCTGTCTCATTAAGACAGCCCCGCAGCCTGTCGAAAAAGCCGTGTTTGGCGTTAAGCGAAACACGGCTTTTGAGTTGATATAGGTGCAATTTTGAAGAAAAGCGAGTGAAAGAAAGAAAAAACAGTGGTTTTGCGATGTGGATTTTCATCTTTGAACTTCCACA
>JAFQHL010000040.1 GCA_017397955.1 Clostridia bacterium
AATTTTTGTATATTTTTATATTTTTTCGTTTGGAACGAACCTCGGCTCACAGTACTCAGTACAGTTCTCGCCTCGGTTCGTTCCATCTGTACTCTTTCTCAGCAGTCTGCCAAGCTGATGACAAAGTTTGTCATCAGCTTGAAAGGAGGCGAATTCGCCTCCTTTTATTCTATGCCGCCTTTTTGTTCTTAAGGCGAAGATTATCGGCTATAAGGGCAATAAATTCTGAATTTGTGGGCTTACCGCGACTGTTTTGCACCGTATATCCAAAAAAGCCGTTAAGGGTATCCACGTCTCCCCTGTCCCACGCCACCTCTATGGCGTGACGGATGGCACGCTCCACGCGGGAGGCGGTTGTGCCGTACTTTTTAGCCACGGTGGGGTAAAGTATTTTTGTAACGCCGTTTATAACGTCGCTGTCCTCTATTGCCATAAGTATTGCCGTACGCAAATATTGATATCCCTTTATGTGGGCAGGCACACCCACCTGATGTATTATACGGGTAACCTGCGTTTCCATATCCGTAGAAAGCCCACCCTTGCTTTTGTCTATGCTTTTAATTCGCTGTGCCAGCGTTTCGCCGTCCACCGGCTTAAGCATACAATAGGCGGCACCCGCCTCCAGGCACTCCTCAATAAGCGGATCGGCAGAGTATGCCGCAAGCATTACGAAACGGCAACAGGCGTTGCCAAGCTTGTTTTTACATTCCCTGATAAGTCGAAGTCCGTCCATACGCGGCAACATAGTGTCGCACACTACGACCTTTGGACGGTGACGCGCTATTTTCAAAAACGCCTCTTCGCCGTCTGCCGCCTCCGCAATAATTTCCAGCCCCGCCTTTTTAAGAGCGGTGCACAGCTCTGTTCTACTATCCTTGTTACTGTCTACTACAATAACGGCGGTATTCTTGTCCACCAAAAACCATCCCTTCCTAATTGCCCCGACCGTGTCGGGAATTGCTTTTGCCATATTTTACCATAATTTACCAATAATTGCAAGGGGTTTTGGTAGGAAAATTTCGACAATATATTGTAACAAACAACAGATTAACCAAAAATCAACCACAATATGCCGTATACTATGGGCTGATGCAGAACATAAATAATAAGCGAGTGCCTGCCGCAAAGCATTAAGAAACGGCAAATCCAATTATTGTGAGGGAAGTTTGGTAAAAGGCTTACTCTTTGCTGATACAAAAGTTTGCCTAATGCAATACCAAGCAAAAACCAACCAAGATTTGGAAACAAAGGAAAATAGTCTGACATTGAAATACCGCTGTCAAAGCCCAACACCAAAAGAGGAGCAAAGTCTACCCCTACGCCCTCGACATACCAACCAAGCAGAACAAAGGCCATCGCTATGGGTATAAGGCACCAATAGGGCAATTTTTTTAATAAAGGATACAAAAGCATACAGGTGCCCAAGAGGTGAAGTATGCCAAACCACACGGGATAAAAGCTACCTATTCCCAGCGGCTCTAAAACAGAAAAGGCAAGGCTTACCAGCATTGCGGCGGCAAGCACAATAAAGCCCCGCTTTACGCTGTGTCTGCCAAGAGTTACGCACACACCGGAAAGCACAATAAACAACAACGCGCCGTAATCTATCATATATTCATATACAAGCGGAGGCGAAAAATCCGACAAAAATACGTTGTCCAGATCCCACACGGCGTGGACAAAAATCATACCCAATATGCACAGCCCACGGAAGGCATCCAGCTCCCAAATACGCGTTTTTTTGTTTTTTTCTTCCAAAGCACAACACCTCGTTTCGGTAACAGTTTACCACAAAAGGCCGAATTTTACAATAGAAACGGGCATAAAGAATTTAACAGTTGTGATAGCATAGGACTTTTGGCATTTATGTATTTTTTGTTTGTATTTACATTGCGCGGTTTAGCAAAATAACAGCAGGCGAAGAAAAACGCCGCAAAAACAAAAAAGAAAGGAAATATATATAAATGAAAAATTTTAAACGCATTTTTGTGATTATAACAGTCCTGTGCCTTGCAAGTGCCTTTACCCTTAATGTTGCCGCGTGGGACTATACCGTTAAATCCGGCGACAGCTTTTGGAGGATTTCGCGCCGATTTGGCATAGATTTTGAAAAGCTGATACTAGCCAACCCGCAGGTTAAAAACCCCAACCTTATATACCCCAATCAGGTGATTTTCGTGCCCGACAACGAAAGCGCGGAATATAACGGCACTACTGCACGCGCCGTACTTGAGCAAAGCAACATCCACCGCACAAAAAACGGTCTTGCATCCCTTAGCCTTAGCACAGAGCTTTGTGCCGTTGCACAGGCAAAGGCGGATGATATGGCGGCAAAGGGCTATTTCTCCCACACAAGCCCCGGCTACGGCACCCCCGCCCAAATGCTTAAAAGCTTTGGAGTAAGCTATGGCTATATGGGTGAAAACATTGCCAAGGGATACCCCACAGCAGCTGCCGTTGTGGATGCTTGGATGACCAGCACGGGGCATCGGGCAAACATCCTTGGCGTGAATTTTAGCAAACTGGGCGTTGGTTACAACTCCGCGGGCAATATTTGGGTACAAATATTTACCGACTGACATTAAAATCGGCTTATGACAAACTTTAACAAAAGCGGGCAAAAACCCGCTTTTACCTATTGACATCAAAGCGTTTGTGTGATATCATTATGATATCATATCGTAGAGGAGCCCGGTTATGGAAAACATTATACAAATAAAGGAGCTTTACAAAAGCTTTGGAGGGATAAAAGCGGTAAACGGCCTTAGCTTTAACGTTAAAGCGGGAGAGCTGTTTGCTTTTCTTGGCGTAAACGGTGCGGGGAAATCCACCACCATAAACATTATGTGCGGGCAGCTTAAGCAGGATTCGGGCACGGTGCTTATTGACGGCAGTGCCGACACTTTTGCCGCAAAAAGCAAGCTGGGCGTGGTGTTCCAAAGCTCGGTGCTGGATAAATCTCTTTCGGTTTACGACAATTTGGAAAGTCGCGCCGCCCTTTACGGCATACACGGCAAAGCTTTTAAGGAGCGGCTGGCACAACTTACAGAGCTATTGGAGCTTGGCGATTTACTAAAGCGCAGCGTAGGCAAGCTTTCCGGCGGACAAAGGCGACGCATTGACATTGCCCGAGCACTTTTGCACAAGCCCGAAATTCTTATACTGGATGAGCCGACAACAGGGCTTGACCCCCAAACCCGCCGCTTGCTTTGGGACGTTATAAGCAGTTTGCGCCGCAAGGAAAATATGACCGTGTTTTTGACCACTCACTATATGGAGGAGGCGGCAGATGCAGACTATGTGGTTATACTGGACAGCGGCAATATTGTGGCAGAGGGGACGCCTTTACAGTTGAAGAATGCCCACAGCGGTGACTTTATTACGGTTTATGGGGTTGAAGAGGAGGAGGTTAAAGCCTTGGGCACAGAATATGAAAAAGTGCGGGATGGGTTTAGGCTTACGGTAGAAAACACCGCCGCCGCCACCGCGCTTATACTTAAGCATCCACAGCTGTTTAAAGATTATGAGATAACGAAGGGCAAGATGGATGACGTGTTCTTGGCTGTAACCGGCAAAAAGCTTGTAGGAGGTGAAGGCTGATGTATACCTTTAAAGCATTGCTAAAACGAAACGTAAAGCTGTTTTTTAAAGATAAGGGGTTGTTTTTCACTTCCCTTATTACCCCTGCCATTTTGTTGGTGCTTTACGCCACCTTTTTGGGCAATGTATACGAGGACAGCTTTGTTACCGTGTTACCCGCCGGTCAAAGCTTTGACCACAAGCTTATAGATGGATGTGTGGGCGGTCAGCTTATCTCCTCTATTCTGGCAGTATCCTGCGTTACCGTGCCCTTTTGCTCCAATATGCTTATGGTGCAGGACAAGGTGAACAGCAGCATACGCGATATCAGCGTTGCCCCCGTAAGCGCGGCAACCGTTGCGTTGGCGTACTACGTTGCCACCCTTGCATCCTCACTTATAATTTGCTTTTCCGCCACAGGGCTTTGCCTTGCATACGTAGCCACCGTTGGCTGGTATCTTAGCGCAACCGATGTGTTACTTATAGTTTTGGATGTGGTTTTGCTGGTGCTTTTTGGCACTGCACTTTCTTCGGTAATAAATGTATTTTTGTCCACGCAGGGACAGATATCCGCGGTTGGCTCTATTGTAAGCTCTGCGTACGGGTTTATATGCGGCGCGTATATGCCCATATCTCAGTTTTCTTCCGGCTTGCAGACATTTATTTCTCTTTTACCCGGCACCTACGGCACCGCTTTGCTTCGCAACCACGCTATGGAAGGCTGCTTTAACGCCATGAAAGAGGCAGGTGTACCCGCGGCGGCAGTAGAGGAGCTTAGAGGTGTTGTGGACTGCAATATAAGCTTTTTCGGCAACACGGTTTCCCAAGGAGCCATGTTTACGGTGCTTGGCACTACCGTTGCGGTACTCATAGCTTTTTACGTAATTCTAAACAAGCTTAAAAACAAATAATCACTTCAAGAAGCCTGTTGACTTCTTGGGACCCCGACAATCACCCCACAAAGTCTAACGACTTCTTGGGACCCGACAATAAAGGGCGTGCAGTTTTTGCACGCCCCAGACCGCTGACAAAGGCACAGAACACGAAAAAAGAAAATACGGTTACTATAAAGCGAAAATTTCGGGGAAAATTTTCCCGAAATTTTTATATATTTTCATATTTTTTTCGTTCAAAACGAACCTCGGCTCACAGTACTCAGTACAGTTCTCGCCTCGGTTCGTTTTGTCTGCACTCTTTCTCAGCAGCCTGCCAAGCTGATGACAAGGTTTGTCATCAGCTTGGGGCGTGCAAAAACTGCACGCCCCAAAATTTATTGCAAAAGTTTTTCCCGCTTTGCCTGTATGCGACAAACCACGCAGATAAACAACTGCAATGCCGCCAAAGCAAAAAACACCAACGCTTTAAAAGTAAAAGAGCATACGGCAGGCACACCGTATTCCGTGCTGACCCTTGCCGCGACCTGCAGCTTGTTGAAAACAAACAACCCACTGCCAACTCCAACAAACACCGCCAGCACCGCGGGTATATCTATCATACGCGTAAATTTCTTGTGCTTTACCGATACGGGCAACAGAAACAGAGCTGTGCCGAAAACGGAAAGCGCGACAAAAGCAATGTTCACCGCCTCCATACCATTATTGCACAAATATTCTTCAGTTCCCGCAAACTCTGAAAGTCCTTCCAATGTATAGCTTGTTTTTACAAACGGTTTAAACCAAAAATAAAGCAAAAGCCCCTGCACCACCGCAGCCACAAGATATTTATATTTTCGTGCTCCTAAATCCATTTTTGCTCCCTTTTTAAGTTATTAAAGCGCAAATTTCTGCAATTATAAGCGCATAACAAAAAGCCACAAATACTATATAGCACATAAAAACAAAGTATGTTTACGCGTGCGCGTATACGCAAAAAAGATTTTAGCGATAAAATGCACAAGAGGTGATTAGATGCACGTGAAAGATATGGTAGTACAGCGCATTTACCAGTTGTGCGAAGAAAGAAGCATAAAAATAAACGAGCTTAGCAATATATCCGGCATTACGCCCTCCACCGTATACAGCGCCGTGGACAGTAAACGAAGGGATATTTCTATTACCACCATAAAAAAGATTTGTGATGGGTTTGATATTACCTTGGGGGAGTTCTTTTCCACACCCGAATTTGACGGATTGGACCAAGAAATAAGCTAAGCGGCTATTTACATATTAACCTTTTTTGTGCTATAATGATATAAAAACACGGAGGGGGGAAGGCGTTATAACAAAACGTTTTTTGGCTATACTTACGTCGGTTTTGGTGCTGTTTTGGCTGTTTGCCTGCGGCAACAATGCAGAAAAAGAAAAGGAGCCGTTAAGCACTACAGAAAGCACGGGTACCGAAAGTGCACAGCCCGCACCGGATTTTACGGTGTATGACGGGGAAGGCAACGCGATAAAGCTTTCCGATTTTATCGGCAAGCCCGTGGTGCTTAACTTTTGGGCAAGCTGGTGCGGTCCCTGCCGTAACGAAATGCCCTATTTTGAAGAAGCGTGGGGAGAATTCGGCAATGACGTCCGCTTTTTGATGGTGAACCTTGACAGCAACAGGACGGATGCCGAAACATTTTTGGAAGAAAACAGCTACAGCTTTACCGTGTACTACGACAGCATAGGTGCCGCAAGCAACACATACGGTGTAAAATACATTCCAACTACGTTTTTCATAGACGGTGCGGGGAATTTGGTATCCTATGCAACGGGCGGTATAAGCAAAGAAGTCCTGCTTAAAGGGATAAACGATATTACAAGATAAAGGGAAGGCAACCGTCTTCCTTTTTTTGTACAATTATCACCACTTTGATATACAAATCAAATACCGTTATTGAAGCGTTTGCTTTGTTCAACTGTTGACTAATTTAATACAAAATGCTAAAATATATATGAAACACGGCACGCGCATCCCCGTTTATATTCCGTGCTTTCACAACTGTAAAAAACTTTTACACAAAGCAAATACAAGGAGGACTTTACTATGACGAAAACGGCAAACACAAGAATGCTGCTTAGCTTTTTGCTTGTATTGGCAATGCTGTTGACTTCCGCGCCCATAGTAGCACAGGCGGTTACTTATCCGTCCATCGCCATGGAGGAAAGCAAAACAGTACAGCTAAACGGCACTTCCAAAACAGCAGAAACCTTTAGCTTTACCCCCACCATTACAGGCGTTTACGCATTTATTTCCTTTGATTCGACCCATGACACTTACGGTTATGTTTTAGATGCCGACGGCAACGAAATTGCCCGTAACGACGACGCAACAAGCCACGACCGTAACTTTTGCGTATATGCAGAAATGACGGCAGGTACTACCTATCTGCTTATGGCGCGTTTTTACAACACCAGCGAAAGCGGCACTATGAAAGTTAAGGTGACGGAACCGGTAAAGGCAACCGCCGTTTATATTTCAAACAACGGTGGTTTTACCGACCGTATCGGTTCTATTAACAGCTTTTATTGCGAGGTAGAGCCGGAAGGAGCTTTTGTCGGTGCGCTAACCTGGTCGGTAAGCGATTCTTCTGTTATTTCTTTAGATGATGTCAACACACTCTATGCAAATATCAAATATATCTCTACAGGTACGGCAACCATTACACTCACCCCTCAATACGGCGCTTCCGACAGTAAAACCGTAACGGTGTTAGCGGCAGAGCCTATCTCGATTGATACCTTTTATCAGGCGGATACTTCTGTTTACAAAACCGTTTCCTATCAATTTACTCCCTCTGCAAGCGGCGACTACGCTTTTTACACCAGAGGGTTTGAGGGTAACACCATTAACGCCTATGTGTATAACGAGGCTATGAATGTTCACACATCTGATTCTGCATCAAGCGAAGACCTTTATATGACCTTTGCTGCCGAAGCAGGAAAGACCTACTTATTAACCCTTTCCTTTGACAGCCGCTACGGTCCCATTGATGCGGCAGTTTCTCAATCTGTTCCTGCAACAGATCTTACGCTTAACAAAACAAGCCATCAGGGTTACATAGGCGAATCAGTAAAACTGACACCATATTTTTTGCCCTACGGCGCTATTCCCGAGCTTGTTTCTTGGCAGTCCGATAACGAAGATGTTGCTTATGTCGGCACCGACGGCAGCGTAATGTTGCAAAAAGCAGGCACCGCAACCATAACAGCTGCTTCCGAAAGCGGCTTTGTTGCCACCTGTAGCTTTACCGTTTTAGAGCCGCCCGCAATTACCCCTTGCACACGCGTTGTTGCAGAAGTAAAAGGAGACACATATAAGTACTTTAAGTTTACCCCCACCATGAACGGTACTTACGCCTTTATTTCTTATGCCTCCGACGAGGATACATACGGTGTTATAGCAGACTCTGACATGAACCCCCTTGAGGAAGCAGATTACGGCGGAGGAAACGGCAACTTTATGGTAGAGTATGAGATGACGGCAGGCAACACCTATTATCTTGGTGCAAGGTATTACTATTCCTATGACGAGGGAAGCTTTGACGTGGCGGTGTATTACATAAACGAAAACGGTGATGTGGGCCACTATATTGAAAGCTACACCTGCGAGGATGAAGGGCACAGCGGCACCTGTGAACTGTGCGGTAATTTTGTTAACGAAGACCATTACTTTGACATCTTGGGTGTCTGCATTTGCGGCTCCTCTCATACACACGATATAGATGAAATGGGAATAGACCACTTCGGACATTGGGGAATTTGCACTATATGTGAACAGGATCTTTCGGGCTTACACACCTTCTTTGGCGGCAATCAGTGCCTTGCGTGCGGTTTTGAAAATCACGATCCCGTTATTACCCAATGGGAATACGATTACACAGACCATTGGGGCGTTTGCGACATTTGCGGGTTAGACTCATCGTACATCCCTCATAGCTTTGATGCAGAAGGAAACTGTATTTGCGGTTACGTTGACCATTCCCACGTTTACACCACCTACGAATATGACGAGTCAATGCATTGGAGAAATTGCGATTTGTGCGGATTTGCCTTTTACGACTCTCACGTTTACGACGCAGACGGCAACTGCGATTGCGGCTACTATGTACACACCCATATTGAAAACAACGGTTACGGTTACGACAATATAGAGCATTACAAAGCGTGTGAGCTTTGCGGTCTGCCTGCCACTGAGAATGAGCGCCACAGCTACAACCAAGAAGGCCTGTGCCTTTGCGGCAGAAGCAGGTTTGACGGTGTTTACTTTGGGGATGTTGCTGTCAAAGACGGTGAATACATTAACCCGGAGGGGGAGGTAGTTACCGATAAGCCCACAACAGGTTACGCTTACCTTAAAGACGGCATCCTTACCCTGCACAACTTTGTTTATATTAACAACGCCACGAACCCCTTTGGTAAGTCAAGCGGCATTTACTCTGAAATCGACCTTACAATAGTACTTGAAGGGGTTAATACAATCCACGCACAAGAGGATGACGGCATATATGCGGCTAACGCCGCGCTTACCGTAAAAGGCGACGGCTATATACGTGTAATCGGCGACGGTTCTTTTGACGGTATAGATGTGGACGGCGGTGACCTTGTAATAGAAAGCGGCATTATTGACGTTTACGGCACCGACAACGGCATTGAAGTTTTTGGTGACCTTGAAATTAACGGCGGTACCTTTATTATCGAGGCAGAAGACGACGGTATGGATATTAACGGCGATATTACCATAAACGACGGTCTTTTCCAAATCACAGCAGAAGATAACGGCATTGACGGCTATTATGACATTACCGTAAACGGCGGCGACTTTTATATAGTTACCGCAGATGATAACGGTATAGATGACGATGATGGCAATATTACTATAAACGACGGTTATTTTCAGTTTAAAACCAACGATGAGGGCATCTCCTGCGAATATAAGGTTTACTTGAACGGCGGTAGCTTTATCTTTGATTCCGGCAATACCGATGCGGCAATTGAAGCAGGGGAAGAAATACAGCTTGACGAGGGTTTTGATGCTTACGGCAACAAAAAAGACAAACATGGCTATTATCTGCTTGCAGACGAAAAGGGAGATGTAATCATAGACGGCATAGTTAAAGCCGCAAACAACACCAAGACCCAGCTTGAAGAAAATTGGGTAAGCTTTGAAGACGCCGTGCTTTCCTTCAAGAATACGGGCTTTGAGACTGAGAATGTTACTGTAATCACAGGTGACGGCAACGTTCTTGAAGAAAATGTTGACTACATGATTTCCGTTAACCCTGCAGAACGTATGCAAGACGGCATCTACTGCGTTGAAATTAAGGGTGCGGGCGCCTATAACGGCAGTGTATTTACCCTTCTTGCTCTTGATGAAGCCCTTACTTACGGCGACGCAAACCTTGACGGCACCGTTAACAGCCTTGACGCGGCACAGGTTCTTAAACACGATGCAACTCTTATAGCCCTTGAAAGCGCATCACTTGCCGCCGCAGATGTAAACGGCGACGGCTTGGTTAACAGCCTCGATGCGGCACAGATTCTTAGGTTTGATGCACAGCTTATTGAAAAATTCCCGATTGAAGAAGCATAACATTAAAATCCACCCATAAGGCCGCTTGGCTTTATGAGAATCCTTACATCAAAAGCGGCAGGCAAACAGCTTGCCGTTTTTTGCCGCAACAGAATGTTGGCGGAAGCGGTAAAATTTTTAGGGAAATATCTTTTATTTTTATATTTGTTGTGCTATAATAATACACTAAGACTTTTTAAGCAGGGAGGCGGCACAAATGGAGGGGTTTCAGCTTGTATCCAAATTCAAGCCCACGGGCGACCAGCCGGAGGCGATAGCAAAGCTTACGGCGGGGCTTATGAGCGGTATGAAGGAGCAGGTATTGCTTGGTGTTACAGGTTCGGGCAAGACCTTTACCATGGCAAACATAATAGCCAATATAAACAAGCCCACCCTTGTTTTAGCACACAACAAAACCCTTGCGGCACAGCTATGCTCCGAATTCAGAGAGTTTTTCCCCAATAACGCGGTGGAGTATTTTGTTTCCTACTACGACTATTACCAGCCGGAGGCTTATGTGCCGGGCAAGGATGTATATATAGAAAAAGATGCTTCCATCAACGACGAGATAGACAAGCTGCGCCACAGCGCCACCAGCGCACTTTTTGAGCGCAAGGACGTTATTATCGTTTCCAGTGTTTCCTGCATTTACTCCTTGGGCGACCCTATGGAGTACCGCAAGCAGGTTATATCTCTGCGCCCCGGTATGCAGCTTTCCAGGGAAAAGCTTATAAAGCGACTTGTGGCTTTGCAATACAGTCGCAGTGACATAGGCTTTGAGCGTAACAATTTCCGCGTGCGCGGGGACGTGGTGGAGATTTTCCCCTCAAACTCCGGTGCAGAAGCGGTACGTGTGGAGTTCTTCGGTGACGAGGTGGACAGGATATCCACGGTTGACACCGTAACGGGTGAACTGCACGCGCGCCTTAATCACGCGGCAATTTACCCTTCATCCCACTATGTAACCGACGAAGAGCTACGTAAAAAAGCGCTGACCGAGATATATGACGAAATGCTGGAGCGTGTGGAATATTTTGAAGCCGAAGGTAAGCTTATAGAAGCACAGCGCATAAAAGAACGCACCCTGTTTGACATGGAGCAAATAAGGGAGATAGGCTATTGCAGCGGGGTGGAAAATTACAGCCGTGTGCTATCAGGCAGAGAGCCGGGCAGTACTCCCTACACCCTGCTTGACTACTTGCCGCCCGACTTTTTGCTGTTTATAGACGAAAGCCACGTTACCGTACCGCAGGTGCGGGGTATGAGCGGGGGCGACACCGCCCGCAAAAAGAATCTTATAGATTACGGTTTCCGTCTACCCTCTGCCTACGATAACCGCCCCTTGCGCTTTGAGGAGTTCCTTGCAAAGAAGGGTCCCACGGTATACGTAAGTGCTACTCCTGCTGAGTTTGAAAAAGAGAGAGCGGAGCAGACTGCGGAGCAGATAATACGCCCTACTGGACTGCTGGACCCTTTGGTGGAGGTTCGCCCCGTTACAGGACAGATAGACGACCTGCTTGGAGAGATACGCCATTGTATAGAACGCAACGAGCGCGTTTTGGTAACAACTCTTACCAAAAAGATGGCGGAGGATTTATCTGAATACTTCCTTAACAACGGTATAAAGACAAGATATTTGCATTACGATATAGAAACAATAGAGCGTATAGAGCTGTTAAGACAGCTTAGAGCAGGCGAGTATGACGTTCTTGTGGGCATAAACCTGCTTAGAGAAGGGCTGGACCTGCCGGAGGTTGCGCTGATAGGCATACTTGATGCGGACAAGGAAGGCTTTCTTCGCTCGGAAATGAGCCTTATACAGACCATAGGCCGTGCCGCCCGTAACGCTAACGGCAGAGTAATAATGTACGCCGACAAAATAACAGGTTCTATGCAACGAGCCATGGACGAAACAAACCGCCGCCGCCGCAAACAGCAGGCATATAACGAAGCTAACGGTATAACGCCCAAGACAATAGTTAAAGAGATAGCGGCACCCATAGAGATAACCGTAAAGGGAAGCGGCGAAAACGGCAGAATGACCAAAGCGGAAAAGAAACAACTGATAGAAAAGCTACAGGGCGAAATGAAGCGTGCCGCCAAAAATTTGGATTTCGAAACCGCTGCCGCGCTGCGTGACAAGATACGCGCGCTTATGGCTTAAACACCAAAAAGAAAGGTGCTTTTTATGAACAGAGAAATAAAAGTAAGGGGCGCAAGAGAAAACAACCTTAAAAACGTGGATGTTTCCTTCCCCCGCGATAAATTGGTAGTATTTACGGGGCTTTCCGGCAGCGGTAAATCCTCCTTGGCTTTTGACACGGTGTATGCCGAGGGGCACCGCAGATTTGTGGAGTCTTTGTCCTCCTATGCCCGCATGTTTCTGGGTCAGCTGGACAAGCCCGACGTGGACGGCATAGAAGGGCTTTCGCCCGCTATATCCATCGACCAGAAGACCACCTCTAAAAACCCCCGCTCTACCGTTGGCACAGTAACGGAGATATACGATTACATCCGTTTGCTGTACGCCCGCGTGGGCGTGCCGCACTGTCCTATCTGCGGCGAAGAGATAGCAAGACAGACCGTGGACGAGATAGTTGACAGGATATGTGAAATGGAGGAGGGCACGCGCTTTTTATTGCTGGCACCGGTAGTACGGGGAAAGAAGGGACAGCATGACAAAATGCTTGACAGTGCATCCCGCAGCGGCTACGTACGCGTACGCATAGACGGCGCAATGTACGAGTTTACGGACAGACCTGAGCTTGACAAAAACAAAAAGCACAATATTGATATAGTTGTTGACCGCCTTATAATGCGCGGTGACATTAAAAGCAGACTTACAGACAGCGTAGAGACCGCCGCAAAGCTGGCGGAGGGTATTGTTTCCGTATTACCCCTTAACCCCGACGGCAGTGAAGGTGAGGAAATGAGCTTTTCTCAAAACTACGCCTGCAAGACTCACGGCATAAGTCTTGGAGAGCTTAGCCCCCGTATGTTTTCCTTTAACAACCCTTACGGGGCTTGCGAAAAATGCGGCGGACTGGGTGAAAGCTTTGTGCTTTCCCCAAATAAGCTGATTCCCGATAAAAGCCGTTCCCTTTATACAGGTGCAATAGTATGCAACGGCTTTAAGTCCATAAACGCGGGAAGCTACAGCGGTGAGATATACAACAGGCTTGGCAAATACCACGGTTTTGATATCCACACCCCCATAGAGGAGTACAGCGAGGAAGCCTTTAACATCCTTATGTACGGCAATATGGGCGGCAGCAAAGCGCGCCGCCGTGACGTATATGAGCCGAAATTTGAAGGGGTTATAAATATAATTGACCGACGTTACAGACAGATAGAAAACGATTTTACAATGCGTGAGTACTATGAGGAGTTTATGGAAAACGTGCCCTGTAGCGAATGCGGCGGCAAACGTCTTAAGGCAGAGGCGCTTGCGGTTACCGTAGGCGGTCTTAATATAGCAGAGCTTTGCGAGCTTTCCATAGAGAAAGCGGCGACGTTTTTTAAAGACCTTAAGCTTTCCGGCAAAGATGCAGTTATTGCCAAGGAAATACTTAAGGAGATAAATTCCCGCCTTGCATTTCTTAGCAATGTGGGCTTGGATTATCTTACCCTCTCCCGCAAGTCCGGCGGTCTTTCCGGCGGTGAGGCACAGCGTATAAGGCTTGCCACCCAGATAGGCGCATCGCTTATGGGTGTGCTTTATATCCTTGACGAGCCCAGCATAGGTCTGCACCAGCGTGACAACCGCAAGCTTATAGCCACCCTTAAGCACCTTAGAGATTTGGGCAATACCGTAATAGTGGTAGAGCACGACGAGGAAACTATGCTTGCCGCCGATTATATTGTAGATATCGGCCCCGGTGCAGGTGTGCACGGCGGACAGGTTGTGTTTACGGGCACACCGCAGGAACTGCTTAACTGCAAGGATTCCATAACAGGTAAATACCTATCAGGCGCGCTGAAGGTGCATCTGCCCGAAAAGCGCAGAAAAGGCAACGGAAATTTTCTTACCGTTGTGGGCGCGGAAGAAAACAACCTGAAGAATATAGATGTTTCCTTCCCCTTGGGGTGCTTGATATGTGTAACGGGTGTTTCCGGCAGCGGTAAATCCTCCCTTGTTAACTCGGTGCTTTACAACAGCACCGCCAAGGCGTTGGGCAGATACACCCTTAACCCCGGCAAGCATCAAAGGATAGAGGGGCTTGAGCATATAGACAAGGTAATAGCCATAGACCAAAGCCCCATAGGCCGCACGCCCCGCTCCAACCCGGCAACCTATACCGGCATCTTCTCCGATATTCGTGCCATATTCGCCTCCACCCCCGAAGCAAAGGCAAGGGGTTATGCAGACGGCAGATTTTCCTTTAACGTAAAGGGCGGCAGATGCGAAGCGTGTCAGGGCGACGGCACACTAAAGATAGAAATGCACTTCTTACCCGACGTATACGTTAAATGTGACGTGTGCAAGGGAAAGCGATACAACCGCGAAACGCTGGAGATAAAGTACAAGGGAAAAACCATAAGCGACGTGTTGGAGATGACCGTTGACGAGGGCTGTGAGTTTTTTGATGCTTACCCCTCCTTAAAGCGCAAGCTGGGCGTTATGCGTGACGTGGGACTGGGTTACGTAAAGATAGGTCAAAGCTCCACCACGCTGTCCGGCGGCGAGGCACAGCGCGTTAAGCTGGCAACAGAGCTCTCACGCCGCAGCACAGGCAAAACCCTTTATATACTTGACGAGCCTACCACGGGACTTCATACCGATGATGTTAACCGACTTGTTTCCATACTTGACAGATTGGTTCAGGCGGGCAATACCGTGGTGGTAATAGAGCACAACCTTGACCTTATTAAAACCGCAGACTATATTATAGATATGGGACCCGAAGGCGGCGACGGCGGCGGCACCGTGGTAGTGCAGGGCACGCCGGAGCAGGTTGCGGATTGTAAAAAATCCTATACAGGTCAATATCTTAAAGAGTTATTACAGGGGAGATAAGCTATGAATACAGACAGAATAAAGCATATACTTGCCGAGGTGGAAAAACCCGGCAGATACACAGGCGGCGAATACGGCGAGCTTATTAAGGACAAAAACGCCGTGGATGTGCGTATGGCGTTTTGTTTTCCCGACACCTACGAGATAGGGATGTCCAATCTGGGCGTTAAAATACTGAGGGAATGTCTTAACGCCAAGCCTTGGCTGTGGTGCGAGCGTTGCTATGCACCTTGGGACGATATGGAAAAGAAAATGCGGGCGGAGTGCATACCCCTTTACGCCCTTGAAAGCGGCGACGACATAAAGGATTTTGATATTGTTGCTTTTACACTGCAGTACGAGCTTTGCTATACCAACACGGTAAATATGCTGAATCTTGCAGGCATCCCCATTTACGCCGCAGACCGTGACGACAGCCATCCTCTTATAATTGCGGGAGGCGCCTGTGCTTATAATCCGGAGCCGATGGCGGATTTTATTGACATCTTTTCCATTGGCGAAGGCGAGTACGCTTTGGTAGAGCTGGCAGAGCTTTACCGCAAATACAAGGCAGAGGGCAAAAGCAAGGCAGAGCTGTTACGTGCCGCCGCAAAAATAAAGGGTATGTACGTACCCTCCCTTTATGAGGTAAGCTACGGCGATGACGGCAAAATAGCAAGCTTTGCACCCAAGTACGAGGACGTGCCCGCGGTGGTGGAAAAGACCTTTATTACCGATATGGACAATGTCCCCTTCCCCACCTTCCACGAAATGCCCTACATAGATACCGTACACGACCGTATGGTGCTTGAGGTATTCAGAGGGTGTATAAGGGGCTGCCGTTTTTGTCAGGCGGGGATGATTTGCCGCCCTGTCCGTGAAAAAAGCCCCGAGGTGCTGGACAGGCAGGCGAAGGAGCTTTACAAAAACACGGGCTATAACGAAATTTCTATGTGTTCTCTCAGCATAAGCGACTACAGCCGACTGACCGAACTGCTTGAAAAACTGCTTGAGTGGACTGAAAAGGAGCACATTAACCTTTCCCTGCCCTCTATGCGTATTGACAGCTTTTACGGCGAGTTGATGGAAAAAGCCATGAACGTGCGCCAAAGCGGGCTTACTTTTGCGCCCGAGGCGGGTACCCAAAGGCTTAGAGACGTTATAAACAAAAATATAAACAAGGAAGAGATAATGGCAGGCTGTGCCGCCGCGTTTGACCGCGGGAGGACGGCACTTAAGCTGTATTTTATGAACGGCTTGCCTACCGAGACCGACGACGACATCCGTGGGATTGCCACCCTTGCACAGGAAATAGTGGATCTTTACTACTCCAAAAAGCGTGCCAAGGGCAAGGGCGTTACCGTAACGGTAAGCGTATCCTGCTTTGTACCCAAGCCCTTTACGCCTTTCCAATGGATGGGGCAGGACAGAATAGAGGAGCTGAAGCGCAAACAGCTTTTGCTTAAGGAGTGTATTACCACCCGCAAGATAGTTTACAATTACCACGACAGTCAGGTAAGCTTTCTTGAAGCGGTGTTTGCCCGCGGCGACCGCAGGCTATCCGCCGCAATAGCCGAGGCGGTGCGTATAGGTCAGCGTTTTGACAGCTGGGATGAATTTTTCAGTTTTGATAACTGGATGCGTGTATTTGAAACCGTGGGTATTGACCCCGAATTTTACGCTAACCGCAGCTTTGATTTTGATGAGCTGTTGCCATGGGACCATATAGACTGCGGCGTAAGCAAGGAGTTTTTGGTAAGAGAGGCAAAGAACGCGTTGGCGGAAACCACCACCCCCGATTGCCGCACCCGTTGCTCCGGCTGCGGTATGCAGAATAAGGGCTGTACCATTTGTAAAAAGGGAGGGGAAAACTGATGCAAGCAATACAAAAATATACACTGCGCGTTTTTTGGCAAAAGAAAGGCAACGCCAGATATACGTCACATCTGGATACACAGCGCACCGTTACCCGCGCGCTTGTGAGAAGCGGTCTGCCCCTTTACTATTCACAGGGCTATAACCCCCACCTTAAACTGGTGTTTGCATTGCCTGTTTCTCTGTATCAGGATGCGCTTTACGATGTTTTTGACGTGGATATACTGGAAAAGGTAGATCCTGCCGTTGCGGCGGCACAGCTTGGTGCGGTTATGCCACCGGATATGCCCGTGCTTAAGGCGGCGTACCCCGTTAAGAAGTTTAAGGAGCTGGCTTTTGCAAGCTACGAGATAAGCATTAGAACCGCGCTTAGCCCTGAAGAGCTGCAAAGCAGATTTGCGGGTGAGGTGGTTGTGGAAAAGAAGAGCAAAAAGAAGTGCGCCTTTACGGATATCTCCCCCATGATAAAGGAGCTTAGTGCAGAGGGTACGGAAGACGGCGCACTTATAAAATGCACCCTTAGTGCATCACCGGATAACTACCTTAACCCCAAGTACATAACGGAGTTTTTGGGTGAGGACATAAGTTTTTCCCACACGGTAAGAACCATGCTTTTTGACGAAGACGGAAAACCTTTGGAATAATTTTTATCCGATACCACTTGTATATTTGCAAAAAGTGTAGTATTATAGTAAACGGATATATGTTTTAGAAGGAGAGGTGTTTGTCCCGTGAAAGAAAAAAACGGCGTATGGGGCACATATTTAGGTAAATTTATAGCGCTTTGCCTTGTTTTGGCGTTTGCCTTGGGCACAGTTGCGGTTTGTATGATTTATGAGCAAAAGAGAGACGTTGTTGTGGATTTGGACGATATGCCCGAAACCGACCGCAAGCTTAGCAAGGACGACGACAATGTGACCGTTAAATTTAAGCTTAACAAAGCGGGCTATTACTTTACGGGCTACGATACTTACCGCAAAGACGACGGGGAATTGGTTGTAAAGTTTTACGCATCCCTTACCAAGGGCTATTACCAACAAAACGAGGACGGCTATTACACCGTAAGCATACCTTACACCAACAAAGACAAATCATTGAACATAGAAGGAGACGACGGCATTGTTACATCCTTGCTTGACCTTAAAAAAAGCAGTAAATAAACGCATTTTGGCGGCAATACTTGCCGCCTGTACCCTTTTATGTCTTTGCGCTTGCAACAAAGAGATAGAAAACATCACTTGTAAAAACACCGTAGGCGGCTACAGCTTTGATTACCCCGAAAATTGGGAGCTGTTAAAGGAAGGTGCCTCCTCCTTTATAAGCATTGGCGATGTCGGCGGTGCCGTACCCTATGCAACCGCTTCGTTCAGTATGCAGGAAAACGACGGTGAAACCGCTAAGGAGCACTGGCAGGTAAACGAAGAGTTTTATGCCATGGGCTATGAAAGCTTTGAACTGATAAAAGCTGAGGAGTTTGATTTTAAAGGCGGCACGGCAATGGAAATAAGCGCCGAGGTAACCGTAGTAGGCTTTACCAACTTGGACGGACAGCCCGACAAGGCAGAAGGCAAGGCGGTTTACGTACTGCGCCAGCTTATATTTGTGCAAAAAGACAAACGATGCGTAGTAAGCTATATGGCATCCAAAGCCAACGACAAGGAATACGGCGGAGCGATGACAAGCGTGAAAAAAAGCTTTAAGTTTACTGATGCAAAAGAAGAAACCGCCGAAGACAAGAATATAGCAGATTTTGAAATACCCACACCCGAAGGCTGGTCTTTAAAAACCGCCGAAGCGTATTACACGCTTACCCGCGGCAGTGCAAGTATAACCGCATCCGTTTTTTCCGTAAAGGACAACGCAACCACCGCAAAGGATTGCTGGGAAAACGTTTACGTGCCCGATTTTACGGCAAATTTTGAGGAGTACAAGCTTGTGGGTGAGCTTAAGGAGGACGTAAAGCTGGGCGGCGCACCCGCCGTTGAGGCCCAATACACCTTAAGCACCGTTACCGGCAACACCTACAGTTTTCGTCAGATAACCGCAGTATATTACGGCTACGTATATACGGTAGTGCTTACCGCCTCTGCCGAAGATTATGAGGACTGTATGGCAGGCTTTGATGCCGTAGTGACAGGCTTTAGCTTTAAATGATAAAGGTGATAGGAGTTGTGGGGGCAACAGCCACGGGTAAAAGCGGGTTGGCTGTAAGGTTGGCAAAGCAGCTGGGCGGCGAGATTATATCCGGTGACTCTGCACAGGTTTACAGAGGGATGGATATAGGCACCGCAAAAATAAGCTCGGCAGAGCAGGGCGGCATACCCCACCATTTGATTGATATTTTAGATATTGACACCGCTTTTTCTGCCGGCATGTTTGCAGAACTGGGCGGTGCGGCGGCAGAAGATATTGCAAGCCGCGGCAAGCTTCCCATAATAGCGGGCGGCACAGGACTTTATGTAGATGCCCTTACGGGTGCAAACAAACTTAGTCCCACCGCAGACAGCGACCCCGCCGTTAGGCAACAGCTTATGGAAAAGGCACAGGTCGAAGGTGCAGAGAATCTGCACGCATACCTTGCTTCAATTGATCCGCAGGCGGCGGCGGAGATACACCCCAACAACGTAAAAAGGGTTGCCCGTGCCATAGAGATTTATTTGGTGACAGGGAAAACTAAGACCGAGCTTAATGCAGAGCCTACTAAAAACAGCCGCTTTAGCCGCTGCCTTATATGGTTGGATTGCCCCGACCGCCGGCTTATTTATGACCGCATAAACCAAAGAGTGGATTTGATGATGGAGCAAGGCTTGGAGGAAGAAGCACGCCGTCTTTGGAAGCAGGGGCTGGCTGATACACCCACCGCCGGTGCCGCAATAGGCTACAAGGAGCTGTTTCCCTATTTTAACGGTATGCTTGACTTAAAGCAGTGCGTGGAAAACATAAAGCAGGCTACCCGCAACTACGCAAAGCGGCAGATAACCTATTTTAAACGTATGGAGGGCGCGTACCCCATAGATATAAGCCTTGGTAAGGAAGAGGTATTTAAGCTTGCCTTGGCGCACTGTACGCAATTTTTACAAGAATAAATACAGGAGGTGATCGGGAAAAATGAAAAGAACATTCAAACAGCTTTTAACCACGCTGTGTTCCGTAAGCATACTTGTATACGCGGTATTTCAGCTTTCCCTTGCCACCGACGACAGTGTGGAAACGGAAAACACCTTTTACTCTGTAGTTAATGACATTGTTAATGCAGAATGTTATGTTTTCCGTAACGAGTCGCTTATTATCCAAAGCGCCGACGGTGCCCGTTGCTATTCCGCAGAAAACGGGGACAAGGTGTTTTTAGGGCAGGAGCTGTGCGTAACTTATCAGGATTATTCTGATGCTGACGTGCAGGAACGCATAAACGAAATAAACCTTCAGCTTGCAGTGCTGGAGCAAAGCAACGGCAGTTATTTTGCAGACCTTGGCAGAATAAACGAAAACATTTCCGATTATATGATGGAAATACTTTACAGCGTAGCAGATGGAGACCTGCGCGCCGCAAAACGCCAGCAAAGCTCCCTTTTGGTGCAAATGAACCGCAGGCAGGCAACGGTAGAGGAAAACAACAACTTCTTTAGCGATCAGATTTATGCGTTAAAGCAGGAAAAAATCAATTTGGAAGGTGGCCTTACGGGGGCAAAGGTGTATACCACCTCCCCTGCCGCAGGTTATTTCTATACCGAAGTGGACGGCTATGAAAACGTATTTTCCGCCACTATGTTGGAAGACCTTAGTCTTAGCGATTTTGAGCGCCTCATAAGCTCCAACCCACAGCCCGCAAAAAACAGTAACGCCATAGGAAAAATAGCAAAAAGCTCTAAATGGTACATAGCCTTTGTTTGTCCCCGCAGAGAAGCGGCGGGATTTACCAAGGGCAACAACTACACGGTTAACTTCCCTTATTCCGAAACTCAACTGGAAATGACGTTGGAGCGAAGCAGCGGTAGCGGCGACGGGGAAAAGATGATGCTTGTATTCAGCAGTCACACCCTGCCCCGGGGCTTTAACTTCACCCGCAAGCAGGAGATAAGCGTTGTTAAGTCCACAGTACAGGGGCTTAAGGTGCGTACTACCGCCCTGCGTAATCAGGACGGACAGGTGGGCGTTTACGTGCTTTCCAACAACCGCGTTGTGTTTAAAACTACCGAGGTGCTTAGGGAAAGCGGCGGTTTTTACCTTGTGGCCTTGCCCGACGAAAACCGTCATACGGTGCGCTCTGCTACCAAGCTTTCGCTGCACGATACGGTAATACTTAACGGTAAAAATCTATATGTGGGAAAGGTGTTGCAGTAGTGGACGAAAGGAAAGCGTACATTAAACAAAAGCTGGAAGAAATTTTTGCCGAACTGCCCGAAAACGTAACCCTGCTTGGTGCAAGCAAGACCGTACCTGCCGAGTATATTAACTACGCCGCACAGTGCGGGCTTAAGCTTATCGGCGAAAACAGGGTTAATGAACTGCTTGAGAAATATGCCAGCATTGACAAAAATCTGCTTGACATACATTTTATCGGCGCCTTGCAAAGCAACAAGGTAAAGTATATAATAGACAAGGTGTCTATGATACACTCTGTGGACAGGCTTTCCTTGGCAGAGGAGATAAGCCGCAGAGCTTTGGCAATAAACAAGGTTATGCCGGTGCTGGTGGAAGTCAACATAGGCAAAGAGGAAAGCAAAAGCGGCGTTATGCCCGAGGACTGCCTTGAATTTGTTAAGGAAATCTCAAAACTTAAGGGCATTTCAGTGCAAGGATTGATGACAATCCCCCCGAAATGTGAAGATAAAGATAAAAATATTGAATTTTACAAAAAAATAAAGCAAATATTTATTGACATATCACGTCAAAATGTGGATAATGTTAATATGAGGATTTTGTCTGCGGGGATGAGCGGCGATTGGAAGGAAGCTGTAGAGTGCGGCTCCAATCTGGTACGCATAGGTGCAGGCATGTTCGGCAAGCGCGACTACGGCGCGAACAACTGAGAATATTACAATACTACTTACGGAGGAATATATTATGGCAAATTGGAAATGGGCAGAAAAACTTTTGGGCAAGGAAGAAGCTTACGTTGTTGAAGAAGACGGCAACTATGATGAAGGCGTTTATGAGCCTGTAAGCCCCCGCCCTGCAGCAGCACCCGAGGCACCCCGTCAAACCGGCGCTATCTCCAGCGGTGCTTCCGCTTCCTTGGAAATGAAAATAGTAAAGCCCGATCGCTTTGAAGACGTTACCACCATAGCAGACCATCTGCTTCAAAGACGTACCGTTGTGCTTAACCTTGAAAACACAGGTAAGGAAAGCATCAGACGTATATTGGATTTTCTTTCCGGCACTATTTATGCAATAGAAGGTAATATGAAACGCGCGGCAAACTCTACCTACGTAATTACCCCCAAGAATGTAGACGTTTCTGCTGATTTGGATTTTTCCGCTGAAAAGGCAAACGCAGGCAAAGAGCTGTTTTAATAGCGCACCGCCGCTTTTTAAAGGTGATATTTTTTGATTAGAATTTTTACATTTGTTGCGCTTTCCGTAAGCGCATACGTTACACTTATGCATTTGGCGCTTCTGATGCGTGTTATATTGGGTGCCTTTACCGAGGGCACCGGTCCGCTTGCCTCGTTTGTTTACGTGGCAACAGAGCCTATTTTGCTTCCCATCAGACGCTATATTGACAAAAAGGGCATACTGCAGGGCATTCCCTTGGATATTTCTGTCCTTGTGGCTATGATTTTGCTTACTGTGGTATCGTTGCTTTTGCCAAGAATTACGGCTTAAAGAAAGGGGAGACATGGCGTGCTTGCACCGCATGAACTTAAAAACAAGGCGTTTTCCAAGGCTGTAAGGGGCTATAACCCTACAGAGGTTGACGACCACATAGAATTTTTGATAGAAAAGTATACAGAGCTTTACAGGGAAAATACGGAGCTTAACCGTAAGCTTCGCGTTGCCGTAACAAAGCTTGATGAAATTAAGGATGAAGAGGAGTCTATCCGAAGCACCCTTGTTAACGCACAGAAAATGGGCGAAAAAATTATAAAGGATGCAAACGCACAGGCAGACCTTATAACAGGGGCAATAAAGGACCGTTGCGATGCGGTTATTGCCGACTTCAAACGCCGTATGGTTAGCGAAAAAGAAGATTTGTGGAACATAAGAACTGCTGTTTTGGACTTTAAGACCGAAGTTTTTGAGCTGTACCGCAAACACATTGAAGAGCTGCACAACATAAGCGTGAACAAAATAGAAGATATAGTTTTGCCCAACGAAAACGCTATTGTAGAAGGCATTTTCGGTGACGTGGCAGAAGCTGTTAAAAACAACAACAGCTATGAAAAGCAGGAAGCAGAAAGCGAAAACCTTAACCCCGTTAAGGAAGAAACAGAACCTGTTGAAGTTCCCTCTGTAATAGCAGAACAACCCGCCGCCCAGCCCATAGAAATCGAAGGCGAAGAAGACCAATTTATTAAGAGTCTTGAGAGTCTTAAAGATGAATAAGCTTATTATTTTACAATGCAAACGCCCCCTTTAACGGGGGTTAGGGCAGCCGTGCCTCCGTTTAGGCGGAACGGCTGCTTTTCGGCGAAAATATAAAGATATTTTAGGAAATGTGAGGACAGTTATATTATGAAAGATTATAAGGACACACTTAATCTTCCCGGTACAGGTTTCCCTATGAGAGCAAATTTGCCTCAGAAGGAGCCGGAGATAAAAAAACACTGGGATGATATGGGCCTTTACAAGGGACTTATGGAAAAGGGCGTTGGCAAAAAGCCTTTTGCTATGCATGACGGTCCCCCCTATGCCAACGGCGATATGCATATAGGGCACGCCCTTAACAAATGCCTTAAGGATTTCATAATTAAAAGCAAGAATATGTCCGGCTATAAGGCACCCTACATTCACGGTTGGGATACCCACGGCCTACCCATAGAAAACCAAATGGTTAAAAAGCACGGCATTAAGCGCGGCAGCGTAGATGCAGTTGAATTCCGCAGACTGTGCGAAGGCTTTGCAAGAGAAAATGTGGCAAAGCAGATGTCCCAGCAACAGCGTCTTGGCGTTATAGGCGATTGGGAAAATTCTTATCTTACCCTCATCCCCCTCTTTGAGGCAGAGCAGATTCGCATCTTTGGCGAAATGCAACGCAAGGGCTACATCTACAAGGGACTTAAGCCCGTTTATTGGTGCCCCACCGACGAAACCGCCCTTGCTGAAGCAGAAATCGAGTATGCTGATGACGAGTGCGATTCTATCTATGTAAAATTTGCAGTTACCGATGACAAGGGGTTGTTCGCCCCTGTTGCAGGTGACGCTAAGGTATATTTTGTAATTTGGACCACCACCACATGGACCCTGCCCGGCAACGTGGCTATATGCGTGGGCCCCGACTTTGAGTACGGTCTTTACAAGTGCGGCGACGATTATCTTGTGCTGGCTGTAGAGCTTGCCGAAACCGTAGCAAAGGTTTGCGGTATAGAGATAGAACTTGCAGCCAAGTTTAAAGGTAGCGACTTTGAGTATATCAAGACCGCTCACCCCTTCATAGACCGTTCAAGCCTTGTTATAGTAGGCGACCACGTAACACTTGAAAGCGGTACGGGCTGTGTACACACCGCACCCGGTCACGGTATGGAAGACTTTGCCGTTTGTCGCAATTATAAAGAGCTTGAGGTTATTGTTCCCGTTGACTCCAAGGGTAAACTTAACGAGCTTGCAGGCAAGTATCAGGGTCTCACCACCGCGCAGGCAAACGTAGAGATACTGAAGGATATAAAGGAAAGCGGTGCGCTTCTTGCCACCCAACACATCAGCCACACATATCCTCACTGCTGGCGTTGTAAGAACCCCGTTATCTTCCGCGCAACCGAGCAGTGGTTCTGCTCTGTTGACGATTTTAAGGACGAGGCTTTAAAAGCTATTAAGGATGTTCGCTGGATACCCGGCTGGGGCGAAGCGAGAATAGAAAATATGGTTAAGGACCGCGCCGACTGGTGTATCTCCCGTCAGCGTAAGTGGGGTGTTCCCATCCCCATCTTCTACTGCGAGGATTGCGGCGAGCCTATTATTAACGAAACCACGATAGCACGTATAGCAGACGCATTTGAAAAGGAAGGCAGCAACGCTTGGTACTCCCACACTGCTGAAGAGCTTATAGGCGATATGGCGGTTTGCCCCAAGTGCGGCTGTAAGTCCCTGAAGGCAGAGCAGGATATAATGGACGTTTGGTTCGACAGCGGCTCCTCTTATGCCTATGTTCTCGACCACTTTGCAGACCACTCCTTCCCTGCTGATGTTTACCTTGAAGGTAACGACCAGTACAGAGGTTGGTTCCAGTCCTCCCTGCTTACCTCCGTTGCAACCAGAGGCACTGCCCCCTACAAAACAGTTATTACCCACGGTATGGTTGTTGACGGTGAAGGCAAAAAGATGTCCAAGTCCCTTGGCAACGGCGTAGACCCCTTGCAGGTGTGCAACACTTACGGCGCAGACGTTCTTCGTCTTTGGGCTTCTTCCGTGGAATACACGGGCGAGGTTAGAATAAGCCCCGAAATATTGAAGCAGCTTTCCGAAATATACAGAAAAATAAGGAACACCATACGTATTCTTATGGCAAACCTTGGCAACCCCGAAACAGACTTTGACCCCAACCGCGACATGGTAGCACCCGAAAAGCTGGAAGAGCTTGATAAATGGGCGCTCTCCCGTCTTAACGGTCTTTGCCGCAGGGTTGGCGTTGCCTTTGAAAACTATGAGTTCCACAATATTTATCACGATTTGCACAATTTCTGCACCATTGATATGTCTAAGCTGTACATTGACATAACCAAGGACAGGCTTTACTGCGAAAACAAGAACGCACCTGAGCGCAGAAGTGCACAGACCGTTATGTACCACGTACTTAGCGCGCTTATTCGCCTTGTTGCACCCATCCTCTCCTACACGGCAGAGGAAGCGTGGGGTTATATCTCCCACATAGAGGGTGAAGATACCGCCAGCGTGTTCTATAACGATATGCCCGCATATAACGAAGCGTTTAACTTCCCCGAAGCAGAAGCGCGCTACAACGCTATATTCGACGTAAGAGATGACGTTATGAAAGCGCTTGAGCTTGCCCGTGCAGAAAAGCGTATAGGCAAGTCTCTTGAGGCTAAGATTACTCTTTACGGCAGTGCAGATAACGCGGCTGTCAAGCTTTTCCGTCAGTACAGCCTTGAAGAGCTTAAGACCTTGTTTATTGTATCTAAGGTTGTTATTGAAGAAGGCAAAGCACCCGCAAACGCCTTTGCCGATACCCAAAGCGGTATTGCCGTAGCAGTGGAGGAAGCAAGCGGCGAAAAGTGCGTACGTTGTTGGATGTACACCGAAGAAGGCTTTACCGACAGCGATGGTCAGCCCTTGTGCAGTCGTTGCAAAAAGGTTACGGAGTAAGCTTTTATGAACAAAAAAAGGCTTTTTTGGTCCGTTGTTGGCGCGTTTATTATAATAAGCGTTGTTCTGCTTGACCAAATCAGTAAAGAGCTGGTTATTGCCCACCTGAAGGACAAAAGTGCCGTCAGCGTTATAAAAGGCATACTAAGCTTTGACTACACCACCAACACGGGTATGGCGTGGGGAATGCTTAAGGAGCACCGCTGGGTGTTTATGAGCATTTCTACAGTAGCAATACTTGGCTTTACCGTGGTATATTTTGCGGTTAAAGAACAGCATATACTGTTTAGGATCTCCGCAGGCTTTGTTATCGGCGGCGGTATAGGCAATATGATAGACCGCATATTCCGCCCCGAAGGCGGCGTGGTGGATTTTATAAGAACCGATTTTATGGATTTCCCCAGCTTCAATGTGGCGGATTCCTTTATTACCGTTGGCGCGGTTATGCTTATGGTTTACTTTTTCTTCCTTGACCACAAGCAGCCTAAGCCCTTGGTGTTTGACGAAAAGAAGACGAAGGAAAAGAGCGATGAATGAAGAAGCTGCCCTTTCCCTTGAGGAGGAAATAAGCCTTGTTTCCACAGAAGAGCAACGGCTGGATGTGTTTGCCGCTACGGCGGCGGATATAAGCCGCGCCAGAGCGCAAGCGCTTATAGAACAAGGGCTTGTAACCGTTAACGGTGTCCTTGCACCAAAGCGAACAAAGCTGAAGGCGGGCGACCGCGTTACGGTACTGTTGCCCCCGCCTGAGGATATAGAGGCAAAGCCACAAAACATCCCTATTGAGATAGTGTACGAGGACAGCGACCTGCTTGTGGTGAATAAGCCACAGGGAATGGTAGTGCATCCCGCGGCGGGAAACCCCGACGGCACGCTGGTCAACGCGCTGTTGTACCACCTTAAAGGTCAGCTTTCCTCTATTAACGGCAAGCTAAGACCCGGCATTGTCCACCGTATCGACAAAGACACGGCAGGTTTGCTTATGGTGGCAAAGAACGATAAAGCTCACATTTCTTTGGCAGAGCAGATAGCCGCCCACAGCTTTACCCGCTGTTATGAGGCGGTGGTAAGAGGCTGTCCAAAAGAAGAATCGGGCACGGTTAACGCACCTATAGGTCGTCACCGTACCGACCGAAAGCGTATGGCTGTGGTTACGGGCGGCAGGGATGCCGTAACCCATTACAAGCTTATAAAAGCCTATAGGGGATTTAGCCATCTGCGCTTACAGTTGGAAACAGGCAGAACCCACCAGATACGCGTACACATGGCACATATAGGGCATCCCGTAGCAGGTGACCCTGTTTACGGCGGCGCAGAGCTGGCGGGACTTACAGGTCAATGCCTGTTTGCAAAGCACATCGGTTTCAAGCACCCCACCGACGGCAGATGGTTGGAGTTTGAGGCGGAGCTACCCCAATTTTTTACCAAGACTCTAAATTATTTAGATAAAATCAGCGGCTAATTACCGTAAAAGAATCAGCGGAGGATTTTTATTATGGAAAACCAGCACATCCTGAAGGAAAGAGCGGCAAAAATGCGCTGCCTGATTGTAAAGGCATTGCACGGCGCGGGTTCGGGTCACCCCGGCGGCTCTCTTTCCTGTGCAGACATTGTAAGCTATTTGTATTTTAGCAAAATGAACATTTCTGCGGCAGACCCCAAAAACCCCGACAGAGACCGTTTTGTTATGTCCAAAGGCCACGCTTGCCCCGCTTTTTATGCCGCTTTGGCTATGAAGGGCTATTTCCCCGAAGAAGAGCTTTGGAGCTTGCGTAAGCTTGGCGGTATGCTTCAGGGTCACCCCGATATGGTAAACACCCCCGGTGTGGATATGTCCACCGGCTCCTTGGGTCAGGGTGTTTCCGCCGCTTGCGGGATCGCTTTGGCAGGCAAGGCGGACGGCAAGGACTACCGCGTATACACCATCCTCGGTGACGGTGAGATACAGGAAGGTCAGGTTTGGGAGGCTGCAATGTTTGCCGCCCATTACAAGTTGGATAATCTTACCGCGTTTATAGATTATAACGGTTTGCAGATAGACGGTGATGTGCACAAGGTTATGAGCCCCGCACCCATAGATAAGAAGTTTGAAGCCTTCGGCTGGCATGTTCAGGTTATTGACGGACACTGCTTTGAAGAGATTGATGCAGCAGTTCGCGCTGCTGAGGCAGTTACGGACAAGCCCTCCGCTATAATTTGCCGCACCGTTAAGGGCAAGGGCGTTTCCTTTATGGAAAACAACGCAGGCTGGCACGGCAAAGCGCCCAACGCAGAGCAGTATGCGGTAGCGGAAGCAGAGCTTGCCGCCGCTTACGAAAAGGCACTTGAGGAGGTTGAGGGCAAATGAGCAAGATAGCAACAAGAATGGCTTACGGTCAGGCGCTTTGCGACCTTGGCGAAAAGTATGATTTTATAGTAATGGATGCGGACCTTTCCGGCTCTACCCAAACAGGTATGTTTGCCGCTAAGTTCCCCGAAAGATTTTTTAACTGCGGTATAGCGGAACAGAATATGCTTTCCGTTGCCGCAGGTATTGCCTCTACTGGCAAGCCCGTATTTGTTTCCTCCTTTGCCATGTTTGCTGTCGGAAGAGCTTATGAGCAGATACGCAACTCCGTGTGCCATCCCGGGCTTAACGTAAAGATATGTGCAAGCCACGCAGGCGTTACCGTTGGCGAAGACGGCGCAACCCACCAGTACAGCGAGGATTTGGCAGTACTCCGCACTATCCCCGGTCTTACCATTGTCAGCCCCGCTGATGCAACTGAAGCTTATGCGGCAATAGAGGCTGTACTTAAGCACGAAGGGCCTGTATATGTAAGACTTGGTCGATTTGCCGTACCCGTTGTTTTTGAAAAAGAAAATTACAAGTTTGAGCTTGGTAAAGCCGTACCTATATATGAAGGCGACGACGCCGTTGTTTTTGCAACCGGTATAATGCTTGCCGCCGCTATGGAAGCAAGAGATATTCTTGCCAAGGACGGCATAAATATCTCCGTTGTCAACGTACACACCATTAAGCCCCTTGATAAAGAAACCGTTATAAAGTATGCTACTAAAACAGGCAGAGTTGTTACCGCAGAGGAGCACACCGTTATTGGCGGCTTGGGCGGTGCGGTTGCAGAAGTGCTTGCAGAAAACGCACCCACCAAAATGAAGCGCGTTGGCCTTAACGACGTGTTTGGCACCAGCGCACCCGCAGGGCAGTTGCTTGACCATTACAAGCTTAACGCAGCAGGCATCGTGGACGCCGTTAAGTCCTTAATGTAAGCCTATGAAAAAACCGATAATTGCACTTTACCCTTCCTATGTGGCATCAGAAGGCCGTCAGCAAGTGCTTATGCGTTATATCCGTGCAGTAGAAATGTCAGGCGGCGCACCCTTTTTGCTCCCCCTGACCACCGATGCTGATATAATAGAGACCATGGTCGATATGTGCGACGGTGTGATTTTTACGGGCGGTGACGACGCGCACCCCCGCCACTACGGCGCCTGTCTGCACGAGGGCTGTGGCGACCTGTGCCCTGAGCGTGATGCGGGCGAGATGGCGTTTGCAAAGCAGTTTTTAAAAACCAAAAAGCCTTTTCTTGCAATTTGCCGCGGCATACAGCTTATAAATATAATGTACGGCGGCACCTTGTATCAGGATATTAACTTAGAGCGTGGCAGAGGGCTTGTGCACAGACAACAGCCACCCTATACCCACGGCACCCACGGCGTAAAACTTAACAAAGACGGCTTTATTGCAAAAATTGTTGGCAGTGATGAGCTATGGGTAAACAGTATGCACCACCAGGCAGTAAAACAGCTTGGCAAGGGACTTGTTATTGAAGGTTATGCCACAGACGGCGTAACAGAAGCACTTATAGCTACCGACCGTCCCTTTGGTGTGGCGGTACAATGGCATCCCGAATGTATGGTGGATACGGACGAAGCTTCTTTAAAGTTCTTTAAAGCTTTAATCAAAGCCGCAAAATAAGCATAGTTAACCCCCTTAACGGATTTTTCCGTTAAGGGGGTCAGACCGCTGACAAAGGCACAGAACGCGAAAAAAGAAAATACGGTTACTATAAAGTGAAAATTTCGGGGAAAATTTCCCCGAAATTTTTGTATATTTTCATATTTTTTCGTTCGAAACGAACCTCGGCTCACAGTACTCAGTACAGTTCTCGCCTCGGTTCGTTTTGTCTGCACTCTTTCTCAGCAGTCTGCCAAGCTGATGACAAGGTTTGTCATCAGCTTGAAATCGCCGTTTACGGCGATTTTATTTTTGTCAATTATTCGTGTTCAGCAATCCAAGCTTCAACCTTGTTCTTTGCTATTCTCTTTATGTCTTCTGTGGGGTAGGGGCTGTTTTCGCCGCCGTTAACATAAATAAAATAAGAACCGGTAGGGGTTTGGTAAAGGCTTTCTTCATAACCTTCAGAATCACCAAAACAACCAACGCAAATCTTCTTTACAAGAGTAGCGGTTTCGGTATCGTATTCGCACTTGCAAATTGTCTTTTTCATTTGTTAGCTCCTTATATTATTTTTACGGTACTATTATAATATTTACAAAGCGTTCAGTCAAGATACATTTAGCAAGAAATAACAAGGGCTTTTTCTTATAATTTGTTGTAATATACACAAAAACAGTGTACGTTTAGCCTTTGTGTTGCAAGTTTTTTGTCTTGTAGCGTGCATTTTTATGTAACTGAAATAATAATATCGCATTTGTTGGGTATATTGAAATGTTCAAAATATCTGTTTTCCATAGGTATCCATTCATTAAAAAAACGCTCTGCCAATGTCTCGGTGTTTCTCTTCATAATGCGCTTCTTTTGCGAGACACGGTCTATGTCCAAAAAAACAGATAAGTCATAGCTTTTATTCAAATATGGATGAGTAGAGTATACCCCTTCTATGACACTGAGTTTTTTTGGAAAGACAGTGATTGCATCAATTAGCCTTTTCGTAGAGCAGTCATAGGGTCTGTAAACGACTTTTTCGCCTGCCCACAGCGGTGCAACTATTTCTTCTGAAAAACGCTCTCGGTCAAAATTCCCACCTATCTCAGCCAATCGAGCAGCTGTTCTTTGCTCAGGTCGTAAGAAAAAGTCATCTGTGTGAAAAGTGTTGCAATCATACAACTGTTCAAGCGTTTTGCTAAGTGTGGTTTTTCCGCTTGCGCTTCTGCCCTCTATTGCTAACTTAACGTTTCCTTTTTCAAGCATACTGTCAAGCTTTGCAAACAGTTTTATAAATTGAATGTATCGGTTTGAGATAACTCTGTACGCAGGCTTATATTCTGATCTGAATTGTTCGGAATGGTGTAAGGCACAGAATCCTTCGTTTTTCCATTTGGTAACTTCTTTATTAAACTCATCGTACATAAAGGGAAGTTTGCCTTCACATATAAGCTCTTTTACAGCATTAAGCTTTGTTTCCAATAGATTTACGTTGCTATTGTTATCCTTTGCGGAAAGAAAAAACAGCTTTCCCAAGGTATTTGCGCTAAGCCCGTATTGTAAAAACGACAAACTTACACGGCTGTATTCTCCATCCAACGGTTCAATAAGCTCGTTATTTAGGGTGTTAAGATTTGCAGTTTCGCTATTTATGCGTTCTATAATTTGTTCTGTTGAAGACACTGCGTGTTCGCAACCAAATGTACTCTGATGCAAAAATTTTAAAATATCTTGTATTTGCAATAGGGGATAGCTGTTATAGTGATTTATTATAAGCTCTTTTGTGTTGTACATTATTTTCTCCCGTTAACACGGATTTTTTCCGTTAGAATAACGATTATAGGAATTAAAACTATCTGTAAAATTATACCTGGGATTGCGTTTGTAACAGCACCTGCCCAAAAAGCTGAAAAGCTAAAAGCGGTACCTTTTATCCCTAAGCAAGCGAATGTTGCAGCGCCCCAAACAAGCCTGCCAAGTATCATAGATATTATAAGAGTACAGTAAATGTATAGCTTTTTACGTGGTAATACTCTATAAATTATGCCGCTGAAGGCACCATAAGCTGCTAGTTCAAACGCCATACACACAGCTGTAGGGAATAGAGACGGCATACCTAACGTTAGCGAGCGCAAAAGCGGTGCCGCAATACCAACTGCGCCACCCCATTGCCACCCGCATATAAATCCGCATAGAAAAATGGGTATGTGCATAGGGCAAAGCATAGCACCTATCTCTGCTATTTGTCCCGTTAAAAATGGAAACAGATACGCAAGCGCGACAAATAATGCCGATAAAATCATTTTTGTGGTTTTGTTAAACTTCATTTTCCTACCTCACAAAATTAAAGGTATCATTACCTCTGCAGAGATAATGATACCTTCATAGTATCGTTTTTAAAATAATAGGCACTGACGAAACTTCTGTTTCCCACGCTATCCTTCAGGACAGCACTGACATTATAACAGACAAATAAAACACTGTCAAGTTATTGTTGGCAAATAACATAACTTAGTTTAGTCATTACATCCTCAATAAGCATGGTCGTATTAAGTTCCTTGACACCTGCAATTAAATTGTCACACTTGTTCATGGGAATAAGTATGCGTGTAGCATTGGATTGCGCTACGGCAAGAGCCATTTTCGGTGTCACTTCACCTGTTAAAGAATCGGCAATAACTATACCTATAGGACCGATAATTACGTTTGCTTTCCTGCATGCGACAATAACGGGATTTTCGCCCGTAGCAGCGTTTTTTGCGCCGGCTTTAAGCATTGCGGCGGTAGCTGTGGAATTTGTTCCTATGGCTGTTACAACCGCATTAGCGTATCGCGCGGAAATCTCTTTAACAAGTTGTGCGCCTAGCATTCCGCCATGACCGTCAATAATTGCAATATTCATGGCTTTTTATTTTGCGGCGTTTGCTTTAACCTTATTTACTGTAAGTTGAATATTCATCTCAATAAGGTCTTTCTGACCATCAACACGGGATTGGATATTGGTGTCAAGTTCTTCTATGATGTTGGTGGTGTTCCATTTGCCGCCGAATACCTGTCCAAGGTCATAAATGCGGGAGCCGTAAACTATGTCAAGTATTTCTGCGCTGTAGGGGTCACGTGCATCAGCCCTCTTAAGCTGCTTTTCATAATATTCGGGAGTCAAATAGTCCTTACTGTACGCGCCCAGTGCATCGATTATCGTACCGAGCTGTTGACCTGCTTCGCCCTGAGCATTGGCACCTGTGGGAACAAACAAAACGCTGGTGATGTGTGTGCCCATATTATGGTAATACCTGTCATCAGATGCATTGTACTTGGGAATGGGAAGGAATCCAAAGTCATCTTCCATATCTCTGAAGTAGGGAAGATGTATGGGAGCGCATACATAGAACAGACCTCTACCTTCTTTAAAAGCGTTAATTACGGTCTTTTCATAAACATCTTCGCCTTCATATTTGGAAACGTATTCAGGCAAGTTGCCAATAAGAACATCATTGGTGTTGAGGTAAAGATTAACTGCATCGGTAAGTGCTGCATAGCCTTCGCCGCTTGCAAGTTCAAACACGGGCTCGTCATTGGCGTTTTTGTCAACTATTCTGTTACCGCTTGCAAGGAAGTGGTTGTAAACGCCACTTGTTTCGGAAAGCAAGCCGTAAACGTCAAATTCGTTTCTTACGCCGTCGGCGTTTGCATCGTAACCAAAGCCTGTAACCTCTTTAACGAAAGCATCAAAGGTCCATTCGCCTTTTAAAGCCATATCATACAGGTCTTGGGGATTGCCTCCGTTTTCGATATACAAATCCTTATTAAAGAACAAAAGAACAGTACCGTCGTTATCGTAGGTATTGATATCACCGAGAGCATAATACAGCTCACCGCAGATGGAAAGGTCATCAACAGCGTTCTGGTCCCACCACGCTTGGTCAAGGTCAATGCCTAAATCCTTAAGGTCAACTAGAAGGCCGTCTTCTACGAATGCGTAGTAGTAGTAATAGGACTCAAAACAGAAGTCATATTCAGCTGTGCCGCCTAAAATGTCTTCGTTGAGGGCTGTACGGATTTCACCGGGGGTGTTGGTGCTCATTTCGCCGGTGATAGTGCAGTTATAGTTCTTCTGAACTTCATCAACAACCTTTTTCTTTGCAAGGTTGATGTTGGTCATTGTACCGTCTTCAGAGTCTTCCCAAATTACTTCACCCTGGAAGTCGATGGTGGGCTTACCATAGCCGAACCAACGCTGAAGAATGTAAAATTCACGACCGCCCATGTCGGTTGCTTCGGGAAGCTTGTCGGCATAAACAACATTGTCTTCCCCAATCTGACCAACGCTGCTGTCAGAAACGATGCCGGAAATTACGTTACTGCTGTCATTTGTATCAACAGATTCAGCGGGTGCTTGCGAACTGTTTGCATTTTCTTCTGTTTTGCCGCAAGCTGTAAAGCAAACAGCAATCATAAGAAGAGCTAACAATGTGCATAGGATTCTTTTCATAGCAATTCTCCTTGTTTATTTGTTCTTGACAAAAGTATAACACTCCTTGCCTTTTATGTCAATATCAACAACAAAATATTAAAACGCGCCTTGTGACTAAAAGACACAAAGCGCGTTCAAAATGCTATTTAGCAGCGTTTGCCTTAACCTTGTTAACGGTTATCTGGATGTTCATTTCTATAAGGTCTTTCTGACCTTCAACGCGGGAAGCTATGTTGGTGTCAAGCTGTTCAACCATGCTGGTTGTGTTCCACTTACTGCCGTAAACCTGACCAAGGTCAAATACGCGGGAGTCAAACACTATGTCGAGCACATCAGCACTGTCAGGGTCCTGTGCATCTGATCTCTTAAGCTGCTTTTCGTAATACTCGGGTGTCAAGTAGTCCTTGCTGTATGCACCAAGTGCATCAAGAATTATACCCATCTGCTGACCCTTTTCGCCTTTAGCGTTTTCGCCAACGGGGACAAAAAGCACGCTGGTGGTGTGTGCACCCATATTATGGTAGTATCTGTCGTCTGCCGCGTTGTATTTAGGAATGGGAAGAAAACCATAGTCGTCATCCATATCTCTGAAGAAGGGGAGATGGATAAGCGCACACATAAGGAATAAGCCTCTGCCTTCCTTAAAAGCGTTGCAGATAGGTTCATAATAACCGTCGCCTGTTCCGCCGTACTTGTCAAGGTATTGGGGAAGGTCGGTTACAAGAACGTCGTTGGAGTTAAGATAAAGGTTAACAGCATCGGTAAGTGCCGCGTAACCGCCACCGTTGGGAAGGTCAAATATAGGTTCGTCATTTGCGTTTTTATCTACAATTTTGCTGCCGCTTGCAAGGAAGTGGTTGTACAAGCAAACTGTTTCGGTAAGCAAACCGTAAACGTCAAATTCATCTCTTGTGCCGTCGGAGTTTGCATCATGACCAAAGCCGGTAACGATGTTCTTGAATTCTTCAAAGGTCCAGTCGCCGTTCTTTGCCATATCATAAAGCTCTTGAACGTTACCGCCGTTTTCGGAATACAAATCTTTGTTGAAGAGGAGTACGAATGTACCGTCGTTATCGTAGGTATTTATGTCACCAAGAGCATAATAAAGCTCGTTGCAGATAGAAAGGTCTTCAACTGCATTCTGGTCCCACCAAGGCTGAGAAAAATCAATACCCAAGTCCTTAAGGTCAACAAGAAGGCCGTCTTCAACGAACGCGTAGTAGTAGAAGTAGGACTCAAAACAGAAGTCATATTCAGCGGTACCGCCGAGGATGTCTTCGTTAAGAGCGGTACGGATTTCACCGGGGGTGTCCGTGCTCATAATACCTGTAATGGTACAGTTGTAGTTCTTCTGTACTTCATCAAGAACCTTTTTCTTTGCAAGGTTGATGTTAGTCATAGTACCATCTTCAGAGTCTTCCCAAATAACTTCGCCCTGAAAGTCGATAGAGGGTTTGCCGTAGCCGAACCAACGTTGAAGAATATTGAATTCACGACCGCCCATATCTGTTGCTTCGGGAAGCTTGTCGGCGTAAATAACATTGTCTTCACCGATTTGACCAACGCTACTGTCAGAAACGATACCGGAAATAACGTTGCTGCTGTCATTGGTGCCAACGGATTCGCTGTTGTCGGCTTGAGAGCTGTTGTTTCCTTCCTCACCACCGCAGGCAACAAAACATGCCGCGATCATGAAAAGAGCCAACAACGCACACAGTGTTCTTTTCATAGTTTCTCTCCTTGAAATCGTATTTATAATTTAAGTATAACACTTTACGGTTCCGCTGTCAATACGCATAATAAAATACCGCAATTTTTTGACAACGAAACACCCCCTGCGACGATGTTGCAGAGGGTGCTTCTATAGTTACGCAATTATTATTTAGCAGCGTTTGCCTTAACCTTATCAACGGTAATCTGAATGTTCATTTCGATAAGGTCCTTCTGACCTTCAACGCGGGAAGCGATGTTGGTGTCAAGTTCTTCGATGATGCTGGTGGTGTTCCACTTACCGCCGAATACCTGACCAAGGTCAAATACGCGGGAACCGAATACAACGTCAAGAACTGCTGCGCTGTCGGGATCCTGTGCATCAGATCTCTTAAGCTGCTTTTCGTAATATTCGGGAGTCAAATAGTCCTTGCTGTATGCACCAAGTGCATCAAGGATTATACCCATCTGCTGACCCTTTTCGCCCTTGGAGTTTTCACCGGTGGGAACGAAAAGAACGCTGGTGGTATGTGCGCCCATATTGTGATAGTATCTGTCATCAGATGCATTATACTTAGGAATGGGAAGGAAGCCAAAGTCGTCTTCCATATCTCTGAAGTAGGGGAGGTGAATGAGGGAAGTCATATAGAACAAGCCTCTGCCTTCTTTGAAAGCGTTGGTAACTGTCTTTTCATATACGTCTTCGCCTTCATACTTTGTCTTGTAAACTTCGAGGTCAGCTATAAGTACGTCGTTGGTGTTGAGGTAAAGGTTAACTGCATCGGTAAGTGCAGCATAGCCTGTGCCGCTAGCAAGGTCGAATACGGGTTCGTCATTAGCGTTCTTATCAACGATCTTGCTGCCGCTTGCGAGGAAGTGGTTGTAGAGGTTAGAGGTTTCGGAAAGCAAACCGTAAACGTCAAATTCATCTCTTACGCCGTCTGCGTTTGCATCAAAGCCGAAGCCGGTAACTTCCTTGGTAAGTTCTTCGAAGGTCCATTCGCCGTTCAAAGCCTTGTCATAAAGATCTTGAATGTTGCCGCCGTTTTCGGTGTAGAGGTCCTTGTTGAAGAGAAGTACGAATGTACCATCGTTATCATAGGTGTTGATGTCGCCGAGAGCATAATAAAGCTCGCCGCAGATAGAAAGGTCTTCAACTGCGTTCTGGTCCCACCAAGCCTGGTCAAAGTCGATACCTAAATCCTTAAGGTCAACAAGAAGACCGTCTTCTACAAATGCATAATAGTAGAAATAGGATTCAAAGCAGAAGTCATATTCAGCAGTGCCGCCGAGAATGTCTTCGTTAAGAGCGGTACGGATTTCGCCTGCGGTATTGGTGCTCATTTCACCGGTGATGGTGCAGTTGTAGTTCTTCTGAACCTCATCAAGAACCTTCTTCTTAGCAAGGTTGATGTTGGTCATAGTACCATCTTCAGAGTCTTCCCAAATAACTTCGCCCTGGAAGTCAATGGTGGGTTTGCCGTAGCCAAACCAACGCTGAAGGATGTAGAATTCACGACCGCCCATATCGGTTGCTTCGGGAAGTTTGTCAGCGTAAACTACGTCGTCGCCGCCAACCTGACCAACGCTACTGTCGGAAACGATACCGGAAATAACGTTGCTGCTGTCGTTAGAGCCTACAGATTCATTGTTGCCTGCTTGGGAGCTGTTGTTGCCTTCTTCACCACCGCAAGCTACAAAGCAAGCTGCGATCATAAAAAGAGCCAACAGAGCGCAAAGAATTTTTTTCATACTCTTTCTCCTTTTTCGGGATTTTTGTTAGTAAAAGTATACCATACAAAGTTGGTCAAGTCAATAGTTTTTTTGTATTTTAATCTATGTTAAATGGTTTAAAATCAAGTTCAATCGCTATTGACATAAGGTGCTTGTATGTTGTAAAATATCCCATAGGTGATTAGTATGGTAACTTGTGTATATAATATAAAAAATAACCGCATTGATGAAACGGCGTTAAATAAGTGCGCCGAAATAATTTTAAATGGAGGACTGGTGGCTTTCCCCACAGAAACGGTTTACGGTTTGGGGTGTAACGCATACGATGAAGAGGCGGTAAAACGTTTGTACAACGCAAAAAAGCGTCCTCCCGTAAAGCCTATAAGTCTGTGCGTACCTAATCTTTCGGTTGCAGAACAGGTTGCGGTGTTTTCTGAAAAAGCCAAGGCTTTGTTTGATGCTTTTATGCCCGGACCGTTAACTTTGGTTTTACCAAAGCGTGATTGCGTTCCGACTATAGTAACTGCAGGGCTTGACAGTGTGGGGATACGTCTTCCGTCAAACCCCGTTGCTTTAAGGCTTGCGGAGCTTTGCGGTGTACCGATAGCGTTACCTTCAGCTAATTTGTCGGGGCAGGGCGCACTTACCGACGGCGCTGATGTATATGAAGCGTTAAACGGAAGAATTGATGCGCTTATAGACGGTGGAAAGACTGAAGTGGGACATGAATCAACAATTTTGTCTTTGGTTGATGAGCCTAAAATTATAAGACAGGGCGCGTTGCCTTACGATGTGCTTGAGCCTTACATTAAATGAATAACAAGGGGGCGACAGCTTTGATAATAATAGGTCTATGTGGACGAAGCGGTAGCGGAAAAAGCACTGTTGCCAATTTTTGGAGACGCATCGGTGCATTTTTGATAGACGCTGATGAGGTGTGCCACTATGTGTACAGTAAAAATCTTCGGTGTGTAAAAGAGCTTTGCGAAAGCTTTGGAAACGATGTGGCGTTGGACGGAGTAATTGTAAGGTCTATGCTTGCAAAGCGGGCTTACGGCAAGATTGGCGGTATTGATGAGCTTAATAGAATCGCTCACAAATATATTTTAGAAGAAATAGAAACAAGGATATCGCTTGCTGCTGATAAAGATACAGGCGTTGTTGTTATAGATGCACCCTTGCTGTTTGAGTCGGGACTTGAAAAACGCTGCGATGCAGTGATTGCCGTAATTGCTGATGACAGTACGCAAATAGAACGCCTAAAAAAACGTGACGCTAAAAGCGAAGAAGAGCTTGTTAATCGTCTGTCTGCTCAGCTAAGCGCGGCGGAGATTGCAGAACGCTGTGATTGCATAATAAATAATTGCGGCAGTCTGGGTCAGCTAAGGCGCAAAGCCTATGTTGCGATGTTTTATATACAGCTTAAGCTTGGTTTCCTTAAAAACAGGAAGAAGGGACACTTATATGTTAAAAAGCAGGATTAAACTATTGTGTGTGCTTTTTTCGGTGGTGATTGCTTTGATGAATATCACAGCTTGCAAAGCTATAGAAAAATGCTTTTACCCTTTGGAATATGAAGAGTACATATATAAGTATTGCGATTTATATGATATCCCATATGACCTTCTTGCCGCTGTTATAAAAGCGGAAAGCGATTTTGAGCATGACGCTGTATCAAGAGTAGGAGCCGTGGGTTTAATGCAGGTGTTACCTGCAACAGCAGAAGAAATGGCAAAACGAATGGGATTAGAATACGACGTTGACACGCTTACAGACCCTGAGACAAATATTTCTTACGGCAGTTATTATCTTGCGTATCTGTATAAAAATTTAGGAAATAATTGGAAAACAGCCTGCGCCGCATACAATGCGGGAATAGGCAGGGTAAAAAGTTGGCTTGACAGCAAAGAGTACTCGGAAGACGGTAAAACATTAAAGAGTATTCCTTTTGAGGAAACGAAAAATTACGTAAAAGAAATAGAAAAAAACAGGGAAAAATATAGAAAGCTATACTTTAGCTAAAGGGAGGACAAATTATTATGACCGAAGAACTTAAAAACAAATTGATTTACAAACCAAAATCCGCTTATGATACGGCAAAGGCGGAGGATATTAACGATTTTTGTATTGGCTATAAAAAGTTTATGGACCTATCCAAAACAGAAAGAGAGGCCGTAGCTTTTGCTAAAGCGGCGGCAGAAGAAAACGGTTTTAAGCCCTTTGACAGGAACGCACCTCTTAAAGCAGGTGATAAGGTGTATTATGTAAACCGCGAAAAAAGCATAGTACTTGCAGTTATAGGAAGTAAACCTGTGGAAACGGGTGCAAATATTGTAGTAGCCCATGTTGACAGCCCTCGCCTTGACTTAAAGCAACGTCCCCTTTACGAAGATGGCGGTATTGCTTATTTTAAAACCCATTATTACGGTGGTATTAAAAAGTATCAATGGACCGCTATGCCTTTGTCTTTGCACGGCACGGTTATAAAATCAAACGGTGAAAAAATAAATATTGCTTTGGGTGACGGTGCAGACGAAGCGGCGTTTTATATAAGTGATCTTATGCCGCACATAGCAAAAGACCAGATAGACAAACCCCTTGGAACAGCTATAAGCGGTGAAGGTCTTAATATAATAGTAGGCTCTGTTCCTTGCGATGAAGACAGCAATCCCATAAAGCTGGCAGTACTTAACGCACTTTATGATAAATACGGAATTACGGAGAAGGATTTGATAACTGCAGAGATTTCTGCAGTGCCTGCTGACAATGCAAGGGATATAGGCTTTGACAGAGGTATGATTGCCGCATACGGGCACGATGACAGAATTTGCGCTTATCCTTCTATGTGTGCATTATTTGACGATGAGATGCCTGAACGTACCTGCATTTGCATTTTTGCTGATAAAGAGGAGATAGGCAGTTACGGCGTAACGGGTATGTCTTCAGCAGCGTATAAAAATTTCTTGAATGACATTTGTGCTGTAAGCGGTGCTAATTTCAGCGCCTTTTGTGAGAACAGCGTGTGCCTTTCTGCGGATGTGGGTGGTGCTTACGATGCGTGCTACGGCGATGCTTATGATGCCAAAAATTCCGCTTACGTCAACAAAGGCGTTGTTGTAACAAAATACACGGGTGCAAGGGGTAAATCCGGTTCTTCCGATGCGTCTGCCGAGTTGGTAGCAAAAATAACAGGTGTACTTGACAGGGAAGGTGTTGCTTGGCAAACCGGGGAGTACGGAAAAGTTGACCAAGGCGGTGCAGGCACCGTTGCTACGGAAATCGCTTTGCTTAACATTGATGTAATTGATGTTGGCGTTCCAATTTTATCAATGCATTCTCCCTATGAATTGGCGTCAAAGGCGGACATTTATGCTATGTATAAGGCGGCAAAAGCATTCTTTACTTTGTAATTAGCAATACAAGTCAAAAAGCTGTTACCTTTCGTAACAGCTTTTTAGTTTTAAGTTAATCTATTGTATTATCCATATCCATGTAATTGACAATACCGTCAATGCATTCAACCTTAAAGGTGGGAGTATCTAAGTTCCAATTTTTGCCCTTGGGTATGGAAGACCACTGGCTTACTGTGCCATTATAGGTGATTTTTTCTAAGCTGTAGCAGTATCCAAAGGTCCAATCCTCTATCAGCTTTACGCCTATGGGAATGTATACTTTTTTTAGCCCGGTACAAAAAGTAAATGCATCTTCTTTTAGATCACAAAACCCGTCCGGCAGTACAATTTCACTTATTCCCTGACAGTCACGGAATGCATTTACACCTATGCTTACAAGGCTGTCAGGTAAGGAGACACTTTTAATTCCGTGGGCAGAGAAAAATGCATAGTTACCAACAGAGGTAACGCCTTCCTCTATTACCAATGCGTTTATATTGTCTTTGTATTCCAGCCATGCATCGGTGCCGCCAAATTTTAAGTGTGCCATATCACCATCGCCGCCTATGTAAAGAACGCCGTTTGCATCTATGCCCCAGTACAGCTGTCCCCATTCGCCTTCAAAGCTATATACAGGTGTGTTTACGCTTTCTTCGGAAACATCAAGTGTGCTATCATTATTTACGGATTCTTCTGAAGACACGCCTGCTTCGCTATTTGTACTGTCAAAACAGCTTAAGATTTCACTTTCAAAGCGTGATTCTTCTTTGCTTGTGGTGGAGTTTGTGGAGAGAACTGCTTTGTCCGTGCTAGGTTCGTCGTTAAGTATATAAAGGATTATGCCTGCACAAGCGGCTATTATAAACAACAACGAAATGCTTACCAAAAGAGGCGCAAGTATAGTTTTTTCCGTTTTTCTTTGGCTACTCATATATAATCTCCCTTCAGTTGTATCAATATAACGCTTGTTATCATATCATACATAATATGAAATGTCAACGCAAAACGGCGGTTTTAGGTTTACTGTAAATATATCGCGGAGGTAAGATTTTGAGTATTGTAAAAAAGATGTACATTGCTTTTTTTCTTAATTTAGGCTTTGCGGTATTAGAGCTGATAGGGGGTGCATATACGGGAAGTATAGCCATTATTTCTGACGCTTTTCACGATTTTTGTGATGCTTTGAGTATAGGTATATCCTGCTATTTAGAGAAGAAAAGCAAGAGGATGCCCGATGAAGTTTTTACTTATGGCTACATAAGGTATTCCGTTTTAGGTGCAGCAATAACAAACTGTATTCTTGTTATAGGGGCGGTTGCCGTCATGTATAATGCGGTTATGCGTGTTTTTAATCCCATCTCCATCAACATACAAGGTATGGTGGTAATAGCAGTTTTTGGTATTGCCGCAAATCTTGCTGCAGTATATTTTACAAAAGACGGAAACAGCCTAAATCAAAAGGCAGTAAACTTGCACATGAGCGAAGATGTATTGTGCTGGGTGACCATACTTGTGGGTGGAATACTTATAAACGTTACGGGGCTTACTATCATTGATGCACTTTTATCCTTCGGTGTAGGGCTGTTTATTTTGGTAAGTGCGGCACTGTCTATGGGGAAAATTATAAATCTTTTTTTAGAAAAAGCTCCCAAAGAGCTTACGGCTGATGCCGTAAGGTGCTGTATAACGGAAATTGATGAAGTCGTAGATGTTCATCATATTCATATAAGAAGCTTTGACGGTGTAAGTAACTGTGCTACTATGCACATAGTAACGGAAAGCAGTGATACAAGGCGGCTAAAGTGCAAGGTAAAAAAACGTCTGCTTGCCATTGGTATAAGCCATACAACTTTAGAATTTGAAAGTATCGAGGAAATGGAATGCGAAAGCGGAGAGATTTGGAGAATACAGAAATAGAAGGGGAGCATTGGCTACCCTTCTATCTCAAGCTGATGACAAACCTTGTCATCAGCTTGGCAGACTGCTGAGAAAGAGTACAGACGGAACGAACCGAGGCGAGAACTGTACTGGGTACTGTGAGCTGAGGTTCGTTCCGAACGAAAAAATGTAATAAATGCAGAGAATTCGGTGATAAAACTCACCGAATTCTCTTCTTTTGTAACATTGTTTTTTATCTTTTTCGTGGTCTGTGCCTTTGTCAGCGGTCTGAAGGGGAGCATTAGCTACCCTTCTATCTTCATATATATTCTGTCTGATATTTTTGCAAGCTCTGCCACACTAAGCTCTTCGCCTCTTACTGTAAGGCTGTGGTCAATTGCTATGATGTCCTGCAATTCTTCTTTGGATAATCTGTTCCCGAAGACCGCACCCAAAGAGTTTGCCAAGGTTTTGCGTCTTGTGGCAAAAGCACCACGCAAAACTTCAAAAAAAGTTTTTTCGCACAAGGGTTTAACCGGCTTATCTTTATAGGGAATAAGACTTATAACCGCAGAATCAACCTTTGGACGGGGTGAAAAGTTAGCCGCGCCAACCTTAAAATGCTTAACCACTTTGGCGTAATAATTTACCGATGCGGTAATTGCGCCGTATCCGTCTTCGCGTGGCTTTGCATAAAGTCTGTCAGCTACCTCTTTTTGTACCATAACCGTAATACACTTTAGGTTATAGCCACCCTCCAAAAGCATCATTATTATCGGTGTGGTTATGTAGTAGGGAAGATTTGCACAAACACAGCAATCCAAGCCGGCAAATTCTGTATCTAAAATCCGGTCAATGTCGCATTTCAGTACATCGTTGTTAATAAGCTTGAAGTTGCTTTGACTTTGAAAACGCTCGTTAAGATAGGGAATAAGCTCCTCGTCAAGCTCAATTGCCACTACTTTTGGTGCGATTTTAACAAGTTGTTTTGTCAAAATCCCCATACCGGGACCTATTTCGATAACACCGGTATTTTCATCTGCACCGCAAACGGATGCTATGCGGATAGGTATATTGTCACTTGTTAAAAAGTTTTGCCCCAATGCTTTCTTTTTTGTAAAGGCTTTTTCCATTAGTTTTCCTTGTCAATAACGGTTAAAAACTTTGCCCTGCCTTCAACTGCAAACTGCCCGTGAGGTATACGGGGGTCAAAGTAGATGCAGTCACCGGTTTCTAATACAACAGTCTTTTTGCCTATTGTAACACCGATTTTACCTTCAAGCACATAGTTAAATTCCTGCCCGCTGTGGCTAACCAATTCGGGGGGAGTGTCAGAAAGGTCAATGGTAACAAGCATAGGTTCTTTATTTTTGTTTTTGTAATTGTGTGCAAGTGCTTCAAATTTATAGCCAACATAACGGTCTATTTCTATGCCGCTGTCCTTGCGGGTAACGGTGTAATCCAGCATACGAGGTGCTTCACCTGTAAGAATTTCGGTAGCATCAACACCGAATATGGCGGCAACGCCATACATCATACTAATGGGGATATCCTTAACACCTGTTTCGTATTCGTTGTAAAGAGCGGTGGAGATGCCAAGCTTTTCGGCAACCTCTACCTGTGAAAAATCTAAAATATCACGGAGATATTTAATGCGTTCAGTTACTTGCTTTAGCTTATCCTTTTGTTCAGTGTTCATAAATATACCTCCAAAATTTACGGTCTTAATCCTTCTCGATTATATCACGTTTCCCGTTGGCAGTCAATAAGTTTTCAGCTATAACTTTTTTCGGGCGGAAAGAAAAGGCAAACTGTTTATATTCCGTTTCTTCCATTTGCTCTATTATTTCCGCAGAAATACTTTCAAGCGCAACACTGTCAAATTCGTATACCGTGCTAAGAGCTGCGTTCTTGTTGTAAGGGCAAACGCTTTGGCAGATGTCACAACCCCAAACTGTCTTTGTCTGTTGTAAAATATTTAGTTCGTCTTCGTTCTTTTTCTTTTTTTGAGATATTCCCGATAAACACATATTTACACACATTAAGCTTTTGCTGATGGCATTGGCAGGACACGCTTCTATACATCTGTTGCATTGACCGCAGTTTACTTCACATTCAAACAGTCTTTCCTCCAGTTTTTCGCTAAATAAAAAACAGCCGATAAAAACAAAACTTCCGTATTTTGAGTTTATAAGTAAACTGTTGCGTCCTATAAAGCCAAGCCCGCATTTTGCCGCTGCCTCTTTTTCAAAAATAGGGGAGTGGTCGGCAAAGAAAAACACGTCCCCGCCGTAAAGTCTTTTGAATTTTGGTATCAACATGTCAGCAATTCTATTAAAAACTGCATGATAGTCCTTAATGCGCGCAAAAAGCCCCATATTGTAGCCGTCTTTGGCAACAGTATTTCCCGTGCGGTACGGAAGCAGTGTAATAATCACTGATTGAACTTTTGTGTTTGGCAAAAGTTTAGGGTTAATTACAGTTAGTTTTTCAAAGTCTATTATGCCGTATTCGGTTATGCCGTGTTCGTGTAAAAGATTATTTATATTATTCATTTTATTATTACCAAAAAAGCCGCCCTGTACGGACGGCTTTTATCGCACTTATAATTAGTCGGATACGTAGGGGAGAAGTGCAACGTGTCTTGCACGCTTAACTGCGGTGGTAAGCTGTCTCTGATGCTTAGCACAGGTGCCGGTAACACGTCTGGGAAGAATCTTGGATCTTTCGGAAAGGTTTCTTCTCAACTTAAGAGTATCCTTGTAATCGATATGCTCAATTTTATCTGCACAGAAGGTGCAAACCTTCTTTCTCTTCTTAGGTCTGAAGGGCTTCTGAACCTCGGCCTTAACCTCGGCCTTGTTGGTGTTATTATCCAAAGCAATAACCTCCTTTTTCAATAATCTGTTAATAACTTAGAATGGAAGCTCATCATCAGCAGAAAGCTCTTCAAAAGAACCTTCGGCTTTGGGAGAGCTGTAGTTAGGCATCTCCGCAACAGGTGCACCGTATGAGGGCGCGCCGCCTGCGGGGCCATCGGTTTTCTTGTCAACAAAACTGCATTCGTCTGCGATAATCTCGTAGGAAATGCGCTTGTTACCGTTAGCGTCGTTCCAAGAGCGTGTCTGGAGAGAGCCGCATACAAGAATAGGTCTGCCTTTAGAGAAGAAACGAGTAACGAACTCTGCCGTCTGTCGCCAAGCTACGATGTCAAAGAAATCGGTCTGGGGCTGTTCACCTGCACGGGTGAAACGTCTGGAAACGGCAATTCTAAAGGTAGAAACGGCAATGCCGCTTTGAGTTTGTTTAAGCTCAGGGTCAGCAACAAGATTGCCGACAAGTATAATTTTATTAAAACTTGCCATAGACTCCTCCTGCGTTCATAAACGCAAAACTTACGCTTCTACTCTTGTGATGAGAGAACGAAGCAAACCGTCTGTAATGTTAAAGATTCTGTCAAGCTCCTTGGGGAAAGCGGGAGCGGACTCGAACTTAACAAGTACGTAATAGCCTTCTGTTAAATCGTTAATGGGGTAGGCAAGTCTTCTGTTGCCCCACTCATTGACGTTCATAGAATCGGCAGTAGCGTTAGCCTCTATTAAACCGGTGAACTTGGTCACAACGGCGTTGATGCCCTCTTCGCCGAGAGTGCTGTCAACAATAAACAGGCATTCGTACATTGCTTTCTTTTCCATCAAAATACACCTCCTTTTGGTCTGTGGCCCTGCCTGTGCAAGGCAGAGCAAGGAGAAAACAGATTAGTGTTTTCTTACTTACTGTAGAGTTTAACAAAACAGTTTGAATTTGTCAAGAGATTTTTGCTTAACAGCTGCGTTTTTTTCGCCTTTAAACAAAAAAATGCTACGATTTGACAAAAATACGGTCAAAATTTATAAATGCCGCTGCATTAAAGCAACGGCATCTATTGATTTACTCGGATTTTGCAGCCTTTTCGTCAAGTAACTTGCGTATCTTATGCTTAGCATCAAGCAAAGGGGAGATGCTTTCATCGTGGCTTAATGTGTTAATGATTTTGCCGATAAACTTGGAAAGGTCAACTTCTTCAAACCAAGGCTTTTGTTTGATTTCGTCAGGAATGTAAGAAAGGTTTGTGGAGTATATCTTGGTAAGCTTGCCTTCTTTGTACAGCTTATCGAATTTTGCGACACCTTCGGTAAAGAAAGCAAAGGTTGCGGCAACATATGTACGGTCTATCTTGTAGTGGGAAATCTTCTTGATTATGTCTATAACAGACTCGCCGGAGGCTATCATATCGTCAACTATAAGCACGCTCTTACCCTTGAGAGAGCTGCCTATGTACTTGTGTTCAACTATGGGGTTTTTACCGTTAACTATTACGGAATGGTCACGACGCTTATAGAACATACCAACATCAACGCCGATAACATTTGCGTAGAAGATAGCACGCTCCATAGCACCTGTATCGGGGCTGATAACGGTAAGATTATCCTTTGTAAACAAGCCTTCGTTATTTATAAAACGCTTGAGTGTGGAGTATGTTGCCATACAATTTTCAAAGGAAGTAAAAGGAATTGCGTTGTGTATTGTAGGGTCGTGTGCATCAAAGGTAATGATGGTGCTGACGCCCATATTTTCAAGTTCTTTCAACGCCATTGCACAGTCCATAGACTCGCGCCCCTTGCGCTTGTGCTGACGTGAAGCATAAAGCAAAGGCATAATAACGGTTACACGGTTAGCTTTGCCGCCTATTGCGCTCAAAACGCGCTTTATATCCTGAAAATGCTCATCGGGTCCCATATGATTTTTATAACCGAACATTTTGTAGGTACAGCTGTAATTGCCAACGTCGGAAATAATGTATAAATCTCTGCCTCTTACGGAGTCGGGAAGCTTTGTTTTACCTTCGCCGTTGGAAAATCTTATTTCATCTACGGGGATGATGTAGGATTTGCCTGTATCGGTTTCACCGCGCATAGCAAGTATGTGCTTTTCTATCATCTTGCCAAGCTTCTCGCAGTTGTTCATTACAATAATGCCTAGTTTGCCGTGATTTACGCTTTCTGCCATTTTTAATACCCCTCTTAATTACAGTTATTCGTTTTGCAAAATTCCTGTGCAATTATATATTACATTAAAATTCGACAAATGTATATAGGTGATTTTAACAAAACACTGCAGTTTTTTTGTGTCCTTTAAGTAAAAAAGACAACAGATACCAAATATTAACGCAAAATTGTGTTTTTTTCATTGACAAGACATTGTAATTGTGGTAATATTAAACCGAACATTAGTTCAATATGTTTAGCGGAGGTTGCGCCTTCCTTGGCGCTGTGCAACATTATGGCTGAAAAAATCACAGATAAAAAGAAAGAAGCTCTTCAAGTGGCTTTGGCGCAGGTAGAAAAGAAATACGGCAAGGGTTCTGTTATGCGCTTGGGTGAAAACGCACGTATGGAGGTGTCAAGTGTTTCTACCGGCTCTTTGTCGCTGGATCTGGCTCTTGGTATAGGCGGTTTGCCCAAGGGCAGAATTATTGAGATATACGGGCCTGAATCTTCGGGTAAAACCACCGTTGCTCTGCATTCTGTTGCAGAAGTGCAAAAACAGGGTGGCGAAGCCGCTTTTATTGATGCGGAGCACGCACTTGACCCTGTTTATGCTAAGGCTTTGGGCGTGAATATTGATGATTTGCTTGTTTCTCAGCCTGATGACGGTGAACAGGCTTTGGAAATAGCGGAAATGCTTATACGCTCCGGCGCTGTGGAGATTGTAGTAATAGACTCCGTTGCCGCACTTGTGCCTAAGAGCGAGATTGATAATGAGATGGGCTCTGCAAACGTTGGTGTGCAGGCGCGTCTTATGTCACAGGCACTTCGTAAACTTTCAGGTGCCGTTGCCAAATCCAACTGTATCGTTATATTTATCAACCAGCTTCGTCAGAAGATAGGTGTGTTCTACGGTAACCCTGAAACTACAACCGGTGGTACGGCACTTAAGTTTTATGCTTCCGTGCGTATTGACATCCGCAGGGCTGAACAGCTAAAATCCGGTACTGAGATTATAGGTAACCATACCAAATGTAAAGTTGTAAAGAATAAGGTTGCGCCTCCCTTTAAGACTGCAGAATTTGATATTCTTTACGGCAAGGGTATATCTAAAGAAAGTGAAATTATAGAGCTTGGCATAAAACTTGGAGTTATTGATAAAAGCGGCTCTTGGCTTTCTTATAACGGAGAACGTTTGGGACAGGGTAAGGATAAGGTAAGAGATTTGATAACCGAAAACACCGCCCTTGCTGCAGAGCTTGAGGCTAAGATAAGAGAAAAATGTGCAGGCGATAACGATGTTCTCGATTCTGCAGATGACGACGAATTCTTTGGTGATGACCAGTGATAGAGCGTTTTGCTGTTAAAGTTTCGCCAAGTGAGGGCGAAGCCATAGTAAGGTCAGGAGGTTCGGAATACCGTATTACTCTTGCAGATCTTGAAGTGAGTGGGATAACAGACGGTGCAGAAATAAATGACGCTGCGTTGCTGTTTTTAAGCGAGGCTGAGGAAAAACTGCGTTGCATAAAGAAAGCCTTTGTTTACTTGTCCTACAAAGCCCATTCTGTAAAAGCCATGGCGCAAAAGCTTAAGCGTTGCGGATTTAGTGAGGATGCGGTGGAAAAGACATTGTTTTTGCTTGAGAAAAAAGGGTATTTGGATGATTACGCCTTGTGTGCAGAATATGCTGCAGCTATTCAAAAGCAAAAGGGATACGGTGTTTTGCGTATAAAAAAAGAACTTTACGCAAAAGGCTTTAACGGCGATTGTATAGAAAATGCGATAAGTGGGTTGGATGAAACACCGGAAGAGCTTGTGACGGAGATATTGAGGAAAAAGTTTCCTCACCTTGACCCCGATGACAGACAGGCTAGAGCTAAAGCCACGGCTTATCTTGCCGCCCGCGGCTATGATTATGAAGAAATAAATAATGCGATTTCCGCTTTTAAAGAGGAGTAGATGTTTTATGGCAATAAAGGTAGGCTTTGTTTCCTTGGGGTGCCCCAAGAATTTGCTTGACACGGAAAATATGCTGTATATGCTTGCAGAGGACGGGTTTGAATTAGTACCCGAGGATGTAGATGCCGATGTCATTATAATAAACACCTGTGCTTTTATAGAAAGTGCAAAGCAAGAGGCGATAGATAATATCCTTGATGTAGCATGGCTTAAGGAAAATCATACATTAAAGGGTATTGTTGTTACGGGCTGTTTGGCACAACGCTACAAAGAAGAGGTTTTGGAGCGTATGCCTGAGGTTGACTGTGTAATCGGCACAGGCTCTATTGCTCATATAGCTGATGCGGTTCGTGCCGCATACAACGGTGAACGTTACACTTGTTTTGATGATGTTAATGATGCTCCTTTTTACAGTGAACGCGTTATAACCACCCCCGAATATTTTGCATATCTTAAAATAGCGGAAGGCTGTGATAACCGCTGTACATATTGCGTTATACCCGATATCAGAGGCAAATTTAGAAGCAGAAGTATTGATGATATAGTTGCCGAAGCTAAGGATTTGGCGGCGCTGGGTGTAAAAGAGTTATGCTTGGTAGCGCAGGATACAACCCGTTACGGGGAGGATATTTACGGTACGTATTGTTTGGACAGTTTGCTTCAGGCTTTGTCTGAAATTGAGGGCATACAGTGGATACGTCTTATGTATTGCTACGCTGACCGTTTGACCGACAGCGTAATAGACGAAATAGCCAATAATCCCAAAGTGGTTAAGTATATAGATTTGCCATTGCAACATATTTCCGACCCTGTTCTTAAGCGTATGAATCGCCGAGACAACGAAGAAAGTATAAGAGGGATGATAACAAAGCTTAGGGAAAGAGTGCCCGGCATTACCATCCGTACTACTTTTATCACCGGTTTTCCCGGTGAAACTGAGGAAGACTTTGAAAAGCTTAAAAGTTTTATCAAGGAAATAAGGTTTGAGCGACTGGGTGTGTTTGAATATTCAAGAGAAGAGAATACACCCGCATACGATTTGCCTGACCAAATCCCTGAAAAGCTTAAGAGAAGACGTTATGACATATTGATGAAGGAGCAACGCCGTATACATAAGGAGCTTAACGAGTTTGCAGTGGGGAAGACGCTCAACGTGCTTTGTGAGGGTTATGACCGCGCGGCGGAAATATATTACGGCAGGTCACAATCGGATGCACCCGATATAGACGGTAAAATTTATTTTTCTGCTCCGCGTCGCTTAAAGGACGGCGAAATGGTAGAAGTTGAAGTAACCGAGGTTATAGATTACGACCTTTGCGGGCGAGCTCTTAAGAAGTAGTGAGGGGTGAGTGTATGAAGATAGAAAAACCCGCAAAATTCACTCTTGTGCGTTTGCTTCTCATCCCTTTGTTTATGCTTTTTATGGTATATGACTTCGGGCTTGGAAAAGATTTTAAGTATACTTGGCCACGCATAATTTCAGCCTCGTTTTTTATAATGGCGGTAGTTTCCTATTACATAGACAAAAAGCTTATGGGTAGGAGAGGGGATGATACAGGGTACTGGCGTTTCCTCGATATGGTTGCTGATAAGTTGGTTATTTTCGGCGCACTGATTGCAATTTGTTTTTCAGGCTATATCTTGCCGTCGGGGTTTTACAGGCATTTCTTCTTTTGGGCCGCTGTTGCCGTAATGCTTAGAGAGCTTGCTGTTATCGGTATTGGGCTTACGGATTCTCAGCTTGATGTAAAGGGGCTTTTTAAAGGCGGGGATACTTTTAGGTCAACGCTGTTTAAATCGAGCAATGCGGCACAGATGGTGTGGATAATAGTTGTGGTGTTGGAACCCGTGCTTAAAGACCATAAGCTGTTTTATGATGTAAGGCTTTTAAGCCTTATAGTCACCGTGTTGGCAGTGACGCTTAGCATATATTCCGGTCTTTATTGTGTTATGATGTACAAGAAGCATATAGACTTTTTAAATGAAGATTAAGACGATTTGGAGATGAATTTATATTATGAAACTATATAATACGCTTACAAGGCAAAAGGATGAGTTGGTTGTAAAAGACAATACCGTGCGTATGTATGTGTGCGGTCCGACCGTTTACAACTACTTTCACATAGGCAACGCAAGAGTTTTTGTTGTCTTTGATATGTTGCGTCGCTATTTGGAATACAGAGGTTATAAGGTTATATTTGTTCAGAATTTTACCGATGTTGACGACAAGCTTATTAAACGCGCGGCTGAAGAAAACAGCACTGTTCCTCAGATTGCGGAAAAATATATATCCGAATACTTTAAGGATGCACAAGGCTTAGGCATAAAGCCTGCAACTTTTCATCCCAGGGCTACCGAGACCGTGGGTGAGATTATTGCTATGGTAGAAAAGCTTATAGAAAACGGGCACGCTTACGTTTCCGGCGGCGATGTGTATTTTGATACCGAAAGCTATAAGGCGTACGGCAAGCTTTCTCACAGAGATACAGAACAGCAGGAGGCCGGCGCGCGTATAGAAGTCAACGAGGACAAGAAGAACAGCTACGACTTTGCTCTTTGGAAGGCACAAAAGGAAGACAGTGAAATAGCATGGGAGTCTCCTTGGGGTGCTGGTAGACCCGGTTGGCACATTGAGTGTTCTGCTATGGTATACAAATTTTTGGGTACGGAGATAGACATACACGGCGGTGGTCAAGACCTGACCTTCCCTCACCACGAAAACGAGGTGGCACAAACTGAGTGTGCAACAGGAAAATGCCTTGCAAAAATTTGGATGCATAACGGCTATATTAACGTGGATAACAAAAAAATGTCCAAATCTCTGGGTAATTTCTTTACCGTACGTGATGTTGCGGAAAAGTATGACTATCAGGTTATCCGTTATTTCTTACTTTCTCCTCATTATCGCAGTCCCGTTAACTATTCTGCGGAGATTTTAGAGCAGGCGAAGGGCTCTCTTGAGAGATTGCAGAACTGCGAAGAAAACTTAAACTTCCGCCTTAAGAATGCGCTTGCAGGCGCGCTTACCGAAACAGAAACTGCAACGCTTGCAGCTATTGACAAGAAAACGGAAGAAATGAATGCGGCAATGGATGACGACTTTAACACGGCAGATGCCATAAGCTGTGTGTTTGAGGTTGCAAAAATTATCAACACCGCTCTTGTCGATACTAATGTAAGCAAGGCTTTTCTTGAAAGTGCTTATGCAAAATATCACAGCCTACTTGTTCTTTTTGGTCTTGAGGTGCAAAGCAAGGAACAGGGTGATGAAGCGGAGATAGAAGCTTTGGTAGGAGAGCGTACTGCTGCTAAAAAAGAAAAAAACTATGCCCGTGCAGATGAAATACGTGCTATGCTTGCAGAACGCGGCATCGTTATCGAAGATACCCCACAAGGTCCAAAATGGAAAAGAACATAGATTTTAGCAAGTGTAACGCACTTATACAGGCGTATATGGGTGATGCGGTTATAGAGCTTTTGGCGCGCCGTAAAATAATTGGCGATGGCGACCGTAAAGTCAGCGACCTTAATGTTGAGGTGAAGAAATACGTTACCGCCGTTAGCCAAAGCGCGGCTGTAGAGAGACTTTTGCCGTATCTTACTGCAGAAGAAGAGGCTATATTCAAGTATGGCAGAAATGCAAAAGGGGTTCACGTACCCAAAAGTGCCTCTGCAATAGATTACAGGCGAGCAACGGGATTGGAGTGCCTTTTTGGGCATTTGTATCTTGCTGGTGATATGACTCGCGCTGAAGAATTATTCGATGTTGCATATGGGGGAGGTGCCTAGTAATGGCAGACAACGGATTCAAGCTGACCGATAAAGAAAAAGCTGTCTTTAAATACATCCGAAGCACTATCCGTAATTATGGTTACGCCCCTTCTGTTCGTGATATATGTGCAGCTGTGGGGATTAAGTCTACTTCTACTGTGCACGGTTATATTAAGCGCTTGGAAGAAAAGGGTTATATCAACCGCGTCGACGGTAAAAGCAGAGCAATGACGGTCAGCGGAAATAAAAACGATGAAGAAGCCCGTACCGTGCGTGTTCCGCTTTTGGGACAGGTTAGGGCAGGACTTCCGATTTTGGCTGTTGAGAATTATGAAGGCTATGTGGATTATCCCGCATCTATGTCGGGGTCATCCCAGTTGTTCGCACTTCGTGTTGTAGGCGACAGTATGATAGAAGCGGGCATTTTGAACGGCGATATTGTAATTGTCGAAAGCAGGCGTTATGCCGAAGACGGAGAAATTGTTCTTGCACTTATTGAAGACAGCGCTACTGTGAAGTATTTTTACAGAGAAGACGGTCGGGTAAGACTTCAGCCTGCAAACAGCAATATGCAACCTATTTATGCTGAAGACCTGACCATACTTGGAAAAGTAATTGCTAACTTTAGGTTTTATTGAAGTTTTTGTGTATTGTCTGTACAAAAAGCTGTTGCGGTTAAAAAAATATAATTTTATTTTAAAAAACTGTTGACAAAGCCTATAAAATGTGGTATTCTTTTTTGGCGGCTTTGATAGCCACTAGAAAATGATCCATTAGCTCAGCCGGTAGAGCACATGACTTTTAATCATGGTGTCCGGAGTTCGATTCTCCGATGGATCACCACAAAAGCCCTCAACTGCGGTTGAGGGCTTTGCTTTTTCGGAGGTTGGAATTTATGGAAGTAAGATGTGCAAACATAAACGATGTAGACGGAATAATGTCTTTGCTTTATCAGGTAGCGGAAGTGCATCATAACGGCAGACCGGATTTGTTCAAAGGCGGGTGTTCAAAATACACGGTGGAGCAGCTTAAAAATATTATCAGTGATAAGCAGACGCCTGTTTTTGTCGCTGTTGAAGATGGAAAAGTTATGGGACATGCTTTTTGCGTAGTGACCACAACAGACACAAACGGCGTGCTTGTCCCTCATAAGACCCTTTATGTTGATGATATTTGTGTGGACGAAAATTGCAGAGGTAAGCGTATAGGTACGGAACTATGTAATAGAGTTAAAAGATATGCAAAGGAAAACGGATGCTATAATATAACACTGAATGTATGGTGCCTTAACAAGCCCGCTATGTCATTTTACAAAGCGATGGGATTTAGTGAACAAAAAATCGTTATGGAAACCCTTGTTGATGCAGATTAAAGCAGTAACATATATTGACTTTTTATTCAGTGCGTGTTAAACTAAAAGACAAGATTGAATTTAATATGTTTTTTCGGAGGTATTGTCTGTGGAAAAAATCCTTGCAAGACTTAGTTTGAGAGAAAAAATAGGCCAGATGCTTATGTTTGACTTCAGAAAGTGGCAAAACAGTGATGAAGACAAGCAGTCCAATTACTATGTTATGTCTGAAGAAGTAAGAGGCATGATAAGAAAGCATAAGCTTGGTAATGTTATCCTTTTTGCAGAAAACTTTGAAAATGTTGAGCAGGTTACCCGTCTTAACGCTGAGTTCCAGGCATCTGTAGAAAATGATATCCCTATGCTTATCGGTGTTGACCAAGAAGGTGGTAGGGTAGTGAGAATGAGTCACGGTTGCTCGCTTCCCGGCAATATGGCACTTGCAACTTCCGGAAGCGAAGAAAACGCATACACCGCAGGTCTTATAACAGGCAAAGAGCTTGCGGCTGTTGGTATAAATGTTGATTTTGCGCCTTCTGTGGACATAAATAACAACCCCAATAACCCTGTAATAAATGTTCGTTCCTTCTCCTCCGACCAAAATATAACCGCAAGCTATGGCACCGCTATGACCAAAGGTTTGCAGGCCGCAGGCGTTGCAGCGACCGCAAAGCATTTCCCGGGGCACGGCAATACCAATGTTGACTCTCATACAGGGCTTCCTGCAATTTATTCTACTTATGACGAGCTTATGAATTTTGAGATTGTTCCTTTTGCCGATGCAATAAAGAACGATTGTATGATGATTATGAGCGGTCATATACAGTTTCCCAATATAGAAAGTGCTTCTGTTATTTCAAAGCAGGATAAAAAGCCTATGACCTTGCCGGCAACGCTTTCTAAGGTTTTCCTTACGGATATCCTTCGTGATAAGCTTGGCTTTAAGGGTGTACTTATTACCGACTCTATGCAGATGCAGGCAGTTTCCAGCCATATAGGTTCCGAACAGGCTAATATCCTTGCTATCAATGCCGGTGTTGATATCTTGCTTATGTGTACAAGCCTTCGTTCTTTAAAGGATGATGAAAAGCTTGGTGCGCTTATCGACAATATTGTTAACGCAGTAGAAGACGGTCGTATCCCTATGTCGCGTATCGATGAATCCGTTATGCGTGTTCTTAACGTTAAAAAGGCGTTGGGCTTGTTTGATGCGCCCAAAACCAGCGTTGAAGAAAAGATTGCGGCAGCACTTAAGGAAGTTGGCTGCGAGGCTAATCGTGCCGCAGAACGTTTGCTTTGCACCGAAGGCGTTACGGTTCTCAACAACAACGGAGTGCTTCCTGTAAGCACAGAGGGTAAGAAAACGGCTGTATTTGCCGCATATGCAAACAAAGTGAACGCGTTTAAGCTTGCACTTAACAGACTTTATGCCGAAGGTAAGCTTTCACAGGTTGATTATACAGCTTACATCTACTCCAACAAAAAAGAGCTTGATGATGAAGCAAAGGCGCTTGTTGACAGCTCAGACAACATCATAATAGAAACCGAAACCGAGGCTAATATGGCACACAGCAATTGGTATATAAGTTTCCCTCGCGCTGTTTGCGATTATGCAAAATCTGTTGGTAAGAAGGTTGTTGTTGTAAGTGCTTTTATGCCTTACGACGCCGGAATTTACAGAGATGCTGATGGTCTTGTGCTTTGTTATTGCTCCAAGCCCGTGCCCGGTGCGGTAGTTGCTGATATAAACAGCACTTTGGCATACGGTGCAAACATTCCTGCCGCGTTTGAAGTGGTATTAGGTAAAGCAAAAGCTAAGGGTAGACTTACCGTTGACATACCTGAAATGGATGCAAACGGCAAGTTCGACACAACTTCTGTTGTGTATCCTTTGGGCAGTGGAATGGACCTTAATTAAAAAGTTTAAAAAAGTCAAAATTTACTATTGACAAACGCCATAAAGGGTGTTATAATAACTCCCGCAGTCAACGGACTGCGGTATCTGGGTGTGGCGCAGTTTGGTAGCGCGCTACCTTGGGGTGGTAGAGGCCGTGGGTTCAAGTCCCGCCACTCAGACCAAATAAAGGAGGTTCTTAGGAATCTCCTTTTTTGTTTTTTAAATTTGCAATAATAATGCCAAAATAATAGTTGCGTACCCTAAAATAAAATATTGACAACATGAAAAAAAAGTACTATTATATTATATAATATTATAATGGTGCTTTTTGATTATTTTCTATATTGACAATATATTGTGGGCGGTGGTTTGTGTGAGGGAATACATAAGCTCAAAAAGCAACGAAAAGATTAAAACCGTTCGCAAACTTGCGGACAAAAAATACAGGATAGAGTACGGATTGTTTGTAATTGAAGGGCATAAGCTTATCGGCGAATATTTAGGAAACGGCTTCTTTCCTCTAAGATTTTTTGTTACCGAGGAGGCAGAGCGTAAGTACGACACTATAATAAATTTAAGTCCAAAGAGTGATATTTGTGTTATCCCCAGGGATTTATATTTGCACATATCGTCGGAGCAGGCTCCACAGGGGATACTTGCGGTTTGTCAAATTCCCCATAGAGATAATGCGCTTTGTGAAGGTTCTGCCATTATTTTGGAATCTATAAGAGATTCGGGTAATTTGGGTACCGTTATACGCACGGCTTCTGCTTTGGGGATAAAAAACGTGCTTATTTCCTCTGATTGCGCCGATTTGTATAACGCTAAAACTTTGCGTGCTTCTATGGGTGCAATTTTTCGCACTAATATATGCATAAGTGACGATTTGAACGAAAGCGTACGCGAGCTTAAAAAATGTGGAAGGCGAATTTTTGCGGCTATGCCGTCAAGAGATGCCGTTGACATACGAACCGTGGCTTTGGAGAAAAATGATTGCATAGTTGTCGGAAATGAAGGAAACGGAATTACAGAGCGATTGGCGGAGTGTTGCAATGCCTGCGTAACCATTCCGATGGTGGCGGGGGCAGAAAGTTTAAACGCGTCAATAGCCGCCTCTGTTTTAATGTGGGAGCTTGTGAGAGGTTTAGATAATGCTTAAGGGGTTACCTGATAAGGAATTAGACGGCAGACTGAAGTTTATATGGTATGTATGTGCCTGTGGCGTCGATTCCGCGTTCTCTTATGCTCTTTACAGCAAGTATGTCGATATTTACGAACTGTATGAAGCAGAAGACTACGATATGCACGACTTGAAAATTCCGGATGACGTGCTTCGTAAATTATACGATAAGCGTTTAGAGGATGCTTTTGAGCTTTTTAAAAAATGTGTTGCAATGGATATAAAGTTTTACTCTATTGAGGACAAACTCTATCCTCAAAAGCTTAAAAAGATTAAAGACCCACCGCTTTTGTTGTTCTTTAAGGGTAATTTCCCTGATTTCGATAAAACCCTGTGTGCCGGTATGGTCGGAACAAGAAATATGTCCGATTACGGAAAGAAAACCGCAGAATATCTTGCGGGTGGCATAGCCAGTTGCGGAGTCATTGTTATAAGCGGTCTTGCAAAAGGTATAGACGGCACTTGCCAAAGAGCTGCACTTAATAACGGTGGTTTTACGGTTGGAGTAATCGGCAACTCTATAGATTCGATTTATCCCAAGGAAAACGCCGCGCTCTTTAATAAGGTTTATAAATACGGCGTGGTTATAAGTGAGTATTGGCCCGGTTGCGCCACTTATAAAACCTCGTTCCCAAGACGTAACAGAATAATTGCAGGTCTGTCAGACTTTGTAGTAGTGGTGGAAGCACCGGATAAAAGCGGTGCATTGATAACAGCTTCTTTGGCAAAAAGGCAAGGTAAGCTCGTTTGCGTCCCTCCCATGCCCTTAACAAAAGAAAACGCGGGTACGGCATCTTTGGTTAGAGGCGGTGCGCGTATGATAATGTCCGTTTCGGATATACTTGAAGAATACGAGGTTTTGCTACCTCATACGATACCGCCGGACTTGCCCTTGCCAAGCTTGTTAGCCGCCGAAAAGACAGAAGTTGGAGAAACAAAATTGCAAACAAGGGCTGAAAAGGAGCACGCGTATAATTATTTGCTTGATTATTTGGATGAGCATGGTCCCGTTACTTTGACACAAGCGGCAATGGATAATGCACGTTTTTCTTTGAAAGAACTTATGCGAGTTGCAACAGAGCTGGAACTTGACGGATATGCAGTAAGATTGCCCGGTGGATTATATGATGCAGTCCTCGGTGACAAAGTTCCTGCCGCAAGAATAAACGAAAACCAAACTTAAGGAGACATAGATGAACACACTTATTATAGTAGAGTCCCCGTATAAAGTGCCTACGATAAAAAGCTATCTTGGCAAGGGGTATAAGGTAACTGCTTGTAAAGGACACGTAAGAGATTTGCCCAAGAGCAAATTGGGCGTAGATGTAGAGAATAATTTTGCGCCTGATTACATAAATATTCGCGGCAAGGGTGACCTTATAAAAGAGCTAAAAAAAGAAGCAAAGGGCGCAGATCGTATATATCTCGCAACAGACCCTGACCGTGAGGGCGAGGCCATTGCATGGCATTTGTCAACGGTTTTGGGCAATGACGGCAAAAAAATAAAGCGTATAACCTTTAACGAAGTTACAAAGAAAGCGTTAAAGGAAGCGGTTTCTGCTCCGCGCGACATTGATATGAAGTTGGTTGATGCACAACAGGCGCGCAGAATACTTGACCGATTGGTTGGTTATAAAATAAGCCCGTTTTTGTGGAAAAAGCTTAAAAGCGGCCTTTCTGCGGGGCGTGTGCAATCCGTTGCAACTCGTTTGGTTGTGGAGAGAGAACAGGAAATACGTGATTTTGTAGCAAAAGAGTATTGGACTATTTCTGCAAAATTGGCAAGTGAAGATGATACTCTTGTTGCGAAGTATTACGGTGACAGTAATGGAAAAATAGAAATAAATGACGAAACTTCTGCCGGTGCGATTGTTTCCGACTGCGAAGGTAAAGACTTTGTGGTTGAAAGCGTAAAAAAAGCTTTAAAGCGCAGAAAACCTATGCCTCCGTTCACAACATCTACTTTACAGCAAGAAGCGAATAAACGCCTTAATTTCCAGTCTAAACGCACAATGATGGTAGCGCAAGAATTGTATGAAGGTGTAAACCTTGGCGAAGCGGGAATGCGCGGTCTTATTACTTATATGAGAACCGACTCTCTCCGAATATCCGAGGATGCAACGCGGGCTGCCAAAGAATTTATCGTTGAAAAATATGGAGAAAAGTATTATCCTTCTTCTCCCAATGTTTACAAATCTAAGAAGAATTCTCAGGATGCACATGAAGCAATTCGTCCCACCGACCCAACATTAACCCCCGATTTTGTAAAGGGAAAGCTTACCAACGACCAATATAAGCTTTATAAGTTGGTTTGGGAAAGATTTATAGCAAGTCAAATGCGCGCGGCAGAATTCGATACGGTTATATGCGACATAAGCTGTGGTCAGCATATTTTCAGGGCAGGCGGATACGTTGTTCGCTTTGCGGGTTACATGTCTGTTTACGATGACAGAACTGAAGAAAGTGATAACGAGGACGGACTTTCCGCATCTTCTCTCCCTGTATTAAACGAAGGGCAGTTGCTAAAACTTGAAAAGATGCTTTCGGAACAGCATTTCACTCAGCCTCCACCGAGATATACCGAAGGCACACTTACAAAGATTCTTGAAGAAAAGGGAATAGGTAGACCGTCTACTTTCCTTCCCACAATTACTACCATAACAAGTCGTGGATATGTCAAACGCAATGGAAAGGCTCTTGTTCCCACGGAGATAGGTGAGGTTACCACAAAGCTTTTGCTTGAAAGCTTTCCTTCCATAATTGACTATAATTACACTGCCGATATGGAAGACGATTTGGAAAAAATCTGTAGTGGAGACTTGCCTTATGTGGATGTATTAAAGGATTTCTATGCAGACTTTGCCAAGCAGCTTGAAGCCGCAGAGGAAACTTTAGCTGAAGGAAAAATTGCAATAGCCCCCACCGAAACTGACATTATTTGCGAAAAGTGCGGTTGTAAAATGGTAGAACGTGTTGGTAAATTCGGCAAATTTGCAGGATGCCCCAATTATCCTACCTGCAAAAATACCAAACCCTTGGATGCCACACCGGAATCTCCCAAGGTGCCTTCAGAGCATAATTGTCCCAAGTGCGGAAAGCCTATGTATTTACGTAAAGGTATGTACGGCTCTTTCTTCGCGTGTGAAGACTATCCTACTTGTAAGAGCACTATGACTTACAGAAAGGACATAGGTATAAACTGCCCTAAATGCGGTAAAATGTTGGTTGTTAAGCAAACAAAAACGAAGAAGACGTTTTATTCATGCGAAGATTATCCGAAGTGTGACTTTTCCAGTTGGGACGTTCCACAGGAAAGAAAATGTCCTTCTTGCGGTGGGTTGGTATTAAAAAAGAAAAACAAAGAACAGTATGAATGTTACGCAAAATGCGGATGGAGCGAAAATAAATGATAATTGCTGTTGATGTTATGAGCGGTGATAAATCCCCGCAGGAAATTATAAAAGGTGCTTTATCTGCCGCAGAGGATTTTGAAGTGAAGATAGTTTTAATCGGGGATGAAGATGTGGTATCTAAGTACGCAGATGATTCTTCCGGTGTTTCTGTTGTGTTTTCTACACAGGTAATAACTATGGAAGACGACCCTTTATCCGCAATTAAGGAAAAAGAGGATTCGTCTCTTGCGGTAGGAATAAAGCTTGTAAAAAACGGTGATGCAGATGCCTTTGTCAGTCCGGGGAATACAGGCGCACTCCTTTCCGCTGCATCTATCAGATTGAGAAGAGTTAAAGGTATACGCCGCGCCGCAATCGGTACCGTGGTGCCTTTGGACAAGCCTTTTATAATGGTGGATGCGGGTGCTAATATTGACGTTCTGGCAGAAAACTTGTGTCAGTTTGGATATATGGGTGCTTTGTATGCGGAAAAGGTTTTGGGTGTAAAAAAGCCACGTGTTGCCTTGCTTTCAAACGGAACGGAAGAAACGAAGGGACTGCCTGTTACCAAGGAAGCATATAGGATGTTAAAAGAAACAGAACTGAATTTTATGGGCAATGTGGAATCAAGGGAACTGCCTTTTGGTTGCTGTGATGTGTTGGTGTGCGATGGATTTACGGGCAATATTACTTTGAAGCTTATAGAGGGTATGGGCAAATTTATGTCACAAACCATCAAAAGCGTATTCAAACAAAACTTTTTAACTAAGTTGGCGTATTTGCCTTGCAAAAAAAATATAAAAAAATTGAGAAAAAAGATGGATTCCAGACAAACGGGCGGTGCACCGCTTTTAGGTGTTGCAAAGCCTGTTATAAAAGCCCACGGCAATTCGGATTCGGTGGGCATTTATAACGCAATTCGTTTAGCTAAAGCTTACACGGAAAGCGGAATAATAAAAGAGTTTGAAAAGAAATTTGGGAGAGTAAACGCAGATGGAGCAGAAAACTAGCGCACCGTTACCCATAGAAGCATTACAGGATGCTATAGGGTATACATATAACAACATAGAGCTTTTGCGTACCGCTATGACTCATTCTTCCTATTGTAACGAAACAAAGCATGGCAAGCAACGCTTACAAGATAATGAAAGACTTGAATTCTTGGGAGACAGCGTTTTATCTGTGTTGGTCAGCGATTATATTTTCAACTGCTATGGTGAGCTAAATGAGGGCGAGCTTACAAAAACCAGGGCTGCATCTGTTTGCGAGGACTCTTTGTTCATGCTTGCCATTGACTTGAATCTTGGTGATTATATGCTGTTTGGGCATGGTGAATCTACGTCTCGCGGCAGGCTTCGAAAAAGTATACTTGCAGATGCCTTTGAAGCTCTTTTAGCATCTATATACCTGGATGGCGGTTTGGAGTGCGCGCGCGAGTTTTTATTATCAAAGATTGTACCGATAATAGACAAGGCGGCTAAGGGTTGGGATACTGATTACAAATCAAGGCTTCAAAAGCTTGTTCAGCAAACTCCCGAGGAGGTTTTGGAGTATAAGCTTATTGAAGAACTGGGGCCGCCCCACGACAGGATTTTTAAAACAGCCGTTTATCTTAACAGCAATGTGCTTGGTGAAGGATGCGGAAGAACAAAACGAGAGGCGGAACAGCAAGCGGCAAAAATTGCCCTTGGTTTTTTTGGAGAAGAGTAAGCTTGTATGGCAAAGCATAAGAATATACCGTTCTTTATTCCTCACAGTGGATGTAAAAACAATTGTACTTTTTGTTCTCAAACGAAAATAACCGGTTATTCTTTACCTGCGGAACAAATAGCTAAAGAGGCAGAGCGTTTGATTAGTGTTGTAGATGAATCGTTGGATTATCTTGGCGGTTCTGAGGCGCAAATTGCTTTTTTTGGCGGGAGTTTTACCGGTATAGAACGGGACAGAATGTTGTTGCTTTTGCAAACTGCTTGGGAATATGTAAAAAAGGGTAAAGTGGCAGGAATACGATTGTCAACTCGTCCTGATTATATTGATGAAGAAATTTTGGCCATATTGAAGAAATACGGTGTTACCCATATAGAATTGGGACTGCAGAGTACAGACGAAGTTGTTCTTTCAGCTACAAACCGAGGACACGGCAGAGACGTGTGCTTTAAAAATGCGGAAATGATTGTGAACGCGGGTTTTGAGCTTGTTGGACAAATGATGATAGGACTGCCTTTTTCTACCGAAGAAAAGGAAATACAAACCGCAAAGGATATTGTTGCTATGGGCGCAAGCGCCGCTAGGATATATCCTACCGTGGTTTTTGAGGAAACCAAGTTATACGAGCAATGCTTGAAAGGCGAGTATATGCCTTTAAGCATTGAGGATGCTGTTAGACGAAGTCTTGAATGTTTAAAGGTTTTCAGAAAAGCTGATGTTGAAATATTAAGAATAGGCTTGCACTCGTCAGAAGAACTGAAAAACGCTCCGTATGGTGCGAATCACCCTGCAGTGGGTGAGCTTGTTTACGGAGAAGAGATGTATGAACAGATATGTGATTTAATAGGGCTTGCAGGTACTATTGGACGAGCGCTAAAAATTTATGTTGCCGACAACAAGGTTTCTATTGCATCCGGACTTAACGGGCGTAATAAAAAGCGACTTATGCAAAAATACGACTTTAAAGCAATAAAAATTTTTGCAAGCGGCAAGGATGAAAAACTTAAAGTAAAGATAGAAGCAGAGGAATGATATTTTGAAGTTAATTGGCTTGGAAATGCAGGGGTTTAAGTCATTCCCCGATAAAACCCGAATAAACTTTGACAAGGGTATAACTGCGGTTATAGGTCCTAACGGAAGCGGCAAGTCCAATATATCCGATGCTGTGCGTTGGGTGCTTGGCGAAATGTCCATGAAAAGCCTTAGAGGCAGTAAAATGGAAGATGTTATTTTTTCCGGTTCTGATAAACGCACACCTGCAAACTATACTTATGTTTCCTTGTATTTGGATCCGGAGGACGGCGGTGATGAAGAAATAGTTGTTACCAGAAAGTATTATAGAAGCGGAGAAAGTGAGTACTATCTTAACAAAAAGCAGGTAAGGCTTAAAGATGTATACGAAGCTTTTTATGATACAGGCATAGGCAGAGAAGGCTATTCTGTAATCGGTCAGGGCAAAATTGCAGAGGTGCTTTCTCAAAAAGGTGACGAAAGAAGAAGTATTTTTGAAGAAGCGGCAGGAATTTCAAAGTTCAGATACAAAAAAATAGAAGCGGAACGTAAGCTTGCGGCAACGGAAGCAAACCTTTTACGTATAGCTGATTTGGTAGGAGAAATAGGCTCTCGTTTGGGACCTTTGGAAAAAGAAGCAGAAAACGCAAAGAAATTCCTTTCTTTAAGTGAAGAGAAAAAAGGTCTTGAGATAAGTATTTGGCTTGATAAAATAGATAAGGTAAGAGAAGAACTTAACAGAAGCGAAGAGCTTATTGCCGGTGCGGCACAGGCTTTAAATGCGGCTGATGAAAAAATAAACAGCATTGAAAAAGGTGCGGACAGTTTATATGTTTCCGGTAACGAGCTTGGAAAACAGATTTCCGAAACCGAGAAGCAAATCAGCGATATCGGTTTAAAAATCAGCGCAGCAGAGGGCAAAAAAGCCCTTAAAGCCAATGATATTGCACATTTTGAAAAACTTATATCTGACAGCAAATCGGATAAAGAAAATTCCATTGCAGAAAAACAACGCCTTGAAGACAGTATAGGCTCGGCCGAAGATGCGTGCATAAAAGCAGAAGCGGCACTTGAAGAAATAAAAACTCAGTTTGCGGATTTTGAAGCCGGCTACAGTGAAAAGCGCAGTTTGTATACGCAGAGGACCGTTGCACGCAACGATCTGCAACGTGCATATACCGGCGCGCTTGAAAAGAGAACAAAGATCTCTTCGGCTTTTGCGGCAGTTAAGGCAAATCTTGAAAACGCCAAACGTAACGCCGCAAGCAGTGCGGAAGAGATAAGCGGGTTTGAAACCAGAATAGCGCAAATTTCCGACAAATTTGAAAAACTAAAAACGGAATTAGCATCTGCAAAAGTTGTCCTTGCAGATGCGGAAGCAGATTATAAGACGGCGACTGCAGATGTTGAAGCTGTTGATGAAGAACTTACCGAAATTAAAAACGCAAATAATGAATTGGCGTTAAATATTGCATCTTTAAAACAACAAAAAGAAAACCTTATGCGAATGGAAGCGCTGTTGGAGGGATATTCAGACAGCGTTAAGAACGTTATTAACGCAGCCAAAGAAGGAAAGATTCTTTGCAAGCAAAAAAATGCCGTTTTACATGGTACGGTTTCTTCTGTTCTCAATACAGATGAAAAATACGTTGTTGCTTTGGAAACAGCTTTAGCAACGGCTGTTCAGTATATCATTGTTGATGACGAGGAGGATGCAAAGGCTTGCATAAGATATCTTAAGGAAACAGGCGGCGGTAGGGCAAGCTTTTTGCCTATAAGCACAGTAAAAGGGCTTAAAGCGGATGTAAGCAATCTCCATCACTTAGAAGGCTACATAGGTATAGGCTGTGACCTTTGTAAGTACGATGATAAATACAAGGATATTTTCACGAAACTTTTGGGCGAAACCATAGTCGCCTCTGATATTGACAGCGCTGCCATTATCGCAAGGGCTTGCGGGTACAGACTACGTATAGTTACGCTTGACGGTCAGGTTATTCACCAAGGCGGTAGCTTTACCGGTGGTTCTTCAGCAAAACGCGTTGGTATCCTTACAAGAAGCATTGATATTGAACGCTTGGGAAATATCATTGCAAACAAGGAAAAAGAATATAAGAAAGCTCTTGAAAAGCAGGCCACTTGTCAGGAAAAGAGAGATGACCTTGTTTCTGCAAGCGAAAGTATAGCAGTAAGAGTGACCGTTGCAAAGAGCAAAAGGGACAGCTTTTCAAATTATGTCAGCGTTGAAAGTATGCGTCTTGAGGAAGAAAAGAGACGTTATAAGCATTTCACAAACAGCAGTGACGGTATAACAAAAGAACTGCTTTTGCTTACGGCGGAAACAGAAACCAAACAAACGGAGCTTTTCGTAGCTGAGGAAGAAGCGCAAAGATTGTCTGAACAGTTAGTCGTAGCTGTAAAGGAAGCGGAGCTTGCTGAGAGGGATGCAACTTCCTTTGGTGATGAGCTTAATAAAATGCGCTTGCAGGTTATGGAAAAAGAAAACTCGCTTGTTCGTCTTAAGGAAAAGCGCAGTTCCATATCCGAACGTTGCAAAAATATTTCTGTGCGTATCAGAGAGTGCGAGCTTTCCGTACAAAACGCAGAAGCGCAAATTGAAAAATCTAAAGCCGACATTGCATCAATTGAGCAAGAAGAGGACGGCTATAACGAAGAAAAACAGGCGTTGCAAAAAGTTATAGAAAATCTTATTTCCGGTAGGGAAGATAACGAGAAGAAAGCAAACGAACTTAGACAGAAGCTAAAAGAAGCACAGGCTGATAAAGAAGAAGCTTTTCGTTATCATACTACATTGGAATCAAGGAGAAGTTTGCTCACCGGTGAGTACGAAGAGGTATCTTCCAAGCTTTGGGACGAATATGAGCTTACTTATTCTACAGCTATGCCATTCAGGTTGCCCGAGGAAAATATGAAAAAAGCTCCCTCAAGGCTTAATTCCCTGAAAAACCAAATACGCGCAATGGGCAACATAAATGTTAACGCTGTAGAAGAGTATAAGGAAACAAAAGAGCGGTACGATTTTTATACAGCACAGACAGACGACTTAAATAAAACGCGTCGTAGTTTGGATAATGCGATAGAAAAGCTTGAAATCAATATGAAAAGCGCGTTTAATCAGACCTTTGTGCAAATCAACACCGCGTTTGGCGAAGTGTTTGCAGAGCTTTTTGGGGGCGGCTCAGCAAAGTGTGTACTTGAAGATGAGGCAAACCCCTTGACTTGTGGAATAGACATTGTTATACGCCCGCCCGGAAAGAGCATTAAAAACATAAATTTACTTTCCGGCGGTGAACAAAGCTTTGCAGCCGTGGCGTTGTACTTAGCTTTGCAAAGAACAAATCCGGCACCGTTTTGCATATTCGACGAAATCGAATCTGCACTTGATGAGGTGAACGTAGCACGTCTCGCAACATATATAAAAAATCATAGCGAGGCTACACAGTTTATTATGATCACCCATCGCAGAGGCACAATGGAAAACGCTGATGTAGTTTACGGCATCACAATGAAAGAAAAAGGTGTATCTGACTATATTAAGCTTGATATCCGTGCGCTTGAACAGAATATAGAGTATAAATAAAGGAGCGAATAATGGGCTTTTTTGACAAACTAAAAAACGGTTTAAAGAAGACAAAAAGTGCAATAATGGGTAAAATTGACACTTTGTTTTCTTCTTACGACAAAATTGATGACGACTTTTATGATGACCTTACCGATGTGTTAATAACTGCTGATTTAGGTGTACCCACTGCAGATTATGTTACGGAACGTTTAAGGGAGGACATTAAGGAAAATAAGATAAAAACCGCAACAGAAGCAAAGGATTTGCTTTTAAGAATCCTTGCGGAAACCGTTGGTGACGGCGAAGAATTAAACCTTGAAACAACTCCGTCCGTTATCTTGGTTATCGGTGTAAACGGTGTTGGTAAAACCACCTCTATAGGAAAAATTGCACTGGATTTGAAGAAAAGGGGTAAAAAGGTTGTTCTTGCCGCAGCGGATACCTTTAGAGCTGCCGCAATTGAACAATTAGAGGTTTGGGCACAGCGTGACGGCGTGTCTATCATCAAGCAAAACGAAGGTGCTGACCCTGCGGCTGTAGTTTATGACGCAATAAGTGCGGCAAAGAAACAGGATGCAGATGTGCTTATTGTTGATACCGCGGGTAGATTGCACAACAAGAAGAATTTGATTGATGAACTGGCAAAGATAAATAGAGTTATTGAAAGAGAATTGGCGGGCTGTTCAAAGGAAATATTATTAGTGCTTGATGCTGTAACCGGACAAAATGCGTTAATACAAGCCAAAGAGTTTGCCAAGGCCGCTAATATTACCGGTATAGTTCTTACCAAGCTAGACGGTACTGCTAAGGGCGGTATTGTTTTGGCAATAAAGAAGGAACTTGGTATTCCCGTTAAATATATCGGCGTAGGTGAAGGTGCTGAGGATTTACAACCTTTTAACGGTAGTGATTTTGTAAAGGCGATGTTTGAACAATGAGAACAATAGTTATTGCCACCAATAATATGAATAAACTTGCAGAATTTGAACGAATCTTTTCTTCAGAGCAAGGTAGTGAATACAAGATTTTATCGCTGAAAGATGTAGGGTTTACAGAGGAAATTGAGGAAACATCTGATACATTTAAGGGCAATGCTTTGTTAAAGGCACGAGCGGTTTCTGAGCATACGGGTATGTGTGCTGTGGCTGACGACAGCGGTTTGCAGGTTGACTGCTTAAACGGTGCTCCCGGTGTTTATTCCGCACGCTATGCAGGGGAGGGTGCTTCTTCTTCCGCGCTGATTTCCAAACTTTTGTGCGAAATGAAGGGAGTGGATGAATCTCAAAGAACTGCCCGCTTTGTTTCTGTTATGTGTGCCTATTTCCCAAATGGAAAAAGCGCTTTTGCGGAAGGTGTATGTGAAGGCTCTATATTATTTGAAGCTGCGGGCGATAACGGCTTTGGTTATGATCCTGTCTTTTATTATAAGCCTTTCGATAAGACCTTTGCAGAAATGGAAGCAGATGAAAAAAATTCCATAAGTCACAGAGCTTTGGCGACAGAGAATCTTTTGAAAGTAATTAAAGACTTTAAGGATGAGGATTTTGTCGTCCGTAAATCTTGACAATTTAAGTCTTGCGATGTTAAAATGTGAATGTATTGCTGTATAGGAGGGGTATAGTGTCAAAACTTAAAATGATGTGGAACCAAATTGTTGAAACCATATCATCGGTTGAATTCTCACCGATAAATGATATAATCGATATCCTTTTGGTTACCGTTATAATTTACACGGCATTTAAGTTTTTAAGAGATAGGCGCGCAGGAAAACTTGTTGTGGGCGTTATTCTCTTTTTTGTTCTTTTACTTATAAGTAACGCACTGGAATTACGTGCCCTTTCCTTCCTGTTGCAATCTATTACACAGGCAGGGCTTGTTGCTTTGATTATTCTGTTTCAACCTGAGTTTAGAAGTGCGCTTGAAAAAGTGGGTACAGGTTCCATAAAGAATATAAAAGGTATGTTCAGCGGTGCAGGGATGAAAGAAGTTGTGGTCGGCATACAAGAACTTCGAAAAGCCACCGAAAATCTTTCCGCAACCAAAACCGGCGCACTTATAGTTATTGAATGCGAAACAAAGCTTGGGGACGTTATAAAAAGCGGTACGGTAATCGATGCTGATATAAGCTCGATGCTTATAGGAAACATTTTTTATAACAAAGCGCCATTACACGATGGTGCAATGCTTATAAGAAACAACAGGCTTTATGCAGCAGGGTGCTTTCTGCCTTTGTCGCAGGATCCCGATATTATGAAAGAACTGGGAACAAGACATAGGGCGGCTATAGGTATAACTGAGGTTAGTGATGCTGTTGTTATAATTGTTTCGGAAGAAACGGGTATTATTTCCGTTGCCAGAGACGGAAACCTTGAACGCGGACTTTCCGGTGCGGCACTTGAAAAACTGCTGCTTGATTTGCTGTTAACCGAGAATGGTCCCAAGTTCAGCCGTCACAATAAGGAGGATAAAGATGCGTAGTTGGTCTACAATGGGATATATTCTTATCGCTTTTGCATGTGCTATCTCCTTGTGGTTTTATGTTGCGGATTATGATAGAATTATAGAAAAAGAAATACTTAACGTACCTGTGGAACTTGTTTTGCCACCAAATGAGAATTTGTCTGTGGAATCCGGTTTGGGTAACTATATAAACGTAAAAGTGAGTGGCAAAAAGGCTGACGTTATGGATATGACGGCAGGAGATTTGCGTGCGTATATTGATGCATCCGGCGTTAATGAAGAGACAAACCGCACGTTTGACGTTCAGGTTGATGTGCTTCGCAACGGGGTCAGTGTCGTTAACAGCAGGGATATCCCTAAAGTTACCGTTGTTTTGGTAGAACCCGTGTATAAGGATTTTCCTATAAAGCCCGTTATAAAACATTCTATTGATGAGCCTAACTTTATAAAAACAAGCTGTGTTCCAAGCTGTGTAAAGATTATGGGGTCTGCAAGTATTATTAACAGCATTGTTACAGCGGAAGTAAGTGAAGATGTAGGTGAAATTGACGGTGACTGTTCCGTTTGGGGAAAGATTGTATTAAAGGATGCTGATGGTAATATCGTACCTCAAACATATCTTGATTTAGATGAAACAGATGCCAAAATTTATATAGACGTGTTTACAAAAAAAGAGCTGGACGTAGAAGTTTTATTTACAGGCGGCGTATATGATGTAAACACATCGGGTGCAGAGATACGGTGTAACCCTTCCTCTGTTACGGTTGTAGGTCCATTAAAAACTTTACAAGCTAAGGATACCGTTTCTGTTGAGATAGATGAAAAACTGATTTCAGATTCGGATTATTCATGCACTGTTGAATTGCCCAATCTGTCAAAATATGTTAATGTAGAGTATGTTGACGGATTGGAAAGTGTTGAGGTTTCCATCACCCACAGCTTGATAACGTCTACAGTTTTAAATGTTAATAAAGACGATGTAACATTTACAAACGATAACAAATTTGAAGTTGTTGTAAGCGGAGTTCGTGTAAATGACAGCGAATACGCCGATAGCGCTCAGATTATGTTTTTGGGTCTTCGTGAAAGTATAAATAAGTTACCGCAGCAAAGCTTAGAACTTTCTGTAGATTTGGAAGCAGTATTAGAATCGCACGAAGGAACGTTTGAAGAGGGTGCTGTTGTTGAAATAATAGATGTGCCCGTTGAAAAACCGTACACATCCTTGGAAGGTGTATTCACCAAAGACAATATATACATCACGATAGAGGTTACTTATAATCCGTTTGCCGAGAGTTCCGAGGAAAGCTTAGGTGAGCTTTCGATAGATGCTGTTGAGGTGAGTGAATTTGAGAGCTGATGGTGTAGTTGTATCTGTTGATGGACAATTTGCAACGGTTTCTGTTATGCAACAGTCTGCTTGTGCAGGGTGCAGTGCCAGTTGTGCCAATTGTCATAAAAAGGTGGAGCATTGCATTACCGTTGAAAATACTGCAGGGGCAAATGTTGGAGATCCTGTTTGGTTGGAAAGCTCCGCGGCGCGTATTTTGCTTATATGTTGCCTTATATTTGTTATTCCGCCTGTTTTGGCGTGCGTTTGCTGTGCGCTGTTGTGGAATGTTGTCAAAGGCGTACCTTTGGCTATTATTTCTATAGCGGTTGCTGCGATATGTTTTTCAGGTTTGTATTTAACCGTTGGAAGAAAAATAATTGCAGATAATCGTTATAAGTTGATCTTAAAGTATTGATGATTGGATGATAAATTTAGTGGATAAACAATGGAGAGTTAAATCCTTCGATGCGGAAAAAGCATCCGCTTTAACAGCTGAGCTGGGCGTTTCTCCTCTTACGGCGCGTTTGCTGTGCACAAGAGGACAGGATACCGTTGATAGCGCGAGGGATTTTATTGAATGTAATCTAAATTGCAGGTACGATCCGTTTTTGTTAAAAGATATGGATAAAGCAGTTGCACGTATAAGAAAAGCCATAGATAACAAAGAGCGTGTTTGCATTTATGGGGATTATGATGTTGACGGTGTGACTTCAACTACAATTTTATATATATATCTGACAGAGCACGGTGTGCCTTGTGATTATTTTATACCCGGTAGGCTAGAAGACGGTTATGGGCTTAATAAAAGGGCTATTTCTGCTTTGGCGGGTAAGATTGACCTGATAATTACCGTGGATACTGGCATAACCGCAGTTGAAGAAACTGAATATGCCGCATCCTTGGGAATTGATATGGTTATTACCGACCATCACAGTTGCAGGGAGATATTACCTAGTGCCTGTGCTGTGGTAGATCCTCATAGAGAAGATTGCGACTATCCCTTTAAGCATCTTGCGGGTGTAGGGGTTGTGTATAAGCTGTTATCGGCACTTGATGGTGATGCGGACAGGATTATTGAACGATTTGGCGATATTATTGCTATCGGAACCATTGCAGACGTTATGCCTATTGTTGACGAAAACAGATACATAACCGCAGTGGGTATTAAACAGTTACAGAATACCAAAAATTTGGGTTTAAGGGCATTGATGGAACAATGCAACCTTAAAAATACCGATAATAAAAAAGTGAATTCTGTTAATATCGGTTTTACCATAGCTCCGAGAATAAATGCGGCAGGCCGTATAAAAAATGCCAAAAGCGCTGTTGAGTTGTTGTTAGCGGAGTCTCAGGATGAGGCGGAACGCTTGGCAGTAGAGCTTTGTGCCATAAACAGGGAAAGGCAAAATACTGAGCAGAAGATTTACGAAGAAGTACAAAATCAGTTAGATGCAAACAAAGGTAATAATGTTTATGTTTTAAGCTCCGATGGTTGGCACCAAGGTGTAATTGGTGTAGTTGCATCCAGAATAACCGAAAGATATTCTCAGCCTTCAATACTGTTCAGCTTTGACGGTGATATAGGCAAGGGAAGCGGTAGAAGCATTAAAGGCTTTTCTATGCTGGACGCCTTAAAACACTGTCATGAGCTTTTAGAAGAGTACGGTGGGCACGAGCTTGCGGCAGGTTTAACCATACACCGTGAAAATTTAAGTGCCTTTTGTAAACGCATAAATGAATATGCTTTTAAAAAAGTTGATGTTGCCAAAGAAACATCGGTAATCGAGGCTGACAGCGAGGTGCTGCCGACAGATATTACGCTAAAGCAAGCTTATGAACTTAGCAAGCTTGAACCGTTTGGATTGCAGAATCCAGTCCCTCTATTGCTTTTGAGAGATGCGTGCATCTCAGAAATAACACCTTTGGCATCCGGAAAGCATGTAAAGCTGTTGTTGGAGTGTAAGGGGGCAGGTCATAAATTAACAGCAATCTATTTTAATATGAAATACAGCGAGTTTCCTTATAGAGTAGGCGACCGTTGTGATTTGCTGTTTACCTTGGAGGTTAATGAATTTAGAGGGGTAAGCGAAGCAAAGCTTTATGTAAAGAAAATGCGTTATAGCTTTGCCGCGGAAGCGGAAACAAAAACGCAAATGGCGTTTTATTATTCTGCTATTGACCCAAATAACACCGAGGAACTTCCGCAAAGTTCTATTCCTACGCTTATGCAATTCAGAGCCGTGTTCAGAATGTTGAAAATGGAGATAGGCGACAGTAAGAAAAAACTTGCATTCAGTTACATACAGAGAAGAATGCGAGAAATGAGTGACGGGGAAACAATAAGTCTTTGCTCACTGTTTATAATTTTTGATGTATTAAGAGAGTGTGAACTGGTAGAGTACGATTTGCTTGAAAACGGAAAAATGGCGGAACTTAGAGTATTGCCTTTTAAAGGGAAAGTTAACTTGGATAGATCGCCATTGTTGATACAGATAAAAGGCAATCATAAATTGTATTAAAGTTATTATGGAGGTGGGCAAAATTGCTACGCACTATAGATGAATTGATGGCATTGGTTAAGGACAAAGCGTACTTGGATTCTGAAAAAATAAAAACGGCGTACAATTTTGCCGATGAGTTACACAAGGGACAACTGCGCCGTTCCGGAGACCCGTATATAACTCATCCTCTTTCCGTAGCTGAAATAGTAGTAGAACTACAATTGGATACCGATTCAGTTTGCGCTGCTTTGTTGCACGATACTGTTGAGGATTGTTCCGATAAGATGGACAACATTTTGTTGAAGATAAAGAAAATCTTTGGTGCAGATGTTGCGGATATTGTCGATGGCATTACCAAACTTATACACATTACCTTTGACGATAAAGAAAAAGAAAACGTGGAGAATCTGCGTAAAATGTTTTTGGCAATGTCAAAGGATTTACGAGTTATATTTGTAAAGCTTGCAGACCGTTTGCACAATATGAGAACTTTGGATTTTAAAAGTGAAGAAAAGCAAAGGTCTATTGCATTGGAAACTATGCATATATACGCTCCGCTTGCTCATAGACTTGGTATCCAAAAGATTAAGCATGAGCTTGAAAATTTGTCGCTTAGATATTTGGACCCCGTGGGTTATGAAGAGGTAAAAAGTGATATAGAAAGACGTTATGGGGAAAACAAGGGTTTTCTTGAGCGCGCAAGGCTTATGGTAGAAGAGAATCTTTCCTCATATAACATAAAATACCATCTTGAGGGTAGGGTAAAGTCCATATTCAGCATTTATAAGAAAATGTTCAATCAAGGTAAAACCTTTGATGAGATATACGATTTTTATGCAATGCGAATAATTGTGGATAACGAGTTGGATTGTTATGCCGCCTTGGGGACAATACACGAGCAGTTTAAAAGCATTCCCAACAGATTTAAAGACTATATATCAAACCCCAAACCAAATATGTATCGTTCTTTGCATACAACTGTTATGGGACATGAGGGCATTCCTTTTGAGATACAGATAAGAACTTGGGATATGCATACGGTTGCAGAGTACGGTCTTGCTGCCCATTGGAAGTATAAGATCGGGGAACAGGCTAAGAAGGATATAGACGAGAAGCTTTATTGGATAAGAACTTTACTTGAGTCTGACAGAGGACTTAATGACCCGGATGAGCTTATAGGTCCGCTAAAAATTGACCTGTTTGAAGACGAGATATTTGTTTTTACTCCAAAGGGTGATGTGGTAAACCTGCCCTGTAACAGCACGCCTATAGATTTTGCCTATGCAATTCACTCAGCAGTGGGCAATAAAATGGTTGGCGCAAAAATAAACGGTAATATAGTGCCTATAGATTGCAAATTGCAGACCGGTCAAATCGTAGAGGTGCTGACTTCTACGGTTTCAAAAGGCCCAAGTCGTGATTGGCTTAAAATTGTAAGGACCAGTGAAGCGCGTAATAAAATACGCCAGTATTATAAGAAAGAAAAACGAAGTGAAAATATTGCCCTTGGCAAAATGGAAATTGAACGAGAGTTAAAGCGCTACGGCAAAGCTTTTTCCGAGGCGCAAAAAAACGAAATCGTCGGCAATATTGCTACAAGAATAGGTCTTAATGATGCAGATGACCTTTACAACAATATAGGTTACGGTGGACTTACGGTTTCTAAGATAGCAATGAAACTTAGGGATGAGTTTGAGCGTGTCATCAATCCCGAAGCGAGCAACGATTCGTTAAAACAGCCCCAGCTTCAAAGGTCTGCCAAACTGTATTCCGATTCTCAAAGCGTCATAATTGACAGCGTAGAGAATTGTGAGGTTAAATATGCAAAATGTTGCAGTCCTATACCGGGTGATACGATTATAGGATTTATTACTAAGGGACACGGTGTATCTATACACAAATTCGATTGTCCCAACGCCATCGCGGGTATGAACGATTCCGCGCAGGCTGACAGGTGGATTGTTGCATCTTGGAATGACCGCGCAACATCCCCCGAAAAGCACGTTGGTAACTATGATGCGTTGATAACAATATTTGCCATATTTAACAACACTTTGCTTGCAGATATTACTTTGGCACTTACGGATATGAACGTTGCAGTAAGCACAATTTCTATTTTCAGAAAAGGCGATACTTGCACCGTTGAAGCCTCCTTGAAGTGCAGTAATATAGAGCATTTGCGCTCAATAATGGCTGGTCTTAAAAGATTGAAAAATGTAACGGATGTAGTAAGAGGTGGCTGATGAGAGCTGTAGTACAAAGGGTGTTTTCTGCTTCGGTTTCGGTTGACGGAAAACGTGTATCTTCGATTGACGAGGGATTGCTTGTATTTCTTGGAATAAACAAAGATGATAACGAGGAAACCGCTAAAAAACTTGCGCGCAAGGTGGCGGGCATAAGAATTTTTACTGACGAGAACGATAAAATGTCTCGTTCTGTTACAGACATTGGCGGAAAAATACTGCTTGTTTCTAATTTTACTTTGTACGGCAGTATAAAGCATGGTTATCGCCCTGATTTTATGAAATCGGCAAGCGGTGCCGTTGCGGAACCTTTGTATGAATATGTGCTTAAACTGATAAATGAAACTGTTGAATGTAAAGGCGGCGTATTTGGCGGTGATATGCGGGTTGAAGTTGTAAATAACGGTCCCGTAACAGTAATTGTTGATACGGACGAATTATAATTATGGTTTTAAACATTGATAACAGGACTGAATATTTAAACGATTATCATTTTCAAACTTTGTGTATGTTGTATTTCCCGGGCGAAAAGTTCCCCCCGGGTATCACAGAGGCTGAAAATAAGGCGTATTTTTTTCTTGAAGAAACAGAAAATAAAATATGTGCTAAAGTAAAGCTATGCGCTGGGGTCAAATGCGAGGAAGGCTTTGCGATTCTTTCCCGTGATGACTTTACAATTCCCGTTGACGGTGGATTTACTGCACAGGCGGCAGTGGGTGTAGCATATTTGGAAGCGGGTTATAAGTTGTTTGGCTTTTTACCGCCTTGGGGGTATCTAACAGGATTAAGACCGGTAAAACGCGCCCGTTATTACCTTGATAAAGGCTTTGACGAGCAAAAGGTATTTGATCTGTTTACTAATGATTATAAAGTTTCGGAAGAAAAAACACGACTAAGTTTAAACATTGCGGCAAGAGAAGCTAAAATGTTGAAACCGTACAATCACAAAGATTGTTGCCTGTATATCGCGGTGCCCTTTTGTCCAACTCGCTGCGAATATTGCTCTTTTGTTTCGTATAGCAACGATAAGCTGTTTAAAACAATACCGGACTATCTTGAAAGACTGGATGAGGATTTAATAAGAACAGCAGAGGTAATAAAAAACACTGGTTTTAATTTGCGTTCCGTTTACATCGGCGGCGGTACTCCTTCCGTGCTTAGCGAAACGCAGATAGGACGCATTTTGGACAGGGTTACTGAAAAATTTGATTTGTCTAAACTAAATGAGTTTACTTTTGAATCAGGAAGACCTGACACAACAACGCTTTCAAAGTTATCCCTTGTAAAAAGCTATGGTGTAGACAGGGTAAGTGTAAACCCGCAAACCACAAGAGATGATGTGCTTAAACGAATAGGTAGAGCGCATACTGCAAAACAGTTTTTTGATGCGGCTAATGCCGCTCTTTCCGTAGGCTTTAAATCTATAAACGGTGACCTTATTGCGGGTTTACCCGGCGACGATTTTGAAGGTTTTACAAAAAGCTTAGAGGATTTGATAGGACTTGGATTTAACAATATAACTGTTCATACACTTTCTGTTAAAAATGCCGCGCCTATGCGTTTTGATGAAAGCGAAGTATATGATGCGGACGGCGTAAACGCGCGCAATTGCGTTTCTTATAGCTACAGAAGATTGCGCGAGACGGGCTTGAGCCCGTATTATCTTTACAGGCAGAAAAATACGGTTGGCAATGCCGAAAACGTCGGTTATGCTGTTCCCGGAACTGAATGTGATTATAATGTTTTGATGATGGAGGAAACAAATACCGTTTTCGCCTGCGGTGCATCTGCCATAACAAAGCTTGTTGCAGGTGACGGTGGAAAAATAGAACGTATTGCTTTCCCCAAGTATCCTTTTGAATATCTTTCCGCGCCACACGGTATAGGTGAGGATAAGATATATAACTTTTTTAGTGGTGGTTTTGATGGAAAAATACTATTCTGATATTGAAAAAGCTTTTGCTGAGGATGAGGCGTACTACGAGCAGGCGGTTTTAGATGCGGCAAAAATGATACTCGATAGACCTACCGTAAAAATGATATTTGTTACCGGTGGTTCGTGTGCGGGGAAAACCCCCACAACAGAACGTTTGGCTCATTATCTCGCTGAACACGGCAGAAAGACAGAGCTTATTTCTCTTGATGATTTTTATCGTAATCCCGAAGATGCGATATATAACGAAGACGGCACGCCGGATTATGAATGTCCCGAAAGTCTTGACCTTGAACTGTTGCACAAGTGCTTTTCTGCACTTTGTGACGGCGAGGTTGCCTATATGCCTACATTTGATTTTAAGAAGAAAAGGCGCAACGATCAATATAAAGCTATGAGCTTGGAAGATGAGGAGCTTTGTATTGTTGAGGGTTTACACGCCTTGAATCCCGAAGTGTGCGGCGGTTATATTCCTGCCGAAAAGACTTTTAAAATTTATCTTCACACCCATACGGAAGAATATGAAGAGCCGCGTCTGTTAAGGCGTATTGTAAGAGATTACTATAAGCGCGGCACAACCGCCGAAGAAACTATTGATATGTGGGATAATGTTGAAGAGGGTACGAGAAAATATATAGAGCCTTATAAAGACAGCGCGGACGTTGTAATTAACACATATATCGCTTATGAGCGTTATGTTATGAGGAATGATGCGATACAAATGCTTTCGGAAGTTCCTGCCGAAAGCCCCTCTAGGCCTATAGCAGATAAACTTTTAGCGATGATAACGCCTTTGCCGTCTCTTCCTAAATGTAAAGTTTCCGACACTTCTTTTATGAGAGAGTTTTTAACAAAAAGGATAGGGTAGATGGAACAAAGAACGGATAAAAGCTTTTTGGTAGAAGCTTCAATAATTTCAATATCGAATTTTGCAGTAAAGATTATAGGGGTGCTTTTTAGCATCCCTTTAAGTAATCTTTTGCAAAGCGAAATAGCTGTTTTTAATGCGGCATACTCCGTATACGCAATGCTGTATATGATTTCAACTGCAGGGCTTCCGGTTGCTACATCACGTCTTGTAGCCGCATCGGCAAAGCGCGGCAGAGCTTATGAGGTGGCAAGAATATATAAGCTTTGTCTAGCATTGTTTGGGGTAATTGGTTTTGTATTTGCCTTAGCAATGTTTGTGTTTGCAGATAAAATAGCCGTGTGGACAACCCATTATAACAGCGTGTATGCAATGCGGGTCATTGCTCCCACCTTGTTCTTTATTTGTGTGGTTTCCGCTATAAGAGGATATTTACAAGGACTTAGGAATATGGTGCCCACTGCCGTTTCTCAGTTTATAGAGGCGTTTTTTAAGCTTTCCATAGGCTTGGGAATGGCGTATTGGTCTCACCATCAAGGACATAGTCCAGCTGTTCAGGCGGCGTTTGCGGTCCTAGGTATTACCGTGGGCGTTTTTTTTGGAATGTTGTACCTCATTTTGTACAAGCGATTTTCAAAAAATGTTCAGACGCCTATTACCGATTACGGTAGTGACAGCACGCGCTCCATATTAAAAAAGCTCGCAATAGTCGCTTTGCCTGTAACAATAACGAGCTCGGCGTTGTATCTGTCTCATTTTGCGGATACTATCATAGTAAAAAAGGCGTTGATAAATTCGGGCTTTTCGGAATCTGTTGCGAACGCTATGTATGGTGCATATACCGGCTTGTCTACAAAGCTTGCCGACCTTTTGCCGTCTACTTTTGTTTTTCCTATAGCTGTAAGTATACTTCCCGCTATCTCGGGTGCTTTAGCTGCAAAAAAGCAAAAGGAAGCTGATGAATACATACATTCTTCTATGAGAATAAGTGGAATTATTGCGTTGCCTTGTTCGGCATTACTTTTTGTGTTATCGCGTCCTTTGATATGTGTTTTGTTCAGCAGCACTTGGGGTTCACCTATATCGCTATTAGACGGTACTATTATTATGCCTGTGGATTTGGCCGCAAAAGCATTGTCTGTTTTGGCTATCGGAATTTTCTTTATTTCTTTGGTTTCAACTACAAATGCGTTGCTTCAGGCAATTGGTAAGGCGCATTTACCTATGATTGCGGTAAGTGCAGGAGCTATATGCCTTATTGTTGTGGATTTGCTTTTGGTAGGCAGGAAAAGTATAAACATATACGGTGCTCCTATTGGGACTGTTGCGTGCTACGTTGTTGCGTATACGTTTAATGCTGTTTCTTTAAAACGTGCAGGCGTAAAAAACGTTTCCCCGTTGAGTCTATATGCCAAGCCGTTTGTTGCGGCTGTATGCGCGGGTATTATAAGTTTCGCAGTTTATGCACTGACAAATATGATAAACGGCGACGGAAGATTGGTAAACTTGGTTCGTTTGGGCGTTGCCGGCGCTGCGGGCTTGATTGCCTATGTGGTTGTAATCCTTTTGATTAAGGGCATTACAGAAAAAGAGGTGCGCTTGCTTCCTATGGGGAACAGAATTGCTGAATTTCTTATAAAAATCGGTTTATTAAAACAGGAGGCTTGAAATAATGAATTTTAATTTTGAACAATCTGTTGATATGTTAAAGAACAAGGACGTATTTACTTTTGATGATTTTCGCTTACTTGTGGAAGTTTTGCGCCACGAAAAGGGATGTCCTTGGGATAGGGAGCAAACCCATAAAAGTATAAGAAAAAATATGATTGAAGAAGCTTATGAAGCCGCAGAAGCAATTGATATTGAAAATTCTGAACTTCTTTGTGAGGAGCTTGGCGATGTAATGTTGCAAACTTTGCTGCATTCCAGCATATCTAACGCAAACGGTGGCTTTGATATAGGCGATGTAATAACCGGAATTTGCAAAAAGCTTATAATCAGACATCCTCATGTTTTTGGAAGTGTAACGGTTAGCAGTACGGGGGAGGTGCTATCTAATTGGGAAAGTATTAAGCAAGCAACTAAAGGTTCAAAAACTGCAACGGAAAGTATTGCTAATATTTCTTCCGCTTTGCCTGCTTTGATGCGCGCTCATAAGATTGGTCAAAAGGCGGCAAAACAAAATTTTGACTTTTCCTCGGCAGAAGAAGCCCTTGAAAAAGCAGAGGAAGAAATTAAAGAATTGAGAGAAGCTTTAGCAGAAGGCGATGCGGAGCACATAGAGGAAGAAGCAGGTGATTTACTTCTTGCGGTTGTTAATACAGCAAGGCTTGCCGGCGTAGATTCTGAAGAAGCACTGCATAAAGCAAACCAAAAATTCTGCAAAAGATTTGCTGTGGTTGAAAAAGCGGCGCTTTCCGATGGTTGTATGTTAAAAGATAAAAGTGCCAAAGAGATGCTTGAACTGTGGGAAAATGCTAAAGAAACAACAAAAAACGCATAAAAAAGTATATTTTTTTGCAGTAAGCTATTGAAATAGTTGTTATTTGATGTTATAATGATACCAATATATAATAAATTAAGGAGTATACTATGAACAAATCTAATCTTGTTGAAAACGTTGCAGTAGCTGCAGGTATCAAAAAGAAGGAAGCAGAACTCGCTGTTAATAGTGTTTTGGCATCCCTCCAGACAGCATTAAGCGAAGGCGATAAGGTTCAAATCGCAGGCTTTGGTACATTCAAAGTGAAGGAAAGAAAAGAAAGAACCGGCAAGAACCCCAGAACAGGTGAAGTTCTTGTTGTTCCTGCAGCAAAAGTTCCTGCATTTGTTCCTGCAAAGTGCTTTAAAGAAGCAGTTAACAAATAAGAATTTTTTATAATCGGGGAGGCTTTTGCTTTGCGTCTTGATAAGTTTTTAAAGGTATCGCGAATAATCAAGCGGCGTACCGTCGCTAACGAGGCTTGTGATAATTCTTATGTAACAGTCAATGGTGCACCGGCAAAGGCCTCTCGTGATTTAAAAATAGGGGATATCGTTGAGGTGGCTTTTGGTAATAGGACCCTAAAGTTTAAGGTGCTTTCTTTGGCAGAGCATGTGGCCAAAAACGATGCTTCTACTATGTATGAAGTGTTGTCATAATGCTTGGTTTTACTGCATACCCTGTTATACAATATTGTTGTAAAGGGTGTGTTGTGTTTTGGCAGATATTAAGAATAATTCTTCGGCTACGCTAACGGGAAGGTCCTTTTTGGCTCTTACCGGTATAAGTGAGGTTATAAGTTTTGATGATGAACTTGTAAGTTTAGACTCACAGGGGGCCGTCTTAACCATAGGAGGGCAAGGGCTTTCTATTGTTAAATTGTCCTTGGAAAATGGTGAGGTTAGCATTTCCGGCAGAATAGATGCTATAGTTTATAATGATGAACAGCCCAAGCGCGGACTGTTTTCAAAATTCTTTGGTTAAGTTATGTGGCTGTTTATAGAAGACCAACGTAGCGGTGCGTTTCTATATGCTATGCTTTGCGGTTTTTTTATTGGCACCTTGTATGATATCTTTCGCATATTGCGTACTGTTTGGCGCGGTGGTCGAATACGTCTCTTTTGCGAGGACGTTGTTTTTTGTGTTATTTCTGCGTTGGTGTTTACTGTGTTCTGCTTTAATATAAGCCTCGGCATTATTAGGCTATTTCTTGCGCTTGGTGCTCTTATGGGGTTCTTTGTGTATCGGTTTAGCGTAGGTCTGTTGACCGTGCGTGTTGCTGCTGCGATAAAGGCTTTTCTGATGCCCTATGTTTTTGCGGTTAAACGGTTTATTAGTAAAACAAAATTGCGGTTATATTCATTGTGTTATACCCGTGCAAGAATTTATGGAGTATGTAACGCTTTTAAATAAGTCGTTGTATAAGTGGTAAAGTATTATGGTTAAAAAAAGAAATTCTATAGTGCGTGTAACTGTTTATTGCTTGATAATAGTTTTTTTGATAGCAATAATCAATTTGCAAATCAATATGAACACGCTTAAAGAAACTTTGGAAAAACAAGATGAACAAATAATCGCTTTGGAAGACGATATTGCTGAGTACAAGATAATACTTTCACAAGAAAAAGATGCGGATTATTATGAACGTCGCGCAAGAGAGTTGAACTATCACTTTAGAGACGAAATCATTTTTTATAATGATTTTGCTGAATAATTTTATATGAATTAAGCGGCGAGAAACCGCTGCTTTTGTCGTCATAAGGGGGAGTCGGTGTGATTAGAGAAATAGATTCCAAAATAATAGAAAGTGCTGTGTGTGGTTTGTTCAAGCGCGCTGCTGTTGATTTGCCCCGCGATGTTTACAATTCTATGAGGCGCGCCATTAGCGAAGAGAGCGATGAGCGGGCTGCGGATGTGATGCGTAATCTTTGTGCTAATGCAAAAACCGCTGCCAAAACGGGCGTACCTATATGTCAAGATACAGGTATGGCATTTGTTTTTTCTGAAATCGGTCAGGATGTGCATATATCAGGAGGTTTTGAAAGAGCTGTAAATAACGGTGTAAAAAAAGCATACGTGGGAGGTAAGCTTAGGCTGTCCGTTGCTGACCCGTTGACCCGTATTAACACGGGAACAAATACACCTGCCATAATTTATACGAAACTTGTAAAAGGTGACAAAATAAAAATAACCGTAATGCCCAAAGGTTTTGGCAGCGAAAATATGAGCAAGCTTAAAATGTTTAATCCTACCGCAAGTATAGAAGATATAATCACTTTTGTTTGTGATGCTGTAAAAACGGCTGATGCTAATCCTTGCCCTCCTATTATTGTTGGGGTAGGTATAGGCGGAAGCTTTGATTATAGTGCTTTTTTAGCCAAAAAAGCTTTAACGCATACGGTAGGGAAATACGATAAGAAAAACGGGGATATAGAAAAAAGGCTTCTTGAAGCAATAAACGAATTAAATATTGGTCCGCAAGGCTTTGGCGGTAAAACGACTTGCCTTTGGGTTGGCGTTGAAACATCGCCCACGCATATAGCAGGATTGCCAGTTGCTGTAAATATATCGTGCCACGCTACTCGTCATGCAAGTATTGTTTTGTAAAAGATGCACAATTTTATAAGCTTTTTTTAAAAAGCTATTGACATTTTTGTACTAATATGCTATCATTGTGTCACAGGAGTAATAGCTCTTGATTATACTTTGAGAAGGGAGTGTGCGGCTACAGTATTCCGTTGTGTAGCGGCACGAAGTATGGTATGAAATTGACAGTCCTTACCAGAAAGTACGAGCTTACGGACGATGTTAAAGAAAGACTTCAGAGGAAGTTGGACAAGCTTGACAAATTCTTTCCGAAGGAAACAGAAGCAAAGGTGTCCTTGAAAGAAGAGGGCAACAAGGTTCGTGTTGAAGTAACAATAAGACAGAACGGTGCCATCTTCCGCTCTGAGGAAACTGACAAAGAAGTTTATAATGCAATTGACCGTGTGGAAGATATTCTTGAAAGACAAATAAGAAAGAATCGTACCCGTCTTGAAAAGAAAATGCATTTTGCAAAGGATACGTTTGCTGATGTTGCAGAAACTGATGTTGAGGAAGAACTTAAGATATCTAAGGTTAAGAAATTTGAAATTTCTCCTATGACAGTTGAAGAAGCAATTATGCAGATGAATTTGTTGTCCCATGAGTTTTATATTTTCAGAAATTATGATACCGGTGCAATAAATGTTGTGTATAAACGCAAAGGCGAAAATTATGGTGTTATAGAGCCTGTCGATTGATTCTTAAAGATCTGTTATTTTAATGCCGAGCGGTTCCGCTCGGCATTTTTGCGTAAAATTCATTGACGGTTTATTTTGTGTTAACATAAAAGAGATATGATACATTAAAATCGTTATAAGGAGCTTATTATGATTTTTGTAGCAAGTTGCCTATTTGGTATGGAAAAATTTGTGGCAGACGATATTGATTCCTTAGGCTATAAAAGAATAGAAACAATTGACGGTAGGGTGGTATTTGAGGCGCCGCCAGAGGCTGTTGCGAGGTGTAATGTGTTCTTTAGGTATGCAGAAAGGCTTTTTATTTCTGTCGGCGAATTCTATGCATACGATTTTGACAATCTGTTTGAGGGTGTCAAAGCCATACCGTGGCAGGAGTATATCCCAAAGGACGGGGCTTTTCCTGTGAAAGGGCATTCTATAAAATCAAAGCTGTTTTCCGTGCCGGATTGTCAGAAGATTGTTAAAAAAGCAATTGTAGAAAAATTAAAAAAAAGCTATAGTTTAAGCGTTTTTCCCGAGACCGGCAATAGGGTACAAGTGGAATTTTTCATTCTTAAAGATAAAGCTTGTATAATGATTGATACATCCGGTGCCGGTCTTCACAAAAGGGGGTATCGTACTGAAGCTAACGATGCGCCTTTAAGAGAAACATTGGCGGCGGCATTGGTAAAACTGTCGCGCCCGCGCGAAAACGTACTTACTGTCGATCCTTTGTGCGGTAGCGGGACAATTGCCATAGAGGCTGCTTTGCTGGCCACCAACACCGCACCGGGTATTAACAGAAAGTTTGCAGGCGAAAGTTTATCTTTTCTCAATCCTACAATGTGGGATACAGCCAGAGAGGAATCACGCTCGGTTATTAAAACTTGGGACGGGGGAATATACGGTTTTGATATCGACCCTAAATGCATTGAAATATCTATTCAAAACGCAAAGCGGGCAAATGCTGATAATCTCGTTCGCTTTGGGGTTGGTGATGTCAGGAATTTTAAATCTCCTGTTAGTGATGCGCGCGGCACTATTGTAACAAACCCGCCTTACGGAGAACGTATGAGCGACCGAAAGAACGCAGAAAAGTTGTATGCGGATATGGGAAAGGCTTTTGCAAAAGAAGTGCCGTCTTGGCAGATATATGTTCTTACGTGCAATGAAATGTTTGAACGTTGCTTTGGCAGACGCGCTGACAAAGCAAGAAAATTGTATAATGGGATGATTCCTTGCACGTATTATCAATTTTTTAAAAATAAGAACTAACAGTGTCGAACATATAAAAACTATGTAAAAATGTTTTTTATAAAAACTATTGAATGTTCTGGCAAATTATGCTAAAATTACTTTTTGAAAAATATACCTTTTAAATAAAGGAGGAACATAATTATGAAATTGAGACCTTTGGCAGACCGAGTTGTAATAAAAATGGTTGAAGCTGAAGAAACTACAAAAAGCGGTATAATTCTTACCGGCACAGCTAAGGAAAAGCCCCAAATAGCAGAAGTAATTGCTGTTGGTCCCGGCGGCTTGGTTGACGGTAAAGAGGTAACTATGTGCGTTAACGTGGGTGATAAAGTGCTTACATCCAAGTATGCAGGTACCGAAGTTAAGTGTGACGGTGAGGAGTATCTGGTTGTTAAGCAGTCTGATATTCTTGCTGTTGTTGAATAGGAGGAATAGATTATGGCTAAAGAGTTAAAGAACGGAATAGAGGCAAGAGAAGCGCTTGTCAGAGGTGTTGACACCCTTGCTAATGCTGTTAAGATTACTATGGGACCTAAGGGCAGAAACGTTGTTCTTGACAGAAAGTACGGCGCACCTCTTATAACTAACGATGGTGTAACTATCGCAAAAGAAATAGAGCTTGATGATCCCTTTGAAAATATGGGTGCACAGCTTGTAAAAGAAGTTGCAACAAAGACTAACGATGCCGCAGGCGACGGCACAACAACCGCTACCTTGCTTGCTCAGGCTTTTGTTCGTGAAGGAATGAAGAATGTTGCCGCAGGCGCTAACCCCATGATAATAAAAAAGGGTATAGATATGGCGGTAGAAGAAGCTGTTAAATACTTGGTTGCTTCTGCACAAAAGGTTAACGGTTCCAAAGATATAGCAAGAGTTGGTACCGTTTCTGCAGGTGACGAGCTTATAGGTAAGCTTATTGCTGATGCAATGGAACGCGTTACCTCTGACGGTGTTATTACAGTTGAAGAAAGCAAGTCCAGCGAAACAGGCTGTGAAGTTGTTGAAGGTATGCAGTTCGACCGCGGCTATATTTCTCCCTATATGGTTACGGATACCGATAAGATGGAAGCTGTTATTGACGACGCTCTTGTTCTTATTACCGACAAAAAGATAAGCAATATACAGGAAATTTTGCCTTTGCTTGAAAAAATTGTTCAGGCAGGCAGCAAGCTCCTTATAATAGCAGAAGATGTAGAAGCGGAAGCGCTCTCCACCCTTTTGGTTAACAAAATTAGAGGCACCTTCACCTGTGTTGCAGTAAAGGCACCCGGTTTTGGCGACAGACGTAAGGATATGCTTAAGGATATCGCTATACTCACCGGAGGCGAAGTTATCTCCTCCGAACTTGGTCTTGAACTCAAGGATGCTGATATAATGCAGCTTGGCAGAGCGAGACAGGTAAAGGTTAATAAAGAAAACACCATAATCGTTGGCGGCGCAGGTGACCCTGCGGAAATTAAAGCCCGCGTTGCACAAATTAGAGTAGCCATTGAAACAACCACATCTGATTTTGACAGAGAAAAGCTTCAGGAACGCCTTGCAAAATTGGCGGGCGGTGTTGCTGTTATAAAGGTTGGCGCTGCAACTGAAATCGAAATGAAGGAAAAGAAACTTCGTATAGAAGATGCACTTAACGCAACCAAGGCAGCTGTTGAAGAAGGCATTGTCCCCGGTGGTGGCGTTGCTATTGTTAACGCTATTCCTTCTGTTGAAAAGCTTTTGAGCAGCGTTGAAGGTGACACGCTTACAGGTGTTAAGATTGTTATTCGTGCACTTGAAGAACCCGTAAGACAGATCGCAGAGAACGCAGGTTTTGAAGGCTCTGTTGTTATAGAAAAGATAAAGACGAGCGGCAAGATCGGTTATGGCTTTGACGCTTATAACGAAACTTATGTTGATATGATAGAAAGCGGTATAGTTGACCCTACAAAAGTTACACGTTCCGCTTTGCAAAATGCGGCTTCCGTTGCATCTATGATTCTTACTACTGAAACCTTGGTGGCAGACAAGAAAGAAGATGCAGCTGCTGCTAACGCTGCAATGGCGGCTGGTGGCGGTATGGGCGGTATGTATTAAACCATAGATTTAACGAAAAGAGCGCCTTTATACGGGCGCTCTTTGTGCTTGTTGACAGTCGTGGATTTTTGGTGTATAATACTTAATAATAAATGTTGTTGGAGGTGTGGGCGATTGGATAGTAGTCCTCGATTATATCGTTCGAAAATATCTGTATTACCTGCACAAACTCTGTAACTGTCAGCCTCGCAGGTAATCAATACAATTACTCAGGAGGTTTTTATTATGATAAGTTATTACAAATCCGTTTCGGGAAGACTGATAAACGAAGCGTGTTTTGAGGATGGGTGCTGGGTTAACACCGTCGCGCCAACCGACGAAGAGCAGGCATTTATCAGAGAAAGTTTTTCTATCCCCGAACATTTTATTCGTGCGGCGTTGGACGAAGAAGAACGAAGTCGTATTGACACAGAAGATGGTTGTACTTTGATTATCGTTGATACGCCGGTGTGTATCGCCACCGATAACGGTAACGAATATTCAACTCTACCTTTCGGTATTTTTTTAACTCCTAAAGGTGTTGTTACGATTTGCTTGAAGCCTACCGCTTTGTGCAAATCTGCTACAGGAGGTGCAATAAAGGATATAAGCACTAAAAAACACCGCAGGTTTGTGCTCAAACTTCTTTATCAAAACGCTACTTTGTTTTTGCAATATCTACGTCAAGCAGAAAAAGAAGGCACCTTTGCCGAAAAGGCACTCAATAAAAATACCGGTAACAAAGAGTTGTTAAGGATATTGCGTATTGAAAAGGGTCTGGTTTACTTTTCTACCGGGTTAAAGGGTGATGAGGCTGTTTTTGAGAAACTCTTGAGAATGAAATTTATAAGTGATTATCCCGAAGATGCGGAACTCCTTGAAGATGTCATTGTAGAGAACAGGCAGGCTATAGAAATGTGTGCGATTTATCGCGATATTTTAACTCGCACAATGGATGCCTACTCCGGTGTTATATCCAATAATGTGAATTCTGTAATGAAGCTCTTGGCAGCAATAACCATCATTTTAACCGTTCCGCAAATAATTTTTGCTTTGTGGGGTGTAAACACACCGGTTCCGTTTGATCATGATGCATTTGGTTTTTGGGTGGTTGTCGGTGTGGCTATGCTTATAACAGTGTTAGCTACAGCATTTGCTTTTTATAAGAAATGGTTATGATAGGTGAGGTTGTGTTTAAAAGGCTTTGTTTGTTCCTTACTCTTTTGTTGTGCTTATTTGTTTCGTGCAAGGCTCCCATTGAATTGCCTGAAAGTGGAGTTTTCTTTTGTGAAGTCTTGGACTTAACTTTGGATTTTGAAACCTCTGAAGGTTTCTACACGGCAGATGGAGTAGATTATTTGCTGAAATTTGATATTGAAAACGATAGTTTTGTTAAAATAACGCATTATTCCGATGGAACTTTGCTCTTAAAGGGAACAATGATATATGAAAACGGAACAGTAACGCTAAGTACGGTTGACGGTGAAAAATATGTATTTGAATTAAAAAAGTAAAAACAGGGAGGTATACTCCCTGTTTTGCGTGTAATAATATTATAACTATGATTATTGATAATTATAAAGTTATTTCATGGAGTTTTCAGCGTTTTCGATCATCTTCTTAACCATCTGACCGCCTACACTGCCTGCCTGCTTTGCGGTAAGGTCGCCGTTGTAGCCCTGCTTAAGATTAACACCTACTTCGCTTGCAGCTTCCATCTTGAACTTGTTCATAGCTTCTCTTGCAGAAGGAACTAATGTCTTCTTCATTTGTTATTCTCCTTAATATCTGTTGAATCAATTTAATAAGGCTTTTTGCCTCAACAGTATTGTGCTCACACTGATTAAATATATGTTTGGGAATATAAGGAATAATTTTATGCTGAAGCATGCAAGCCTTAGCATTAGCTATGAATTTTACAATGGTTTATTGTGCAATATCACTACCGTATGGTGTATCAAAAAGCACAGTAAGAGAAGAGTTGCACAAAAACAAAATAATGACAAAAAAATTGAAAAAAGGTATTGACAAAAGGGAAAAAGGGTGTTATACTAACTGAGCCGCTTGAGGGAACGCCCGAAACGAAAGGCGAGGCCGATAGCGGAGCGGACATTGAAAATTGAACAACAAAGAGAC
>JAFQHL010000012.1 GCA_017397955.1 Clostridia bacterium
AAAATCGGGGGTTTCTTGGGCAATATCTTTTTCATTGCCCATCGATGGCGGAGAAGGAGGGATTTGAACCCTCGCGCCGCGTGAACGACCTACACCCTTAGCAGGGGCGCCTCTTCACCACTTGAGTACTTCTCCATGGTCAAGTAAATACTTGAATATTCTTTTTGCGGCTCACGGTTTTAAAAAGGGTGGCGGAGAGAGTGGGATTCGAACCCACGGCTCGCAAAACGAGTCACCGGTTTTCAAGACCGGCTCCTTAAACCGCTCGGACATCTCTCCGTGAACTGCAAGGATTATAATACCACAGCTTTGGACAATTGTCAAGATGTTTTTATTAAGTTTTGATTTTTTATTACCATTATTTTTTCAATTATTGTTACTTTTATCCATTGACTTTTTATGTGCAAAGTGCTAAATTACACCTTGTGACCTTTGTTAGGTTTACACAAAATTTGAGGAGTTGATATATATGCAAACATTGCTTAGCCTTTCTATTGCACTTTTTGCAGGGCTTATGCTGTCCCGCGTGGCAAAGCTCTTTAAACTGCCCGCTGTTACCGCTTATCTGGTGGCCGGCATTCTGGTTGGTCCTTATGCGCTCGGCGCATTTGGCGTCCCCGGTATGGGCTTTGTAAGCATGGCAGATGTTAAATCTTATTCCCTGCTTTGCGACATCGCTTTGGGCTTTATAGCCTTTTCCATTGGTAACGAGTTCAGGCTTTCTCAGCTTAAATCCACGGGCAAGCAGGCAACCGTTATCGGTATTGTGCAGGCAGTGTTCACCACCCTTTTGGTGGATGCGGTGCTGATCGGTCTCCACTTCGCAATTCCCGACAAACTGCCCCTTTCTGCCGCCATTGTTCTGGGTGCTATTGCTTCCGCTACCGCACCTGCGGCAACCCTGATGGTTGTAAGGCAGTACAAAGCCAAGGGCAAGCTCACGGACATCCTTTTGCCTGTTGTTGCCCTTGACGACGCCGTAGGTCTTATGCTCTTTGCCATATCCTTCGGCATAGCAAAAGCTTCCATGAGCGGCAAGGTAGATGTTGCCTCCCTGTTGGTGGAGCCACTGCTTGAGGTTGTGCTCTCCCTGCTTCTGGGGCTTGTTATGGGGTGCTTCTTCACCTTTATCGAGCGTTTCTTCCATTCCCGTTCAAAGCGTCTTTCCGTTTCCGTAACATTCGTACTGCTTACCGTAGGGCTTTCTATGATGAAGTTTGAGGTAGGCGGCATACATATAGCCTTCTCTTCCCTTCTTGTATGTATGATGCTGGGCACAATGTTCTGCAACCTCTGCGATTTTTCCGAGGAACTTATGGACCGTGTAGAGCGTTGGACCGCGCCCCTTTATGTGCTGTTCTTTGTACTTAGCGGTGCAGAGCTGGAGCTTTCCGTATTTTCCGATATGGCAATTATTGCCGTCGGTGCAATATTCATCCTCAGCCGCTCCGTTGGTAAATACTTAGGTGCGTTCTTCAGCGCAAAATCCGTAAAATGTGACGAAAGCATTGTTAAAAATTTAGGTATAACACTCCTGCCTCAGGCGGGTGTAGCGCTGGGTATGGCAATGAAGGCAAGCGCACTGGGTACAGACGGCGAGATAATAGCAAACATAACACTGTTCGCAGTGCTCATATACGAGCTTGTGGGTCCTGCAATGACCAAAAACGCCCTTATGCGTGCAGGTGACATCAAGCCCGAGGGCAAGACCAGCGCAAGAAAACAGGATGTTAATCCGTCATAAAAATTCCGCAAATAAAACGCCCCGTTTTTCGGGGCGTTTTTCATATCACTATTTCCAGCCCATCGTATGCAACAGTTATATCATGGGCTTCCATCTGCTTTGACAGCTCTTTGTGGTCGCTGTGGAGAGTGCGCGCCATGTGGCTTATGCAAAAGCGTCCTACATAGGGAGCAAGGCTCTTTTTTATCTCAAGTATCATATTGAGATTATTATGCTCAAATATTCGGTAGTCGCCATCCACAAAGCCAACGGTTGCATCAAGCACCGCAAAATCGGGTTTGTGCGTCTTTATGCCCTCTACCTCCTCGTACATCAACCACGCGCCGTCCAGCCCGTAAAACAGAGATTTTTTACCGTCGCTTATAATGTAATGCAAGGTATCCTTGCAAGTGCCGTGGTTGCCTGCATAGGCGTAAATCCTGTAGCCGCCCACCTGTTTTTCATCACCTGCCGCAAACTGCAGGTACTGTGCGCCCGCGGCGTTCAGCTCCGCAAGAGTTTTCTCGCTGTAATGGTCGCGGTGCTTGTGAGTGTTAAGTGCGTATTTTATCTGTTCCATGGGGATATTGTATTCATCAAGGGAATCCTTCAGCTGAGCGCTGAAATCTATCAGCAGTTCGCCGTTAATAAGCGCCGCAGAGAATCTGCGATGTTCTGCGCCCTGTTTTTTTACGCTTGGCCAATCTGCCGCGCCTGTGCCTAAAAACAATATCTTCAAAATCCACGCCCCCTCTTCCCGGTACAGAATAACACAAAATATTCTATTTGTAAAGAAGCGCCCAGCATTTTTGCAGGGCGCTTAACATCATTTATTGCAACCACAGGATTTTGAGCCGCAAGTTTTGCTGTGGGGACAGCCTATACATTTTTGTCCGCTTTTTTTCGACTTAATAATATACGCCACAGCACCGCCTATTATTGCAATAACAATAACCGAAGCTATAATATCAACCATAACAAAACTCCTTACTTTAAATTATTTTACTGCGGCAGTTGGCTTTTTAGCCCTTGCCACATATTGCTGTTTTGCTTTCGCATTGGAACGGATTGCCAAGAATGTTACCACTATAATAATACAAAGCACAGCCGCAAGACCTGCCACAAAGCTATCGCCAACCTTGGAGGTGGTAATTACGGTACCCACCTGATACACTAAGAAAGAAAGTACATAGGCAATGGAAAACTGAAGCCCTATACCTGCAAAAAGCCATTTTTTGCTCTTGATTTCGGAATTCATAGCACCGATAGCTGCAAAACAAGGAGGTGTGAAGAGGTTGAACATAAGATACGCAAGACCTGCCGCAGCAGTAATACCCAGCACTGCTTCGCCGTTGCCCGTCTGAAGAAGCTCGAAGTCTTCGTTAACTGCCAAAGCGGTGAAAACAGCACCCAAGGTACCAACGACCTCTTCTTTAGCTATAAAGCCCGTAACAGCCGCGGCTGCTAACTGCCATGTGCCAAATCCGAGAGGGATAAGAATAAAGGCAATGGGGTTTGCTATATCGTGCAGAATAGATTCAGTTGCATCAACCTGACTAAGAGACCAGGAATAGTTAAGCATTATTGTAACAAGGGCGTTACATACAAGTATAATTGTGCCTGCCTTAACTATGTATGACCACCCGCGGGAGCACATAGCTTTAAAAGCGTTCCAAAGGGAAGGAACCTTATATTCGGGAAGTTCTATAATGAAAAAGGATTTTCTGTACTTATATCCCGAAATCCACTTTATAAGCAAAGCGCCAAGGAAAACAAGCACTAAGCCAAAGAAATACATCAAGGGAGAAACCCACGCAGATTCGGGGAAGAACAAGCCTGCAAGCAAGGCTATAACAGGTATTTTTGCGCCGCAGGGAATAAAGGGAGTAAGCATAGCTGTTGCCCTGCGTTCTCTTTCGTCACGGATAGTTCGGCACGCCATAATACCGGGGATAGCACAGCCTGTACCTACAACAAGAGGAATAACGGATTTACCCGAAAGACCTACTCTTTTAAAAATAGGGTCAAGCACAACGGAAACACGCGCCATATAGCCGCAATCTTCAAGCAGTGCCAACAGAAAATACATTACCATTACCAAGGGCAAAAAGCCGATAACCGCACCTACGCCGCCGATAATACCGTCTATAACTATGGTCTGCAGGAAGGGGTTTGCGTTTTCCATAAGACCGCTTACCCATTCACCAAACATTTCAATTAAAGTTACAAGACCCGGAACAGAAACAGACTCTCCCTCATAGCCTTCTGCTATCAAAGGACCAAGCCCAACCTGTGATATCCAAAATACCGCCCACATAACAACAGCAAAAACGGGTATCCCCAACCATTTATTGGTAAGTATAGCGTCAATTTTGTCCTGCGTATTTCTTTGGTTGGTCTTAACCTTACGGGTTTCAACCTCTGCAACTATCTTGTTAACAAACTCAAAGCGTTTTCTGTCTGCCGCAACAACCGCCGCCTTATCGCCAAGGTCAACGTCGCCCTGATTATAAGGTGCTGTCTGTGCGCTTCCTATTCTTTCAACAGCCGCGGCAACAACCTTATCCATACCCTTTGCGTCTATTGAAACAGTATCCACAACAGGACAACCAAGCTTTTCGGAAAGCAAAGCGGAGTTTATTTTTGTTTCTTTTTTCTTGTTTATATCCGCCTTATTAAGAGCTACAACCACGGGAATGCCCAACTCTAAAAGCTGAGTAGTAAAAAACAGACTACGACTTAAATTGGTAGCATCCACTATATTGATTATTGCATCGGGAGCCGCGCTTTTTATATAAGTGCTGGTGATGCTTTCCTCGGAGGTGAAAGGTGACATAGAGTAAGCGCCCGGAAGATCCACTGCTATAAGCTCGCCGCCGCTGTAAAAGCTTTTTTTAATTAGAGCTTCTTTTTTGTCAACCGTAACACCTGCCCAGTTGCCAACCTTTTCGTTTCTTCCCGTTAAGGCGTTGTACATTGTCGTCTTGCCGCTGTTGGGATTACCCGTCAACGCAATTCTCATAATAAACTTCCCCCTCACAACAATTATATACTCCTCGCAGTTAGCGTATGCTAACCGTGCCGTAAAAAAATAACCCGCAGATTATTTTTTATCAGCCGTTGATAATAATAGCCTCCGCCAGCTGGTTGTCTATGCTGTAGCGACCGTCCTTTATAGAAACCACACAACCGCCCTTTTTGTGGGAGATTACGGTAATAGGCTCGCCGCTGTAACAACCAAGAGAAAACAAAAAGTCGTTAAGCTCCTCGTCGTCCGTTTCTATGCGCTGTATTATATATTCTACGCCTTCCTTAGCGGCACGCAAATTCATAATAATCTCCTTAAAAGTTCGGTTAGCTACTGCTAACTATATAATACTCTCCCGCCCTCTGTTTGTCAACACTTACTAACAAAAAATTTCAATTTTGTTATTATGCCCAAAAAATCAAGGCTTTTATACCTACTGCAAAAAACAAAAAGTACAAAAGCCCCTATATTCTCTATGCTGCATTTTTGTCGGCGGATATAATCTTTATAACGCAAACACTCATATCATCGCTGTTTCCGGTACGGCGCGCACTGTCACTAAGCAACAAATCTGCTATGGCAGCGGTATGCGGCTCTCCTTTAATGGCGGAAAGCAGTTCTTCGGTTTCCTCACCCTCTCCCTCACCGGATATGCCGTCGGAAAGCATCACAAGCGTATCGCCATCCTTCAAGTCAAAGCTTAGCTGCTCTGCCTTAATGTCCCTAATAATACCGGCCGGGGCGGTTGCGCTTTGCAGCTTGCGGCATTTTCCTCCGCGGATTATAAACGAGGGTGCCGCCCCCGCTTTTATCAAAACTCCTTTGCCTGTGTACAAATCCGCCTCAAACAGATCTACCGTGGCAAAAACCTCCTCCTTGCGAGATGCCAAAAAGCCGTTAAGCAGGGATAGCGCGGTGCGCCTGTCTGCCCCTGCAGAAAGCAATTTTTCCAAAAACATACCTGCAAGACGAGAGCTTTCTGCCGCCGCCCTGCCGCTACCCATTCCGTCACTGATAAGGGCGTAGAAATAACCGTCCGTGCCGCTAAAAAAGCTTACGGTGTCGCCGCTTATTTCCTCCCCCTTTTTGGGGCATCCGTTGCGGGAACATTCTATTCTAAACCGTGGCGCACTTTCCATAACCATTTGCGCCACACCGCCCACGGGGTAAAACTGCGGCTCTCTCATTTTACAGCCCAAAGCCGTGGAAACAAGCTGTTTAAGCTGAGTAGAGCTTAAGGCAAGTCTGTCCAGCTCTACCCCTGTGGCAGTAAGCAGTTTTTTTCTTCCGCCTGTAACCTTAACGCTTTCCGCCCTAAGCCCCGCCCCGTAAAGCAGGGCTGCCGCACTGCCGGAAAGCGCGTTGTCGGTATGCTCTGCCGCCTCTCGCCTTTCTTCTGCAGTAGCAAGAAGGGTGGAGATGCCTGCATATTGATCGGCTGTACGTACTGTTTCACTTTCGGCAGGAGCAAGCTTACGGGCTGTTTGTGATATGGCAAAAAACGCCTCTGCAAATCCGTAGCTGCCGTTTTTGGGTAATTGCTCCGCCACGGAAATCGATCCCAAACCCTTAAAATTCAGCTTGTCCTTTACAAAATAAAAGATAAAACTTGACAATACGTACGCCCAAAACAAAGTAGCACAGTTTTGGGGACCGAAAAAGTAAAAGCCCACACATACCCCCGCCACAGCACCGCAAAGCAGGGTGCCAAGTCTTCCGCTTACGGAAAACAAACCGCCGCAAAGTCCTGTTACGCAGCAAACAGCGGCACAGCCCGTACCGCAGCCCAATCCTACGGCAAAACCGTACAATCCTCCGTACAGCATCCCACCTCTGTCAGCGGCAATAAAAGTTATGGTCAAAGCAAGTGCCTGCGCCAAAGCATCCCAATGTAAAAGCAAATTCAAAGCCAGCATAAAAGTAAAAAGCACTGCCAAAAAACCGCCGTGGCGCATTGCCGGCTTTGCACCCTGATCTAATGCAAAGCCGTAAAGCAATGTAAACATAGGCGACATAACAAGCCACGGTGTAGATTGAGCAAGCGTATATATTCCATCGCTTATGCCTGCCGCCCATACAATGCCTATGGCTGTAACCGAGGCAAGAGCACGTACGGTAGCACCCGCACTTTTCTCTGCCGTAAGCACCTTAAAGGTGTAAATCCCTATGGCGACAGGAATACAAATAAGCGGAGCGTTGCCCATAACGGCGCCTATGCAAAGGGCAGCAAGACCCGCACCGCGGTGCTTGTCCATAGCTATATAAAGAGCAAAACCAAAGGGATAACCGCCGCCTATGGAAACGGTGCTGAATATAAGCACCCACAAAAACGCCGTCAGGCTGTCGGCGCGGGCTTTTATATACTCACCGAATCTTAGCAACAGTCTATAAATAACAACCTTGTTCGTCATACAAAACACCCTTTTTACTGTTTAAGCCCTATTATAACCCCGTGAAGGTGCAAAGGATGTCGAAGTAGGTCGCCCGACATTTTTTAAACTAAAGCAAAAAACTGTTGCAAAACAAAATAATCCGTGCTATAATGTACCACAATTGAATACTATGTATGACGCTTGCAGGAAAGCGCAGGTATCTGCCGCCGAAGGAGCAAAACTCTCAGGTTTCCGTTTTACGGATGAGGACTGTAAGCTGACATAACTTTGGAGAAGCTCATTTAATTGAGTGCCGAAGGTGCAAAGCGCACAGCGCTAATCTCTCAGGCAAAAGGACAAAGTCAAGTTTTTTTAACAGACACTGTCTGTTTTTACCCTTTGTTGTTTTCTGACAGTTTGCGCTTTGCGTAAACCGTTATTTTTTTATATTACTAAGGAGGGTATTATGAACGGTTTTTTTGAAAAGTTGGCGGAAGTCAACGGCAAGGTCAACAGTGCTGTATGGGGTGTACCCGGGCTTGTTTTGCTCATAGGTACGGGTATCTTGCTCACAATCGTGACCAAGGTTTTTCAAGTTTCACACATCGGACATTGGTTTAAGGAAACCGTAGGAACGCTGTTTAAAAAGGACAGCAAATCCACAAAAAAGACGGACAAGCAGTCTATATCTCAGTTCCAGGCACTTTGTACCGCGCTGGCGGCAACCGTAGGCACAGGTAATATCGCAGGCGTTGCCGAGGCTATAATTGTAGGCGGTCCCGGTGCTGTGTTCTGGATGTGGGTTGCTGCATTCTTCGGAATGATGACAAACTTTTCCGAAAACGTTTTGGGCATATACTTCCGTCGTCGCAACAAGGACGGCGAATGGTCCGGCGGTGCAATGTACTATCTTAAAGACGGTCTCGGCAAAAAGAAGGGATTTAAGGGTATAGCCTCCGTGTTGGCTATTCTGTTTGCCTGCTTTGCCATCCTAGCCTCTTTCGGTATAGGCAATATGGGGCAGGTTAACAAGATAACCCTTAACATTAAATCTGCATTTTTTGCTAACACCGACCTCGGCACTGTTGGCGGCATTTCTGTTTTAGGGCTGATTATCGGTCTGGCTTTGGTTTTCCTCGGCGGTCTTATAATAATCGGCGGTTTGCAAAGAATTGCTTCCTTTGCAGAGCGCGTAGTTCCCTTTATGGCAATTGCCTACATAATAGGTGCACTTACGGTTATGTTTATCAATATCGAAAATGTAGGCGCGATGTTTTCTTCCATATTTAAGTTTGCGTTTACCACCCGCGCGGTAGGCGGCGGTATTGTTGGTACCGTCATTCTTGCCATGACACAGGGCTTCAAGCGCGGCGTGTTCTCCAATGAGGCAGGCCTTGGTTCTTCTGTTATGGTACACAGCTCCTCCAATGTTAAAGAGCCCGTACGTCAGGGCATGTGGGGTATATTCGAGGTGTTCTTTGACACTATGATAGTTTGTACCATGACCGCTATTGTTGTGCTTTCCTCCGGCTTTATCAACCTTGAAACCGGCGTTCCATTTGATGCCAAACTTGACGACTCTACCCTTGTTTCCAAGGTGTTTGGTGACACATTCGGCATCGGCGGCGAATGGTTTGTTGCCATAGCAATGCTTTTGTTCGCCTTCACCACCGTTCTCGGCTGGTCCCAGTACGGCTCAAAGGCTGTGGAATACCTTTTCGGTGAAAAAGCGGTAAAGGTTTACAAGGTAATATTTGTGCTTATGATAGTCTCCGGTGCAATAATGACATCTTCTTTGGCTTGGGATATCTCCGATACCTTTAACGGGCTTATGATGATACCTAACCTTATAGGCGTAGTAGCGCTGTTCCCGTTGGTAATGAAAATCACTAAGAATTATGCAAATCGCAAAATCAAAGGTAAAGCAGAAGAACCTATGCTTTCTTACGACCCTGAACTTCAGGCAGAAGCAAAGGCAAAGCTGGAACAATAACCCCCATCACTTAATGTGTTCGTAACGGGGACACCTAGAAAATATAAGTGCCCTTTCCGTTCACTTGCGCCTACGCGCCACTTTGTGGCACCGGAAAAAACTAAGGCTGTAGCGATTTGCTACAGCCTTCTGTTTTTAAAAGCATCTATTTTGAAATTGCAACAGTAACGGAAATTTCCTCGCCATCAAGCTCCATGCTTTCCTCGTAGATATTGCAATCCGTAAAAGCCTCTTTTTCATAAGCTTCAGTTCTCATAAAAGAAAAGCTATAGGTTTTACTTCCCGCCTTGAGTTTTGTACTTGCCACGGAATATTCTTCGTCCTTATCGGGGCTTAACACCTCGGTGAAAAAGCTTTCTGAAATACCGGTATATTGATATTTACCGTCCTTCGTCTTCATAAGCAACACGGTAGGTGCACTGCCCCTGACACCGCTGTTGCGATTGTATTCCATAACTACAAAATAAACCGAGTATTCATCATTAAGAGCATAAGTTCCTATCTCCTGCACAATTGACGACATTCCACCCGTTACCGCCTCTTGCACCACCTCATCCTCAAAAGCCTCTTTGGGACTTGATTGATACGAAAGCTTAAGCGAAGAGTCGTCACCGCATGAAGCAAAAACAAGCAAAACAGCAAACAGCAAGGCACTTATTTTAAACAGTCTCATAAAATTATTCCTTTCGATTAGAAATTAAAGCCGTATTCCTTTTTAAGCTTTGCGGTGGCGATAAAGAACCACACAGTCCCAAGTGCAAATAAAACTGCACCAAGCACCGCCAGGTTAAACCAAGAGAACAGGCTGAAATTCTTTACGAAGTTCACGCTGCCGTCAGAGTTAAGGTCTACGGAATAGCCTCTGTCTCGGTCAGTGGCAAGATCATCAAAAATCATTTCGGTTATAACAGTCGCGTTCTGCTCTACCTTTACCAAATTATCTATAGATTCCTGCAAAGCGGTAACCTTTTCGTCAATAAGCGTGCGTTTTGCTAAGGTTTTCCAACAAGGGTCACCAAATCCCGTGCAATACATAATATAGTAATTGCCCTTCATTTCCACAACGCCTATATCGCCTACTTTTCTGTTATCTGCAAACAACCAATCCTCGCACTTATAGTTAAGGTCGGCAGGTACAACGCCTTCATAGTCGCCGCCGTAAGTCGCGGAGGAATCACGGCTGTATTCCTTTACAAGCTTCTCAAAATTTTCGGTAGTGGGGTCCTTCAGTGCAAGCTGATACACCTTGTCAACCGCTTCCTTCAAAGCGGCCTCGTCCTTGTACTCGTCCTTGGGCATATAAACAACCTTGAGGTTAACGGAGGGGAACATATACTTGCCGGAGGGCCGCATTATCCAAAACACACAACAAAAGTTGCCGTCGGTGTAAATATAGCTGTCGCCGCGCTCTCTGTCATAATGGAACAGCCAATCATCAACGTATCCCTTGGAAAAATCACCAACCTTAGCGGTGCCGATAAAGCTGTTTAATGCCTCGTTTATCTGCTTTTCACTACCGCCCAGACTTTCAAGGTGCTCCCTTGAAATAGCCATAAACTCATCCTCGTTCTCGGCAGCGGCAAGCTTTTCCGCCAGCTCCTTATCTTTGCCCGTAAGCTCGCCTTCCTCATCCGTTTCCACCTCAAATTCATATCTGACGATGTTTGCAGTGGTCATATCGTCCTTATGCTCGGTATAATAAGCGGCAATTTCATCGTCGGTGCAATTGAACGCCTCATCTATACCCTTATCGTATTGCTTCATTGCCAGTTGATATAACTCTAATATGTGCAAGGCATCGGCTTCTGTCATACCGGGGCAATAGCGGTAGTCCAGATAATCGTTAAGCTCCATACCCTCATTTTTTGCCTCAGCCTTAAGCATTTCAAGCTCTTCGTTTACCTTTTTGTTGTCTTCATCCTCAAGCGCAAGCCCGTTTTTCTTCGCCAGCTCATAATACTGCAAAGTAGTAAGCGCACCTGCGGAGGCGGTGTTCATAAGCTCATCAAAAAAGCTTCTAAGCTCTGTATACATCTGTCCTTTAAGGGGTTCCTTGGGGTTAAGACCATAGGTGCCGTAACCGTCTATACGAAAGTTTTTATCTGCTACCATGGTATAGAACTCACTATAGAACAGATAGGAAAGATCCATTGCGCTTATGTTGTACTTTTCACCGTACAGCGCAACAAGGTCACGGCTTACACCGGATTTTGCCATACTAAAACGCTCATCGTCGTTAATGCTGCCTTTTTTGGCATCCCCGTCGTACAAGCCGTAAACAAGACTTTGCGCTTCGTCAGCAGAAGAATAAACCAAGCCCTTGTTTGTCTCTGCGTGCTTTATGCCTGCATAAACGCTAAGTCCTATGCAAATGACCAAAGCACAGGCAAACCATATCCTAAGCTCTTTATATGCACGGTATCTCTTTTTTGCCTCGTCTCTTCCCACGGTCGCGGTGTTTTTTGCGGTTTTTGCCATAATATCCTCTTTCTTTCGTCACCCTGTTTTAGAATACAGGTTGACACCTTGTTGTGTATATGCTATGATTATACAAAGCGGTACTTTTACCGTATATTATTATACTTTCATGTGACTTATATGTCAACAGCCTGAGGGGAAAAACTATGAGCTTAAAAAGCAAAATTCTGCAAAAGCTTCTTACGGATGCAACACACATATTCTCCGCTACAGAGCTTTCGGAAAACACCGTAAGCCGCAATGCGGTGTGGAAGGCTGTGCGCGCCTTACAGGAGAAGGGCTATCCCATACTGAATATAGCAGGCAAGGGATATACCTTTGGAGGCGCAGTGGATTTTCCGCTAGCCGAAGATATAGAAAAGCTTACTAACGGAAAGTTCAGCCCCGCCGTAGTGTGGCAGACCGCATCCACCAACACAGACCTTCGCCGTCTTGCAGAGGAGGGTGCGCCCCACGGCACTACATTGATTGCTTGCCGTCAAAACGGCGGCAGAGGCAGAATGGGCAGAAGCTTTTTTTCCGAGGCGGGCGGGCTTTACCTTAGTCTGCTGTTGCGCCCCCAAACCACTGCAGAGCGCGGCGGCGATATCACGGGTGTAGCAGCCGTTGCCGTTGCTGAAGCGATTGAAGCTGTGACGGGCAAAAGGGCTTACATAAAATGGGTAAACGATATTTTTTGCGGTGGCAAAAAGGTTTGCGGAATACTTACAGACGCGGCGGTATCCTTGGAGGGAGGACTGCTTAGCTATGCAGTTTTGGGTATTGGCCTTAACGTATACAGTCCCAAGGACGGGTTTCCCCAAGAGATTCGCGATATAGCAGGAGCGTTGTACCCCCACGGCGATACAAAAGCCGGACTTATAAACAGGCTCGCCGCAGAAGTGCTATGCCGTTTTGACAGCTTATATCAAAAACCGGATGAAGCGCTTGACGGCTATAAACGCCGCTGTTTTTTGATAGGACAGCAGGTGACTGCCGTACGGGGCAACGAGGAACAGCCCGTAAGGGTGCTTGATGTGGCAGAGGATTATTCTTTGTTGGTGGAGGACCAAAAGGGCGAAAAAAAGCTCCTTAACTCAGGGGAAGTGCGTGTGCGACCCGAAGAGGTGCCTGTATGAACAGAACCAATACCGCCGTGGCGGTAGGAGTACTTGCCGCTTTGTTTGGCGTTGCGGCGTTTATCACTATCCCCTTCCCTTTTATGCCCCTTAGCCTGCAATGCTTTGCGGTTGCGCTGGGTGCATTGGTGTTCGGCGCAAAAACCGCAGTGGCGGCGGTGGCGGTATATATTGCCACAGGCGCCGTGGGTTTGCCCGTATTTGCAGGAGTGCAGGGCGGCGCGCAGGTGCTCTTTGGCCCTACAGGCGGGTTTATATGGGGTTTTGTTTTGCTGGCACTGTGTTGCGGCGCGGCAAAGGGCAAAAACAGAGCAAAAAGCGTGCTGTTTGTTCTTTTGGGGTTGGCTGTTTGTTATGCCGCAGGGGTAACACAATATGCCTTTGTTACAGGCGTGAGCTTCGGCGCGTCGTTTTTTGCGGTCGGTGCTTTGTATATTCTTAAAGACACGGTGCTTTGCCTTTTGGCTCTGCCCCTGTCAAAAGCCGTAACAAACGCCTTGAACAAGGCAAAAAACCGTAGTTAAAGCAAGTATTTTACAAAGGGCGGCATAAAGCCAAAAAATTTTTATTAAAAGTTTAAAAAACATCTTGACAAAGGGAGCTTGCTGTGCTATAATCTCCCTTGCTGGCCGCGGTTGCGGTTGCTGTTACAAACCAAAATGCTGGTGTAGCTCAATGGCAGAGCAGCTGATTTGTAATCAGCAGGTTGGGGGTTCGACTCCCTTCACCAGCTCCATAATGGGGGAGTGTTCCCGAGTGGCCAAAGGGGGCAGACTGTAAATCTGTTGTCAACGACT
>JAFQHL010000041.1 GCA_017397955.1 Clostridia bacterium
ATAGCGGGGATATCTGTAAGGGCGTCTCCCTCGTTTACAGTTCTTTCTGCAACTACCTCACCGTATGCCATAAAGGTAACGGTGTAGGTAACAAGAGGAATGTAGAACTCACGGGTAAGGGTAAGCGTGCCGTCATCGTTAAGGATAGCAGTCCAACCCTCACTGCCCGTATCGGCGTCGAAGGTATGGTTTGCCATGGGAGCCAATGTAACGGTTGCCACATAAGTGGTATCGGCTGCAAACTCACCCTCGAAGGGCTCGCCGTTTACAGTCCAGCTTATCTCAGCCGCTGCGCAGCCTGCAGGAGCCGTAACAGAGGTCTGTGCGGTCTCACCCCTTACGGGAGTAGCTACGTCAATATCCAGTGTGCCCACAGCTACGGGAGCGATGTGGAAGGGTATCTCTATCTTTCCGCTGTAGCCGCTGCCGTCCTTTGCGGTAACGGTGGCTATTGCCATACCTGCGGCAATGTTTGCGCTGTAGGATACGTCATAGGCAGTGGCAGGAACCTGATCGTTGCCCAACACTACGGAAAGCACTGCGGGAGTCTTTTTGGTCTCGTCATAGACGAAGCCTTCCTCGGGGATGTCAAGGGTAACCGTAGCGTCTGCCAGATCGTTGCTTACGAATACGGCTGCCGCCTGATAGGTATCGAGGCTTGCTACCACTATACCTACAGTGCCCTCTGCAACGTTGATAACGCCGTTTTCGTCAACGCTTGCAGAGCCCTTCTTAACGTCTACACGGTACTCTACCATACTGCCCATTGCGCCGCCGTGAAGCTTAACAAGCTTATCGCCTACCTTAAGCGCAAGAGACAGCTTTTTGTTCTGAGCTGCGCCAAGCTTGGTGATAACTGCGCCGTCGCTTACTATAACAGCCTTGGCATCTTCACTGCCTATGAGCTTATTTGTAAGGGTAAGAGCATACTCGTCGCTCTCGTTGCCGAGGGCGTCGGTAGCCTTGACCGTAAGCTTCTGATATGCGGTGGCGGTATCAAGCTCCACTGCTACGCTAAATGAACCGTCCTCACCTGCCACAGCGGTGGTTTCCACTTCACCTACGGTAACGCTTACGGTAGCGCCTGCCTCGGATGTGCCCTTGACCTCAACAAGCTCGCTGTCAAAGAAGCTGCCGTTTATGGGAGAGGGTATCCTAAGGGTGGGTGCCTTAGTATCTACTATGAACTGGTATACGGTACCAAAGCTGTCCTTGGTAGCGTTTTCGCCCTTAAGGCTTATGGTGTAGATACCGTCCTCGAGACCACGGATGCTGATATCGCCGCCGTTCCATTCCGCTGCCTCGCCGCCGTTGATGCTGTAGGAGCCCTTGCCGCCGTCCACACCGCTTACAGTGATAACGGGGGAGTCGGAGCCTGTGGCATCAACATCAACGCCGCCATAGCCTGCAGAAAGGCTTACGCCATCCTTAAGGCTGAGTATTGCCTCGCTCTTTACGGGCTCTGCCATAACGATGGCATCGGAAAGGGTCTCCTCGGAAAGGATAATACCGCCGTCCTCTGCGGTGCGGAATGCGCTTACTGCAACAACGTAGCTGCAGCCTGCGGTAAGACCTACCGAGGTAACGGTATCGCCGTCATCGCTGACGGAATCATATCTGCCGCCTACTGTAAAGCTCTCGCCCTCCACCTTCATACCGCTGAACAGAGTGGAAGAAAGGGAGCCGTCTGTAGCCTGCTCATAAATGCTTACGTAATAGCCTTCTGCTCCCTCTACTGCCTCTACCTCTGCGTCGATAGTGTAATCGCCGCCGAGAGCAATGCTGACAGAAGCGGTAGCGTCAGGCTGGTTGGGGTTAACATAGCTGAAGCTGTCCTCTGCGGAGGGGCTTGCTACGCCGTCGCCGTTCCCGTCAAGCTGAGTGCCTACTGCCTTAAGGGTGTAGGTGCCGCTCTGAAGCTCGGAGGGATAGCTTATTGCTATGCTGTCATAGCCCTCGCCTGCCTTGCCGAGAAGGAAGGCGTTGCCGTTATCGTCTATTGCGTAGATGGAAACATTATCAAGCTTTTCAAGCCTTGTACCGCTAACAGCTGCGGTTGTTCCGTCAGCACTGAGGCTTACGGAATCGATGGAAGCCATCTTCTCAACGCCGTAGAGAGCAAGTTCGGAGGCGTTGGCGGTGGTAACCACTATCTCGTTACCGAAGGAGTCTGCCTCGGTGAAGGAAAGGGTTATCGTAGCATAGCCTGTTTCGCCGTCATAGTTAATCATAGCGTTGGCACCTGCATTTTCGGGTGAATCAGCAGCCTTGCCGTTGTCAAGCCATACAATTTCGTACTCCTTACCGCCGCAGGTAACGGTAAACTCGCTCTTTATCGTTTCCGCCTCTGCCTCGTTCTCGGCAGGTATGTTAAGGACGAGGATAGCATTTTCGTCATCGTTTGCATCGATAACGAAGCGGTGAGTGCGCTTATCTGCGCCGGAGCTTATAACGGTTTCGTCAATGGGGGTGCTCAGTGTAGTACCCAAAAGTCTTGCATTGGTAAGTGCCTTTGCATAAAGGGTCCTGCCCGTAGCGGGATCGGTGTACACGGGCACGCTCTTGAGCGCCATAGGAACAAGAGTAGCCTCGGGAGCATCGTATTTACCGAAGGCAAACTCTACGTCGCCGCCCCAATGGTAGGTAACGCCTGCATCCAGCTTAAGGATGTGGATCGCACCCCATATCATCTCGTTATTTACGCCAAGCTCGGCACTGCCTATCTCAAAGCCGCCAAGCAGAGCGGGAAGCTTTATGCCTGCGGTGACGAAGCCCTCCCAGAAGAACTCCGTATCATCCTCAAAGCCGGTGGGCATCTCCTGCAGGGCGATAGCGCCGCTGCCGTAGATTATATCAAGGATATCGATATCAATACCGAACTTCATATTAAGTCTGGGGTACCAGTATACGAAGCCGCCGAGCCTATCTATAAGGGTTATGCCGCCGATGCCTATGTTGGAAAGGTACGCCTCAATGCCTCTGCCCGACATAGAGATGTCGCCCCTTGCGGTGAGCAGGTCAAACAGTGCAAATTCACCGCTCAAAATAAGGGTAAGAGGCGGGATAGTGGAGGACACAAAATAGGTCTCGTATATCTTATCTATACCTGCGCCCATGCCACGGATCCAGAACACGCCGAAGGGGTCGATGGGGATGCCGGGGAGGTTGCCGCCAACGTGGAACCTTATCTTATCGGGCACGGGTATGCCGTTATAGCTGCGAAGGCGGAACTCTGCCTCCATAGTGAGAACCTCAATATCAGCCTCGCCTTCAATGCCTATGCCCCATTCCCCATTCATTATCATAAGGTCAAGGGTACCGCCTATCTCGGGCATACCGTCTGTATAAGAGGGTAAGCCAACCTCAACGGAGGTGTTTATGCCCATGAACTTGCCGCCGAAGAATATGTTGTGGATGTAAAGAGCAAGGGTACCACCCTGCGCCTCGTACCACTTCATACGGTCATCACCGCACTCATCATCCAGCTCACGGAGCTGACCGGGGGTGTAGTCGGTATTTGCAAGGTTTACCTCTGCCTCCTCCGTAGGAGAGGGAGAGATGATGCCCCAATCGTAGGTGGAGGGCACAAGGAAGCTGGGGTCAAGCTGGGCGCCGAAGGTTACCACACGAAGGTCGGGGTCATAGGAGCCGGGCTTGGTAGCCATAAGTGCGAAATGGCAGTAGCGGAGCTCGAGAAGCATACCTGCAAGGGTCTGCAAATCGCTGGCGCCGCCGGGCCACATAAGGGATACGAAGTTGGTGTTGGCAACCGCATCCTCTACACGGTTGCTCTCAGTACCGTCATACTTGTAAATGGGGAGCTTAACAAGGTCGCCCTCCTCAAGAGAGGTGATGGCGCACACGCCCTCCCACACCTTGGTGTTGGCACCGACGGTGTATACCTTGCCGTCGATATCGGTGTTGATGGCGGTCTGGTTGCCTTCATCATCGTACTCGATGCTTACGGTCACCCTGCCCTCGGTTACCTGAATAGCGCCGCTGATTTCGATAGCGTCGCCGTCCTTACGGGCGATAGCCTCAAGCTTTTCTATCTTGCCGTTCTCACCCTTAACAGAGAAGTCGCCTCTCAGCTCGTAAATGATATCCTTCATGGATATGCCTGCTATCTTGGACCTGTACTCATCCTCGTCACGGGCGAGAATAAGCTTGTAGGACCAAGGGAGAGCCTCGCTGCCGTCACCTGTACGCCTCATACCTATAACGCCGTAGTTACCGCTGATATAGGAGGGGTTGTTGGTCACAACAAACCTCAGAGCGTCGGAGGTAGAATCGGACAGAGCCGCATCCACCCAGTCGAAGATGATCTGCCACGTGCCTACGGGGAGGGTATCCTCGATTATTATGTTGGCAGTATTGTCCTCGTTGTTTAATATGAAGTTCTCGGAAGGAACAACTATATCCTTGCCGCCGTCAAGAGGACGGAGAATAACCCTATACTGGCTGGAGTCACGAAGCAGACCGAAGTTTTTACCTGCTATGAACATGCTCCTCGTTCCGCTTCTGTAAACGACCTCGGGAGTAGTGCTGACGAAGGAGAGCACGCCGCCATCCACAGAGGGGCAAAGCACATAGGTCTCCTTGGCAAATACAAGGTCCTCATCCATCAGATGAAGCTTGCCAAGACCGCCCATTTTTTCGGAAACGTCAAATATCTTAACGCCTATCTTACGGTACTCCGTAACATCAGAAGGGGCTACCGCAAGATCAATGGTTACATCACGAGCCTCGCCGGGGCGAAGGTCGATAAGAAATTCGTAATAGGGGTCAGCTATGGTAGCGTCAAGGTTGAGGTTGCCACGAGTGTCATAGCTCGTCATACCGCTTTCGGGATAGAAGGCTATGGCAAGAGTATCCAAAACCTCGTCAGAGGTGTTCTGAACCTTAACGGTGAGGCTCATATTACCGTTAGAGTCACCGTTGGTATCCACATAGCCTATATCGCCTGCAAGCTCCATAGCGGCAGGGCCTATAAAGTTTACGGCTACAGAGCCCAGCTCTGCGCTTACGTTGGAGTATACGCCGTAATAGAAGGCTACCGACTTGGTGCTCTGAGCGTTGGCAGGAGCGCTGCCCATATCGTAATACATAGCAAAGGCGCTGTCTGCGGTAAGATATTCCTTATTATAGGGGTTGGTAAAGTTAAGGTTGTTTTTAACATCGGCACCTACGTTATAATCGTATACGGTGGACGCAAGACTGTTCCAATGAGCGAAGGTGACCTTCTCGGGTACCACGGTAACGCCGCCTATGGAGGCGTTTACCGTATAAGCAGTGACAGAGGGAGCCATCTCGTCATCGTAAGCAAAGAAATAGTTGCTGTACTCACTGCCCGTAAGGGTCTGCTCGGTCTTAATGGTGGTGTAGCTGCCGTCAGCCTGACCTGCCATATATACGGCGTAGTCCTGATGACCGAGAGCAGTATCCATAAGCACACGCGCCTTAAGCTCATCAATAGCCTCGCCGCTGACATTCTCAGCGCTTACGGTAACGTAGACCATACCGTGCTGATAATTATCAACCGCAAGAAGTGCTACCTGCTGGGTGAATTTGATGCCGTCTACAGTCCATACTGCGGAAATAGTGGTGTCATCAACCTTGGTAACGGTGACCGCACTTGTTTCTATACCCTTATGACTGTAGTCTCTGCCGAACACGTACTCGGCGGTGGTGGCACCTCTCTTCACCCTGAAGGAGGTGAAGGAGGTGTCATAATTTTCATCGGGATACAACAGATACTTGTTGTTATCGGATTTGTTAAGCTTGTCGCCTTCGACGGTGTCCACAAGGAAGCCGCCGTTGCTCTTGGAGACCTTTACGCTGAGATACCCGTCACTGAGCTCGTGGTATCCCGTTTCTGCACTGGCAGACAGAAGGTTATCCAAAAGTGTTTCAGGGGCAAAACCTACAAGCAAAACAGCTATGAGCAGCAGGGCTGTTGCCCTTTTGATTATCGCATTGATATTACGCTTCATAATAAGCTTACCTCCTGTCTTAGTCCTATTCCACATAGATCTGGATTCTGTAGTAATCACGGCCCTGAGTGATAATGCAAACGGTGTAATAGCCACTCTCCTCGAAGGGGAGAATTATCTCGTCGGTGCTTGTGGCGTTTCTTACAAGGTCGGTGGCGCCAATCTTCATCTGACCAACGCTCTTAAGACCGTTCTTGTATACCGCGCTGTAGGGCTCGCCGAGAGTATCTACGCTAAGTATAATGCTGTCGCCCTCTGCGACGTAGATGGTGTCACGTACAACTATGTCGCCGTTCACCTTAACGGTAGGCTCGTCTGCTGCCGCTACACGGAGGAGGCCGTATACAGAGGTCTCGTTGCCGCTGCTGTCGCTAACCTTATAGGTTACCTGACAGTTGCCCGCCACGTTAAGGTCAAGCTCATACTCAAAGCTGTAGCTAAGGCTTGCATCCATGTCGGAGGCGGTCACGTTGCTCCTTAGAATTGCCTCAAGCTCGGAGGCGGTGGTACCGACCTTTACAATAACAATGCTATTTATCAGGTCAACAACGGGCGCCTTGACATCGGGAAGCTTAACCTGACCGAGCTGACCGAGAACTACGTTGCCGTAAGCATCCTCGGCACGGATGATGGGCCAGAGGCCGGACATACCTGCGGTAATGGTAAGCTCAACCTGTTCACCTGCGGCAGCGCTGATACTTTCGCCGCCGTTTATGCTGATGTTGCTGTTACGGTTAGCCTTGACGTAGATGCTGTCACCTATGCTGAGGCTGAGACTTAGAGCATCGTCAACGAAGTCTACGCCATCCTTGCTGTATTCCAGCTTAAGGTCGGTGTCGATTATGTTGCTGACAGTCACGCTGATAGCGGAGATGTTACCTGCCATATCGGCGAAGGTGTAGGTGTAGGTGCCGTTTGCCTTTACGGTAAGGGTGTAGTCGTAGCCACCGTCTGCCTCGGTGCCGTAGCTGCCGAGCTTGGCAAGTATGGATGCCTCGTCAGAATGGAGGGTCACGCTTACGGTCCTGCCATCGGAGGACAGCTCCTGACCCTTTACGCTGAGGGTGGGAGCGACCTTGTCGATATTAGATACTGCCGCAAGGTCTACTGTAGTAGTGGTGCCGCCTGCCGATATTACGGTAAGGGTCACAGCCTTGCAGTTAGCGCTGTAACGGACGGTAACTACAGTGCCGTTGATGCGCACCTCGATATCGTCCACAAGCTCTGCGGGCACCTGAATCTCCTTCACATGCTGAGAGAACTGCATTGTTGCGGTAATGTTGCTGTTGGTAATAGGACTTGCGGCATTGGCAGACCACTTTATACTGCCTACAAGATATATCTTATCGCTGCGTATCTCTATTACCCTCTCGCTGACAGTGCCCTCTATCTTAGTGGGCGCCTTGTCTGCGTCAAAGGTGTACATATAGCTGTAGTTGATGTTGTAGATGCCGTTACGGTCAACGGTTATATAGCTGAGACCGTAGTATTCACTGTCGGCATCGTTATCAACGCTTGCCTCGTAGCCCGAGGGAGCTATGGTAAGGTCGCTTGCAGACTGACCGTCGCCGCAAACGGGCTCGGTCAGGTAGATGCGGACACCGCCCTCTACGGGAACCTTTACTGTGCCGGGGATGGGCGCAACGCCGATATTGCTGAGATCAAGAGGTATTGCGGTTGCAAAACCGTTCTCATCCACGGCAAAGAGAGTGAATTCTGCCGCTTCGGTCACGGTGAGCTGTCTGCCTACAAGGCTTACGCCCTCTATGGTGTCGCTCTCTGCGCCGTATTCGGGAGTCTCTGCATAAACGCCCTCTTTGATTATAAAACTATACTTGCTGATATCAAATGCCTCAAGCTGGAAACGGTATGCGCTGCCCCAGCCAAGAGCATTTACAAACTCGGTGGTTGCCGCTCTGGGAGTAGCAGTCTCGTATACGGTGTAGCCGTAATGGTCCTGCAGATAGCTGTACTCGCTGTTGGTAGCTCTCAGCATAAGCTGTGTATCAATGTACAGTCCGTTTTGCTGAGCGTAGGCAAGAAGCTGTACCTCGGGGCACTCCTCGTCTACGGGGATATAGTCCTCCTCGCCCAAGCCGGGAACGAAGGGAGCGGTTTCTACTATGGTTACGGGAAGGGTTACGGTTATATCCTCGGTAAAGACTTTTGTCTCGTTACCGCAGATATATGCCATATCCTCCGCCTTGAAGGTGTAGCTCGTATCGTCACCGTAATAGAAGGTGAAGCTGGGAGCATAACCGGTATAACGGTCGATAAGCTCATACTCAAGGTCCTCGAACATCTCGCCGTATTCATATACCTCGTCGGATATAAGGGTAACGGTCACGGGACCCGCAAACTCGCCGCCGTTTTCAACCAAGGCGTCATCCAAGCTCCACACAACGTTGTAGCGAGTGGTAAAGATGTTATCTATGTACATCCATCTGCCGAAGGTATCTACATAGAAATAACCGTTTTCTTTAACGATCACAGTAACCTCGGTGGTACCGTTATTCTCTACCATTACAACGCTCTCGTCATAATCGGTCACGGTAATAGCGGTATCTGCCTTAAGGGTAACGGTAACGGGGTTCATAGTAGGCTCAATAGTGGAGTAATGAGCCTCAAACTCGTATGCGGCGTCGGTTATGGTATAAGTGATAGGCCATACGATTCCGTATGCATCGGTGAAGGTGCCCTCATAGGTCACGTTGGTGAAGGTATTGGTCTGCACACTGTTGCCGCCGTTTGCAAGGTAAACCTTAAGCTTGAGCTCTGCACCGTGGTCGGGGTAGCTCACGCCGTAGACCAACGATGTGCCAAGGTCGCTGTAGTGAACGTACTGGTTGGTATAGCTCTTGGTGAAGGTGTGGTCATTGCCGGCTATATCCTTGACTTTGATGGTGTAGGACCTGTAAAGCCTGTGGCTCGAGTCATACTCAGTCTCGGAGATGGGGTCTGCAAAGCCTAACTTGAGACCGTTGTATTTGGAATATTCAAACCGGATAAGGCCCGCACTGTTGGGGGCGGAGGCGCCGTAAGGAAGGGTAACGGTGCCGTCGATACCGTCGCCGCTTATTTCGATAACGGCATTCTCCCAGTCAAGAAGGTCGAGGTTTTTGCCGTTTGCATAGGTATCCTGAGTTGACCAGACGGAATCGTCGTTGTAATGGTCCCAAGTACGGTCAAGCGTGCCGAGAGAGACCTCGTTGGATTCGATATTATACTTATTTACAAAAAGCTCTTCGTTGGTAATACTGATTATCTCAAGGACACGGGTCTCGTCACCGCCGTAAACGTAGGTAACGTACTTACCCTCGATATCCTTGCCATTGAGCTTATAGGATGCATCGCTACTGTTGTAGAGCTCAACAGGCTCGTTGCAGGTAATGCCTGTCCAGATATCATAGTACTTCCAAGGGTCTTGTTCGTAAAGGCCGAATCTTACGGAAGCATCGTTAGTGGTATAAAAACCGTCACGGTATGTCTCGCCCAGCTCGGGAGTTACTATGGTAACGGCACCGTATGCGTCACGGGCGATGAACAGAACGGTAGCATTATCCAGCGTGTTGGAGTAGGAGTCCATCTTGACGGTTACAAGATCGCCTGCCTTAAGGGGTACTACAATATCGTTGTAATCGTTAGTCTCCGTATACTCAACGCCGTTTACATAAATGGGAGTGTAGTTGTTGATGGGGTTCCTCTGAACTACCTCAAAGGTAATATCGCCGATAGAAGAGTACGCCTCGTCTATTCTGTAGGTAATAGAATCTACGTTTATCTGACCCTCTATCTCGGATTTTCTAATAGAAGGAACGTAGCTGTCAACACTTATCTCCACGGTGGGCTGAGTATTGGTTACGTAGACGTAGAAATAATTTATGGGAGAAACAACGCCTGCAGAGCTTACGGTCTGACAGCAGAAGGTATTCATACCCGGTGTAAGGTATATATTGGTCATATCCAAGCCTGCTGCGCCCTGAGGCACGCTTTCAACGATATCGCTGGCACCGTAGGTACCGATATACACCTGTGCGGTTCCTTCGCCCACGGTAATGTCATACTCGGGCTCTACGAACTCATAGGTCGCCAGATCTTCATCAGTGGGATTTGCCGCAGCATTCCAGAAACGAACGCCTGCAACAGCGCCTACTTCTAATCCGAAATAGCTTCGAGACTCGGAAACGCTGCCTACGTAGAACTGGAACAGATCTGATCCTGCCGTATAGGTGGCAAACTCCCTGTCACGCTCGGTCTGAGTAATACGGCCTGCGCTTATGCCGAAGGACTGGATGGGTTCATTGTTCTCTGCCATCACTCTGATGTCGCTGCTGATGTCATCGTGAACTGATATGGTGTAGCCCCAGAGACCTGCAAGGTTTTCGTTGCTGGCATCAAGCACCATAATAAACCCGTCGGGAATAAACTCCTGAACGTAATCGGAGCCTTTCTGATATACGCCTACTCTGAAGCGGTAAGCGCCACCCTCGAAGGGCGTGCCGTCATCCTTTGCGGCGGGAACGGTTATAGTCTGTGTCGTGGTAGTAGCAAGACCGGTATATCTTACACATTCTCCAAGGACGTTATAATCGCCGTCTATCTGCTCGATAACAACGTAGGACCTTTCCGCATCAAGGTTGGAAAGATTCCAGTCGGGGCGAAGCACGTTGCTTATGCTGAAGCGGATCATAGCGCCGGTCATATCAAGATTCATACGGATAGCTTCATCCCGATAAGCGCTGCCGAACCATTCTCCTATGTTGGAGCGGAAATCAATAAACTCCACCTCGTGCACATCAACGCCCTCAGGCTGTACACCGGAATACATAACGTCTATCTTCTGGCCGTGGCTTACATAAGATGCGTCGCTTACCTTAACCTTTTCGCCGTTCACGAGAGTAAGGGGCACGTAGGCACTTTCAAAGCTCAAGGATATACTGCCGTAATGCTGTTTAACGGAGGTAAAGTCTGTAACTACGGCTATGTTTTCAAAATTACCGCCGCTTATGGTACCGCTGTACCACTCACCGTCAAAGTCGAATATGTTAATACTCTCACCCGTCTTGATCACTCTGAAATAGGTCTTATCGCCCACCTTCATAGTAATGCGGGTATAGGCAATAGCACCGTCGCTTTCCCTTGCGTCGGGAGCTGTTACGGTCACGTTGTGCTCATAGTTGGGAGTGTTTATGTCCGAAAGCACCTCAACGGTCAATGAAGGCTTGGAAAGGTATACGTCTATGCCGGTCCCTACGGGATCGCTCCAGTTGCCGTATTCGTCCTGCATCCTTACCCAGAAATACACGGTGTGGTCTGCGCCGTCGCTTATGCTTGTGGTTCTATAGTTTGAATATTTATAAAGCTTAAGCTGACTGTCCAGCTTGGCGTAACCGCCTGCCACCTGCCATTCGTCGGCTGCGGTGGGAACGGAAGCGTCATCAATAAGCCAGAGATACTGAACAACGGGTATGTCCCTATGGTCTGTACCCGAAAAGCTTGCGTTTATGCTCACGCTGGGGTTGGAGCTGCCTACATTGTTGTATTTAGCCGATATGCCTGTGACGGAAACGGACGGCTTTATATTATCGTAGTCATAGTCTATGGTGAAATCACCCGACTGTCCTACATTACCGAGCACGTCCTCGGCGCTGGCAAAAGCAATCACGCCGTCCACTATCTGTTCAACACCGGGCTCAAGCATAAGGTGAATGTAGCGGGTGTACTCATGCTGAGCGTGAGCCTTGAAGGGGATCTGCACGGTGCCGTTGCCCGAGAGCTGTACCAGCTCGGTGTAAGCAGAAGCATCCGTAGGCGCCGTCATACTGTCACTTATCAGATAACGGAAGGAGAACGCCTTATCGGACTTACCCTTAAGTGTAACCAACGCAGGTGCGCCGTAAAGACCAACGTCTGCGTCAGAAACGTCTACCTTGAAGGTAGCATAGGGACTGTTGGTAGCCTGATCAAGCTTGGTGATGCTTACGGTAGGACCCGTAAGGTCAAGGTATAGCTGCTCGGCAGGCTTGAAAAGGGTGGCGTTAAGGGCATGACCTGCAGCATCCTCAGCCTTGTTATAGCTAAGGAGCACAGGACGGATGACAGAGCCATATTGCTCTAAAAGACAATCACCCTCGCAGATAATCAAAGGCTCGAACTCTAAAACGGACTGAGGTTGACCGTTGACTGTCTGAATAGTGCTTATCTTATTCATCCTGAGGGATACCGACTCACCGTTGGCGCGCTTTACGTTAGTGGCCAAACGTATATTATCGCAAACGGAAAGGACCTCATCGATAGTTATCTTGAAAAATACGTTTTCGCCCTCGTTGACATAAAGGTCGGAAAGATTGATATCCTCAGGCCACTCGTCCTTGTTGGAGGAAGCGGTTCTGTTCATTGTCTTGCCGGATGCGCTGATAGAAACGCCGACTACAGAAGGAACGGTGTTGTCGAAGGTCTTTTTCATCGTGCGGGTGATGTTGCCCAAGCTAAGGGAGTTGCCTGCCTTGTCACTAAGGAAGGTAGATCTTGTAGCTACATCAAAGGACTTAAAGAACTTGCAACCGTAATAACAATACGCAGGATAGTGACCCCTATACCATGTGTAGTCATAGATCAGTTCCCTATGGTCAAAGCTTATTTCACCGTCAATGGTCTGCAGCTTGGAAGGATCAAGATACGTAACGGTATAGTCCTTGCTTGCCCAATCGCCGAGAGGAGCCTCAAAGATGATCGTATCGTTGTAAACACTCTTTATGTAAGCATTAAGGTAATCGGTATTGCCGCCGGAACGGGCGTCCTGAACGGTCACCTTTACATAGGTTCTGTCCCATTCGGAAATTGCGGCATCGCTGCCAAAGCTACATATTGCCTCGGACGCTGTTGCGGTAATAACAAGATTTGTGCCCTCCTGCGTTACGTCAACGGATTTTATGTAAGCGGGATTGTTATCCCTTACATAGCCGTAAACGCCGTTGACCTTGGTCTTTTTGTCACCGCCTATCTCTATGACATGCTCTGACATATCCTTAAACTTTACGGCAAGCTCTTTTCTGCCCTTGCCGCTGACAGACTTGTTGCCTATCTTAAGGTAGCCCTGCTTGTTGCTGAAGTTACAGCTTATTATAAGCTCTGCTTCGGGGTCTATGTAATTCTTGCTGTAAACGCCGTCGTTTTCGAACTTGATGTTCCAATTGCCGCCGTTGCCGCTCTTAAAGGTGAGCTCGGGGCTAAGGTTAGCGGTAGTAAGCTCAACAACGTAAACGCCGCTGGACCACGTACCGCCGTTGTTCTCAAACGAGATAAACTTCACTGCGGGGGAACCCGTAACGTACTTGGGGTCCTTAAAGCCCGTATCCGGGTCTCTACCCTCGTGATAATAATAATCCGTTAAATTCGTTACCTGATTGATAACCTCGTTCTTCATAATACCGCTGCCGCCTGCATAGCCGGAAACGTTATAATCAAAGGGGTTACCCTCGGCAGAATTAACTATGGGCACAGGTATAAAAGGCACAAGCATTGCCAGCACCAAAAACATACCCAATACCCTGGTCAGCTTCTTTCCCATAATTTTCCCTCCTGAAAATATATGTAATTTCTTTTTTTTCGATAGTTTTACACGGTGTCATTATACCACAAAATCATATACAAAACAAGTCTGCGCAAAATTGAATTCATTTTGCGCAAATTTAGATTCAAACCGCACTGTTTTCGGAGCTTTTTAAGGATAAAACCACGCCTTTTATTGAAAAGCTGAAAACTATATGATATAATGACAGAAAAGATAATCGTGAGGTGATAAGGATGAGGATCGCTATCTGTGACGACGACGCTGTTTGCCGTGGACAGACCCTTGATATTGCCACCGACTATGCCGAGGCGAGAAAAGACATTGAGCTTTATTTCGAGACCTTCGCCGAGCCGAGGACTCTGCTTGAGGCTACCCGAAAAAAGGGCGCTTACGACATATATATACTTGACATTGTGATGCCGGAGATAAACGGTATAGAGCTTGGTAAGGCGCTTCGCAGTATGGGGGCGGACGGCAAGATAATATATCTTACCTCCAGTGAGGAATATGCCCTTGACTCATTCCGTGTCAGAGCCTTTGATTACATACTTAAGCCTATTGCAAGGGACAGCTTTTATGCCGCTCTTGACGAGGCGATATCCTCTGTGAGCATCAAAAGAGACAAGGTACTGCTTGTAAAGACCAGAGAGAACAACGCACGCATAGCCTTTGACAGCATCCTGTATGCAGAGCTCTCAAGACGGACAGTCATATATCACCTGATAGGCGGCAAGAAGGTGGAGAGCACTACGCTGCGCACTGCCTTCACCGAAGCAGTAGCAGAGCTTATTACCGACAGGCGCTTTGTGCTTTGCGGTGCAAGCACGGCGGTGAATCTGCATCACGTCACTGCGGTGGAGAGCGAGGGGGCGGTGTTCAGCGATGGCGAGCGCATCATGCTGGGCAAAAAGGCTTGCCGTGAGCTGCGTACCGCATGGAACGATTATTGGATAACGAAAGAGGGCTAAGATATGGAAATACTTAAGGATATATCTATAATCTGGTCCCTTGTGCATACCCTTGTAATGTTTCTGTTTTTGTTTCAGTCACGCTATACCAGAAAAAAGACCCTTACCGTTACGATTGCCACTATGGCGCCGCTTATACTTATCAACTTTGTGCTTTTTCTTCTGCTGGGCATAGACAAATACGGCACGCTGATGCTTCTTACCCTTTCACTGCCGAGCTGTATCGTCTTTTGGTTTCTGGCAAAGCACAGAGACGGGCGTTTTTTCTTCACATTTTGTATGGTGGACACAACGGTTTTGGAGATAGTATATATCTCCACCATCCTTAATCACTATCTTACGCCCGACAGCTATCTGGTCCTGTTTTTCATACGCCTTATATCCTATCCCCTTATTGAGCTGTTTGCGTACAAAAAGCTGAGACCTATGTTTCTGGAGGTACAAAAGCAGGTCAAAAAGGGTTGGGGCGTTTTTGCTCTTATCGGTGCATTGTTTTATCTCGCTATCACTCTGCTGACCACCCATCCTACGTCCGTGGTTGAAAGACCTTCCCAGCTACCTGCGCTTATCATACTGTTTGTTTTGATGCCCGTCATTTATATTCACATAATAATGACCCTTCGCCGACAGCAAAGCTTGCACGAGATGACGGAGATGGAAAACATACTCAAGATGCAGATGTCAGGCTTTAAGACCCGTATGGACGAGCTTGCCGCCGCAGACGAGCGCTTCAGAGTGGAGCGCCACAATTTCCGCCACAAGCTTAAGACTATCGCAGGGCTTATCAAACAAGAGCAATATGACGAGTGTCTGAATCTCCTTGAGGAGTTCGAGGAGCCTCTGGACAAGACCAAGGTAAAGCGTTACTGTCAGCACACGGTGCTTGATGCTATGCTGTCATCCTACATAGCAAGGGCCGAAAGCAAGGGTATAAGACTGGACACGGGCTTCGCTTTTCCCGACAATATGCCCGTAAACGAGTCTGAGCTTGCCATAGCCATCGCCAACGCCCTTGAGAACGCCATTGATGCCTGCGAAAGGCTGGAGGGCGAAAAGCGATACATTGAAATAAAGGCTATAAGCTACCCTCGGTTTATGATGCGTATTGCCAACGGCTACGAGGGCAAGGTGGAGTTTGACGAAGCGGGGATACCCGTAAACCATCACCACGACCACGGCTTTGGCACCCGCTATATTGCCGCCTTCTGCGACAAAAACGGAGGCTATTATCAGTTTGAGGCAGACGGTGAGAGGTTTACCTTGATGCTGAATTTTTAACCTGACATACCAAAAGGGACTGCAAAGAAGCTTTTGCTTCTTTGCAGTCCCTCAGACCGCTGACAAAGGCACAGAACGCGAAAAAAAGAAAATACGGTTACTATAAAGTGAAAATTTCGGGGAAAATTTCCCCGAAATTTTTGTATATTTTTATATTTTTTCGTTTGGAACGAACCTCAGCTCACAGTACCCACCGGGGCCCCCACAAAAATGTATTTTTGCGGGGTGGGAATACAGTTCTCGGGGTCCCCGTTGCGAACGAAGTGAGTAATGGGGTGTTTTATCGCCTCGGTTCGTTCCATCTGTACTCTTTCTCAGCAGTCTGCCAAGCTGATGACAAAGTTTGTCATCAGCTTGAGCTAACTGACTTTTTATTAAGTCAGTTAGCTATTTTTGGTATACGAAAATCTCTCCTATGGTTTTTCTAATTATACCATAAAAGGGTGTTTTTTTCATTGTTCGTTTTTAACGGACCTGTTTATTCTTGGGGTGATTTTGAAAAAGTATTGAATTTGCAGATAAAATCTAATATAATACACTGTGGCAACAAAAAATCTGATAGTCCATACTTTATGGATAATACAGACTTATGAGATGCCACGAACTAAACTGCCTGTGCATAATTGTTTAGCTTATCTTTTGCTGTAATAAGAGGTTCAAAATGAAACATTTTATCGCCCTTTTTCTTATGTGCGCGCTCCTTTGCTCCTTTGCGGCGTGCAACACTTCGGGGGAAAGCTCGCAAACCGAAGAGTCGGCGCCTGCCACCGATAGCAATACCGACGTCAGTACAGCACCCGAGCTGACAATCAACGAGGTTATATCCTCCAACTCCAAGCACGCCCCCGTTAACGGAAAATACTACGATGTGGTTGAAATCTATAACCGCTCCGATAAAACGCTGAATCTGGCTGACTACAGCTTCAGCGACAAACGCTCTGAGCCTGAATGTTTTAAATTCCCTGCGGTTTCTTTAGGCGCAGGAGAATATTATGTTATCTACTGTTCAGGTCAAACGGAACTTGGCGCTAACCACGCTTCCTTTAAGATAAGCTCTGCAGGAGAGGAGATTTACCTTGCAAAGAACGGCGTAATCTTTGAGCAGGTAGAAGTTCCCTCAGACTTAGACGAAAACGAAAGCTACGGGCGGACGGAAACGGGATTTGCCTATTTTGCCACCCCCACCATCGGCAAGGAAAACGGCACGGTTTACGAGGCGGCAGTGGCAGCCCCTGAGGCAAACTATGCATCGGGCGTATATGAGGAAGCCCTTACCGTTACCTTAACCGCCGAGGGAACGGTTTATTACACCCTGGACGGTAGCCGTCCCACCACGGATTCAACGGTTTATACCTCCCCTATTTCCATTACGGACGTTACCACCGTTCGCACCTTTACCGTGAAAGACGGCAACAGCAGTATAATTACGGCATATACCTACGTTATCAATAAAACACACGACCTACCTGTGGTAGTTCTTTCCATACCTCAAGATTCGCTTACGGGAAACGAAGGCGTGTTAAACCATATCGACATCAATTACGAGCACGAAAGCGTTTTAACGCTGATAGAAGACGGTGAGGAAAAGTTTTCTATCCCCTGCGGATTCCGTCTCCACGGCAACGATAGCCGTAAAGGCGAAAAGCAGAATTTCCAACTGCGTTTTCGCTCCCAATACGGCGCAGGCAAACTGCACTATCCCCTGTTTGATAACCGCAATATTGACCAGTACAACTCGTTACTGCTTAAAGGCGGTAGCGAGGACTTCAAGGCTGCTATGCTTCGTGATGAGTTTGCGTCGGCAATAGTGGACGGAAACACGGCCCTTTATACGCTGGCAATAAAGCCCGTGGTTTTGTATCTGGGCGGCGAATATTGGGGTATTTACTACCTGCGTGAACGCTTCAGCGACGATTACGTTTCAGACCATTTAAACGTATCGCCCGAGTCGGTGGATATCGCAGAGTCTACAGAAGCCAACGCCGAAAGCGGAAGCACCGATGACTTCAAGGCACTGTGGGACTACATAAACAGCCACGATATGTCCAAAGCCGAAAGCTATGAATATCTGGCAGAACGCATCGACGTTATCAGCCTTATAGATTGGTACTGCTGCCGCTTTTATATGGGCGACAGAGATTTGGCGAATATAAGAAGATTCCGCACCTCGGAGGGTGACGGCAAATGGCATTGGATGTGGTACGACCTTGACTGGGCGTTTTACCACACAACCGATGTTCCTTTGGATAGCATTCTTTCCCATGAGCACGGTGACACACCCCTTATCAAGGCTTTGCTTGAAAGCGCAGAGGGAAAAGACGCGTTTTTGAAACGCTATGCAGAGCTGATGAACACCATTCTGAACGACGAATACTTCAACGATGTTTTAGATGAGCTGGTTGCCACTATCGAATCGGAAATTCCAAAGGACCGAATGCGTTGGGGCACTACGGTTGCCACTTGGGAAAAGGCAATAAGACGAGTGCGCAAATATACCAGAAACGGTGAACGCACCGAATGGGTGCTGGAAGAGCTGAAGAGCTATTTCGACCTTTCCGATGAAGAAATGACCGCCTATTTTGGCGAGCTTTATCAGTAATACGCCAATAATGTTTATTGAAAGCGGCTTTACGGTTTTAAGCGACACCAACATCATTGGGGTTTTTAAAAAATGCGTGATCACAGTTTGACAGCAATATGTTTTACTATGACGCAATTTGGCGCAATGAAGAAAATAGATGATTTAAGATCCGTATAGATTTGAGGTGAAGATTATGGTATTCAAGAAAACAAGCTCATGGAAAGCCTGTTATGATGAAGAAAACGACCGCTACACCGCAGAGACAGGCGGCGGTATGGCATACGACCTGTATGAGATTACAAAGGATATTTTTGACCGACTTAACTCCAAAATCCCAAATCATGAAGCGATGAGACTGATTTGCCAAGGGAGACATCTTTATATGTCTGTCAACGATCGTTGCGGACCGCCTTATCATATCGTGTTTGACCAGAATTACCGAGAGCTTTGTCCGTGGGCGTCGATCGTTGTTGCAGAAGACTCAAAGGGTGCCCAGTTCGATGGCGAGCCTATTGCGTGATCGCATTTTGATCGCAATTTGTTTTACAGCGGGTATAATAGGTATAAATGGGATAAAAAGCGGTGTTTTTGAGGCTTGAAACGCTTCGAAAAGGAGGCAAAATGAAAGAAATCGGCAACGAGTGGGAATAATTTTCGAGCATCAATAAATTAAAATTAACGAAAAATCACCTCAAGGAATCTGTAGACTGCTTGAGGTGATTTTATATACAAATCTTTGCGAAAAAGCACTTACTGCTTAATGTACGGAAGATGTGCGTTATCTGTTGCATACTCGCTATCGCATAGCAAGCGGTCAAACACGCCTTTTCCGCCCTCTTTACCCGCGGCAAGCACTATATTTTTCGGCTTGTCAAACTTAAAGTCAATTTTAAAATTACTGAACACCGAGTCAAACTTGCCCTCCGACTTTACAGCGGTATGCACATCCCCCCTATCGCAATACCAGAGGGCATAGCAGGCGTCAAGGATGCTTTGCTTACCTTCGGCAAAATAAAAGCCCGTGCCAAAATGGTCGCTGTAGCAGAAGTTATACCAATTGTTGCCGCCTTCGTCCTTGAAGCCGCAACTGTTTTCGTAATCGTCATAGTCAACGGTGAAAAGCGGGTGCAGATTTTTCATAACATTACCCGCGGATTTCATCCACACCCCGGTGTAAACATCGGCAATACGCATATTGGTAAGGCTGTTATCAAAACCCTCCAACAGTACACCGACCGAGTCTTTTTTGCCGTTTCCTATAATATTAACACCAAATATATCCGCATCCGAAGAACCGCAATTTGCGCCGTATTTTATCCGCAAGCCTATACGGGTATGCTTTATGGATACATTTTGCACCAGCGTTTCTCTGCCGCCGTCTATGGATATACCGTCTGCAACGCCGTTTCCGTCGATAACACCGCCCCTAAAGCTGTAATTACTGCCAACGGTAACGGTATCGTTGGCGGGGTAGGTTGCGCCAAGTCGCACCATAGCCTCATCATACGCCCAACCGTCTGCCGCCCTCAAAACCGCATAGCCCGAAAGCTCAAGACAAACGCTTCGTTTTGGGTCAGCAGGGGTAAGTATGGGCTTGTCCAGCAGATACACCCCGTCAGGAAAAAAGATAGTCCTGTTGGGGTTTTCGTCGATTATTTTTTGTATGCCGTCGGAAACGGGAGTAACACCGTCCGCAGGGACAGTGTCCGTAACTATTATATATCCTCTGTCGTTCATAGTAGAGTCTCCTTTTGTGTTGCCCCTATCTGATTATTTTTGTGTGCTTACTTCTTCAGGCAAAAGCGGTATTATCTCAAACACCTTACAGCCTGAACCTGCACATCCCACATAAAGAGTATCGCCTGCAATACTGATATTTTCGGGTTCTACCGAACCAATGTCAAGGGTAATAAGGGTTACGAACTCGCCTTGCCAATTGTAAACCGTTATAACGTTTTTGTTGTAAAGTACAAAGTAGATATAGTTATCGTCACAGGCACAGCCCTGCGTGGTATAGCCTTTAGTCTGTTCGGTGGGTTGGAATACCTCCCCTACCGCCTTAAAATCGGCATCCACTATTCTAAAAGTTTGTCCGCCGCTTAATCCTATAACATAGGTATCGGTAGTGGCATTATAGTCGATGCAGTATATTTTATACTCTATAACCTTGGTTTCGGTTATCTCAAGAGTATCGGGGTCTACAAAAGAGATGTGAGTGCGATTAGGATTGTTATGCACCACCACAAGGGTATTAAGCTTGGAATTATAAGTGATATCGTTTGCGTGATTCAAGGGAAGGTCTGCGCTTTCCTTTTCTACTTTTTTATGCTCGGTATCATACTTGACAATGCGTACTATATTATTCTGCTCGTCGGAGGCGGTATCCTTTTGCAGAAACGCCTGATAAAAATACTTGCCCACCAGACAACCGCCCTGCACCGTCTTTATTGTAGCGCTGGGACGAGGCACGGTGTAAAGAGCATTGGACACGGATTTAAGATTCGGAGAACTGCTTATAAGCTCTGCAAAACTTGCTACTGTGGAAACGGAAGCATAATCATCCGTGCTTAAAAGCTTTAAATACCCTTCGCCGCTTTCTACTTTATCGCTTACGAGATAATTTTCAGTAAAATATTCTATTGCCGTGCAAAGTAAACTATCATTATCGCCTACAATTACTACCTTGCCGTCTACAAATTTGATGGCAAAAGTGTATGGCTCAAGAGTCGCTTTTGCCGCTATGCTTTCATCGCGGTTGGTGTCACCGATAAGGATCTCACACTCTGTAACATGGGTGACCTGACCCGACGAGTCGATGTCATTAACAACTTTAAGATATTTGCCCGTAAGCTCCTTAATTCTACCGTTGAGGGTAAGCAACGCATCGGCACTGCTTTTGTCAAGCCCATCGCAACGCACTATACTATACAAAGCGTTGCCATCTTTTGATATAGTATAATCTTCACTTTCTACCGATTGTTCAGCGTTTTCTGCACCGGTATCGCTTTCGTTTTCGCTGTTTTCCGCTGCATTTCCACCACAGGCAGTGAGAAGCAATCCCGAAAGCAAAAGAATAGTTATAAGCATTTTCTTCATAACGTTTTCCTCCTTGACATTCTTCAACGGGATTATAATACAATTCTCCGCAATTTACAATAGATTTTCTGTATTTTAAAATGAGGTGCCCCTATTCGGGGCACCTCAAGCTGATGACAAACCTTGTCATCAGCTTGGCAGACTGCTGAGAAAGAGTGCAGACATCAAACAAGGGAACTTCGCACTTAAAACTTATCCGGTATGTTTTTGGCAGTGATACCTTCATTTTTTATCTTTAGATACTTGTCAGTAAGCACCGCTGTTGCTTCGTCCTTGAGAACAAAATTGTCGGTCAAGGTAATTAACTATACGCTGCGCATGCGTATTATTGCGATTGTGTATTTGCAATGCTGTGCCGTCTGTAAAGTTTGCATTGGGAACATCCAACACCCTGCCGACAAAAATTGTCTGAATTGTGTAAGTGCCGTTCCGGAAGAATGTATGGTCCAACGCTGGTTTCGGGTGTTTAACTAATCCTGATATACATTCCGTAATTTGATGTCTTAGGGTCGACGGGTAAAACGAGGTGCTCGGACTTCACAAGGTCGTGGACGGACATCATTCGTGCCGCAAGCATCTCCATAGCGATATTGTAATCCAAATTATCGTGAAGTACCTCGTGGCTGTATCCTTTGAATATGCCCTTTATTTCCTCGTATGCTTTTTTGAAATAAGAATGAAACTCGGAATACAGAGGGTGGCTTGTAAAAAGCGCTTTCAACTTTTCAACACCGCCGTCTGCAAAAACAACTATATCGGGTATTACGTTACCTTCATCGTCTGCGTGGGCATATTTCCCTGCAATACCTTCGCTCCAACGGATCTGCTCCGTCTTGGAAAAGCTGCTTGTTTTCCTCCCGTTTGTTAAGCAATCGGCAAGGAGTAGCAAAGGCTCGCCCTCTATCTCGCCACACTGGTGCCACATACCGTAGTCATCGTATTTATAGCACCAAAACATCATTCCACCGTCGCCCTTGCCGTTGTTGCCCATGGAACAGCTTTCGGGCAGCTCTACGTTTTCGTAACCCACAAAGCCCCATGATTCTCCGTTTGAGCGTTTTGTTTCGGTTAAAACCGCAAAGTCTACAATGCTGTACACACAAAAATCAATGAAAAGGGGCACAAGCAACCAACGGAAAGCGTTGTCGCTTATATGCTCCGGCTTTATGCACAGCGCTCTCACATCCTCAAGCGTATCGTCGATAATGCGGCTTAAAATATCGCTTCTTTCCACCGACTCTTTACGCAAAGCGTTATAGACGCAGGTCCTGCATTCCTTATCCAATATAAAAAAGTTGGTTATATATTTATCCCCTTGCTTTTCAAGAAGAGTGGCTTTTCTAAGCAGCTCCACCTCTTCCTCCATATAGGGCAGGGCTATGCCCAATTCCATGGAAAGCTCCTCCAGGGTAGAGGGGTTATTGCTTGCCTGAAGCAATATGTTAACGGGGATAGCTCTTTGAACGGCAGACCAGGGAAGCCCCGAGGGCTGATGTCCGCTTGCCGCAAAGCTTATATTTTCGGGTTTGTAGCTTCTTACACCAAATTCTCTTGCCATATCCATACCTTCTTTCAATGTTTTTCTTGCTCTTACGAGCCTTTGTTTAACTGAATCC
>JAFQHL010000042.1 GCA_017397955.1 Clostridia bacterium
CGAGGCGAGAACTGTACTGGGTACTGTGAGCTGAGGTTCGTTCCAAACGAAAAAATATAAAAATATACAAAAATTTCGGGGAAATTTTCCCCGAAATTTTCACTTTATAGTAACCGTATTTTCTTTTTTTGTGGTCTGTGCCTTTGTCAGCGGTCTGACGGATGCTAATTAAAAGCATCCGTGCTTTACATAAGCATAAAGCCTTCCAGCACTGCCAAAAAGCCAAAATTGAAGGCAGAAAACATTTTTATGTAGTAACCCGCCTTGCCGGGGTTGTGCTTTGTATACTCTCTAAAGGTAATAAGGCTGGCAAGGGAGGCAATAAGCGTACCCACGCCGCCTATGTTTACGCCCACTAACAGGTCTGCATAATTTTCGGTAAACTGTGAAAGCAGTATTGCCGAGGGTACGTTGCTTATAAATTGGCAGGAGAGGGTGCTGAAAACAAGAGTGTTTTTGCCAAGCAGGAAAGAAAACAGCTCCTTTGTGGCATCTATGCGCGCCATATTCCCTGCAAAAACAAAGAAGAAAACAAAGGTAAGCAATAGGGGATAATCCACCATCTTAAGGGCTTTTTTGTCTGCAAACAGCAAAACCGCAGGTATAACCGCCAAGCCTATTACGTAGGGAATCCCCCTGAAAACTATGGCGATGGACAGTACAAACAGCAGCATATAAACGGCGGTGCGTACAGGCGGCAGATGCACCTCGTCCTCCTCAACCGCCAAAGGCTCTGCCTTTACAAATATCAAACAACACAGAGTGATAAGAGTTACGGACACCATAAAGGGCGGCGTCATAATGCTCATAAACTCACCGGTAGGTATATCAAACGCGGTGTACAAATATAAATTTTGCGGGTTGCCAAAAGGAGTAAGCATACCGCCAAGGTTTGCGGCAATATTTTGCATTATAAATGTAAACGCCATATATTTTTCCATACCCGTGGTAGAAAGAACGAAATAACCAAGGGGCAGGAAGGTCAGCAAGGCCATATCGTTGGCAATAAGCATAGAGCCTATAAAGGTTATATAAACTAAGGCAAGTATGCAAAACTTTGCGTTTTTAAACACCTCAACCGCCTTTTTTGCAAGTATATAAAAAAAGTTTATGTTTTTAAGGGCGCAGACCACAGCCAGCACGCAAAACAGGCAGGATAGGGTTTTAAGGTCAAAATAGCTTTTGTATTCCTCGTCGGGTGGCACAAAAAAACAAGTTATCACCGCGGCGGCAAAAGCTATGCACACTACAGCGTTCTTTTTTACAAAGGCGTTTATCTCTTTTGCCAAGGCGCGGTTCCTCCAATTTACGTAAAATTCACACATGGGGTATTGTACTATCCTAAAACAGCCTTGTCAATGTAAAAACAGTATAAATCGGCAGTTTTTTTCTTTGTGCTGTTTGTCGGTTTTTTTTAGTTAAGTTTGTTTAAAACGCCGAAAAAACAAGGGGCTTGAAAGGGGTTTGTTGACTTTTCCTTTTTTAGGCTTTATAATGTTAGTAGACTTTTTATTTAGGAAGGGTGTTGTTATGAAAACAGTAAAAAAATTGCTAATGGTTTTGCTTGCGGCTTTAATGTGTGTTGCAGCAGTACCTTACACTTATACGGAGGACGATATGAACATTAAGGCTAATGCGGCTGCAGCAAGCTACTCCTTGCAGGCGTATAACGGTCCCTATTCTTCCGTTGACGGCACCTACGGCGGCGTTGATGACCTTGGCAGATATCTTACTGCTGATTATCAAACCACCACCCCACGCAGCGGCAGATACGTAGGTATATTCTACTTTCTGTGGCAGGGTGAGCATGGCACAGCAGGCCCTTACGACAACACCAAAATAGTTGCCAATAACCCTAACGCCATAAAGTCAGAAGCTAACTGGACTGCCTCCGGCGGCGGTGCACAGCAGGCACATCATTTCTGGGGCGAGCCTTTGTTCGGTTACTATAAATCCAACGATACATGGGTTATGCGTAAACATCTTCAGATGCTTACGGATGCGGATGTGGACTTTATCTGTTTTGATGCAACCAACGGTTACGCCTATACCGCCCGTGTTAAGGAGCTTATCGCTGTATGGTACGAATATCTGCTTCTGGGCTACGATGTTCCTAAGATTGTGTTCTACACAAACACCGTCAGCGGTCAAACGATGAATACCATATACAATGATATCTACAATAACGCCACCCTTAAATCCCAGTATCCCCGTCTTGACGAGCTTTGGTTCAAGTGGGACGGCAAACCTCTTATCATAGGTGACAGCTCTGACCCTGTACTAAGCAGTGCTGCCAAGAGTTACTTCCGTATAAAGGCAAACCAGTGGCCAAACGAATCCCGCAAGGCGGACGGATTCCCTTGGATGGAGTTTTCTCGTGTGCTTACCACCTCCTCTGTTTACGGTCTCAACGGCAGAAAAGAGGTTATGAATGTTTCTATAGCACAGCATAACGCTACAATCCGCTTCAGTGCTACCGCTTGGTACGGCGGCAATGACCGAAGCAGAAGCTGGCACAACGGCGCAAACGATAAGTCTGCCAACGCCTATATGTACGGTCATAATTTTGCAGAGCAGTGGGATTACGCTATAAAGCAGGACCCTGAAATGGTGTTTGTTACCGGCTGGAACGAATGGGTTGCACAGCGTCAGCCTGTTGCTTCGGGTCAGCCTATAGTGTTTGTTGACTGTGCGGATTATAACACCAGCCGCGATTCGGAGCCTATGCGTGGCTATTACGGCGATAACTACTATATGCAGCTTATTGATTATATCAGAAAATATAAGGGCACTATCTCCCGCGTTTACGTAGGAAACGATACTACCATAGATATGGCAGGCAGCTTTACTCAGTGGAGCTCCTCCGCAATAACAGCTCGCTATACGGACTATAAGAATGATACAGTTAACAGAAATACCAAGGGCTTTGGCGATATAAGCTATGTTAACACCACCGGCAGAAATGACATAGTTAAAGCCGCCGCCGCAAAGGATGCCAACAACTTCTACTTCTATGTGGAGACTGCAAGCAACCTTACGCCCTATACCGACAAGAATTGGATGACACTTTTCCTCAGCGTCGGTAATAACGATAACCCGAATTGGTACGGTTATAACTACGCTGTTAATATCGACAGCCCCGTAAGCGCAACTAAGGCATACCTGTATCAGTCACAAGGCGGCTGGGACTGGGCAAGAGTTGGCTCGGTACAGATGAAGATAGAAGGCAATAAGATGATGATTGCAGTACCTCGCGCAACTGTCGGTGCCGCAGGTAGTTTGTTCCACTTGGAGTTTAAGTGGGCGGATAACTATCAGGATAACGATATCTGGTCCTTCTATACCGATGGTGACACAGCGCCCTACGGCAGACTTAACTACGTGTTCTCCAACAGCAAGAAGGTTGCAAGCGGCTCTGCCGATACGGGTAACCCCATAGCTAAGGACATAAAGATAGTTCAAAACGGCACAACCTCCTATACCATAAGCTGTACCGTTGATGACGATAAGGGCCTTTCCCACGTTTATTTCCCAACCTGGACAGATACGGGTTGGCAGGACGACATTAAGTGGGTTGCCGCTACCGTAAGCGGCAGGACTGCAAAGGCAACAATTAACGCTTCCGATTTCGGCAATGCAAAGGATAAGTACATTACCCACGTTTACGTTTATGATAAAGCGGGCAACTCTTCTTTTGCCGGACAGCGAACTGTGTATATGGAGTCTACAAAGCCTGTTATTTCCGATGTAAAAATCAGTGACATATCTTCAAAGGGATATACGGTAACCTGTACGGTAACCGATGATTCTTTAAGCCATGTAAAATTCCCTACTTGGACGGTTAAGAACGGTCAGGACGATATGAAGTGGCTTGACGGCACCATAAACGGTTCCACTGTTACATGCCGCATCAATACTTCAGACTTCGGTAATGCGGTAGGGGAGTACGCAACTCATATTTATGCTTACGATACCAGTGGTAACGAAACAGGCAAAGACCCGGGCATCATTACGGTAAAGGATTATGCAGAGTTTGCACTTAGCTCTTCCGCCGCTAAGCTTTATACTCTTGATAGAGTGGAAGGCTATGTTTACAGCCTGCCTGCGGCAACAAGTGTAACAACCTTAAAAACCTATTTCCAATGCGATATTAAGGTTTATGACGGCAACGGAAAGGCACTTGCAGACGGTGCGGTGGTAGCCACAAATTACACCGTAGAGGGTATAGATACTGCCGACGGCGCGCCTTCCGTTAAGGTTATAGTTTTCGGTGATGCTACCATGGACGGTAACATAAGCAGTGCAGACTATATGTCTATAATGAGTCATATCGGCGGTAAAAATGCCCTTGAAGGCGCATTTTTGAAAGCCGTTGACTTTGACAGCAGCGAACACTTAAGCACAACCGACCTGCTTACTATGCGAAAGCTTTTGGAAACAACATAAAACTTTACAATACAATTTGCGGCATCCTTATATAATAGGGTGCCGCAGTTTTATCTTTTGCTTGGATACAACAATTTAAGATAAAAGCGAACAGAACAAAAAAGAAGCGGCAATCTTTATCAAAAGATTGCCGCTTCTGTCTATGGGCTACAAAAAAGATATTTTCGGCAGTTTACGTATGAATTCGAACTCTCACATAAAATGAAATCCTTGCTGACGCAAGGATGAAATCAGCTAAAGCTGATGAAATCTTCGGCTTTGCCTCAGATGAAATTAAATCCACCCATCCGCCGTCGAGGCGGATTTCATCTAACGAAGTTGGATTTCATCGTCGAAGACGATTTCACCCACCCGCAAGGATGGATTTAGTTGAAAACGACAAGTTTCTGTCGAAACTTGTCGTTTTCTGCGAAAAAACGCGCAAACGGTGCGTAGAAGTAGGCAAAAACGCAAAAAAGGTGCGTAATACGGTTCACAAGGACAAATCAAAATAAAGCTTTATTATTGTTAACATACTTTATGATGTTTTTTAGGCCATCATCAAATGATAAAAACGTTTGGCTTTGGGTTTTCAATTCCGCAACATAGTAGAAAGTCGAATCCATATAGATCCACGTTGAGCATTTTACAGTAATTCTATTGCCCTCGCATATCTCTTCTTTTGCAAGGGCTTCGCTAAGAACATTGCAGTTATCGCCCACTAATTCCAATCTGATCTCTTCACTATTCGCTTCGGAAGAATCAAAAGCTGATTTGTTCTCAACGGAAACATACAGATAAATACGGTCGCCAGCTTCTTTATATGAGCAAAATGTTGCCTCAATATCATGATAATTAGCTTCATTGCTAAGATGTTCTCGCATAATTCCATTATAGCCGCTACAAGCGGTCAGAGTTAATAAAAGGATAATTGTAAGTCCAAGTAATAACAACTTTTTCATTTTGCATTCTCCTTTGCGGTTTTGCACGATGCAATCAACATAACTCTCAAAGAAGTACATTTTGAAGATAGTGTTTTGAAGGTCTGCTCATCGATATATTTTGTACGATAAAGCAATTCAAGCCAATATCCCG
>JAFQHL010000043.1 GCA_017397955.1 Clostridia bacterium
CGAGGCGAGAACTGTACTGGGTACTGTGAGCTGAGGTTCGTTCCAAACGAAAAAATATAAAAATATACAAAAATTTCGGGGAAATTTTCCCCGAAATTTTCACTTTATAGTAACCGTATTTTCTTTTTTTGTGGTCTGTGCATTTGTCAGCGGTCTGAAGGCTTTTCGGCGTAATGCCGAAAAGCCTTACTTAATTCTTTTGTATTGCTTTTATGCTTACTACTTGCAAACGAATATGGGCACAATTCTATCCGTGCCAACACCGTACTTTACTTGGCGTTTTCCCCAAAGCACGACACGGTTCTTGCATAAAAATTCACCTCTTTGGAGGCTTGCACAAAACGCCGCACTCGTAATTGTGCACAATGTATACAAGCCCTGTTTTTAAGTCTTAAATATATCGCATTTTTTACAAAAAGGTATTGACACGCCCCTTTATTTGGTTTATAATTACTAACGAAAATAGAATATTTATCCCCAGCGCTCGGGAATGTCCACAAAGGGTGGCATCCTCGGGTGGTCGGTATATATCTTGTGTGCTCCCGCGGGCTCGTAAAACGCTTTCCCGAACCGCAGGAAAGCGCAGGGCGTGTACTGACCGAAAAAATGCAGAAAAAATCATGAAATCAGGAGGAAGATGCATGAAAAATTCTACTCGTCGCGTGTCTATGCTCCTCGCCGTTATGATGGTTCTCAGCCTTTTCGCTGCGTTCCCCATGATGGTTGGCGCTGCTGACACTAACTATGCTGCAGGTTTAACTGCAACCGTTACTAAGAACAATGCTGATTATACTCCCAGCACCGGCGCAATCGCTGATCTTACTAACGGCACATACGCTGCTTCCGATGCTGAAGCTTCTCGCTATCTCGGATCCGGCGCAACCTTTACTTTCGTATACAACCTCGGTTCCGTAAAGACCGATGTTGCAAGCGTTCTCGTTAGTGTATTCTACAACGCCTCTTCCGGCGGTTCTTGCGGCGGCTTCGTTGGCGCAACTGTAGAAGTATCTACTGACGGCACCAACTACACCGCTGTTTACACCAACACTACCGGCTATACTCTTGCTGATACAGCAGCCGGCACAAAGAACTTTGCGTTCAATTTCACCGCTACTTCCGCACAGTATGTTAAGATTTCCGTTCTCTCTGAAAAGTACATCACTTCTATGGGCGAAATCGAAATCCGTAACTATGCTTCTACCGGCGACGCTGCTGATATTACCGTTCAGGCTCCCGCTACTCTCATAGAAGGCAACTATGCTTACGGCGGTACTTACACCACAGTTAAGATTGCAGCAGACGGTACTGAATCCGCAGCTTCTTACAGAAGTGCAGCTCAGACCGACTCCGGCACTCAGCTTACCGACGGTTATGAAGGCGACGGCCGCGCAGACGGTACTGCATACAAGACCGTTTCTCCCAGCGGCACCGGCGCAAGCTATGGCATTACCCTTACTCTCCCCGAAGCAAAGTCTGATGTTAACTACATCACTCTTTACAATGTTCCTATAGAAGGCACATCCTTCTGCTACCCCACCAGCGTTTCCATTAAGACTTCTTCCGACGGTATCACCTACAACGATGTTACCTTCACTGAAGTTATGACTCTCAACGCTGAAGAAACCTCTTACGAAATTTCCTATGTATTCAACTCTGCAGTATCCGCTCAGTACATTCAGTTCAAGTGGACTCAGGTTAAGTACATGATAGGTCTCGATGAATTCTGGGTAGGCGGCACTGCTACCGTTCCCGAAATTCCCGAATCTTCTTCTGAAGAAGAATCCAGCATCACTGCTGATCCTACAGTTATCACTTCTCCCACCGCTACCAACTATGCACCCAACGGCTACTACCAGTACGGTGCAAACACCAGCGCATACCCTTGGACTTCCAGCACCAACGGTGACCCCAACTTCACCGAAGCTGGTAAGTACGGCAAGGGCGAACTCAACGACGGCGCATACGCTGCTGACAATGTAAACAACGACCAGGCATGGGTTGCTATCCTCGGTTCCGAAGTATACAACACCATCAACCAGGTTGAACTTATTTACGACCTCGCTGCAGTTTACGGCGATATCGACCAAATCGTTATCAACTACTACCGTCACGCAGGCGAAGGCGATGATGGCTTCTCTGCTGAGTATGCTAAGGTTAACGGCATCAAGGTAAGCTTTGGTGACTACAACGGCACTTACGGCGCAGAAACCACCGTATACGCTGGTACCGTTACCGAAACCGTTAACAGCTACGGTATCTATAAGAACCAGTACGCTGTTGGCGATCTCACCGGCAATGTTCGTTTCGTAAAGATCGTTATCCCCAAGACTGTTTACAGACTTGTTATTGACGAAATCGAAATCATCGGTGCTTCCGGCTACAACATAAAGGGCGAAGAACCCGTTGAACCCGATCCCACCACTTCCGAATCCGATCCTTCTTCTTCTGAAGATCCCGCTAACCCCTATCCTTACTTCGAGCCTTCCTTCGAACTCGAACTTAGCGCTCAGATAGGCAACTTCGACCCCGATGGTCCCGACTATAGCGAATTTACCGAAAAGGAATACCTCGCAGTTGACATTACTCTTGTTGACCACGATGATACTAAGTATCCTTACGGTTTGACCTCCTTCGAAGGCTTCTTGTACTTCGACGAAGATAACCTCGTTCCCGCATTCGTTACCTCCGATCACCTCAACGGTAACACCACCAACCCCAAGCCCGGTCCTATCTATAGCTGGCCTACCTATACAGAAACCGTAACCGTTCCCGGCTACGGCACTGTTGAGGTAGTTAAGACCGCTGCTTCCGGCGCATGCTGGGCATACGCATATGTTCTTGAAGACGGCACCCTCGTTGGTAAGGACGGCATTCCTTCTACCGATACCGATGCTCTCAACAAGCAGTACTCTATCGGCCTCGGCTGGACCGACATTACCTTCATGACCGAAAACTATACCGCTGCAGAAGGCGTATATGTTAAGGATAACATTGTATTCAGATATTACTTCTCCGCTAAAGACGGCTCCTTCGATGCAGGCGAAAGCTTCTACTTCGACGTTGACGACAGCCAGAAGTCTGACTGGATTGGTGACGCACAGCTTACCGGTGCTTCTTATGCAGGCCCCAACGTAATGCCTTCCTACGTTACCGAAGTTGGTAAATCCACTCCCATCACCTTCACCGTTCCCGCTGAAACAGTTTACTACACAGTAACCTTCGTTGATAAGGACGGCAACGTTCTTTCCGAAGAGACCGTAGAAGCAGGCACCGCTGCTACAGCTCCCGCAGCTCCCGCAGTAGAAGGCTTCGACTTCACCGGTTGGGATAAGGACTTCACCGCTGTTTCCGAAGATATGACCGTAACTGCTCAGTACGAACAGATTATGGTTACCGTAACCTTCGTTGCAGGCGCAAATGGTAGCCTTACCGGCACCACCTCTGTAACCGTAGCTTACGGCACCGACCTCAGCACCGTAACATTCCCCGAAGCAGTAGCTGCTGACGGTTATGAATTCGATGCTTGGTCCGCAACCAGCGGCGCTATCAAGGTTGACACCACTGTTACCGCTTCCTTCAAGGAAATCCCCGTAGCAGTAGATCACTTCACCTTCGCAGAAGGCGCAGACTCCGCTAACGTTGTAGTAAGCACCGATGGCAACACCATCTACTTCAAGGCAGGCGGTTTGACCTCTGCTGCTCTCTCTGCTCTCTTCGCAGACGACAGCATCACAGTTGCTAAGGCAACAGGCGTGGCAGTAAGCGGCACCACTCTTGCAGGTACAGCTTGCGTTATTACTTCCACCATCGGCTCTTCTGTAGCTACCCGTACCATCGTTGTTCTCGGCGACATCAACGGCGACGGCAAGGTTAACGCATCTGACTACGCTCAGGTTCTCAACTGCGCTAAGACTAAGGTAACCCTCACCGGTGCTAAGCGTCTTGCAGCTAACGTTGCAGCTCCCACTACCGATGTTATCAACGCATCTGACTACGGTATGGTTAAGAACTTTGCAGCTGGTAAGCTCGTTAAGTTCACCACCGCTGTTAAATAATAGTAGATATTATATCTAACTAAATTAACAAAATTGCGCCCCCGCTTAATCGCGGGGGCGTTTTTTTGTCGCGGTCCCCAAGAAGTCGACAAACTTTTTGGGGTGACTTGTCGTGTTCCCAAGAAGTCCGTTGGCTTATAGAGGTGATGAGGGAATAAGCAAGAAGAATATATAAGTGATAATGAGGGTCTTTCAGCGGCTGCAAAAGTCCTCCTGCCTATAACTTGAACAATAGATGGCAAAATGTGTGGTCGGCAGACAAACCGTGAATTATTGCCGCAAATTTATACAAATATTGCAGATTTTGCCATACACTTGTGCAAAGCAACAATTATTTGTTGCCTTATTAAATATTTACCTAGTCGATATAACGAAACAAACGCACAACATATTGTAATATCAAAGGCACATACCACTAAAAATGGAAACAACACCACTTTTTTTATTGCCTTTATACAAAACTACATAGACATATTTAGTAAAAGCGACAAAAAATAAAAACGGCACATTGCACAAAAAGAAAGACAAAAAACAGGCCAAAGTCTCTAAAAAAGCTTAAAAAGCCTTGACAAAAGTGTGTTTTTAAGGTATCATTAGTATACATACAAGTGTATAACCGTCGGGTTTTCTGCATTTTAGCCTGTACGGTCGTTCATTTTTGCCTACTCCGTGCGTTAAAGGTACGGAGAAGGGTATGTTTTGCTTAATTTTGGGAAAGCGAAAACAAAAAAATTATAATTAGGAGGAAACCTAATGAAAAGACGCACTATAGCTCTGATTCTCTCGGTTATGATGTTGGTGTCTTTGCTGTCTGCTATCCCCTTTACAAACGTTAGCGCAGCAGATCAGGAATTCACCGGTACCGTTGGCGGCGACTTCAATACTGCTACTCAGGGTAATGTTAAAGTTACCGCTCCTACTCAGGTTAACGTAGGCGATACTTTCGAAATCGTTTATGAATTCACTAACCTCGAAGTTGTAAACGGCGCAGTAGGCTGCTTCGTTGTTAACAACGTAATCGATACCAGATACGTTCACATTACAGCCGCAGATCCTTCTTCCGTTTATATTAAGGAATGCGACATCAGCACTTGGACAGATGCTTCCAACTACGGTACCGTTGCAGGTCTCGCAGCAATTGAAGCAACCGATAAGACCGCTGAAAACCTCGTTGACTTCAACTGGGGCTTCGTAAACGAAGAAGTTATCGACGCAATCGATGACTCCATCACCGTTGTTGGTAAGTATGTTGCTACCACTGCAGGTACTACCACCATCAAGGCATACGACCTCAACGTAAACGAACTTTACTACGCTTGGGAAGGTTACTTTGAACCTGCTACCTTCGATATCGAAATCGACATCGTTGATCCCAGCGCAACTCCCGAAGATCCCGAACCCGCTCCTACTCAGGAATTCACCGGCACTGTTGGCGGCGACTTCAACACCGCTACCCAGGGTAACGTTAAGGTTACCGCTCCTACTCAGGTTAACGTAGGCGAAACCTTCGAAATCGTTTATGAATTCACTAACCTCGAAGTTGTAAACGGCGCAGTAGGCTGCTTCGTTGTTAACAACGTAATCGATACCAGATATGTTCACATTACTGCCGCAGATCCTACTTCCGTTTATATTAAGGAATGCGACATCAGCACTTGGACAGATGCTTCCAACTACGGTACCGTTGCAGGTCTCGCAGCAATTGAAGC
>JAFQHL010000003.1 GCA_017397955.1 Clostridia bacterium
AAGGTCCGTCCAGTGGAGCTGTTCACCGCTCTCCAGATCGTACAGCAGGGTACCTTCTGCCGTCAAGCTGATGACAAACCTTGTCATCAGTTCCATATATCTGTTTTGTGGCGGCGGGAGATAAACCCCCGCCCTACGGCGGTGTGTTCCGTTTCCGCGCCGACGGTGGCGCATTTGCCTATTGCCGCGCGCCGCCGGTTGCGTTGGGTCTCGGTTGCGTTTTAACACTATAATACAAAAGAAACGGCAGAAGGGAATACCTTCTGCCGTGTGTCTAATATTCTGTTTCAGTGGCGCCTTAGTGTTTTATTCGGAAACTTCTGCAGAAGCAGCGGAGCTTTCTTCTACTTCGCTTTCTTCCTGCTCAAGCTCTTCATCGGTAGGTTCTGCAACGCCGAAGTTTACGGTGATGTCGGTACCAAGACCCAGAGTAGCTGCAATTTCTGCATCCATAGCTTCAACAAGGCTTGCCCACTGCTCTTCGGTGCCTTCAAAGTTAATAGTTTCAAGGGTGGCAAGACCTTCAAGTGCGGTAGCGGGAAGCTTGCTTATGCTTGCGGGTACCCAGATTGCGTTAATCTTTGCACAGCCGTCAAATGCGTAGGTAGCAACGGTGGTAACATTCTTGTTTATCTTGTACATACCGGTTGTGTCAGGTGCTACTGCAAGAAGAAGCTTGCTGCTGTCAAGCACTATGCCGCCGGTGATGGTTTCTATAACGCCCTCATCGTTACGGATGTGGTCGCCGTCCCAGTTGGAGTAGCTGGTAAAGAATTTAGAGCCCGCAAATGCGTTCTTGTCAATAACTGCAACGTTTATAACGCCGGAAACGCTGTTGAGTGCGGAACAATCCTTAAACGCCTGAAGACCGATGTATTCAAAGCCTTCGGGGAAGCTGATGGTAGCGATTGCGGTGCCTTCAAATGCGTAGTTGCCGATGGACTTGATATCTTCTGCAAGAGTAAGGGTTTCAAGCTTGGTACAGCCCTTAAAGGTGCCGTTGTTTATAGCGGTAACGGAAGGAAGCTTTGCGCTGGTCATAGCGGAGCAGCCTTCAAATGCAGATGCGCCAACAGTTGTGGTAGCTGCGGGGAGAGAAACGGAGGTAAGCTTGGTACAACCCATAAATGCCTTATCGCCAATTTGCTTAACGCCTGCGCCTACGGTAACCTTGGTTATGCCTGTACAGCCGCTGAATGCGGAGGAGCCGATAGCGATAACGCTGTCGGGAATGGTAACGGAGGTAACCTTGGTGCAGTTGGAAAGCGCGCCGCTTGCAATAAAGGTTACGCCGTCGGGAATAGTGATGTCGCCTTCGGTATCAATACCCGCTTTAATAAGGTATCTGCCGTTGATGTAGAATATACCGTCAGCCCAGTTAGCGGTGCTGTTGTATATTGCGGTATCGGTAAATGCATCCTCGCCAATGTTTGCAAGGTTTGCGGAAAGTGTTACGTTTGTGAATGCTTTACAGCCCTTAAATGCGTTTGCGCCGAGAGAAACAACATTGTCAAGCGCCATACCTGTCAAGGATTCACAGTTCTGGAAAGCCTTGTCGCCTATTTCTTCAACGCCGTTCATCACAACGGAAGTAAGATCAAAGCAGGATTCAAACGCGCTTGCGCCTACAAGCTTAACAGAATCGGGAAGGGTAATGGTGCTGAGTGCGGTACAATCCTTAAAGCTGTTAACGCCAAGCTCTGCAACGCCGCCGCCTATGCTAACATCTGTCAAAGCGGAGCAGCCTTCAAATGCAGACTCACCAAGGGCGGTAACAGAATCGGGTATAGCAACGGTAATCAGGTCGGTACAACCCTTAAACAGGTTTTCGCCAATAATTTCAACACCTGCGCCAAGGTTTGCCTCGGTAAGTGTTGTACAGCCAAAGAATACGCTGCCGTTTATATACTTAACGCTGTCGCTAACGGTAATGCCGGTAAGCTTTGCACATTCGTTAAATGCCGCATCTGCTATACAAACAGTACCTTCCTTAACGGTGTAGTTACCGCTTATAGCTTCAAGCACGGTGCCGTCTTCTGCTTCGTCATCTTCTGCTCTTGCAATAATAAGATAGTCGCCAACGTAAAGAACGGTGCCGTTATCCCAATTGGAAATATCGTTATAATAACCGGTGTTCTTAAATGCATCCTTACCTATCTTTGTAATGCCGTCGGGCAAAACAAACTCGGTAACTGTTTCGTAGCCTGCAAATGCATCGCCAACCAGTTCGGTTATACCTTCGTTAAGAACAACCTTGTTAAGCTTTTCACAGCCGAAGAACGCGCCGTTACCAAACTCATTAAGGCCTTTGAATACGGATACGGAGTTGAAGCCGCAACCGCTGAATGCGCCTGTGCTTATGCTTTCAACACTTTGGGGAACGCTAAGCTCGGTTATACCTGCACAGCCCATGAATGCGTTGGAGCCGATGCTCTTTATACCGTCGGTAAGAGTAAGCTTTGTTATGCCTGTACAGTTAAGGAACGCACCGTCACCAATATCGGTAAGAGCTGCAGGGGTAACAACCTCGGTAATACCGGCACAGCTGTGGAATGCGTTAAAGCCGATGCTTTCCAAGGTTTCGGGCAGGGTAAGAGAACTAATCTTGCCACAGTTGTAGAATGCCGCACCGCCTATAGACTTAAGGGTGGTGCCAAGGTCAAGCTTTGTAATGGCGCTGCAGTCATAAAAAGCACCTTCGCCAAGGGTCTTAACGCCTTCGGGCAGAACAACCTCGGTAATGCCGGCACAGCTGTTGAACGCGGTCTTGCCAATGGTGGTAACGCCCTTGTTAAGGCTAAGGCTTTCTATGCCTGTACAGCCGCTGAATGCGCCTTCATCAATAAGTGCAGAGGAAACAGAAACAGACTTAATGCCTGTACAGCCTGCAAACGCTTCAAAACCAACAGCATCGCCGCCTATTTCTACGCCTGTAATGCCTGCACAGTCTCTAAATGCCAAAGCGCCAACGCTAAGGTCAGCATCCTTAACCTCGGTAACCAAAAGGGTACAGCCCTGAAAAGCACTGTCGCCTATTTCGGTAATAGATTCGGGCAGGTTGATGGAGGTAAGGTTTTTACAGCCCTTAAACGCGCCTGCTCTTATCCCTTCCATACTTGCGGGCAAAACAACTTCTTTAAGTTCTGTCTTTTCCGCAAACGCTTCGTCATAAATATGGGTAATGGCAATACCCTCAATCTCTGCGGGTATTTCCAACTTTTCGGGCACGGTGCCCTTTATACCTGTAACGGCAACAGTACCTTTTGCGCCGTACATACTGTAGTTCAATGTGTAGCTGCCGTCACCGGAAACGATGGAGCCGGAGCTTGATTCGTTGCCTTCTTCACCGCCGCAGCCCGCAACAAATATAAGGCAGGAAACAAGTAAGAAGGTTAATAAAAGATAACCAAACTTTTTCATAGGGGTTCCTCCAAAACATTATGATACGGAATTATTATACACCGTGGCAATTCCGTTGTCAATAGTGCAACGCCCAAAAATTAGGCACAAACACAAATAAAAAGCTTTTGAATTCAAGACTCAAAAGCTTTTTTGTTTGTTTCTTTGTCTCTTCGTATTTTCTGCGCCGCTTGTCCGCAGAAAATACACCTTTGACACGCCACAAAAGTTCCCGTTGCTAACGGAATGTGAGCAATAGGGTGATTATTTTAATCGTTCTATTATTTTCCGCAAGGGCAGCACAAGCAGTCCCGCGGCAAAATTACCTACCGCGTGCAGCAGGTCAAAGGGCAGTCCCGCCCCTATCCACGCCAGCGTGGTTTTAAAATCAAAGCCGTACATCAGCGCATGTGCAGGCGCGTACAACGCTCCGAATGCCAGCCCGTGCAGTCCGCAGACCAGCGGATACACAATAGCGGCGTATTTTGGACTCAGCTTTTTGGGCAACAGCATTGTTACTCCCCATAGAATTGTCCATATATACAGGTACGGCATCCACCACAGGCTAAAGCCTTCCAAAAGTCCGTTCAAAAACACATACAGATACAGGGGGATAAGTGCTTTTTTACGGTAGCACAGGGTAAGCAGCATTGTAAACATCCCCAGCAGATGGATGTTCGGTGCCCACTCCAGTATTTTTTTGGATATAAGCATAAGGGTGGCAAACATGGAGAAGATTACCATCTCTCGCAGGGAAAGCCGTTTATTTTGTGCGTATAAGCTCAAACTGTTCCCCGCCCTTTATTTTGGTGCCGTCAACACCCGTCATCATATACTCGCCGTTTTGGTAAAAGCCCCAGTAGTAGCCGTCCTTGTCGTAGTCGGCAGGTATGCCGTTAACCTCCTTGAGGTAAAGCCCAAACTCGCCTACATCGCCTTTGATAAGCCCAAACTCCGTAAGTGCGTCCCCAAGGCTGTCCGCGTTGGTGTTGAGGGTAAAGGTAACGCTCTTTTCCGCGGCGGTAACCACTACGGTAACGGCTTTGTCGCCGCCGCCCATCATGGTGTCCTCTTTGTAAATGGCGGTTGCCCACACATCGTCGGTGTTTTGTGCTTCATCCTTATTGCAGGCAATAAAGATGCTAAGCATCAGCACCGTGCATAAAAACAGGGATAATAATTTAGTTGTTTTGCTCATGAAATTTCTCCTTTTCGTCATTGATTTGCGAAAAGAATAAACAAAAGCCGCCCTTCTGAAGAAAAGGTCGGCAAAACCGCGGGCAAGCACGCCTGCCCCCTGTAACAGACAGCGCTCCCCCATAATGCCGCCTCCCTCCGTTTGCCCAAGGGTGCGTTTGCATTTAACGGCGGGATAAGCATTCCGACTGTAACGGTAATGGCTGTTGCTGTGGATTTTCACCACAATTTCCTTATCCCCAAAGTTCGGAGATGTAAAAAAAGGCCGGACCGCAAGAAAAGATAATATATGTTTTCAGCAGTAGTTAAGCGTGTGCTTCGCCCACCCTTAACTTTTTATATTATATTTTTCTTGCTATGAACAAACTTCGGTTCGCAGTACCTTTGTACAGCTTCACCTCAGTTTGTCCATTCCACCTATTTTTCCTATCTCCGAGGTTTCGACAAGGGTGATTTTACACACCGCATCCGCCGTTTTATATTCTTTACGGAAGGGATTATAGCAAAAAAGCACGTCTTTGTCAATAGCCGCATATATTGCAAAGTAAGAGGTGATTTTTATATGAACGGATATATGGGCGCAAGGGGCACCATTGTGGTGCGGCTTACCCACATGGAGGGGCGGCTTAGGCTTTCCGGCGCAACGGTGGAGATACTTAACCGCGGGGAGCGGCTTACCACCGATATAAACGGCATCGCCCGTGCCGTGGTGCCCGCACCGCCAAAAAGCCTTTCACTTGCTCCAAACCCGCCGGTGCGCCCCTTTGCGGTCTATGATTTACGAATAAGCCTGCCGGGCTATGTTTCCATCACCGTTTACGGCGTGCAGGTCTTCGACGGTATAGAGAGCGTTTGCAGTTACGACATGGTGCGGCTTGAGGAAGCGGGCGGTAAAACCGAGGACATCATAAATCAATCGCCCCACGGGCTGTTTATGTATCCTCAGGATATGCAAGCTGCCGACCGCGCCGCCACCGCCTTTGCAACTGCAGAGGAGCCGGCGGTGATTATCCCGCAAAACGTAACCGTTCATTTGGGGCCGCCCAACTCCAATGCGGTAAACGTTACCGTGCCCTTTATAGACTATGTTAAAAACGTTGCCTGCAGCGAGATTTATCCCACTTGGCCCGAGCAGTCACTTATCGCCAACATCAACGCCGAGGTTACCTTTGTGCTCAACCGCATCTATACCGAGTGGTATCCCTCACAGGGATACGACTTCGATATCTCCGCCTCGCCCGCCTTTGACCAGTACTTTGTTGACCGACGAGAGATTTTTGCCAATGTGGAGCGCATTGTGGACGGTATTTTCAACAATTACATAGGGCGCCGGGGCTTTATAGAGCCTATCTTCGCTCAGTTTTGCGACGGGGTGCGGAGCGCGTGCACGGGGCTTTCCCAATGGGGGACGGTGGACCTTGCACAACAGGGCTACAGCTCACTTGAGATAGTGCGCTACTACTACGGGCAAAACACCGAGATACGCCAAGGAACAATTGTGGAAGGCGAGCCCGACAGCTACGGCGGAACGCCCCTTGCCACAGGCAGCACGGGCGCGGATGTGCTTATTCTGCAAAACCGACTTAACCGTATTGCCATAAACTACCCCGCCATCCCCTTTATACGCCTGCCCGAGGGGGTGTATAACAGTGACACGGAAACCGCCGTAAGGGTATTCCAACAGACCTTTGGGCTTGAGGACACAGGCACGGTGGACAGGGACACATGGTATCGGATACTGTATATCTACAACGCCGTTAAAAAGCTGGCAGAGCTGGAGAGCGAGGGCGAGGAGCTGCAGGGCGGTCAGTACCCCGGCAACCCTTTGGTTGCAGGCGACAGAGGGCCCAATGTACTGCGGATGGAGTGGTATATCAACGCCATATCCCGTTCGGGTCAGTTTCCGCAGGTGCCCACCGTTACTCTTAACGGCATATACGACAGCGAAACGGAGAACGCCGTAAGGGTATTGCAGGGTATATTCGGCCTTACCCAAAGCGGCAGGGTTGACGAGCCCACATGGAACAGCATAACAGAGCTGTATAATGAGCTGGAGGACACCCTGTACCCCGGTCAGACCACGGGCGGCGCGGTATCGGGCTGGCCGCGTCCGTACCCCAACGCTCCGCTCCAACGGGGGAGCAGGGGGGACAACGTGTATTATGTGCAGGAGCTCCTTAATGTTATCAGCCGTTACAATTCCGCCGTGCCCGCCGTGGAGGCGGACGGTATTTTCGGCGTTAATACAAGGGATGCGGTTTATGCCTTTCAAAACGCCTACGGGCTTCAGGTGGACGGCATAGTGGGACCTTTGACTTGGGAAAAGCTTAACGCCGTTTACGGCGAGGCGGAGGACGGGTTGCCCGCGATGGGATAACATCACCGGCACTCACTTCGTTCGTGAGTATGTGCCGCGTGGCGGACGGTCGAGGACGCCCGTCCCCACGGCACGCCGTTACCATCGTCACGGACGCGGCGTTTTTATGTATGTGCCGCGTGGCGGACGGTCGAGGACGCCCGTCCCTACGGCACGCCGTTGCCCGTCATCGCAAGAATTGCAAAAAAAGAAGCTTTTCGGCGCGGTATGCGCCGAAAAGCCACCTTAACTTTTCTCTCGCTATTTTTTCTTTCCCAGTCTTTCCCGCACCAGCTTATAGAATATACGGTTGGGCTCGAACTCCATATACCGTTTTTTGCCGCCCTGCGTGTATATAACGTAAGCACAAGCGGCAGAAAGGTTTTGCCTGTGGCTTATGCCCTTTGCCTTTTGTTTTTTACATTCCTTTTTGACGGTGGTAAGCACCACGTCCTCCTCCAAGGTCAAGGAAAAAACGCGCCGCCATGTAAAGCCGTTAAAGCGGCGGACGGAAAGCACGTCACCTTCCAGACAATACTCAAACTCCGTAACCGTATAGCGGTATATAAGCACAAAGCCTACGCCCACAGCAATCCCCGCCAATAGCTTAAAAAGCAGAGAAAGCCGGGGATAAAAGCCCGCCATAAGTGCTGAAAGCAGGGTAAACGCCGCCGTAAACACTATTATAAACACAGCCTGCGCCGTACTTCTGTACGGTTTACACAAATTCATATTAACCCTCCGTAATAAAGCCGCCGAAAGCGGCATAAACTGTAAAAAAGGAGAATGCTATGAGCAATTACAAAGACCTTAACAAGCTAAGCGACAGCCAACTGCGCGGCTTGGTTTGCGATATTACAAAAGCCTTGGGTGCCGACCCAAAGCGCGCCGCCCATCTTACCCAAGACCCGCAAAAGCTTAAAAACCTTATTTCGGGTATGGAAAACAAAGATATAGAGGCACTTATCAATCGGGCGGGCAAAGATAAAGCAAAGCAGATATATGAGGTTTTGGAAAGGCGGGGAAGCAATGGATGACAAGCTGCAAAGCGTACTTGGTAACAAAGAGCTTATGGAAAAAATAGCCGCCCTTGTGCAGGGCACGCAGGAGGCACCACCCGCACCCGCGCCCGCGCCCGTGCCTGTACAGCAAAGCTTCAGTCCGTCGCCCATACAGGGCGACAAGGGCTTGGCACTGCTTGCGGCGCTGGCACCCTTTCTTAAGGAAAGCCGCCGCAAAAAGCTGGATGCGGCGCGGAACGCCATTTCCGTTGCCAACGCCTATAAAACCATGCGAAAAATATGAAAGGAGCCTGCGCCCGTTATGTATAGCCGAGGCTACGACCGCGGAATAGAATCCGACGGTACCCTTAGAGAGCTGGAGCGTGACTTTGAGGAAAGCCGCCTTCAGCCCCAACCGCAGGAGGAGCAAGCGTTACCCACCGCCGCCCGCGGCAAAAGCAAAAATAAGCTGTTTTCCCGCTTTGATACCGAAGATTTGCTTATTATTGCCATAGCGATCCTTGTACTTATGGATGGCGACCCCGACAACGATATTATACTTATAGCACTGGCGTTTTTACTGTTCTTCTAAGTTTCTGCCTGCCAAAAAGTCCGCATAGTCCGACAAAAGTCGGTACTGGGCGGGCTTTAGCTTTGCCAGCTTAAAAACAATGGGGTCAAGACGGGAGGTAAACACCTCATCATCTCTGTAGCCGCAGATGTTGAGAAAATCCTCATAAGTTACGTCGTTTTGAGCGTGGTCCGCCAGCTTTTTAAGAAGCTTTGGTGTGGGCGGCCCGTCCTGCTTGCAAAGGCTGAACTTGTTAAGCTGGACATAACTTATGTCACTTTGTACCGCATATTCCTTAAGTTCGCGGTTGCCCTTTGCCCTGTCAAGAAGCAAGGCAAACAGCTTTTTACTGTATCCTACGTTTATCATATTCTTACCTTTCGTAGCAAGTAAGCGCCGCGCCTATTACCGTGGCATACTCGCTGTTTTCGGGGATAATAAAATTCACCCCAAAGGTGTCACTTAAAACCTTAAAGGCGCTTTTTGCACTTTTAAGGGCAGAAAGCCTGCCTGTAAGTACTATATCCTTAACGCCCCGCGCGCTTGCCGCAAAACGGGCAACCACCGCCACTGTTTCGTATATCATATTTATTATACCTGCGGCAATATCCTCGCTACGCACAAGGTCACCTATCTTACCGAAGTTAGATGCGGTCATGGATGCGGTAAGTGTAGGACCTATGTCTTTTGCCGTAAGGTCGTTAACGGAAAGGTCTATAAGGTTTATATTGCCCTCTTCCGCCAAGGCTTCTATGGCATTAACATCCGCCGTGCCTATAAGCTTTTTGGAAAGCCCTACCAGCGTGCCGCCGCCAACGCCCGTACCGCCCAAGTGCTCTGCACCGTTTTTATCAAAATACACCAGCGCGGTACCTGTGCCCATGCTTACCACTATTCCCTTGTCAAGACCGGAAAGATAGCTGCCGCCCTTACCTATTGCCACAAACTCTGTTTCGTGTACTGCGGGTAAGCCAAAAATCTCGTTCCCCGCAAACACGCTTCCCACACCCGTAACCACCAGCTTGTCTATATCCCCCAGGGATATGCCGTTACCTGAGGTGAACTTGCCGAATGCGCCGTAAAGGGATGCAACGGGGTCGGTGGCGCGGGTCATCATGGGCGATATAACAGCCCCGTCCTTAACACCCGCAATTTTTGTGGTGCTTCCGCCCACATCTATACCAACAATTATGCCCATAATTTTTCCTCCCTAATCATACGCCCACAACCGCTTTTGTTATCCAAAGTATAAGCGGAATGGTCAGCACGCTGGCAACCGTGGATATTGCCACTGCCGCAAGGGATGCGTTTTTATCTGCGCCGTAGGTGCTTGCAAGCAAGGGCGCCTTTGCCGCAACGGGGGTAGATGCCATTATTACGCAGATATACGTTGTGCCCTTTGCTACGCCAAACACGGCGCATACAAACAATACCCCAAGGGGTATAAGTATAAGCTTTGCGGCAGCGGCAATATATGCATCAACATTAGTCAAAAGCTGTGCCAAGGGCGCGTTTTTAAGCATACAGCCCAACACAAGCATTGCCAAGGGGAAGGTAAGGTTTGCCGTAGAGCTTAGCGCGGTGTTCAGCGCATCGGGCAGTCCTATGCCAAACCAGCTGAATAAAAGCCCTGCCGCTGCTGCCAGAATACCGGGGTTGACAAGTGCCTTTCGGAAACAAGCGGCAGTACCGCCGCGCCTGCCTGCAGAAAGCATAAAAACGCCGGCTGTCCACATATACACCGTAAAGAACAGCACGTAGCACGCGCCGTAAAACATACCGTTTTTGGGGAACATGGCGCTAAGCAGAGGATAACCCATATAGCCGCAGTTGGAAAATATAACCGCAAACTTAAGGGCGCTTGATTGCCTTGCACCTCTGTTTTTGTATAAAAGCATTGCCAGCACCGTGGCGGATATATGTATTGCTGCACTACAGCCAACAATCGTAACCAGCTCACCCATTTTGCCGCCGCCGCTTTGCAGAAACGCCATAAATATAACCAAGGGGTTGGTAACGTATACCACAAGCTTGCTTACCCCGTCGGCGGTGCGCTTATCAAAAAAGCCTATGCCCGCGGCAAAATAGCCAATAACCATTATCAAGAATAAAGAAATTACCTGTTTTGTAACCAAAGCGGTCATATCCATAGTAAAACACTCCTTTACAGGCTGTATTTTAACAGCAATATGGGCGTTTGTCAACCTTTTATTGGTATTGACAAGCCTCCTTGCAAAGTGATATACTACAAAAAAGAAAGGAGGCGTGCCCTATGCCATTGGCAGACAAAGCTCGCCCAAAGGATTTTGACGGCGTTGCAGGTCAGCGTCACCTGCTTGGCGAAAACAGCCCCCTGCGTCGTATGCTTGCCGCAGGTCACCTGCCGTCTATGGTCTTCTACGGCCCCCCCGGCACGGGAAAAACCACCGTTGCGGATATCATTGCCCACAAAAGCGACAAGTTTTTGCAACGCATTAACGCCACCACCGCTTCACTAAGCGACATAAAGGCGGCACTTGCCGCAGGCGGCACTCTTGCCGCGCAGGGCGGAATCCTTTTGTATATCGACGAAATCCAGTACTTTAACAAAAAACAACAGCAGTCCTTGCTGGAATATGTGGAGGACGGCAGAGTAACTCTAATCTGCTCCACCACCGACAACCCCTTCTTTTGCATATATCCCGCATTGCTCTCCCGCTCTGCGGTCTTTGAGTTTAAAAGCGTAGCCGCCGAGGATATTGTCCCCGTGCTAAGGCGCGGGCTTAAGCTCCTGTGCGAGGAATATGAGGAAAAAAACGCCACCGACGAGTTGCTTCTTAACATAGCACGCTCAGCGGGAGGTGATGTAAGAAAATCGCTGGGGCTTTTGGAAAGTGTCTATTTCTCCTGCGGGGATACGTTGGAGCAGTCTGTGGCAGAGGAGCTTGCCGCGATGGCGGGCTTATACTTTGACCGCGGCGGCGACCAGCACTTTGATTGTCTTTCTGCTCTGCACAAGTCCATAAGGGGCAGCGACCCCGATGCGGCTGTTCACTATCTGTGCCGAGCTCTTACGGGCGGCGACCTTAACGCTGTGTGCCGCAGACTTCTTTGTGCCGCCAGCGAGGATATAGGGCTTGCCGCACCCATGGCGGTGTCGGTTGTCAACGCCTGTGTAGAGTCGGCGCACCGTCTTGGTATGCCGGAAGCACGCTTGCCTCTTGTGGAAGCGGCGATATATCTGGCAACCCTGCCCAAGTCCAACTCTGCCTATATGGCGTATGACAGGGCATACAGGGATATTGCCGCAGGGCTTGCGGGACCTATCCCTCGTCATTTGCAAAACGTTCACGCCGACGGCGAGGGCGAAAAGCGCGCCCAAGGATATAAATATCCTCACGATTATCCTAATCACTACGTAAAACAGCAGTATCTACCCGACGGAATAAAGGACCGCGTGTACTACGAGTACGGCAACAATAAGACCGAAAATGCCGCGCTGGAGTATCATAAAAGGCTTACGGGCAAAGGATAAAAAACTATGGAACGCAAAATAACAGATGAAAGTTATATTCCCGATTATCAAAGCTTGTTTGAGGACGACCCTAATCACACAGGGGGCGGCGGCAGAGTTTTAAGAAAACTGCTTAAGGAAAACCGCCGCAAGATATATATTTCTTCCCTATATTACATAATAAAGGCAAGCCCCGTGTGGATAATCCCCGTGGTTACCGCCTCCGTAATCAACGCCGTTACAGGCGGAGGCGGAGGGGTTATGAGCAAGGTGTGGATGTATATGGGACTGCTTTTGGTGCTTTTGCTCCAAAACATCCCCATGCACGTTATGTACGCCCGTTATACAGACTCTATGCTTCGCACCGTGGGCGCAGGGCTTAGGAATACCCTTATTAAAAAACTGCAGCACCTTTCCATCTCCTACCACAAGGAGATAGAGTCGGGCAGAGTTCAGTCCAAATTTATGCGCGACGTGGAAGCAATAGAGTTTTTAAACGCTCAGCTTATAAAAAGCGTGTTGCCCAGTATCATCGGCATAGCGGTGTCCATGGGCATAACCATCTATAAAAGCCCCATGGTTGCGCTGTTCTTTTTGGCGGTGGTGCCTGTTAATGTCATCCTTGTTCGTGTGTTCAATAAGCGGATGAGGGAGACTAACCGCCATTTCCGCAAGGAGTCGGAGGATATCTCCGCCAAGGTTGCCACCATGCTGGAGATGATACCCGTAACCAAAGCCCACGGCTTGGAATCGCTGGAGATTCACAATCTGGAGGAAAACATAACAAAGCTTAAGCTAAGCGGGCTTATGTTGGATAAGACCAACGCCTATTTCGGCTCTATCACTTGGGTTATAAGCCACCTGCTAAGCGCGTTGTGTCTGCTGTTTACGGCATTCCTTGCCGTAAACGGTTACCTGCCCGCAGGTGATATAGTAATCTTTCAAACCTATTTTACCTCCATAAGCAACAGCGTTCAAAACCTTGTAAACATCTACCCTCAGCTTACCAAGGGCTTGGAATCTATAAAAAGCGTGTCAGAGATTGTGCTTTCCGATAAGGTGGAGGACAATCGCGGTAAGCAAAAACTAAAACAGCTAAACGGCGACATAGAGTTTAAAAATGTATCCTTCCGTTATCCGGACGGGGACGAGGATGTGGTTAAAAACCTTTCCTTCACCGCCAAAGCAGGCGAGTGTATAGCATTTGTGGGCGCATCCGGCTCCGGCAAAAGTACCGTTATGAATATGATTATCGGATTCCTTCTTGCAACGGAGGGTCAGGTGCTTATCGACGGCAAGGACATAAAAAGCCTTAATCTTTCCTCTTACCGTCACCATATCTCCGTTGTACCTCAAAGCAGTATACTGTTTACGGGTACCGTTAAGGATAACATTACCTATGGTATGGGTAAGGTCAGCGCAAAGGAGCTGGCGCGGGTCACCAAGCTTGCAAATATAGACGAATTCCTCCCACGACTTTCCCACGGGGTGGAAACCGTTATAGGCGAGCATGGCGATAAGCTTTCCGGCGGTCAAAAACAGCGTATATCCATTGCCCGTGCAATTATCCGTGACCCTGAGATACTTATCCTTGACGAGGCAACCAGTGCGCTGGACAATTACTCCGAGTATTTGGTACAGCAGGCAATAAACGGGCTGGTTAAAAACCGCACCACCTTTGTGGTTGCCCACAGGCTTTCCACTATAAGAAATGCCGACCGTATCATCGTTATGGAGGACGGCGTGGCGGTGGAAATGGGTAGCTATGACGAGCTTATGGCAAAACAGGGCAAGTTTTACAAGCTTAAAGCCCTGAGTGAGGTCAAGCCTTGGGCGGAGGATGTGGGAGTAAAGATGTAAGAACCCCCACTATTCACATTCGTTCGTGAAGCGGTAAATAATGTGTAATAAAAACAGAAGGCCTTTGGGCTGTTGCCCAAAAGCCTTCTGTTTTTATTTTTTACGTATACCGGTCGCATTTTCTCTATGTGATGCGTTTCGGACAGTCGGGGACGCCTGTCCCTACATATTGACCGTTTATGTGTGTTCCAAAATTGTATTGCTTTCAGCGGCGGCTTCGGTGCTCAAAAACGGGCATAACGGCTATACTTATTTTTGTTTTACTTTAAAAAACTCTTTTCAAATGAAAAGAATTGTGTTATAATAATAACGTATAAGGAAAAATGGGTCTTTATACACAGCGGTAGTTTGGGGAGGTGCGGCTTTTGGAATTCAATACTAAAGAAAAAGCGGCACTGCTTGCCGAGCTTAACCGCGGTATAATATCACACGCTTACATTATAGAGGGCGCGGCGGGTCTTGGCAAAAAAGCCTTTGCGCTGGATATGGCGCAGGCTGTCCTTTGCACCGGCGACCGTAAGCCCTGCGGCAGCTGCTCCGCTTGTCGCAAATGTGCCGACGGCAACCATCCCGATTTGCATATTTTTACTCCTGACGGAAACAGCTTTAAGGTGGACTTGGTCCGTGACATCCGCCGCGGCGTTACCCTTACCCCCGGTGAGGGTGACAGGGCAGTTTACATCCTGCAGGATGCACATCTTATGACGGCGGCGGCACAAAACGCGCTGCTTAAGGTGTTTGAGGAACCACCGCTTGGCACAGTGTTCTTTTTGCTTACGGAAAAGCGGGAAGCACTGCTTCCCACAGTTCGCTCCCGCGGGCGTACGGTACGGCTTTCCGCTGCAGAGGATGGGCAGGTATACACTTATCTTAAAGAGCGTTTTCCAAAAGCGGAGGAAAAAGCACTACGGGACGCTGTGCGGATGGCGGAGGGGGCCTACGGGCGTGCCGAGGCGATAATGAAAAAAGAGGGGAAGACCGAGCGGGATGCCGCAGCAAAGCTGTGCTCCGCGGTGTTTCGCCCCGTAAGCCGTTACGGGCTGTATACGGCGTTTTTGGGACAGGCGCGTAAGCGAGAGTCCTTGGTGCAGATAATAGACTATTTGACACTTGCCGCCCGCGATGTGCTTTGTGCCAAGTTGAATTGCGGGGAAAGCACCATGCTGGCACCCGAGGAGGCGGCGGGCTATGCCGCCGAAAATACGGGCGCGGCATTATATGAGATATTTGAGGCACTTTTGGAATGTGCCCGTTCATTACGAAGAAATACCGATGGGGGCACCGCACTTACCGAGCTTTGCAGGCGGATAACCCAAGGGAAAGGATAAATTATGGCAGAAAACGAAATCAAAACCAACAAGGAAAACCATACAAGCGGAGGCGGCAACCGTCGTCCCCATCGCGGCGGTCATGGCAGACCCCACCACGGCGGCAGGCCCAAGCCCCAGCAGGATAAGCAGGCGGCTACAACCGCCAATGCCGAAGGCGGCGAGAAGAAGCAACGTCCTCCCCGTCACAACGAGGGGCGTCCCCACCGCAACCACGAGGAAAAAAACGCCCGTCGTAATGACGAGCACAAGGCGGCAGAAAACAAGGGCGAGCATAAGGGCGGCAAGCGTCCTCAGCATCGCGCCCACAAAGAAGAAGCACTCGTGCGTGAGCAGGCAGCCAAAAAGCCTGAGGCAAAGAAGCCCGCATCGGGTAGGATGAGCTTTGTGGCAGAGCGACAAACGGCAGAGCAAAAGGCGTTTGACGAAGCTAAAGACATAATGCTGGAGGCGCAAAACGGGCAGACGTATTCCGCACCGACAGCAGAAGAAGAAAAGAATATAGAGGTTGTGGGCATCCGTTTTAAGCAGACGGGCAAGATTTATTATTTTGCGCCTGCAGGTATAAGCTTTGATATGGGAGAGGGCGTTATTGTGGAAACCGCCCGCGGGCAGGAGTACGGTTTTGTGGCGCTTCCTAACCGTATGGTAAGCGAAAACGAAACGGTACAGCCACTTAAAGAGGTTATCCGCAAGGCTACGGAGGCAGACGGAGTTAAGCACACCCAAAATAAAGAGCTGGAAAAGAAAGCCGCCGCCGTGTGGGAAGAGCTTGTTAAAAAGCACAAGCTGGTGATGAGCCTTACGGAGGTGGAATATACCTTTGACAACAGCAAGCTTATCTTTTATTTTACTGCCGAGGGCAGAGTGGATTTCCGTGAGCTGGTTAAGGACCTTGCAAGCGTGTTCCGCACCCGTATAGAGCTTAGACAGATAGGCGTTAGGGATGAGGCGAAGTTCCTTGGCGGCTTGGGCGTGTGCGGTATGCCTTTCTGCTGTAACCGCTTTTTGCCCGACTTTGTTCAGGTTTCCATTAAAATGGCAAAGGAGCAGAATTTGTCCCTCTCCTCCTCTAAGATATCCGGCAACTGCGGCAGACTTATGTGTTGCTTGCGCTATGAGCAGGACGTTTACGAGAAGGAATATGCCACCTTCCCCAGAACGGATATGGTGGTACGCACCGCTGTGGGTACGGGCGTTATAACCGAAAGCAACTTTATAAACGGCAAAATAAAGGTGCGTATGGACGGTGACGGCGCGGCGGTTTACAAGATATTTACCCGCGATGAGGTTAAGGTTATAGGCAAAGCAAAGACCCATAATGACGAAGCGCTTGAAAAAGAGCTTAAGGCGCTTGAGGACTAGTTTATGGTATTTTCTTCACTTATATTTTTGTTTGGGTTCCTTGCGGTAACCCTTGGGCTGTACTATGCGGTACCCCGTAAGCTTAAAAATCTTGTGCTTTTTGTAATGAGCCTGCTGTTTTACGGCTGGGCAGAACCTTTTTTTATCATCATAATGATGGTTTCCGTGGCAAGCGCGTTCTTTTTGGGCTTTCCCATTGCCAAGCATAAGGAAAGCAACCTTAGAAAAGCGCGGGGGTATCTGGTGCTGTCGCTGGCACTTAACCTTGTATGGCTTTTGTTCTTTAAGTATCTTAATTTCTTTATAGAAAACCTCAGTGCAATTCCCTTCCTTTCGGGCTTGCAGACTGTACAGGAGTACTCTTTGCCCTTTGTATCGGAGTTCCCCTTCAGTTTTGTGTTGCCTCTTGGCATATCCTTCTATACCTTCCAGATAATGTCCTACTCCATCGACCTATACCGCGGTCAGACGGAGGTGCAGCGCAACTTTATCTCCTTTGGTGCCTACGTTACCCTGTTCCCTCAGCTGGTGGCAGGCCCCATAGTGCGCTATAGAGATGTGGACGATATGCTGGCGGAGCGTAAGGAGACTGTAGCCGATTTTGCCGCAGGCGCAAGGCGTTTTTGCGCGGGTATGTGCAAAAAGGTGTTGCTTGCAGACGTGGCAGACAGCTACGTTAATTACTTTAACGCAGGGCTTGCTACCGAAAGCACCGTGCTTGGCGGCTGGTTGGTGGTTATATTCTATACCTTCCGCATTTATTTTGACTTTTCCGCTTATTCCGATATGGCTATCGGCTTGGGTAAGATATTTGGTTTTCACTTCCTTGAAAATTTTGATTATCCTTATATCTCCAAAAGCATTACAGAGTTTTGGCGTCGTTGGCACATTTCCCTGTCCTCTTGGTTCAGGGAATATGTGTACATCCCCCTTGGCGGCAATCGCCGCGGAAAAGTGCGCCAGTACATAAATCTTGCCGTGGTTTGGTTGCTTACGGGCTTTTGGCACGGTGCGTCCTGGAACTTTATTATCTGGGGCGTTTACTTCCTTATATTATTAGTAATGGAAAAAGCCTTTTTGCTTAAGGCGCTGGAAAAGATACCCGCCTTCTTCAGCCATATCTACGCGTTGCTGTTTGTGGCTATCGGCTGGCTTATCTTTTACTACACCGATACCGCCGCAGGTCTTAACTGCCTTAAAGCTATGTTCGGCGCAGGCAATTTAAGCACAGCCACTGTTGGCTTTACTGCACTGCACGCCTTGCCTACCCTGCTTCTGTTTGCGGTGGCATCAACACCATACCCCAAAAAGCTGTGGGATACCTACGTGCGCCGTACCGAGGCGGGCAGAATCTTTGCCGCGGTATTGCCCGTGCTTGGCCTGTTCCTTTGCGTAAGTTATATGGTGGCTTCCTCTTACAGCCCATTCCTGTACTGGAACTTTTAAGGAGGCGGCATAATGAAAAAGTTTAAAAATAAAATTTCAGATATCATTACGGTAGTACTGTTTGTAGCACTTATCGGCGGCTTTGCCCTGTCTTTTGTCATCCTGCCCGATGCAGAAAGCTCTGCGGTGGAGGGACGTCAGCTTCAACAGCTGCCAAACCCCGCTATCGGCAAGCACGACAACCAAAGCGGTGCGGATTACGTAGGCAGTGATTACGTCATCCACGGTATGCTTGCAGACGATTTTGATGAATACTTTTGTGACCAGTTTCCCCTTAGAAAAACGTTCCTCTCCCTCAGCTCCTACATTCAGCTGGCCTTTGGCAGAGGTGTTAACAACGGGGTGCTTTACAAAGACGGTGACCTTGCCGTAACCCGTTTTGATGCGGTGGGCTTTGATACCGCTACCGAGTATTTTGATAAAGAGCACGTTAAGGCAGGCATAGGCAACCTTAACAGCGTTTGTGCGGGGCTGGATATCCCTGTTTCCGTAATACTGCCCCCCAGAAGCATTGACGTTAAGGCGGAAAGCCTTGGTTACCCTACAGAGCTTTCCGACAGCCTTGATGCTTTGATTAAAGAAAACATAAGCGGCGATTATTATATAGACCTGCTTGGTACCATGCGTGAGCTTTATAAAACGGGGCAGCAACCCTATTTTAAAACCGACCACCATTGGACGGTTTTGGGTGCCTACCATGCTTACGCCGCGCTTATGGAAAGCTGGGGTATTACCCCTTATGAGCTTAAGGACTTTACCTTTGAAACCGTAACCGAGGATTTTTGCGGCACCTCTCTCCGCAACGGCAACTTCTTTTTTATGGACGGCGAGGAGCTGCAGGTTGCCCGCTACGGTGGTGACGACAGCTTGGTGGTGCAAAGCCTTAATATGGCGTTTAAGCCTATGGAGGGCTACGCAGGGCTTTACGACTTCGGCGCTTTAAAGGGCGAGGACGCCTACAGCGTGTTCCTTTACGGCAAGCCTACCCACATGAGCATAACAAAGCCAGACGAGGAGAGGGAGACCCTGCTTGTTATGAAGGATTCCTTTGCCCACAGTCTTGCGCCTTTCCTTGCCCGTCATTACGACATAGTGATAGTGGATATGGATACAAGCCGTTTCGGCACCTCTCTCAGCACAGTTATATCTATGGTAAACCCCGACCGCGTGCTTGTGGTTTACAATCGTGAAAACATAATAGAAACAGATAAGCTTAAAAACATCAAATAATATTTATTCAAAGTGAATAAATATTTATGCACAAACTTGTGCAAGTTGCAGGGCGTTTTGCGGCGGTGCCACGCACCGCCGCTTTATTTTTTTAATAACACTGCATTTTTCGGCTTAAAATTGTAAACATTTTGTTAACACAAGGTGCGGCGAGCCGCACAAAAAGCTTAAAAAGCCCATTTATAGTGGTTTCCATAATGCGGCAACACTATCTGTGGGAAAAACAAAAAACTAAATAATAGCCTGTAAATTGTAAATTTTATGAAAGTTTTTTTCGCAAAAGTATTGACATCTATTGACTTTTCAGATATAATAATAAACTGCACTACAAGCGCAGTTTTGCGGAAAAAGCCGCAAAATTCAGGCAAAAAACAGGGCAAAACCCCTTGTTTTTAAAGGCTTTTGGCTATCTTTTAACAGGTAGTAAAAAATGATTAAAACGGAGAGAGTGGTTAAAAATGATGACACCTAAAACCCTTGGCCCCAACGTTAGGATGAACTTCTCCAAAACCGAAGAAGTATTGGAGATGCCCAACCTTATTGAGGTACAGAAAAAGTCTTTTCGTGATTTCGTTGATAAGGGCGTGCGCGAGGTTTTGAGGGACGTTTCCCCTATGACCGATTATTCCGGCAACCTTATTATCGAATTTGTTGACTATTCCCTTAACGATGCACCTAAGTATACCGTTGAGGAATGTAAGGAAAGAGACGTAAACTATGCTGTTCCCTTTAAGGTTCTCGTAAGGCTTACCAACAAGGTAACCGGCGAGGTTAAGGAACAGGAAATCTTTATGGGTGAATTCCCCTATATGACCGAAAGCGGCACCTTTATCATCAACGGTGCAGAGCGTGTTATTGTCAGTCAGATAGTTCGTTCCCCCGGTGTTTATTTTGACGTTACCGATGACAAAAACGGCAAAAAGCTTTATTCCAGCACCGTTATCCCTTACAGAGGTGCGTGGTTGGAGTATGAAACCGACTCTTCCGATGTATTCTACGTACGTATAGATAAAAACAGAAAGATTCCCATCACCGTACTTCTCCGCGCCTTCGGTCTCGGCAGCAACGAACAGATAGAAGAACTGTTTGGTGACGACGTTAAGATCAAGGCGACTCTAGAGAAGGATTCTATGGTGGCAGAAGCGCTTAAAAACGGCACCACCCCCGTTGAAGAAGCTCTTAAGGAAATATATAAGAAGCTTCGTCCCGGTGACCCGCCTATTGTTGAAAGCGCGCAGGTACTTCTTAACAACCTGTTCTTCGATGCAAAGAGATACGATATCTCCCCCGTGGGCAGATATAAGTTTAATAAAAAGCTTGCGCTTGGCAAGCGCATTATGGGCACCACCCTTGCACGCCCCGTTATCAGCCCCGTTACCGGCGAGCTGGTGTTTGATGCAGGCGAAAAGCTTAACCGTGAAGCGGCAGAGACCGTTGAAAACAGCGGTGTTTGGAAGGTATATGTGCTTAACGAGCATGGTGAAGAGGTTTGCGTATTCTCCAACCGTATGGTAGATGCTTCCAAGGTTTGCCCCTTCTCCAACGAAGAGCTGGAGCTGGATGAAAAGGTTAACCTTGAAGCCTTTATGGAAATACTTCAGGAAACAGGCGTTTCCGACCTTAAGGCTCTTAAGAAAGCTATGATGCTCCGTATGGACGAGCTTATCCCCCGTCACATCACCGTTGACGATATTTATTCTTCCGTTAACTATCTCCTTGCTCTTTCCCACGGTGTGGGCACCAAGGATGACATAGACCACTTGGGCAACCGCCGCCTCAGAAGCGTTGGTGAGCTTCTTATAAACCAGCTTCGCATAGGCTTTGCCCGTATGGATAAAATAGTTAAGGAAAAGATGACCACACAGGATATTGACAGTGTAACGCCTCAATCTCTTGTTAACATCCGTCCTATCGTTTCTGCTATCAGGGACTTCTTCGGTTCTTCTCCTCTTTCCCAGTTTATGGATCAGACCAACCCCTTGGCAGAGCTTACCCACAAGCGCCGTCTTTCCGCCCTTGGCCCCGGCGGTCTTTCCAGGGACAGAGCGTCCTTTGAAGCAAGAGACGTTCACTACACCCACTACGGCAGAATGTGCCCCATCGAGACCCCCGAAGGTCCTAACATCGGTCTTATTTCCTACCTTGCAACTTATGCAAGAGTAAATAAGTTTGGCTTTATAGAAGCACCTTACAGAGTTGTTAAGGACGGTAAGGTTACCAAAGAAGTTCGCTACATCACCGCTGATGTGGAAGACGATTATATAGTTGCTAACGCTAACGAAGCTCTTAATGAGGATGGCAGCTTTGTTAAACCCAAGGTTGTTGCCCGCCACAGAGAAGAAATTGTGGAAGTAGAGCCTGAGTCTATTGACCTTATGGACGTTTCGCCCAAGATGTTGGTTTCCGTTGCTACTGCAATGATACCCTTCCTTGAAAACGACGACAACTCCAGAGCGCTCATGGGCTCTAACATGCAGAAGCAGGCAGTTCCCCTTATGATTACCGAATCTCCCATTGTCGGTACGGGTATGGAATATAAGGCAGCCTACGACAGTTGCGTTACCGTTATTTCCGACAGAGCGGGTTATGCGGAAAAGGTTTCTGCGGATGAGATAGTTATCCGCGGTGACGACGGCGCCGCAAAGGCGTTCCGTCTTACCAAGTTCAAGCGCTCCAATCAGGGCACTTGCGTTAACCAGCGTCCCATTATCTCCAAGGGCGACCGTATAGAGGAAGGTCAGGTTATTGCCGACGGTATGGCAACCTCCAACGGCGAAATCTCCCTTGGTAAGAACGTTCTTATCGGCTTTATGACCTGGGAAGGTTATAACTACGAGGACGCGGTTCTTATAAACGAAAGACTTGTAAGAGACGACGTTTACACCTCTATACATATAGAGGAATATTACTGCGAATCCAGAGATACCAAGCTTGGGCCCGAAGAAATTACAAGAGATATTCCCAACCTTGGCGAAGACGTACTGCGTGAGCTGGATGACGAAGGTATCATCCGCGTAGGTGCGGAGGTACGCGCAGGTGACATTCTTGTTGGTAAGGTTACCCCCAAGGGTGAGACAGAGCTTACCGCAGAAGAACGTCTGCTCCGCGCAATATTCGGCGAAAAGGCACGCGAGGTTAGAGATACCTCCCTCCGTTTGCCCCACGGCGAAAGCGGTATAGTTGTTGACGTCAAGACCTTCTCCCGCGATGATTGTGACGTTTTGCAACCCGGCGTTATTAAGGTTGTAAGAGTTTATATAGCACAAAAACGTAAGATTTCCGTAGGCGATAAGATGGCAGGTCGTCACGGTAACAAGGGTGTTGTATCCCGTATACTCCCCTCTGAAGATATGCCCTTCCTGCCCGACGGTACTCCTTTGGATATCGTTCTTAACCCTCTGGGCGTTCCTTCCCGTATGAACATCGGTCAGGTGCTTGAGGTTCACCTCGGTATCGCCGCTAAGAAGCTGGGCTTTAAGGTTATGACCCCCGTATTCGACGGCGCAAACGAGCGTGACATTCAGAACTGTCTTATGGATGCAGGCTACGGTACGGTAACCGTTAAGGACCCTGAAACAGGCGAAGAAAAGCAGGTAGTTAACGGCAAGACCATTCTTTATGATGGCAGAACGGGCGTACCCTTTGATAACCCCGTTACCGTTGGTTATATGTACTTCCTTAAGCTGCACCACTTGGTTGACGATAAGATTCACGCACGTTCCACCGGTCCTTACTCCCTCGTTACACAGCAGCCTTTGGGCGGTAAAGCTCAGTTCGGCGGTCAGCGTTTCGGCGAAATGGAAGTTTGGGCTTTGGAAGCATACGGCGCGGCTTACACCTTGCAGGAAATCCTTACCGTTAAGTCCGACGATATTAAGGGCCGTGTAAAGACTTACGAGGCAATCGTAAAGGGTCAAAACATTCCTACCCCCAGCGTGCCCGCATCCTTTAAGGTTCTGGTTAAAGAGCTTCAGTCTCTCGGTCTGGACGTTAGAGTAATGGATAAGGACAATAACGAGATTACACTTAAGGACTACAGCGATGACGAGGGCGAAGACGAAAGAAAGTTCTCTGAAACCGAGCTTGGCAGCAGTGTTCTTGAAAATCCCGACGACGTTATGTATGATGACGAAGAAGGCGTTGTTGCCGACGACGATGACGCTTCCGTTGAGGAAGAGTACGTTTACGGCGATGATTTTGATAACGAATAAGAAAGGTGGCGCAAACAGTGGAAAGAGTAGAATTTGACAGCATAAAAATTGGTCTTGCATCACCCGAAATGATACGCAAATGGTCCTATGGCGAGGTTAAAAAGCCCGAAACCATAAACTACCGTACACTTAAGCCCGAACGCGACGGTTTGTTCTGCGAAAAAATCTTTGGGCCTACCAAGGATTGGGAATGTCACTGCGGTAAGTATAAAAGGGTTCGCTATAAGGGCAAGGTCTGCGAAAAGTGCGGCGTTGAAATAACCACCAACAAGGTGCGCCGCGAACGTATGGGTCACGTAGAGCTGGCCGCTCCCGTTTCCCACATCTGGTATTTCCGCGCAATCCCCTCTCGTATGGGCTTGCTTTTGGATTTATCACCCAAGCTTCTAGAAAAGGTTTTATACTTTGCTCAGTATATAGTACTTGACCCCGGTGATACTCCGCTTGTTAAAAAGCAGATGCTTACCGAGCAGCAGTACAGAGACTATTACGAGAAGTACGAAAATGACTTCCGTGTAGGTATGGGCGCAGAGGCGATAAAGGAACTGCTTGAGGAGCTTAACCCCGAAGAGCTTTCCGAACAGCTTAAGGAAGAGCTTAAGGATGCACAGGGTCAGCGTAAGCTTCGCCTTATCAAGCGTTTGGAGGTTGTGGAGGCTTTCCGTCTTTCCGGCAACCGTCCCGAATGGATGGTGCTTGAAGCACTGCCCGTTATCCCCCCCGAAATCCGCCCCATGGTTCAGCTGGACGGCGGCAGATTTGCTACCAGCGACCTTAATGACCTTTACAGACGTGTTATTAACCGTAACAACCGTCTTAAAAAGCTTATAGAGCTGGAAGCTCCCGACATAATCATCCGCAACGAAAAGCGTATGCTTCAGGAAGCGGTTGACGCACTTATAGACAACGGCAGAAGAGGCCGTCCCGTAACAGGCCCCAACAACCGTCCTCTTAAGTCTCTTTCCGAGATGCTCAGAGGTAAGCAGGGCCGTTTCAGACAGAACCTGCTTGGCAAGCGTGTTGACTATTCCGGCCGTTCCGTTATAGTTGTAGGCCCTGAGCTTAAGATTTACCAGTGCGGTCTTCCCAAGGAAATGGCGCTGGAGCTCTTCAAGCCCTTTGTTATGAAAAACCTTGTTGCCGCAGGTAAGGCAACAAACATAAAGGACGCTAAGAAGAAGGTAGAGCGCGCAACCCCCGAGGTTTGGGACGCTATTGATGTTGTAATCAAGGAACACCCCGTTCTTCTTAACCGTGCGCCCACACTTCACAGACTTTCTATCCAGGCGTTTGAGCCTGTACTTGTAGAAGGCAGAGCTATTAAGCTCCATCCCCTTGTATGTACCGCATTTAATGCGGACTTCGACGGCGACCAGATGCCTGTACACGTTCCTCTTTCCGCAGAGGCACAGGCAGAAGCAAGGTTCCTTATGCTCTCCGCAAACAACCTGCTCAAACCCGTTAACGGTCGCGCTGTTACCGTTCCTTCTCAGGATATGGTACTTGGCTCCTTCTACCTTACCATGGATAAGGATGGCGAGCCCGGCGCACTTGACGCCAACGACCCCACTAAGGGCAACTACCGCAATATGGACGAGGCTGTTATGGCTTACGAAAACGGGTTGCTGGGTCTTCACGCCAAGATTAAGGTTGCGGTAAGCAAGGAGATAGACGGCAAGGTAGAGGAAGGCATTGTATGCACTACCTTGGGCAGACTTATTTTCAACAGCTACATTCCTCAGGATTTGGGCTTTGTTGACAGAAGCAAGCCCGAAAACCGCCTTGTTCCCGAAATTGATTTTGTATGTACCAATAACGAGCTGGCGCAGATTATCGACCGCTGTATAAGAGTACACGGCAATGTTATCACCTGCGAAATGCTTGACAAAATGAAGGCAAACGGATTTAAGTATTCCACCCGCGGTGCTATTACTATTTCCGTTTACGATATGACCATCCCGCCCCAAAAGAAGGACCTTTTGGCAGAAGCAGAAAAGCAGGTTGACGTTATAACCGACTACTTCCGTCAGGGTATGCTTTCCGACGAGGAAAGAAGCCGCAGGGTTGTTTCCGTTTGGGAAGACTGCACCAAGAAGGTTGCTACCGAGCTGCAGAAGAACCTTGACCGCTACAATCCTCTTAATATGATGGCTGTATCCGGTGCGAGAGGTTCCATTAAGCAGATAAGACAGCTGGCAGGTATGCGTGGTCTGATGTTTGCCGCCACAGGTAAGACAATAGAAATGCCTATTAAGTCTAACTTCCGTGAAGGCATGACCATACTGGAATACTTTACCGCTGCCCGTGGTGCAAGAAAAGGTCTTGCAGATACCGCACTTCGTACGGCAGACTCCGGTTACCTTACCAGACGTCTTGTCGATGTTGCACAGGACGTTATCGTTCGCGAAGAAAACTGCGGCGACGACCGCGGTATGAAGGTTCGCAAGATAGTGGATTATATGAGCGGCGGCAAAGAAGAGGTTATCGAGCCTTTTGCAGACCGTCTCCTTGGCAGATTCACCATCGGCAACGTGGTTAATCCCACCACAGGCGAGGTTATCGTAGAGCATGACACTATGATCACCGAACCTCAGGTTAAGGCAATAATAGAAGCAGGTATAGAAGAAGTTACCGTTCGCAGTGCCATCAACTGCCGCGCTAAACACGGCGTTTGCGTACACTGCTACGGTGCAGACCTTGCAAGCGGCAAGCCCGTAAGCATCGGCGAAGCAGTTGGTATCATCGCGGCTCAGTCCATAGGCGAGCCCGGTACACAGCTTACCATGCGTACATTCCACAGCGGCGGCGTTGCAGGCAGCGATATTACTCAGGGTCTTCCCAGAGTAGAAGAAATCTTTGAAGCCCGCAAGCCCAAGGTTGCCGCACTCCTTGCAGAGTACAACGGCATCGTTACCACCGAGGACACCAAGAAGGGTCGTCAGGTGCACATGATAGACAGCGAAACCGGCGAGGAACGCATTGCTCCCATCTCTCTTAAGACGAAGCTTATTGTTGAAGAGGGCGCAACCGTTAAAAAGTGCCAGAAGCTTACCGATGGTACCGAAACCCCCGCAGATATCCTTCGCATCAGCGGTCTGGATGCTGTTTATGAGTATATTATTAAGGAAATCCAGCGCGTTTACCGCTTGCAGGCGGTTGAAATTAACGACAAGCATATAGAAATAATCGCCCGTCAGATGACACGCAAGATAAGAATAGAGCAGGCAGGCGACACAGATATGCTGGTTGGCAGCGCTGTTGATATTAACGAATTCAACGCGGCAAACGAAGCCATCCGTGCCCGTAACGAAGCAGGCGACACCCCCGTTCCTCTTATGGAGGCTGTGGGCAGTCCTATGCTCCTCGGTATAACCAAGGCTTCCTTGTCTACCGAATCCTTCCTCTCTGCCGCATCCTTCCAGGAAACCACCAAGGTTCTTACGGAAGCGGCTATTAAGGGTAAGGTTGACCCGCTTATCGGCCTTAAGGAGAATGTTCTTATCGGTAAGCTCATCCCCGCAGGTACGGGTATGAAGCACTACAGAGATTTGGACATCAATGTTGGCGAGACCGAAAGCTATAACGAGATGTTCGAAGGCGATGCAGCCTACGAAATCGCAGAGTAACAGGGCTTTAAGCCCCCCTCTGCGGGGGGCTTTAGCATAAAAAATCTAAAGAAAGGAGAAATGACACGTGCCTACATTTAATCAGCTTGTAAGACATGGCAGACAGATGGCTACCTATAAGTCCAAGTCTCCCGCTTTGCAGAAGGGCGTTAACCTTTTGAAGAAAAAGGCTACCGATCAACCCTCCCCTCAAAAGAGAGGCGTTTGCACTAAGGTTGCAATCAAAACCCCCAAGAAGCCTAACTCCGCACAGCGTAAAATCGCAAGAGTTAGACTTACCAACGGTATGGAAGTTACTTCTTACATCCCCGGTATCGGCCACAATCTTCAGGAACACTCCGTTGTTCTTATCAGAGGCGGCAGAGTTAAGGACCTCCCCGGTGTACGTTACCACATCGTTCGCGGTAAGCTCGACACCCAGGGCGTTGCTAACAGAAACCAGGCTCGCTCCAAGTACGGTGCAAAGAGACCTAAGAAGAAGTAATCAAAACCGCATTTTAATCGGAAACTAACAGTTTGTGCTTTTTGTTTAAGCGCAATATCATATATATAAAGTGATTTTGCCTTAAGGGAAGCCTTACGGATTTTAGTCCGAGTACCTAAGATCTCATTTTTTAAAATTTATGAAGGAGGGAAGTACAGTGCCCAGAAGAGTGCATGGTTTTAAAAGGGATGTTTTACCCGACCCTATGTACAATTCCACTTTGGTAACCAAGCTTACCAATCAGATTATGTATGACGGTAAAAAGGGTGTTGCTCAGAGAATAGTATACGATGCATTTGCAATGGTTGAACAGAAGACCGGCGGCAATGCTCTTGAGCAGTTCCAGAAGGCCCTTGACAACATTATGCCTAACCTTGAGGTTAAATCTGTCCGCCGCGGCGGCTCTAACTACCAGGTTCCTATGGAAGTAAGAGCAGAAAGACGTCTTACTCTCGGTCTTCGTTGGCTTGTTAACTATGCAAGAACCAGAAGCGACAGAAAGATGTATGAACGCTTGGCAAACGAAATAATCGACGCTACCAACAACCTTGGCGGCGCGGTTAAGAAGAAGGACGATACCCATAGAATGGCAGAAGCTAATAAGGCGTTTGCTCACTATAAGTGGTAAACTATATTACAGTGGTTTAGAAAATACAGGAGAATTTTATGGCGAAATATCAGCTTGAGAATATGCGTAATATAGGTATTATGGCGCATATCGACGCAGGCAAAACAACGACTACGGAACGTATACTTTACTATACAGGTAAAACCCACAAGCTTGGCGAAACCCATGAGGGCGCCGCTACAATGGACTGGATGGAGCAGGAGCAGGAACGTGGTATAACTATCACCTCCGCTGCTACCACTTGCTATTGGAAGGGGTACCGTATAAATATTATCGACACCCCCGGCCACGTGGACTTTACCGCAGAGGTTGAGCGTTCTCTCAGAGTGCTCGACGGTTCCGTTACCGTGTTCTGCGCCAAAGGCGGCGTTGAACCTCAGTCGGAAACAGTCTGGCATCAGGCTGACAAGTACAAGGTTCCCCGTATGGCGTATGTAAACAAGATGGATATCACCGGCGCTAACTTCTACCGTGTTGTGGATATGATGCACGAAAGACTGCGCGCAAACGCAGTGCCCATGCAGCTGCCCATCGGTGCGGAAAGCGACTTTAAAGGTCTTATCGACTTGCTTACAATGACCGCATATATTTATCAGAACGAAGACGGTACAGACGTACTTGAAACAGAAGTTCCCGCAGATATGAAAGACAAGGCGGAAGAATACCGCGCAAAGCTTGTTGAAAACGTTTGCGAGCTTGATGAAGCTTTAATGGACAAGTATCTGGAAGAAGAGGAAATCACCGTTGACGAGCTGAAGGTAGCTATTCGTAAGGCTACTATTGAAAATAAGATGGTTCCCGTATTCTGCGGTACCTCTTACAGGAACAGAGGCGTTCAGAAACTGCTTGACGCAGTGCTCGACTATATGCCTTCTCCTCTTGACATCGAGAATATCCGCGGTGTAAACCCCGATACCGAAGAAGAGGAAGAACGCGTAACAGGCGAAAACGAGCCTTTTTCCGCTTTGGCTTTCAAAATTATGGCAGACCCCTTTGTTGGTAAGATTTGCTTTGTAAGAGTATACTCCGGCTCTATCAAGTCCGGCTCCGTTGTTTACAACGCAGTTAAGGGCGTCAGAGAGCGTATGGGTCGTATCCTTATGATGCACGCTAACCACAGAGAGGATGTTGACGAAATAGGCGCAGGCGAAATAGCCGCTGTTGTCGGTTTTAAGAACACCACCACGGGTGATACTCTTTGCGATGAAAAGAGCCCCATCATCCTTGAATCTATGGTGTTCCCCGAACCCGTTATCCGCGTAGCTATAGAGCCCAAGACCAAGGCAGGTCAGGAAAAGATGGGTATTGCCCTTTCCAGACTTGCAGAGGAAGACCCCACCTTCCGTACCTATACGGATACGGAAACAGGTCAGACCATTATCGCAGGTATGGGCGAGCTGCACCTTGAAATTATCGTTGACAGACTAATGCGTGAGTTCCGTGTGGAAGCAAACGTAGGTAAACCTCAGGTTTCCTACCGTGAAGCTATCCGCAAGGCTGCCGACGCTGACGAAAAGTTTGTTCGTCAGAGCGGCGGTAAGGGTCAGTACGGCCATGTTAAGCTTACTATCGAACCCGGTGAGGCAGGCAGCGGCTTTGAGTTTGTGGACAAGACCGTTGGCGGCGCTATCCCCAAGGAATATATGGGCGCAGTAAAAAGCGGTATCGAAAGCGCAATGCAAAACGGCGTTCTTGCAGGCTACAATGTTGTGGACGTTAAGGCAACCGTTACCGACGGTTCTTATCACGAGGTAGACTCCTCAGAAATGGCGTTCAAGATTGCAGGCTCTATGGCGTTCAAGGCAGCTATGAAGAAGGCTGACCCCACTTTGACCGAACCTATAATGAAGGTTGTTGTTATCACCCCTGAGGAATATTTGGGCTCCGTAATTGGTGACATTACCACCCGTCGCGGTGCAATTCAGGAGATGACGGCACTTACAGGCGCACAGCAGATTACTGCCCATGTGCCCCTTTCCGAAATGTTCGGTTACGCAACGGATATGCGTTCTATGACGCAGGGCAGAGGCAACTATTCTATGGAGCCCAGCCATTACGCAGAAGTACCCAAGTCCGTTATGGAAGCCATTATTCAGGGTAAAAATGTATAGTCTTTTTGCCCAAAATACCAAGTATTTATAAAAAGCCCTTGACATAAAGGGAAAAATTGTATATTATTAAAATAAGAAAAATTGTAAATTCAGGAGGAAATTTTTAATGGCAAAGGCAAAATTTGAAAGAACTAAGCCCCATGTCAATATAGGCACCATCGGCCACGTTGACCACGGCAAGACCACCATTACCGCAGCTATCACCAAGACCCTTTCTCTCGGTAACGCATCTATCGAATTCTTGGCATACGACCAGATCGACAACGCTCCCGAAGAAAAGGCAAGAGGTATTACGATCAATACCAGACACGTTGAATATGAAACAGCTTCCAGACACTATGCTCATGTTGACTGCCCCGGCCACGCCGACTACGTTAAGAA
>JAFQHL010000044.1 GCA_017397955.1 Clostridia bacterium
TAAAGTGAAAATTTCGGGGAAAATTTCCCCGAAATTTTTGTATATTTTTATATTTTTTCGTTTGGAACGAACCTCAGCTCACAGTACTCAGTACAGTTCTCGCCTCGGTTCGTCCCATCTGTACTCTTTCTCAGCAGTCTGTCAAGCTGATGACAAAGTTTGTCATCAGCTTGAAATTCGGGGATATGCATATCCCCGAATTTCTTGTGTTTTGTATTTTTTGTTCTGCCGTGCGCTTTCTCAGCAGTCTTCTTTAGTGAGCTTTTTTGCCCGCGGGGCAAACTTGGTTCCCTTGCAAACAAGAAAAGCTATACAAAATTTCTCATATTTTCTGCGATACCTGTCCGCAGAAAATATACCTTAGCTTCCGCAAGTGCCACGAAGCGGCGCGCATCTACGGAGTCCCCGTCACGAACGAATGTGAGTGATGGGGATTTACTATTTGCAAAGGATGTTAAGCATTTTGTCCTGAATGTAGATTTTCTTAAATACTTCCTTGCCGTCTATGCGGGCGGCAACCTTGTCAAGCTTCAACGCTTCTGCGTATACGGTAGCTTCGTCAGCACCAACAGGTACGGTTACTGTGCCTTGGAATTTACCAAGGACGGAAACAGCCACGGTCACGCTTTCGTCTTTAACCTTAGCCTCGTCATACTCAGGCCATTTTGCCAAGGACGCCAAGCCCTTGCCGCCAAGGCTCTCCCACATTTCTTCTGCTATGTGAGGTGCGAAGGGACAAAGCAACAGGGAGAAGGTTTTAAGAGTTTCCTTATCCGCGCCGCCTGCATCGTGAATATCGTTCAGCAGGGTCATCATTGCGGCAATAGCGGTGTTGAACTTCATCGCTTCAATGTCAGAGGTAACCTTCTTTATGGTCTTGTGCAGAGCTCTTTCCACATCCTCGGAGGACTTAGAAACCAACTTGTCGCTGAGCGCGGCAAAACGGTCAAGGAATCGTCTGCAGCCCTTAACGCTGTTGGTGGACCAGGGCGCGCTCTTTTCAAAGTCGCCTATAAACATCTCGTAAAGACGCATGGTGTCCGCACCAAATTCGTTAACAACATCGTCGGGGTTAACAACATTCCCGCGGGACTTGGACATCTTCTCGCCGTCCTCGCCCAGTATCATACCGTGGGAGGTGCGCTTGAGATAGGGTTCGGGGCAGGAGATATAGCCAAGGTCGTACAGCGCCTTAGCCCAGAAACGGGAGTAAAGCAGGTGCAATGTTGCGTGCTCCATACCGCCGTTGTACCAGTCAACGGGCATCCAGTACTCAAGTGCTTCCTTGGATGCAAACTCTTCGTCGTTGTTGGGGTCACAGTACCTGAGGAAGTACCAGGAGGAGCCTGCCCACTGAGGCATGGTGTCGGTCTCACGCTTTGCGGGCGCGCCGCACTTGGGGCAGGTGGTGTTAACCCAGTCGGTCATATTTGCCAAGGGGGATTCGCCGTTATCGGTAGGCTCGTAGGATTCAACCTCCGGCAGGGTAAGGGGCAGTTCTTTTTCGTCAATAGGTTGCCAGCCGCAATGCTCGCAGTATACAAGAGGAATAGGCTCGCCCCAATAACGCTGACGGCTGAACACCCAGTCGCGCAGCTTATAGTTAACCTTCTTTTCGCCAATGCCCTTTTCGGTAAGGTATTCTATAATCTTAACCTTGGCGTCCTTCACCTCAAGCCCGTTAAGTATGCCGCTGTTAACCATAACGCCTGTTTCCACATCGGTAAACGCCGCTTCTTCCACATTGCCGCCTGCCACAACTTCTATAATGGGCAAACCGAACACCTTTGCAAACTCCCAGTCACGGTCGTCGTGAGCGGGCACCGCCATAATCGCACCCGTACCGTAGGTTATAAGCACATAGTCGGAAACAAATATGGGTATTTCTTTACCTGTAAGCGGGTTGATGGCGGTAACGCCCTCAAGGCGCACGCCGGTTTTGTCCTTAGCCATTTCCGTACGCTCAAAGTCGCTCTTTTTTGCGGCGGCTTCTCTGTAAGCAATAACGGCATCGTAATTGCTAAGGTCGTCCTTCCACTTTTCAATATAAGGATGTTCGGGGGCTATAACCATATAGGTTGCGCCGTAAAGAGTGTCGGGACGGGTGGTAAACACCTTAAGCTTGTCGCCCTTGCTGGTGTCAAAGTTAACCTCTGCGCCGTAGGAGCGACCTATCCAGTTCTTTTCCGCAAGTTTAACGCGCTCAATATAATCAACGGTTTCCAAATCGTCAATAAGGCGGTCTGCATACTCGGTAATCTTCAGCATCCACTGGCTCTTTGCTCTGCGCACAACTTCACTGCCGCAACGCTCGCAACAGCCGCTTACAACCTCTTCGTTGGCAAGCACTACCTTACAGGAGGTGCACCAGTTAACGGTCATTTCCTTTTTGTATGCCAAGCCCTTCTTAAACAGCTGTAAGAATATCCACTGGGTCCACTTGTAATATCTTTCGTCGGTGGTGTTTATTTCTCTGTCCCAGTCAAAGGCAAGACCAAGTGCCTGCAACTGACCCTTAAAACGCTTTACATTGTTTTCCGTAACCGTGCGCGGGTGCATTTTATTCTTTATTGCGTAGTTTTCCGTAGGCAGACCAAAAGCGTCCCAACCCATGGGGAACAAAACGTTGTAGCCTTCCATACGACGTTTTCTGCTTACTATATCAAGGGCGGTGTAGGGGCGGGGGTGACCGACGTGCAGACCTGCACCGGAGGGGTATGGGAACTCTACAAGCGCGTAGTACTTGGGCTTGCTTTTATCGTTTGTTGCGGCAAAAGCCTTGGCTTCTTCCCATCTGGCTTGCCATTTCTTTTCTGTTTCCTTGTGGGAATATTTCATCGTCTTCCTTGTCCTTTCAAAAGCCTTTTTATATATTTATACGGTTTCTTCTTCGCTAAGCAATTCGGCATCGTTCCAAAGCTTTTCCAGCTTGTAAAAATCTCTTGCCTCTTTTGTAAATACGTGTACTATTACAGAGTGGTAGTCAAGTAGCTTCCAGTCGCCGTGTCCTTCTATATGACCGCACTCAAAACCTGCTTCCTTAAGTTTAAATTCTGCCTCGTCAGCCAAAGCCTTTACGTGGGTAGAGGAGGTACCGGTGGCTATAACAAAATAGTCTGCCAGCACGGTCTGCTTGCCAACTGCTAAAACGCTTACGTCAAGCCCCTTTTTGCTGTCAAGAGCTTCTGCGGCTATCTTAGCAATCTCTGCCGCTTGCTTTACTGCCAAATCCTGCTTGTTTTCCATAATTTTACCTTCCTTATATTTCAGTATATTTTAATTCGCATATACGGGGATGGCTATCCCGTGGTCCAATACCGAAGAAAGCTTTACTCCCTCCGTATCGGTATAACCGCCGTCAACGGTGGCGTAAAAGTCCGGCACTTTAAGGGCGTGGACGGAAACATCCCCAAAGCCTGCGCTTACCAACTGTGCCGTCAGCTCTCGATACGCGCCGTAATAGCTGGCTCCCTTGACCGTAACCCCGTTTCCGGGCAGGGTATACATAATTATATTTTCAGGCTTTGTCATACACAGCTGTGTTGCAAGGCTTGCCACCTGCTCTGCACTAAGGTCGGTTTTAACATAGTGCGCCAATACTTCTGCCAGCTTTGCCGCATTTTTCACCGAGCCAAGACTTAAAAGCTTGTCAAACATCGCTGCTGCATACAGCTTTTGTGCATCTATTCTGCCTATATCCGCCTGCGGATACCCCTCGCGATATCGTACAAACTGTGCCGCCGTGGCGCCGTCAAGGGTTTGTACACCCTCTTTAAGGTGCAGGTCTATGCCGCGGGCGGCATCCGTATAATCAATGTCGGCAGGCACATCCAGCTTTACGCCGCCAAGTGCATCCGTAAGTGCCGCAACTGCCGCACTGTCCATAAAAATATAATTATGGCAGCTTATGCCAAAATCTGTCTTTATCTTTTCCATAAGAGCTTTTATGCCCGCATCCATGGGGTCGGCCGCGCCATTTTCCGCCGCCGTGGTTTTATACCGCGGTAACAGGGTGTTTATCCTGCCGCTGTATTCACCGTCGTTTACATAGGTATCTCTGGGTATTTGCAGGGTGGACACCGTACCTGCCGTTTTGTTTATACTTATGCATATTACGGCATCTGTGCGGTTGCTGTCATAATCCTTGCCCAACAGCAAAATGTTTTGTCTTTCCTCAGTGCCCTGCTCGTAAAACACCTCGGCATCGTTTTCATATATCCCGTACAAATATCCGTCCCCGCCTTCAGCTGCTTCGTCCTTGTCCTTTTGGTAGGCAACGGAAAACAGTACTGTTAGGGACAGCACCAATGCCAACGTCAAAAACACGCCGCGCCTTTTCTTTTTATTGCTCAGTCCTCCGCTTATTATCCTCATCCGCAAGATTCTCCTTTAAAAAGTTTCTTGCTTCAATAGTATGCGGATGGATTTGCTTACATTCCTCCATAAGAATCTCTATACTCCTGTCAAGGGCGTAAAGCAATGTCCTGTCCATTGCGGTTTCCTTTTCCGCCTTGAAAAAGGTAAAGTATTTTTGTCTTACATCCTTACACAGCTCGTCGTTTCTGTATTCGTCAATAAAATCTGCCAAATATAGTATCTTTTCCATGGGCGACATATCCGCCTTGGCGGTGGTGTGGTACAGTATGGCGTTTGTTGCTTCTTCGGGCAGTCCAAACATACTGCGCGCTACCGCCGCGCCCGTTACCGCGTGGCGTAGTTTGGGTACGTCCAGCTCTAACTGTGTAAACAGTGCACCGTGCTTTTCTGCCGCCGCAAGCTGTTCCTCCGCGCTAAGCTCCTTGGTGCAGTCGTGCAGAAGTGCCGCCGCCGCAACAAGCTCCTTATCAAGGTCGGGGTAGTGGTTTTTTGCAAGTATTATCGCCGCTTTTTCTACCCCGTAGGTGTGCCGCCTGCGTTTGGGCGACAAAATACCGTTTATGTAGTCATAAATTCTTAAAAGAAGCGCGTTCATAGGTAAAGCCCCTCTCTTTTTATATATTCATAAACTGCCGCGGGTAAAAGCCCCTCTGTGTCCTCTCCTGTCTTTAAACGTTTGCGTATCTCTGTGGAGGACACATCCTGCTTTTCCATGGGCAACAGATAAATTTCTGCTTTATAGCGCCGACGCAGATAGTCTATTTGGGGACTTATTTCTTCATCCCCGCGCAAAGCCACCGCAAAGGCGCAATTTTCCAGTAGATACAGATATTCCTTCCACTTTTCTATTATTTCCAAATTGTCCTGCCCCATAATAAGGCAAATTTTGTATTTGGGGTACTTGCGTTTAAGGTGCTTTACCGTAAAGTGAGTGTAGCTTGTCCTTTTTTTGCCAAGCTCATAGTTGCTTACAGTTGCTATATCTCCAAAAGCAAGCTTTGCCATCGCCAGCCTGTCCTCTCCGTTTGCACCGCCCGCCGCCTTTATTTTGTGGGGCGGAATAAGGCAGGGCATAACCATAAGCCGCGCAAAAGGAAAGCTTTTTATAAAAGCCTCTGCCAAAGCGCGATGTGCGGCGTGGGGTGGGTCAAAGGTGCCGCCGTAAAGCCCTAAAAGTTTTTCTTTTTCCATAATCAGTGGGGCAGATTTATCTTCTTATTTTCAAGACTTTCGCGGTACAAAACTACCTTTCTGCCAACAACCTGTACCGCCTCACATCCAAGCGCCTCTGTCAGCTCTGCCATACACTCTTTAGGTGTAAAGGGCGCGGTTTCCAAAACGGAAAGCTTTACAAGCTCTCTCGCTTCCAAAGCGTCGCTCACGGTCTTAACAAGGTTTTCTGTTATGCCGCCCTTGCCTATCTGCATTATTGTGTCTATTCCGTTGGCTAAAGAGCGCAGATACGCCCTCTGTTTTGTTGTTATCATTTCTTGTTACAGCCGCAGCACCCGCCAAAATATCCGTGCAGGTCAAGATACAGCTTATCCTCCTTTTCGGTAAATCCCAACGCTTTTGCCAGCTCTACGTCCTCATCCTCAAAGTATGCGTAAAAGCCGCTTTTGCGCTCTATAAAGTCAAGGCAGGCTCTGCCGCCTATTATCAGCGCGTCCTTGTCGGGCACAGTGGGCGTGTTTCTAAGCACTATAATCCTGCCGCCGTCCGCGGTAAGCTTAAACAGGCATATACCGCCTATTTCACCGTCCACATATATAAAATAGCACAGGGAGTTTTCTTCTCCTGTCGCGCCGCATTCCTTGCAAAGTGCGGTTATCTTATCTCTGTCTATTTCCGGTGTAACCTTTATCATTGCGTTCTCTTCCTCTCTTTTCTACCGCCGCCTTAAGCTCGCTAAGCTCCTTGGGCGTTAAGGGGCGATACTGACCTGTTTCCAGTCCGTTAATGTTTATGCCGCCTATGGAAATGCGCCTAAGCTGCATTACGGAAAGCCCTACCGCTTCGCACATACGGCGTATCTGACGGTTTTTACCCTCGCTTATAACAAAACGAAGCACGCTGAAGTTTTCGTTGCGGCTTACAATGCTTACGTCCGCAGGTGCAATCTTTTCGTCATCTATCTCTCGTAACGCACGCAGACTGTCCGCTTTGCTGCCCTCTATAAACCCGCGCACGTTAACAATATACGTCTTTTTAAGGTGGTAGGAGGGGTGCATCATCTTGTTTGCCAAATCCCCGTCATTGGTGCACAGCAACAGCCCTTCGCTGTCTTTGTCCAGCCTGCCCACAGGGTAAACCCTGTCCTTGGCAGGCAACAAATCCTTAACGGTTTTGCGCCCAAACTCATCACTCATAGTAGTAACAACGCCCTGCGGCTTGTTAAGCAGGTAGTATACAAAACGCTTTTTATATATTACGGGCTTGCCATCGTACATAACTCTGTCCCTGCCCGCAACAATGCTCTCACCTATGGTGGCGGTAACTCCGTTAACGGTAACCTTACCCGCCTCTATCTCTTTTTCTGCCGCCCTGCGGGACATAAGCCCGCAGTCTGCCATATATTTTTGCAGTCGTATCTTTTCCATTCCTTGTTACTTCCTTGTTAAAAGAACAGCCATTTTCGTTTTTTGCCAACCGCCTTTTGGGCGTACAGCGGCACTTCCTTTATAAGCGCGTTTTCGCTGTATATCTTTATTTTTCCTACCGCCTGCCCTGCCTTTACGGGCGCGGTAAGCGTTTTTATATCATAAATCTTTTCTATGTCGCTGTCGGTGGGCACGCAAACACGCACCGTTTCTTTTACAAGACCTAACACCGATGCCGCCTTGCCTTCCTTTACGGCAATACCTACGCTTTCGCCTTCCTTGCACACGGTTTCCATTTTGTAGGCGCCAAATCCATAATCCAGCATACGGCGGTGGTCTGTCCAATCGTTTCTGTCATTAAGGGTTACGGCAACAAGCGTCATGCCGTTCCGTCGCGCCGCCGTAACAAGACATCTGCCCGCCGCGGCGGTATAGCCCGTTTTTACACCTATCATTCCGCCGTAGCTGCCAAGCAGCTTGTTGTGGTTGTTAAGATAGCGGGTTATGTGCCCGTCGCTTTCCAAAACCTTTGTGCGGGTGGCGCATATTTCTTCAAAGCCCTCTACATTAAGAGCATAAGCCGTAAGCCGTGCCAGCTCCTCTGCGGTGGTGTAGTGTTCTTCGGCAGGCAGTCCGTTGGGGTTTGCAAACCGTGTGTTTTTAAGCCCTATCTCTGTGGCTTTGGCGTTCATCAATTTCACAAAGCTTTCCACGTCACCTGCCGTCGCAATGGCAAGTGCTACTGCGGCATCGTTTCCCGACTCCAGCATCAGCCCGTAAAGCAGTTCTTCCACCGTAAAAAGCTCGCCAACCCTAAGGTAAAGTGAGGAACCTTCAATTTCCGTGGCTTCTTTACATACTGTAAACTCGGTCTTCAACTCAGCGTTTTCCAACACGCACACCGCTGTCATTATTTTGGTAGTGCTTGCCATAGGCAAGGGCGTGTCTGCGTTATGTGCAAACAGCAGCCTGCCGCTTTCCGCTTCCAAAACTGCGGCGGCAAGTGCATTTACCTCCACGCCGCCCTCTCCGCAGTATACGTATACCGCTTCCTCGGCGTAAGTGGGGCTGTTATCGGCACGGTGGCTGACCGCGCTTAATATACAGGCGACACAAAGCAAAACCAAAAGCAACTTTTTAATAAAGCATCCCCTCCGCAATATTTTATTGCGGAAAAAGCGGCTTTATTCTGCTTTTTCGCTGTTTTCTTCCTGTGCAGTAGTATCTTTAGCGGCTTTTTTGTCCTTTATTTTTGCCCAAAGCTCCGGCACCTTGTCAATAAGCGCGTTTATGCCTTCAAGCGCTTTGCTCACAGGGTTGTCGCCTGCCTGCTGTGCGGCGGCAACAGGTGCTTTAAGGTCCACAACCTGCACATCGTTGCCGTTAACTATAATAAAACCAAGGGGTGTTACGGAAACGCCTGCGCCGTTACCGCCTGCAAACTGTGGCTTGTCTGCGGTTTCGGGCTTCTTACCGTAGTAGTCGGAGCCGCCTGCCGCAAAACCTATGCTTACTTTGGAGAAGGGCAGTACCACCACATCGTCCTTCAGATGTATGGGCTCGCCTATAACGGTGTTAGAGTCCGCAACAGACCTGATTTTACCAAGGGAGGTCTCAATTATCTGGTTAAGCTTGTCGTTAGTCATTTATCCATCAACCTTTCTGTCGGAATTCGTTTTTTTTGCAGGCAGTTTTCTATATCTTCTGTAGGTAAACAAAGCCGTAAGCCCACAGGATAATATATGCCACAGCCTAAGACTAAAGCCTATTTCCGCCGCGGCATCGGTCTTTTCCGCAATAAAGTCGGGGCGCACCTCCGTTTGCAGGTCACACAGGCGTTTACTGCGGTTTTTAACCGATGTTGCCCAAGCGTGCAGACTGCCTGCTATTGCCGCAACTCCCCCATACAGCACGGCGGTTTTGGCGGGGTCGTCGGTGGCAACGCTTATTTTTACTATATAACGCTCCAGCCTTGCGTAGCGCTTGTACTTGCCCCAGAAATTAAGTATACCATCTTTAAATACTTTAATGCCGTCCTTAAGTGCAGGGGCAGAGGCTTTTTTCTTTGCGTTCTTCTTTTTCTTTTTCTTGCTGCCCTTTGCTTTTGCGTCACCTTGTGCTTCTGCATCCTTTTTAAGCTCTTTAAGATTGTAGTTAAGCTTTATAAAGCCTATTTTTATACAAAGCTCCGGCACTTTGCCGTAATAACTGAAAAACACGCTTATTTTTAAAAGCATCAGCAAAAGCAGAAAAAGCAAAACACCGCCGATTATATACAGGGCTGTCATACCGCGCTTTCCTCGGTCACCGCGGTGGCTTCCTCTTCTTTTATAGTCATCTGCTCGGGGTTGGGCAGCTCTGCTTCGGGCAGGTCATCTATGGAGTTCAGCCCAAAACAGCGCAGGAACGCATCGGTTGTGCCAAACAGCACGGGGCGCCCCGGTGCATCCAGCTGACCGCGCTCGCATATCAGCCCCTTGTCCACCAAGCCTGCCACGATATAAGAGGAGTCAATCCCCCTTACCTGCTCTACAAAAGAGCGGGTTACGGGCTGGTTGTAGGCAATAATCGCCAGCACCTCTAAGGTCGCCTTGGAAAGCGGCGGTGCCTTTTTAAGCTCCAGCGCTCGTTTTACAATATCGCCCACATCGGGCTTGGTGCAAAGCTGAAAACCGTCCTCTATGTGTATAAGCTGTATGCCGCTTTCTTCTGCGGAAAGGCGGGCTTCTATCTTTTCTGCCGCCGCCTTAACAGCTTCCTCGCCCTCACCCGTCAGCTCGCAAAGCCTTTCTACGGTCATGGGCGCGCCCACGGCAAACAGCATTGCTTCTATTTCTTTTTGAAGTTTCACTTTTTACCCTCCGTGTGCGTTTTGCTAAGTATCAAAAACAGCTCGTTACGCTGTTTGCGTATATCTATTCTGCCGCTTTTAACCAGCTCCAGCAAGGCAAGGAATATGGCTATAATCTCGTTGCGGCTGTGGCAGCTTTCAAACAGCTCGCTAAACTCCGCTTCCTCGCCCACACGCTCCTTACGGAACATAAAGCGGATGATAAACACTATCTTTTCGTTTACGGTGTAATACCGTTCGTTCTCTATCTTCTCAAACAGCTCAACAGGCACGTCGGGCTTCCCTTCGCGGCGGATGCGTATGCGCTCAAAGGCTTCGGTCAAAAGGGATACCGCGTGCTCTCGGCTGTATATCCCGTCGCCCTCGTCGGGTGCCTTTGTAAAGCGGTCGTAATAGGTTTCGCTCTGCAGCTTTAAAAACGCCGCCAGTTCTTTGGCACGTTTGTATTCAAGCAAGCTGTCAACCAGCTCTTTGCGGGGGTCCTCTGCCTCTGCCTGTTTGGGAAGCAGCATTTTGGACTTAATAAGCATCAGCTCTGCCGCCATACGTATAAAGTCGCTGGTTATCTCCATATTCAATGCACGCATACTGTCAATATACGCCATATACTGCTCAGCAATCTCCGCTATGGGGATGTCAAATATATCTATTTTGTTTTTGGTTATCAGGTTAAGCAGCAGGTCCAGCGGCCCTTCAAAATGCTCTACCTTCAAGTTTAAGTTTTCCATCCTCAGCCTATTCCTCTAAACAAAAACTCAAACAGCCCCAAAAAGGCGTTAAGCACGGTGCCGCGCGCCCAATCAAGAGGCATAAGCAAAACGTCAAGCACCCCGGTAAAGCTAAGCAGCATCACGGCAAGGAATATATGCCCCGTGTATCGTTCTATCTGCAAATAGCGCATTGCCAGATGGTTGGGCAACAGCCCCGCTAAAATCTTAGAGCCGTCAAGGGGCGGAAGGGGTATAAGGTTAAACAGGGCAAGCCCTATGTTAAGCATAACCATCATCAACAACATCTGACAGGCAAAAAACATTAAAAGGTCCAATTTGCTGTCGTAAATATAAAACCCGTCGCGGTTAAATGCGGCAATAAGCTCCAGCCCTGCTGCGGAGATAAATGCCAACAGCAGGTTAGATACGGGACCCGCCAAGGAAACCAACACCATATCTCGCTTGGGCTTGCGTAGGTTACGCATATTAACGGGTACGGGCTTAGCCCAACCAAAGCCCACCAGCATCATACAAAGCGCGCCTATGGGGTCAAGATGCTTTGCAGGGTTAAGAGTAAGCCTGCCAAAGGCTTTTGCCGTGCTGTCACCGCACAGGTATGCCACATATCCGTGGGCACACTCGTGCACGGTCAGCGCAAGCAGTATTACCGGTACGGACAACAAAAGTGTTATAAAAGCGGTTTTAACGTCGCCGCCGCTTAAAGACTCAATAAAATTTAAAAGCATTGTAATATCTCCTGTTTTGATGGGTGTTAAAAGCCACAAAGCTTTTACAGCCTTTAACATACATCAAAATCATATACTAAGTATGAACTGAGGGGGCGGGGTGCCGCCCCCTCAAAACGGTAAACTTATTTAAGGTTGATAAGGCTCTTTTCCCACATAGCGGGCTTTTCAAGACCTAACATATCAAACACGGTAGCTGCAACGTTTGCCAAGCCAAAGCTGCCTTCAGCCGCTTCGTACTTATCACCGTAGAACTTGTCGTAGATATAGCAGGGAACAGGGTTAAGGGTGTGGCTGGTCTTAGCCTTGGGTTTACCGCTTGCGCCAATCTTAGCCTTGCCTGTCTTCTTGTCTATTTCGTACATTTCGTCTGCGTTGCCGTGGTCAGCGGTGATTATGGCAACACCTTCTGCCTTGTCAACGGCCGCAAGTATGCGTGCCAGACAAAGGTCAAGGGCTTCCATACTCACAACGGTAGCATCAAAGCTGCCTGTATGACCAACCATGTCGCCGTTGGGGAAGTTAACGCGCAAAAAGTCAAACTCGCCGCTTTCCAGCTTTTCTATAAGCACATCAGTTATCTCGGCACACTTCATCCAAGGACGCTGTTCAAAAGGAACAACATCGGAGGGGATTTCAATGTATTCTTCAAGACTTTCGTCAAAGCAACCGCTTCTGTTGCCGTTCCAGAAATAGGTAACGTGGCCGTACTTCTGTGTTTCGCTTATAGCCAGCTGCTTTATGCCTGCCTTAGCCAGATGTTCACCCATGGTGTTGCTTATTTCGGGGGGTGCTACAAGGTAGTTGGAGGGGATGTGCTTATCGCCGTCGTATTCAAGCATACCTGCGTAGAACACATCAGGAACACGCTTTCTGTCAAAGGGAACTTCTGCTTCTTCAAATGCGCGGGATATTTCAATGGAACGGTCGCCGCGGAAGTTGTAGAATATAACAGCATCGCCGTCTTCAATGGTGCCAATGGGGTTGCCGTCTTCAGCAATAACAAACGCGGGCAGGTCTTGGTCTATCTTACCTGTTTCTGCACGGTAGGTCTCAACAGCTTCTTTTGCAGATGCAAACTGCCTGCCTTCGCCAAGCACATGGGTCTGCCAGCCTGCTTCGACCATTGCCCAGTTGGCCTCGTATCTGTCCATAGTTATGGTCATTCTGCCGCCGCCGGAGGCAATGCGTGCATCAAAACCTGCGCCGTTAAGGCCTGCCAAAAATTCTTCAAAGGGGTTAACGTACTCAAGCGCACTGGTCTCGCCAACGTCTCTGCCGTCAAGGAGTATGTGGATACGCACTTTAGCAACGCCCTCTGCCTTAGCCTTTTCTATCATAGCCTGCAGATGGCTGATGTTAGAGTGAACATTACCGTCGGAAAACAAGCCGATAAAGTGGAGGGTGCCGCCTGCAAGTGCTTTTTCTACAGCGCTCTTCCAGGATTTGCCTTCAAACATTCTACCTGTTTCAATAGCTTCGGTAACAAGCTTTGCGCCCTGTGCAAAAACCTGACCTGCGCCCAGCGCGTTGTGACCAACCTCGCTGTTGCCCATATCGTCATCACCGGGCAGACCTACGGCTGTGCCGTGTGCTTTAAGGGAAAATTTCATACAGCTTGCATCAAGCGCATCAAGAGTAGGGGTGTTAGCGGCGAAAACAGCGTTACCGTCCTTATTGGGAGTTTCGCCAACACCGTCCATAACTATTACCAAAACGGGTCTTTTTTTGCCTTCGAATATGCCTTTTTTCATAAGAACTTAAAACTTCTCCTTTTAGTATCGATATATTCTCTACATTATACTATATTTTTGCGCTTATTGCAAGGGTTTTGCGCTCATTTTTCTTGACAAAAAGCCCGGTGTTTGTTATACTCAATATGGTTTAATTTGGATAATAATGCCGTTTGCCCCCCCAGGGCGGGCAAAAGAGGAGGATATAATTATGACCAGAAGAGAAGCAAGAGAGGCAGCTTTCCTTTTGCTGTTTGAACAGAGTTTTAAAGAAGACGGCGCAGAGGAGATATTGGCACTTGCCGCAGAAGCCAGAGAGATGAAGATAAGCGGGTTTGGTAAAGGCTTGTTTATGGGCGTTACCGAAAACCTTGCCGCTGTGGACGAAAAGCTGGACAAAGCACTAATCAAATGGGATAGCGAACGTATATCCCGCGTTGCCCGTACCGCGCTGCGTCTTTGTACCTATGAGATGATGTATACCGAGCTGGATACGGAGATTGCCGTTAACGAAGCCTTAGAGCTTGTTAAGAAGTTTGACGGCGAAGAGAGCGCCGCCTTTGCCAACGGCGTTGCCGGCGGTATAGACAAAGCCCTTAAGGGTGAGGAGTAATGGAGCACATCTTTACGGTTGGTGAGCTTACAGGCTTTATAAAAAGCTATTTGGAGTCTTCACCGCAGCTTAAATCCGTTTGCGTAAAGGGTGAGATTTCCAACCTTTCGGCACCATCGGGTAAGGGGCATATCTTTTTTACCGTTAAGGACGAATACGCCACACTAAGGGGCGTTATGTTCAAAAGCCGTGCGGAAAAGCTAAGCTTTAAGCCGGAAAACGGTATGAAGGTGCTGTGCACAGGCAGGATTTCCGTGTATCCTCAGGGCGGTCAGTATCTGCTGTATGCAGACAGCATTGCTCCTGACGGAGAGGGCGCTTTGTACATTGCTCTTGAACAGTTGAAGAAAAAGCTGGCTGCAGAGGGGCTTTTCTCCTCCGAGCGTAAAAAGCCACTGCCCAAGATACCCATGCGAGTGGGCGTTGTTACCAGCGCAACGGGCGCGGCGGTAAGGGATATTATAAACGTGGCGGCACGCCGTTTCCCGGCGGCGGAGGTAACGGTTTACCCCTCCTTGGTGCAGGGCGCGGGCGCGGCAGAGACCTTGTCCGCAGGGGTGGTTTATTTTAACAATACAAAAAAAGTTGATGCGATTATTATAGGCAGAGGCGGCGGCAGTGTAGAGGAGCTGTGGGAGTTCAACAGCGAGCTGCTTGCCCGCACCGTTGCCGCATCCCGTGTGCCCGTGGTTTCCGCGGTAGGGCATGAGACGGATTTTACTATATGTGATTTTGCGGCGGATTTAAGGGCGCCTACTCCCTCTGCGGCGGCGGAGTTGGTGTTCCCCGACAGCAAGGACATAATACGCCGTTTTGAAAACGCTCTTGCCCGTATGCGTACCCTTGTGGGCGCGCGCATAAGCACCGAGAGACGGCTTTTGCAAAGCCTTAAACAAAGCCGTGCTTTGCGCTCTCCTACCGCGGGCTTTGATGACTTGCGCCTTCGTATAGCAGATGATGAGCGACGCCTTGTGTTGGCTACACAGCGTAAAATACAGCAGTTAACACAGCAAACAGCAGGACTTAAGCCCCGTTTGGATTCGGCGGCGGTAAGAGCAGTCGGCTTGCAGTCTATGCGGCTTGCCGCCTTAAAGGACAGGCTTGTCATCCTTGACCCTATGTCGGTGCTGGACCGCGGCTATGCGGCGGTATGCGATGGGGAAGGCAACACCCTGACAGGCGTATCCGCGCTGAAAGAGGGGCAGAGCTTTGTGTTGAAAATGGCAGACGGCAAGGCAGATGCCACCGTCGGAAAGGTAGAGCTTTATGGAAATGACCTTTGAAAACGCACTTGCTCGCTTGGAGCAGGTGGTTAGAGAGCTGGAAGGAGGCAAAGCGCCTCTTGATACCATGCTTGCCCTGTTTGAGGAGGGCAAAAATTTAGTAGATTTTTGCGAAAAAGCCCTGACAAGTGCAGAGCAACGGGTTCTTAAGGTAACGGAAAACGGCGACACCGTACCCTTTGAAAACAAAAAGTAAGGAGACTTTTATATGAAAGAGGCTTTGTTTGCAGAGCTTCGCCGTGTTGCGGAGCTTACGGAAAAAGAGATGAAGCGCGTGCTTAGGCTTAACAACGCAGACCGTAGCGGATATGAGGTGCTTGCAGAGGCAATGGAATACTCTGTTTTTGCCGGCGGTAAACGCATACGCCCTTATCTTTGCGTAGAGATGTGTAAGGCGTTCGGCGGCAATGAGGAATGTGCCGTAGGCTACGCCGCCGCATTGGAGCTAATGCAGACTGCCTCCCTTATACATGACGACCTGCCCGCAATGGATAACGACGATTTCAGGCGCGGCAAGCCCTCCAACCACAAGGCGTTCGGTGAGTACACAGCCATCCTTGCGGGTGATGCTTTGATTATCCACAGTTTTTACGCCGCAGCCAACAATCCCTTCTGTTCCATGCAAAAGAACGCCGAGGCGGTTGTGTTCCTTGCCCAAGGCACGGGCGTTGACGGCATGTGCGGCGGTCAGCAGCTGGATTTGCACATAGAAGGTCAACCTTGCGATGGAGAAAGATTGAAAAAGACCCACATGCTTAAGACCGTGGCGCTTATGCGTGCGGCGGTTAATATGGGCTGTGTTGCCGCCGATGCTACTGAGGAACAGCGCCGCCTTGCGGTAAGCTTTGCCGAAGATTTGGGGCTGGCGTTTCAGATAAAGGACGACGTTTTGGACGCGGTTTCTACCGTGGAAGAGCTGGGCAAAACCCCCGGCAAGGATGCGGCTGTTGGCAAAAACACTTATGTAAGCCTTTACGGCCTTGAAAAAGCCAAGGACTTGGCAAAGGAATACAGCGACCGCGCCGCAGCCACGGCAAAAAAAATAGGTGGCGAAAGCGGGCAAAGACTGCTTGCGCTTTGTGAATATTTACTGGAAAGAAACAACTAAAATTGTGTAATATACAAAAAACGTTCCAAAACTATTGCATTTTTATGCATTTGGTGTATAATATGTATGGTGACTTATGAGTATTCTTGAAACATTAAACTCCCCCGCGCCTCTAAAGCGTATGAGTGTGGAGGAATTGAATACCCTTGCAGGAGAGCTTAGGGAAAAGCTCCTTACCGTGGCTATAAACAACGGCGGGCATTTGTCCTCCAATTTAGGCACGGTGGAGCTTACCGTTGCCCTCCATTCTGTGTTTTCTTCTCCTTATGACAGGATAATATGGGATGTGGGACATCAAGCATACGCCCACAAGCTGCTTACGGGCAGATATAAGGATTTTGATACCCTTAGGCAATACGGTGGTATTTCCGGCTTTCCCCGCCGCAAAGAGAGCGAGCATGACAGCTTTGGTGCAGGTCACGCAAGTACCTCTATTTCTGCCGCTTTGGGGCTGGCATTGGCAGATAAACAGGCAGGCAAGCGCAACTATACCGTTGCTGTTGCGGGGGACGGTGCTTTTACGGGCGGTATGATATACGAGGCGCTAAACAACACCTCTGTAAAAGGACTTCGCCTTATTATAGTTTTAAACGATAACGAAATGTCCATCTCCCCCAGTGTGGGCGGGATAAACACCTATCTCGGCAGGCTTCGCACCAGCCCAAGATACCTTGGATTTAAGTATAAGCTTAAAAAGTTTTTTGCCGCAATACCTCTTATCGGCGTTCCGCTGACCAAAATGACAAGGGGCATAAAAAACTTTTTTAAACGCCTTGTGTGGCGTGACAATATGTTTGAAAATCTGGGTCTGCACTATTACGGACCCGTTGACGGTTACGACATAAAACGTATGCGTACCGTATTGGGTGATGCTATGCGTGACAAAAACGTAAGCATTGTTCACGTGCGAACTCAAAAGGGCAGGGGATATTCCCCTGCAGAGGAACAGCCGGAGAAATATCACGGTGTTCCCAAGGGCGGAAAATATAAGGCGGGGGAAAGCTTTTCCTCTGTGTTTGGAGATATAATGACAAGGCGCGGCGGCGAGGATAAGAAACTGCTTGCCGTTACCGCCGCTATGTGTGAGGGGACGGGACTTAAAGAGTTTGCCGCCCGCTACCCCGACCGTTTTTGTGATGTAGGCATAGCAGAGGAGCACGCAATGACCTTTTGCGGCGGGCTTTCCGCAGGTGATATGCATCCCGTGTTTGCGGTGTATTCCACCTTTGCACAGCGCGCCTACGACCAGCTGATACACGACGTGGCTTTGCAGGGCTTGCCTATGATTCTTGCTTTGGACAGGGCGGGCATAGTTGGTGAAGACGGTCCTACCCATCACGGGTTGTTTGATGTGGGCTTTTTACTTCAAATCCCATCGGTGGAGGTTTACTCCCCCGAAAACTATGAGGATATGCGCTACAGTATGGCAAAGGGCTTTGAATTCAACGGGATAACCGCGGTGCGCTATCCCCGCGGGGCAGAGCAGGTTTATGACCGCGGCGGGTTTGTCGCCGCCGACAGCGGCAATATGTTCTATGCCGATTACGGAAAAAAGCCCAAGGTGGCAATAATAAGCTACGGCAGGCTTTGCGGCAACGCCGTAAAGGCGGCGCAACTACTGTGCAAAAAGGGCGTATCCGTGCGCGTGGTGAAAATTTTGCGGCTTAAGCCCCTTAACTGTGACGTGTTCTTCGAACTGCTTAAGGATAGCAGTCTTTTGTACTTTGCCGAGGAGGGTATGCGTAGCGGCGGCTTTGCAGAGCGTGCTTTGGCTACTATGTGTGAGCATGGGCAAACCGCGGGCAAGACCGCAGTAATCCGTGCGGTGGAGGACAGGTTTGTGCCCCACGGTGATACGGACAGGTTGTTTGAGGATTGCGGATTCCTGCCCAATCAAATGGCAGATGAAATTTGGCTTAAGTTTGGTAAATAAGGAAATATGATATGGAAAAACAAAGGGCAGATGTAGCTCTATGTCTTGCGGGGCTGTGTGAAAGCCGCAGTAAGGCAAGGGCGTTAATAAAAGAGGGTGCTGTTTTGGCAAACGGTATCCCCGTGGAAAAACCCTCAGAGCTTGTGGGGGAAGACGTACAGCTTAGCCTTACGGAGGCGGCGGGTGCAGATGTGTCCCGCGCGGGTCAAAAGCTGCGCGCCGCGCTTTCTGCCTTTGAAATTGACCCAAAGGGTATGATCTTTGCGGATATAGGTGCTTCTACCGGCGGTTTTACCCAATGCCTTTTGGAAAAAGGGGCTGTAAAGGTCTACGCCGTTGACGTGGGCAGAGACCAGCTTCATAAAAGCCTAAGGGCAGACCCGCGGGTTGTAAATATGGAGGGTACCAATGCAAGAGAGCTTGGGGCAGAGGACTTTGCCGATGTCATAGACGGCGCGGTAATGGATGTTTCCTTTATCTCTCAAACCCTTATATACCCCGCCCTTGCCCGCGTGCTTAAAGAGGGTGCACCCCTTGTAACTCTTGTAAAGCCCCAGTTTGAGGTGGGCAGGGAAAACGTGGGCAAAAACGGAATAGTTAAAGATAAAAACGGCAGTTTGTTTGCGGCGGTACTTTTAAAGCTAAAGCTTTCCGCTGAGGATAACGGCTTTACCTTTGTAAAAACAGTGCCTTCGCCAATCAAAGGCAGTAAAGGTAATACCGAGTATTTGGCGCTGTTTTTCAAACAGCAAAATCAGGGGTGATATTATATGATACGTAAGGTTGCCTTGGTGCCCAATACAGGCAAAAGCGGTGCGTTGCGCTGTGCTTTAAGGGTAGCCCAGATACTTAAAAACCACGGGATAGATTCTTATGCGGAGCCTAACCGTGCCGAGATGTTTGCCGCCCTTGGCGGCGGCGTGGCGGCGCTGGAGGTGGATATGCTTTTCAAGGCGTGCGATGCCGCCATTGTTTTCGGCGGTGACGGCACGGTGCTTAGCGTTGCAAAACGCGCCGCCGAGGCAGATATCCCTATTATCGGCGTAAACTTCGGTCACGTTGGGTATATAACCGAGCTGGAGGAAAGCGAAATTGATATGCTTTCCCGTCTTGCTACGGGCGACTACCGTACCGAAAAGCGTATGATGCTGGATGTAAGCATAAGCAAAGCGGGCAAACAACTTTTCTTTTCCCACGCTTTTAACGAGGCGGCAATAACCCGCGGTATAGTTACCCGTTTGGCAGATTTTTCCGTAAGCTGTGACGGTGACTTGGTCAGCAATTACAGGGCAGACGGGCTTATTATTTCCACGCCCACAGGCTCTACCGCATATTCAATGGCTGCGGGCGGCCCCGTTATAGACCCGTCGGTGGAGGTTATAGCCGCAACCCCCGTGTGCTCCCATTCGTTGGAACTGGCGCGCAGCCTTGTCTTCGGTCCCAACTCTGTTATAAAGGTAAGCATCCCCTCCGCACGCCGTGCCGAGGCGGTTGTAACCGTAGACGGCAGGGCTTATTTCCGTATTAACGATAACGAGCTTTCCGTAACAATAACAAAATCTCAAAAATATGTCAGCCTTATAAGGCTTAAAAACCTACCCTTTGCCACCACACTTTTTAAAAAGTTCGGCACGGGCAACCAAGGGTAAAAAGGAGATGTAAACTATTATGAAAAAATCTCAAAGACACGCAGCGATATTGGAGCTTATACAAAGAAAAACCGTACGCACTCAAGAGGAACTGCTGGAAGAGCTTAAGGCGATGGGCTTTGACACTACACAGGCCACTGTCTCCCGCGATATACGCGACCTTAAAATAGTTAAAACCTCCGACAGGGGCGGTTATCAGTATTCCTCTGCACCTGCCGCACAAAGCGACGGCGACTTTGCCGTAAAGCTTAAAACCATATTTACCGAGGCGGTTTATAAGGTGGACTGTGCTTGCAATATAGTGGTGCTTAAAACCTACGCGGGTATGGGCAGTGCCGCAGGTGTTGCTGTGGACAGTATGCATCTGGACGGCGTTGTAGGTACCCTTTCCGGTGACGACACAATGCTTATCGTTGCCCGCGATTATGATTTTGCCAAAGCAATTACCGCCACTCTCGGAGGGCTTTTAAAATAATTTAGTGTAAAAGAGGTCCCTTTATGCTTTCCTCTCTTCATATTGAAAACGTTGCCTTAATAAAAGAAACAACACTGATATTCGGCGAAGGCTTTACTGTGCTTACCGGCGAGACGGGCGCGGGCAAAAGTATAATTATTGATGCCATCTCTCTTCTTTGCGGTGGCAGAAGCGATAAAGAGCTGATACGCAGTGGGGAAAGCTATGCCTTTGTAGAGGGCTGTTTTGAGGATTTTGACGAGGAAACTCTTGTAAAATTGGAAGAGCTGGACGTGCACCCCGACGAGGATGGGGCTTTGTACCTAAGCCGCCGCGTTGCCGCCGACGGCAGAAGCAGCGCGAAAATAGGGGATAGGCAGGTGCCCTCCTCCCGTCTTAGGGCGGTGGCAGAGCTGCTTATAAATATCCACGGTCAGCAGGACACCCTTCTGTTGGCAGACAGTAACCGGCATCTGCCCCTTATTGACAGTTATGCCGGCAACGCCGATGTTCTGGCTATCTACATCCGGCGGTATAAGACGTATACAGAGCTGTGCGCTCGCCTTGAGGAGCTTAAAGAGCGTGTGGCGAATGCGGCTTTCCGTAAGGAAATGATAGAATACAAATTGCAGGGGCTTCAAAATGCTCAGCTTAAAGCGGGCGAGGAGGAACGTCTGCTTGCCGAACGCTTGCGGCTTAGAAGTGCCGAAAAAATTTCCGCCGCCGCTACCGAGGCGTACGGTCAGCTTTACGGTGAAAACCTCTCTGCCGATGAGCGACTTTATGCCGCAATAAACGCTCTGGACAGAATAAAAGATGCTCTGCCCGAGGGGACAGAGTTGCTTGAACGGCTTGAGAGCGTAAAATGTGAAATAGATGATATTGCCGACACCTTACGCTCCGCCGCGGAAACGGATGCGGATTCTGCCGCGGAAAAGCTGGATAAGGTGGAAAGCCGCCTTGAAACAATATCCGTGCTTAAACGCCGTTTCAATACGGATTTTGAGGGCTTGCTTACAGCCCGTGATGATTTGGTAAAAGAGCTTGAGGAGATAGAAAGCGGCGATACATTGATAGAGGATTTAGAGGAAGAAAAGCGGGTAGCGTATGATTCTCTTGCTGACGCTGCATCCCACCTAAGCGCAGGCAGAAAAGCCGCCGCCGCAAGGCTGGAGGTGGAGCTTGCCGCCTGCCTTGCAGAGCTGGATATGCCCTCCGTAACCATAAAGGCGCAGATTTTGCCCAAAGCACCTGCCGTAGACGGCTGTGATGAAGCAGAGCTTCTTATCTCTGCTAACGCGGGGGAAACACCAAAGCCGCTTTCCAAAATCGCATCCGGTGGCGAGCTGGCTAGAATAATGCTTGCATTTAAGACCGTTACCGCCGATGCCGCACCCACGGGCACCATGGTCTTTGACGAGATAGATACGGGTATCTCCGGCAAGACCGCCCAAAAGACGGGAGTGGCACTTAAAAAGCTAAGCTACAAGGGTACGCAGGTGTTTTGCGTTACCCATTCCGCTCAGATAGCTGCTCTTGCCAACACCCATTTGCTTGTACGCAAGCGCAGTGAGGAGGGCAGAACCCAAAGCCGCGTTAAAGCCTTGGATAAAGAGGGTAGAGTGGATGAGATTGCACGCATTATAGGTGGCATAGATGTGGGCGTTGCCGCAAGAGAAGCGGCGGCAGAACTGCTTTCTCAGGCGGAAAAGCTATGAAAAAGACCGTAGCTCTTGTCTTAGCAAACCTAGCGTGGCTGGCATTTATATTTTCAAATTCACTTAAAAATCGCGTGGATTCCGCAGACCAAAGCGAGGCGGCAGAAGGCTTTTTGCGCCGTATATTAAGCGCTTTGGGCTTCAGCGGCAATACAGAGGCGGTTGCGGAGATAGCGGTGCGTAAAGCAGCACATATATTTGAGTTTTTTGTGCTGTGCTTTCTTATGTATCTGCTTGTGTCGCAACTTTGCGGGCAGCACCGCAAAGCCTGCCTTTTGGCAGCAATCGTGTCGGTGCTTGCGGCGGCTGTTGACGAAAGCTTGCAGCTTATATCAAACCGCGGCGCATCCGTAAAAGATGTGCTTATCGACTCTGTAGGCGTGGTAATAGCCCTTGCCTTGGTGGCATTAGTAAGGCGTATAAAACAAAGTAAAGCTTGAACCGTTACTGCAAAAACAGTAACGGTCCTTTTTTGTTTAAAGGTTTGCTAATACTGTTGACTTTTATTTTATGTTTTGCTATACTATAAAAAGATAAGTGGGAGAAAGTCGGTGTTTTATGGCTAAAATTAAAACAATTGTGTTTGCCAACCAAAAGGGCGGCGTGGGTAAAACCACCTCCGCCGTGAATATTGCCGCCTGTCTTGCCGCTATGGGCAACCGTGTGGTTCTGGTGGATAGCGACCCGCAGGGTAACGCCACCAGCGGTCTTGGTATAAGCAAGCGCGGTACCTCTAATTCGGTTTACGACCTGTTTATCCGCAGGGCAACAGCTAAGGAGACCCTGCAAAAAACTCGTTACGATAATCTGTACGTTATCCCTTCGGGTATGAATCTTGTGGGCGCGGAGATAGAGTTGGTTGAGGAAGAAAGACGTGAATACCGCCTGAAAGATGCACTTGCCGAGATAAAGGAAGACTTTGATTACATAATTATAGACAGCCCGCCCTCTTTGGGGCTTATAACCATAAACGCGCTTACTGCGGCGGACGGTGTTGTGGTGCCTTTGCTTTGTGAGTATTATTCGTTGGAGGGGCTTAGTCAACTGACCCAGACCATAAAGCAAATACAAAAGCGTTACAATCCTAATCTTAGCCTGCTTGGTGTGCTTGTTAATATGTACGACGGCAGACTTAATCTTACCCTGCAGGTTATAAGCGAGATAAAAAAATATTTTGGAGACAAGCTGTTTAAGGTGCCTGTACCCAGAAATGTGCGCCTTAGCGAAGCACCCAGTTACGGAGAGCCGATTTGTGTTTACGACAAACGCTCTAAGGGTGCTATTGCCTACGACGGTATAGCGGAAGAGCTTGCCGAAAGATGCGGAGGTGCTTATGGCGGTTAAGAAAAAAGGCTTGGGCAGAGGCTTGGATGCCCTTTTGTCCGACAATAATATAGAGGTAGGCGGCGACAGTGCGGGTGTTACCCTTATTAGGGCAATGGATATAGAGCCTAACCCTAAGCAGGCGCGCCGCAGGTTTGAGCGTGAACAGCTTGAGGAGCTGGCGGCATCAATATCCCGCCACGGCATACTTCAGCCCATAGTTGTACGCAGTAAGCCCAACGGCTTTTATGAGATAATAGCGGGTGAGCGTCGTTGGCGTGCCAGCAAGCTTTTGGGGCTTACGGAAGTACCCGTAATAGTAAAAGAGGTTTCCGAAGGTGATGCGGCAGAGCTTTCTTTAATAGAAAACCTGCAAAGAGAAAACCTAAACCCTGTGGAAGAAGCCAACGGGTACAAGGCACTTACCGAAACTTACGGGCTTACACAGGAAGAAGCTGCAAACCGCGTGGGCAAATCCCGTGCGGCGGTTGCCAACATAATGCGTATATTAAAGTTGCCTCAATCGGTACTTGCGCTGGTGGAGGAAGGAGCCCTCAGCTACGGTCACGCGAGGGCCTTGCTTCCTCTTTGTGATAAGCTTACTGCGGAAGAGTTGCTTGAAAAGGCGCAATATATCATAAAAGAACAGCTTTCCGTCAGAGATACGGAAAAGCTGGTTAAATCGGTGCTGGATGCACCCGCACCCAAGGAAAAGGATAAGGTTGAAGAAAGCTATTACAAACAGCTGGAGCGCAAAATTTCCGAAACCATGGGCAGACGCGTCAGCATAAGCCGTGACGGCAAAGGCGGCGGCAAGCTGGCACTTTCCTACGGCGGCACCGAAGACCTGGAAGTGTTGCTTGAAAAGCTTTGCGGCAAAAACTTTTTTGAAGATAACGAATAGATTTAAGGAGAATTTAAAATGCTTGATATTAAATTTGTAAGAGAAAACCCCGATATAGTTAAACAAAACATTAAAAATAAGTTTCAGGACAGCAAGCTACCCTTGGTTGACGAGGTTATAGAGCTTGATAAACGCCTCCGCGCCATTAAGCAGGAGGTAGAGGCTTTGCGTGCAGAACGCAACAAGGCAAGCAAGCAGATAGGCGCGCTTATGGGTCAGGGCAAAAAGGATGAGGCGGAAGCACTTAAGGCGGAGATAGCCGCTAAGGGTGCACGCACCGCCGAGCTTGATATAGAAGAAAAAGAAACGGAAGAAAAAGTAAGGGATATTATGATGCGTATCCCCAACATTATTGACCCTTCCGTGCCCATCGGTAAGGACGACAGCGAAAACGTAGAGGTTAAGCGTTACGGTGAACCTGTAGTGCCTGATTTTGAAATTCCTTACCATGCAGAGATAATGGAAAGATTTAACGGTCTTGACCTTGACAGCGCAAGACGCGTTGCAGGCAACGGTTTTTACTATCTTATGGGTGATATCGCAAGACTGCACTCTGCAGTTATCAGCTATGCCCGCGACTTTATGATAGACCGCGGCTTCACCTACTGCATACCTCCTTATATGATAAGAAGCAACGTTGTTTCCGGCGTTATGAGCTTTGCGGAAATGGACAGTATGATGTATAAGATAGAGGGCGAGGACTTGTTCCTTATCGGCACAAGCGAGCACTCTATGATAGGTAAGTTTATCGATACCATCCTTCCCGAAAAATCCCTTCCTCAAACTCTTACCAGCTACAGTCCCTGCTTCCGTAAGGAAAAGGGCGCACACGGTATTGAGGAAAGAGGCGTTTACAGAATCCACCAGTTTGAAAAGCAGGAAATGATAGTTGTTTGTAAGCCCGAGGACAGTATGGAATGGTTTGACAAGCTTTGGCAAAACACCGTTGATTTGTTCCGCAGCCTTGATATTCCCGTTCGCACCCTTGAATGTTGCAGCGGTGACCTTGCAGACCTTAAGGTTAAGAGTGTTGACGTAGAGGCTTGGTCCCCCAGACAGCAGAAGTACTTTGAGGTTGGTAGCTGCTCTAACCTTGGTGATGCACAGGCAAGACGCCTTAAGATACGCGTAGACGGCGACGGCAAGAAGTATTATGCACACACCCTTAACAACACCGTTGTTGCTCCTCCCCGTATGCTTATTGCATTCCTTGAAAACAATTTGCGCGCGGACGGCAGCGTAGCTATTCCCGTAGCACTCAGACCCTATATGGGCGGCAAGGAAGAAATCCGTTAATCAGTCCCTTTTTGGAGGAAACAAATTTTGAAAATTCTTGGCATAAGCTCTGCCGAAACCTTAATATGGTGCGGTGCCGTTGCGGCGGCGCTTGCCTCTGTTTTTGCCTTCTACAGCAAAAACGTGGTGGGCAAAATAGTGCGCGCCCTGCTTAAGGCAAACGCCTTGGATGCAGACAGCGCAAAAACCCTTAAACAGCTGGACTGTGACAGCACCCTTTGCCGTTTTGCGCTAAGAAGCGGCAGCATGGAGCAGGGTGCGGTGCTTTCCGCTTCCGATGGCAGCTACTATATCTCTAAGGATAAGGCAGAAAAAATGCAGGCAAAATATTGCAAGTCCGAAGCATCGGCACTAACGCTGGTGGTGGTGCTTGCCATTGTTGCGGTGGCGGCGGCGTTGCTTGCCGCGGCATATCCCACGGTGGCAAGACTGCTTGGCATAGCATAGCAATAGCTTACAAAGAAAGGTAGGCGCAAGATGAAACGCAAACTTAACCCCGTATATGCGGTAATAATATGCTCTTTGGCATTGGTGCTTTTAACAATAGTGGCACTGTTGCTTATGGGTTGGCGCATAACCTCCGATAACGGCATAAAATTTATCGGCAAGGTGGTGGACGGTCAGCCAATGCAAGGTTCTTTAAACTACCCGGGCGATAACGACGGTAAGCTGGATAAGGTAAACAATACAATTACCTACGATAACGGCGACGTGTATGTGGGGGATATAGATTACCTTTGCCGCCATGGCGAAGGGGTTATGACTTTTGCCAACGGCGACCGTTATGAGGGCGAATGGGTAAACGATACTATTACGGGCAAGGGTACCTATTACTATTCCAACGGCGACGTTTACACCGGTGACTTTAAAAACGGCGTTGCCCACGGCAACGGCAAGAGCGTTGTAAAAGCTACCGAAACCCGCGACGGGATGACATACGAGGGTGAGTATAAAAACGGTCAATGCCACGGTCAGGGCACTTGTATATGGGAGGATGGCTCTATATACACGGGTGCTTATGAGGAGGGCGCGCGCCACGGCTATGGTGAGCTTCAGCTTTCCAGCGGCGAAAGCTACAAGGGCTATTTCGTTAATGATAAAAAGGAAGGTGCCGACGGCGAGCTTCATTATCAAAACGGCGACCAGTATTTTGGCCCATTTATAAATGACAAGCCCGATACTCGCGCAGTTGATAAGGACGGCAATTTTGTAATAATGGAAAACGGAAAATGCTCTCACAGCGTTAGGGGTATGTATTTCTATGTGGATGGCAGAACATACACCGGCTATTTTGAAGAGGGTATGATTGTTACCGCTGAAGGTGAGCTTGTGGAGGATACAACGCCCGACTATATGCACCCTGATGAGGAAAGTTCAAAAGAAGAATAAGTATAGAATCACCTCCACGAAGCCTGACGACTTCTTGGGGACCCCGACAACAAAAATCCGCCCGCTATGCGGGCGGACAAGCTGATGACAAACCTTGTCATCAGCTTGGCAGACTGCTGAGAAAGAGTGCAGACAAAACGAACCGAGGCGAGAACTGTACTGAGTACTGTGAGTCGAGGTTCGTTTTGAACGAAAAAATAAGAAAACATACAAAAATTTCGGGGAAATTTTCCCCGAAATTTTTACTTTATAGTGACCGTATTTTCTTTTTTCGTGTTCTGTGCCTTTGTCAGCGGTCTGTCCGCCCACTATGTGAGCGGATTTTTATTGCGTGCTTTATTCGGTAATTTCCTCGTGGCGTTTAATTTTTGCGGTAGAGGTCTTTACCATGGGTGTGGTTTGTATCTCTGTATGTTTGATGTGCTTATAGGGGGGCAGTTCTTCGTTAATCGCTGTTATATCTACCTTTACTTTGGCGGCAATCTCATCCTCGCTGATATCACCGTATTTATCTTTAAAATATGCGGGGTTATAAACCAGCTTTAAGGCTATAAGGAAGTTGTCACCCTTCTTTTTGCCGTAAATCAGCACTTCCGAGGCGTAGGGGAGCTTGCTTACTATATTCTCCAATTCTTCCGGATATACGTTTTTACCGCTTTTAAGGACTATAACATTCTTCTTCCTGCCTGTAATGTACAGATATCCGTCCTTGTCGATCCTGCCAAGGTCACCGGTGTAGAATTTTCCGTCCTTAAGCACCGCCGCGGTTTCTTCGGGCATTTCGTAGTAGCCCAGCATAACGTTGGGTGCCTCGGCAACAATCTCACCAATACCGTCCTCGTTGGGGTTGTCTATGGTTATGTCTACAGACGGGAAGGCCTTACCTACAGAGCCGTAGCGCATATTATATACGTTTTCTGCCGCCAAAACAGGGGAGGTTTCCGTAAGCCCGTATCCCTGCACCGTAAGTATACCAAAGTCGTTAAAACCTTTGGCAACCTCTTTTTTAATGGCAGAAGCACCGCTTATAATAAACCTGATCTCGCCACCCAGCTCCTCAAGTATGGGCTTAAACAGTTTGCGGCGCACGTCTATGTGTAGCTTTTGTAAACCGCCGCTTAGCTTTTTAGCCATTTTAACCTTGGCGGTCATACCCTTCTTTTCTATGTTGGCAACTATAACCCTGTACATAGATTCAAGCAACAGGGGAACGCAAACAAAGGTGGAGATTTTGTATTCCTTAAGGTTTTTTTGTATGTATCTAAGCCCGTCGCAAAACATATTTGTTGCCCCGCTGGAAAGGAAGAACAAAGCACCTGTAGAGCCAAAGGTGTGGTGCAAGGGCAAAAACAGCAGGTTGCGGTCGGTGGGATAAACCTTTTCCGTAGAAAGCAGGTCAAATAGGTTGGAGGCTATGTTTCGGTTGGAAAGCATTACCGCCTTGGAGGCGGAGGTGGTACCCGAAGTGAAGATGATGGTTGCCATCTCGTCAGGGTCGGGGTTGTATTCGTCGTAGCTTTTGTTGTTTTCCAAAAACAGCTTGCCCTGCTCTATTATCTCATTAACGCAGGGGATGTGGTCGCATAGCTTTTTTGTGGATATAAAATGCTTTATTCCAAGCTCGTTTTCTACCCACAGCTTTTCCATGGTCGCGCCGTGAAGGCTGTCAAACACCACGGCATCTGCCTTGCTGCGCTTTAAGGAAAGCAAAAGCTCGCTCTCCGTAAGCTCCTTATCCAAGGGGATAATAACGCCCACGCCGCACATAACGGAAATATAGGTAATCAGCCACTCATAGCTGTTTGCGCCTATTACGGCAATGCGTTTGCCGCTAAGTCCCAGCTTAATAAGTCCGCTTCCAAACTCCCGCAGCTGTTTTGCAAACAGGTTGTAGCTTATGTGGCGGTAAAATATTTCGTCGCCGTTGCGCTCTTTTAAAACAAATGCATCGTTTTCGCCGTAAAGCTTTACGGCTTCGTTTATATAGTCTTTTACCAACGCAAAGTTAGGTGCCGGATATATTCCTTTTAGTTTCATTTGAAACGCTCCTTTTGTGATTTGCAAAACTATATTACCACATATTAAAAACCATGTCAACCGTTTTATAAAATTAAGTGAAAAAGCAAGGTTTAACCTTGCTTCAAGCTGATGACAAACCTTGTCATCAGCTTGGCAGACTGCTGAGAAAGAGTACAGATGGAACGAACCGAGGCGAGAACTGTACTGGGTACTGTGAGCTGAGGTTCGTCCCAAACGAAAAAATATAAAAATATACAAAAATTTCGGGGAAAATTTCCCCGAAATTTTCACTTTATAGTAACCGTATTTTCTTTTTTTGTGGTCTGTGCCTTTGTCAGCGGTCTGAAAGCAAGGTTTAACCTTGCTTTTTTTTCGTTTCATATTCTTTTACTGCCTGTCTTACTAAAGCAAATGCCGCTTCTTCCCCGCGATTTTTCAAGGCAAGAAGCCACTCTTCCAAAACCGCACGGGTACTGGGATGCATGGGCAAGGACTCTTTCTTAGGAGCATAATACTCCCAAGCGGCGGCATCAGTATAAGCCGCGCCCTTATATATCTTGCTGGCGGCAACACGGTCGCAAAACATTTCTGCCGTATAATTCAGGGGCATTTCCACGGGTGCCAGGGGCTTTTTCTCTTTGGGTATGGCATCCTGCCAATATTCAAAGTGATGGCGGTTGCGCCCTTTATGGTGCAACCACGCCTTGGAATACCCAAACTTTTCCCTTTCTATTTCGTTGGGACTGCGGGTGCCTACATAGTATTTTGCGCCCGCAATAAACTCCACCGGTGTGTATTTGGATAAATCGTGCCTAAGGCCTTGCCAAAGTATACCCGCCTTTTTACAATGGGCAATAACCCTGTGTCTGTGCTTTGTAATGGTAATAAAATGCTTTATAGGGTGCCACATATATTACTTCTTTTCGTCCTCTTCCAAGTACTTTTCTATAATAAAGCGAGGTCTGCCCTTAGCTTCCAGGTATATCTTGCCAACGTATGCGCCTACAACGCCCACGGATATCATAAGTAAGCCGCCTATAGCCCAAATGGAGGTTATAATACTGGTCCAGCCTGAAACGGTGTGTCCCAAGCACAGCCTTATCACGGAGTAGATAAGCATAACTATACTTACAAGAAAAACAAATATGCCCAGCTTGGTGATTATTTTTATGGGCGTAGTGCTAAGGGAGGTTATACCTTCTATAGAGAAAGCAATCATCTTCTTAAGGGGATATTTGCTTTCGCCGGCAAAGCGTTCGGCACGTTCATAATATACCACATCAGAGGGGTAACCAACCATAGGCACTATGCCGCGCAAGAACAAATTAACCTCCTTAAACTCTGCAAGTCCTTGCAAAGCGCGCTTGCTCATAAGGCGGTAGTCTGCGTGGTTAAACACGGTTTTTGCACCCATCTTATCCATAAGGCGGTAAAAGCTTTCCGCTGTAAAACGCTTAAAGAAGGTGTCGGTCTTGCGCTTACTGCGTACGCCGTACACAATGTCACAGCCTGCGTGGTATTTGTCTATCATCTCGTCAATGGCGTTGATGTCATCCTGCAGGTCTGCATCCATAGAGATGCTTATATCCGCATCGTCCATAACTGTCATAAGTCCGCCCAGCAAGGCGTTTTGATGACCTCTGTTACGGCTTAGGTTTATACCTGTAAATACAGGGTTTTGCTTTTTAAGCTCTTGTATTATCTCCCAAGTTCTGTCTTTACTGCCGTCATTTACAAAGGCAACACGGCTGTTTTCCGCAATTTTTCCGGACTTTATAAGGCTTGCCATCTTTTCTGCCAAGCGTTTGGAGGTTTCGGGCAATACTTCCTCCTCGTTATAGCAAGGAACTACTACAAACAGTCTGTTAGGGCGCATAATTTCACCTTACCTTTCTCTTATCTCTTCTATTATTCCGCCAAGTTGTTTAAAGTCGTAATAAAAACGGGGGTACGATTTTCTTACCGCGTCGGCGTTTTTAAGCACCGTCTGTCCTCTGGCAAAGCTACCGGCTATTGCCATTGCCATAGCTATGCGGTGATCGCCAAAGCTGTCTACCGTGGCACCCTTAAGCTGCTTTACTCCCGTAAAACCCAAGGCATCATCATATTCCGTCACTTTGGCACCCATAAGGCTAAGATTGTGGTGCAGAGCGCGTATACGGTCGCTTTCCTTGTGCCTAAGCCAGCTTATGTTACGTATCATACTGTTACCCTTGGCAACAGACATAACAACCGCCAAAACGGGCACAAGGTCAGGAATGGCAGAGCAATCCACGTCAATACCGTGCAAGGGGCTTTTAAGCGCAAAAACGCTGGATGTACGGCTGTCTGCCCGTATATCCGCACCCATTGAGGCAAGCAGGGGCACTATCTCTTTATCCGGCTGGCTGGAGCGCATACTAAGGTCGCCGCAGCAAACGTCGCCGCAAAAAGCACCTGCGGCAAGCCAAAACGCCGCGCCTGACCAGTCACCCTCTACGCTAAGCTTTTCGATATCAAAGGGCTTAATATACTTTTGCCCGCCTTTAACAAAATAGCCGGTGCCGTCTTTATAAATACGCACGCCGTATTTCTCGGCGGTCTCCAAGGTCATATCCACATAGCCGCCCGTTTGCAAAGTAGAGGTAAAGCTTACCTTGCTGTCCTCTTCAAGTAAAGGCAGTGCAAACAGCAAACCCGATAAAAACCTGCCGCCTGTATTACCTGCAAGGGTAAAATCGCCCCCCTTAAGTCTGCCCGTAAAGCGCATTGCACCTTCCTTATAGGCGCATACACAGCCATGTTCTTCCATCTGCTTCATAATAGGGCTGTATGGTGGCACAGCGGCGGCACAGCGTATTTCAAAACTGTCAAACAACGCCGCGGCAACAGGAATAATAAAACGTAGGAAGGTGCCGCTTTCGCGGGCATAAATAACAGGACTTTCCGCCTTGTTTGCCCATATTGGGGTAATTCTGTACTCCCGCTCGCTTACAGGCATAACGGCACCGCCAAAACGGTTGACCGTATCCAAGGCACCGTAAATGTCACCCGATAGGTCGTTTACGGTAATTATACTTGGCTCCTCTGCTAAAGCACAGCAAAAAATCATCCTGTGCAGTGCCCACTTGGACTGGCTGGCGGGCAACATACCCTCTAATGAAGATTGAGAAATCAACATATCCATAAGCTTCCCCTCCTTTGTTGGTATTATATCATTATCCCTAAGATTTTTCAAGTATATTTGTAATATTTGGTATAAAAGTATAGCTGCTGTAGCATCCTAATTCAGAAAATACAAGCATAGGAGGCAAAGTTATGAAAAAATTTGTGCGGGCAGTGGCGTTTACCCTGTGTTTGCTTATGGCAACGGGGATAATCGCCAAGGCAGAGGCTCCGCTTTCTACGGGCTTGGAGGTGCTTTCTGCAGAAACGCGGCTTATTAAATGCAGTGTAGGCGGAGAGCGCGTGGGCTTTACTAAAGCGGAGATAAAAGAGCTGGTGGGTGTGGATTTTGACTACCTAACCCTCAGCACTTTGCCGCCTTTAAGCTGTGGCGTGCTTAAGGTGGCGGGGGTGGATGCGGTGCCTAACCAGAAACTTTCGTCGGCGGGAATTGCTTTGCTTAGCTTTTTGCCCGCAAAGGGCTTTGAAGAAAGCTGCAGTTTTGGGTTTACCGTTGCGGCAGATGGTTGGCAAAGCAAGGAAATAGAGTGCGTTATTAGGTTTTCTGCATCTCCTCGTTTTTCTCCCATCGCAGTATCTGCACAGCTAAAAACCTACAAAAATGTAAGCGTTACTGCGTTTCTTGGTGCCTATGACCCGGACGGAGACAGCATAGAATACGTGGTAGAGGAATATCCCACAGGCGGCAGTATAAGCTTTGCAAACGGCGCGGTGACCTATACTCCCACTAAAGATTTCAGCGGCGAGGACAGCTTTACCTATTACGCCGTGGATGATTGGGGTAAAAAAAGCGGCACCGCAAAAGCAAGCATAACTGTTTCCGACAGCCAAAGCGGCATATATTTTGCGGATATGACCGACGCACCGGAGCATCTTGCCGCTATAAGAATGTCGGAGGAGGAGGTAATGACCTATTGCCTTATAGGAGACAGTTATTACTTCTCACCGACAGAAGAGGTAAGCCGTATAGATTTTGCGGTTATGCTGGTAAGCGCTATGGGCATAGATGTGAAGGATAAGCTTTATCCCACCGACGTGTTTACGGATACTGCCAACCAAAGTCGCGGCAAACGCCTGTATTTAGAGGCGGCGGTAACCAGCGGAGTTGTGGAGGTGCAGGGCGAAAGCTTTAGACCTGACGATAGCATAAGCGTTGCGGATGCCCTTTCTATGGCAGAGCGCGCCGCAGGGGATGCAGGAGCAATTTCCATCGGTACTGCGTGGGCAGAAAACGGGGAAGAGCTTTTGACAAAGAAGAATGCCGCACTGCTCCTTTGCGACGTATACGACAATTGTTGCGATTAAAGAGAGGGGGCTGTAGAAAAACCTACAGCCCCCAGACCGCTGACAAAGGCACAGAACACGAAAAAAGAAAATACGGTTACTATAAAGCGAAAATTTCGGGGAAAATTTTCCCGAAATTTTTATATATTTTCATATTTTTTCGTTCAAAACGAACCTCGGCTCACAGTACTCAGTACAGTTCTCGCCTCGGTTCGTTTTGTCTGCACTCTTTCTCAGCAGCCTGCCAAGCTGATGACAAGGTTTGTCATCAGCTTGAGGGGTCTGTAGAAAAAACTACAGACCCCTTTTATTTATATTTAATTTTTATGCCCACCCGGAGGTCCAAGGCTCATCCACTGCTTCGGATTCCGTAGTAGAGCTGTCTGTGCTTTCGTCGGGAATAATGATGCCACCGTAAAGGTCATACGCACCCTCAAAATGCAATTTAACCTTTATATAGTCGGAGGTGCTTATGCCGTAACCGTCCACGTCTGCGGCAAGCTTTTTGGTATCGTCAAGATTTGCGCGTACCAGTTGATTCTTTATGGCAATATAATCGGTTGTGGTAACCTTGCCGTTACCGTCTATATCACCTGTAACAATAATTGTCAGCTCTTTTGTTTCGCCTACGTCCCCTGCCTCGTAGCAAAGCTTACAGCCCGTGCCTATAAGGCTGTCTTCGGGCAGGGCGTTGCTGTCCTTGTCAAAAACAGAATAGCCGGGGCGGGTGTAGGCGCGTTTGAACGCGGAAAGGGTGGTTCTTTCCGGTGTGCCGTAAAGATAATTGCCGCTTTCTCTTATGCCCGCTTCTGCCGCATTTGCCGTAGGCAACAAGGTGTATGCAAAAACGCCGACGCAAATTATAAGCGCAAGGCTTAAACATAGCTTTTTCATTTAAAACACGTCCTTTCGGTTTGGGGCAGTCTAGAGGGAGCCGCCCATAAGCATTGCTTTTACAAATGCAAGGTCTGCGGTGGAAATATATCTGTCGCAGTTGACGTCTGCCGCGTTAAACGCGGTACCGGTAAGAGTGGTTTCACCGCAAAGATGCATTCTTACAAGCAAATAATCTGCCGTTGTAAAATCTCCGTCGCCGTTTACGTCCATTGCAATACGCAACTCTGTAGCGCGGCTTCCGTCTGTAAAGTTAAATCCGTCACCCGCTTTTGCAAAGTCTGCGGACGCCTTGGGATTATCGTTTTCGTCCAACAAGGTGCCCACCTCTGCCAGGCTGCCTGCGGTGCTGTAGGGGTATACGTACATTACGCCGTCCTTGGTATACCAACCGTTCCCTTGCTTATCGGCTGTAATGGCGGGCAATATCATAACCGTTTTGTTTTCGGCACCTGTACCGTGTACGGAAACAGGACCGCCCTCCGTAAAGCTGGTACCCGTTACGCTGTCATAGCCTTCTACCGTGAACAAAGCGTTGCCAACACAGCCGGCTTTTGTCTTGAAACGAACCGTTACGGTGGCATTACTGCCGTTGTAAACGGAGTGGGGAGTCCCTGCGGTTTCGTCATAATTATCAAACACGTAAAGCAAATAAACGCCGTTTACGGTTCTGCCGCTGTAACACCAATTACCGTCAGCGGGAAAACCGCTAAGGCTTACGCCGCCAAACTCTACCATAGAGCTGTCAAAGCCTATCTCAAAATCCATACCGCAAAGCCCTTCGGCAGGTATATAACTTAAAGCGAACGTAAGCAAAATATCCTCGCCGCAATTAACCTCTACAGGTGCAGAGAGCTTTAAGCGATAATTCTGAACCGCGCTTACGGAACTTGCGGGCATTAGACACAGTAATAAAAGCAAACAAATAAAACGCTTCATAAAAATCATTCCTATTAACAAATTATATCTTTACGTTTATACAATAACATATTTTATAAGTATTTACAATAGCAAATTTGCAATATTTATAGTTTTAAAGTCACTATTTTGCGGTTTTACCCCCGTTTTTTACAAAAAGGTTTATTTTTTCCAAGGCGCCCTTTTCCAATCTGGACACATAACTTCGGCTAATACCCAGTTTCTCAGCCACTTGTCGCTGGGCGTAGCTTTTTCCGTCGGCACCAAGCCCGTAGCGCAGTATTACAATATCCCGTTCTTTTTCCGACAGTATCGCATTAACCCCGCGGCGCACAAGCTCCAGCTTTATGTCTTTGTCAATCTCCTCCACAATGTCCTCGTCGGTGGATATTATATCTATATACGTCAGCGGATTCCCGTCTTTGTCTACGTCCACGCTTTCGTTTATAGAGGTTTCCATCGACAGCTTTTTTTGGCTTCTGAAATACATAAGTATCTCATTTTGCAGGCATTTACCCGCGTATGTGGCAAATCGGGTGCCGGTTTCGGGCTTAAAGGAATCTATTGCCTTTATAAGCCCTATGGTGCCTATGGATATAAGGTCGTCCTGTTCTTTGTAAGTGGTGTAGTATTTTTTTACTATATGCGCCACCAAACGCAGATTGTGCATAATAAGCTTATCCCGCGCCGCTTTGTCACCTGCGCGGCAAAGACGGAATGCCTCTCTCTCCTCGGTGGCAGAAAGCGGTGGCGGAAAAGACCCGCCTGCAGACCCGCTGCGCAACAGCAAAAACACAAAGCGTTTAAAAAACAGCATAAAAAAGCCCAGCATATAAAATCATCTCCGTAAAAGAAGCTATATGCCGGGCTGTATTTGTTTATGACTTAATAGTAAATGTGGTAAGGCTTTTTAATCTTTGCAAACTCCTGAGAATCTATAAATGCCTGCTCTATCGCTTTGTTGGGGTCAAAATCCGGCGCAAGAATATCTTCGTTACCGTAAAGGTGTACAAGGTGCTTGCCGCCGTAGGTAAACTCAAGATTATCACCTGCAAGGTTGCAAATCTCCTTAAACAAGTGCATACCCGCCTCAAAGGGACGGTAAGCCTCAGTATCCGTTATGTGCAACTGAACGCCGCCGCAACGCTGCCCCTTGTGCTTGGAGAAGGTGGGGGTAAAATAGCAACGGCGGAAGTGAACACCGTCCAGCTTAAGGGCATTAAGTCTGCTTTCAAGCTGTGCCGCATCTATAAAGGGCGCGCCCGCAACCTCGAAGGGAATGGTGGTGCCTCTGCCTTCAGAGATGTTTGTGCCTTCAAAATAGCAGGTTGCAATATAGTTAAGGGTACTGCTTACAGGTGTTGCCAAGTTGGGGGAGGGCAGTATCCAAGGCAAGCCTGTTTCGTCAAACAGCATTCCGCGCTTCCAACCTTCGCAGGGAACAACGGTAAGATTACAGCCAATGTTTCTTGTAGCGTTAATGTACAGTGCAAACTCGCCTATAGTAAGACCGTATCTTACGGGGATTGCATATTCACCAACGCCGCTTTTGAAGTTCTCATCAAGGGTAACGCCCTCTACATCTATGCCGTTTATGGGGTTGGGACGGTCAAGCACTAACATTTCTTTGCCGTACTTGGCACAGGCCTGCATACAGTTGGTCATAGCGTAAAGGAAGGTGTAATATCTTGCGCCAACGTCCTGCATATCAAATATAAGCACGTCTATCTGGTTCATCATTTCGGCAGAGGGTATTTTGTTTTCACCAAAAAGGCTGTAAACGGTAAGCCCTGTTTCTTCATCCACATAGGTGGAGATGTGGTCACCTGCCTGTGCATCGCCCCTTATGCCGTGCTCCGGTGCAAATAAGGCGGTAACATTATATCTCTCTATCAAAATCTCGTAAGTGGGACGCATATTCTTATCCACGCCTGTGGGTGCGGTAACAAGACCTATGCGGGCGTCCTTCAAAAGCCCATCGTGCTTGTGTATCATATCAATGCCGCAAAGTACCATAATGTCCTCCGTTTTATCTGTTATAAATAGAGTTTAATTTTTTGTAATAGTCCGCGTCTATATCGTCAAGTGCTTCTCTTGTGGCGCGGAACAGCCAGTTGCCCTCAGGCTGACCGGGGATGTTCATTCTTGTGTCGCTGCCGTAGCCGCACATATCCTGCAGGGATATAACAGCTGTGTTCGCAACAGAACGCCAAACCGCTTCTATAATCTTGCGGCAGGCGGGCGCTTTTTTGCCGCCTTGTTCCCAACCCTGTTTTTCTGCACCGCAGTAATCAAGGGCAAACTCCCTCTCCTCGGGGCTTGCTTCCCACAGCCAACCCAAAAGTGTGTTGTTGTCGTGGGTGCCTATATATGCAACAGTGTTGCGGATGTAATTGTGCGGCAAATGCTCCGAATTTTCGCCGGGTGCAAAACCAAACTGAACCACGCGCATACCCGGTAGCCCCGTATCTTTAAGAAGCTTTACTACGTCCTCACCGAACGTTCCAAGGTCTTCCGCAACAATTTCGCAGTCCGTCTTCCCCGCAAGTGCCTTAAACAGCCCCATTGCGGGTCCCTTTTCCCACGCACCCTCCTTGGCGGTCTTTGCCGTGGCAGGCACCGCCCAATAGGATGCCAAGGCGCGAAAATGGTCAATTCTAAGCAGATCGAACAGCTCACCGCCTGCTTGTATACGCTCTATCCACCAGCGGTAACCATCCTTTTTCATCGCTTTCCAGTCGTAAAGAGGGTTGCCCCAAAGCTGACCCTCCTCCGAAAAATAGTCAGGCGGTACGCCCGCAACCTTCTCCGGCTTGCCCGTCCGTTTGTTAAGTAAAAACATATCGGGTCTGGACCAAAGCTCTGCGGAGTCGGCGCTTACGTAAATGGGCATATCTCCAAAAATCTTTACACCAAGCGCATTAACTTCTTTTTTAAACTGTGCCCATTGGGTAAAGAAAATATATTGACAAAACAGGCGATACAAATACTCTGACTCGTATACACCTTTGTTTGCTGTGGCGTAATCATAGTCACTGTATGCACCCCACTCCCAATAAGGTTTACCGCCCTCCGCGTCCTTTATCGCGGCAAACAGGGCATAGTCCTTAACCTTGGGATGGGCATCGCCAAAGATGGCAACTTTTCTAAAAAGCGCATTGTCCGCTCTACTGTAGGCAAGCCTAAGCAGCTTGTCCTTGGCGGTGGCGGCAAAGTCATACGCCGCCGTGTAGGGGCTGCCGCCGTAAACGGAACCAAGCTTTTCCTCTGTTGTTATAAGCCCCATTTCTTCCAATCCGTCGGGGTCAATATACAAAACATTACCGCCAAAGGCAGAAGGTCCTGCATAGGGGCAGTTGCCGCTGCCAAGGGGTGTTGTGGGCAGTATCTGCCACAGGGAAAAGCCCATATTTGCTATCCGTGCCGCAAAATCCACGGCTTCCTTGCCCAACCCTCCTATACCGTAGGGAGAGGGCAGGGAGGATATATTCAAAAGCACGCCTGCACGTCTTGTCATATCAAAAATTCCTTTCGGGGTACTGCTTACTTGCTTGCAACAAGGTCTTCCATATTGTAAAAGCCTGCATCTTTACCTACTAAAAAGCGCGCGGCTTTAAATGCGCCGTCTGCAAACAGCTCACGGTTAAATGCGCTGTGGGAGATAGTTATATGCTCGTTACCAAGGGCAAAAAGCACCTCATGCTCACCAACAATATTGCCCGCACGTACGGCGTGTATGCCTATCTCAGCCTTCTCGCGCTGGCGGCGTACAGAGGAGCGATCAAAAACATAAAAGCTTTCTTCCTTAACTTTCTTTATGCCGTCCGCTATCATAAGCGCGGTGCCGCTGGGCGCATCCAGCTTTTTGTTGTGGTGCTTCTCGGTTATCTCTATATCTGCACCTTCAAGGAAAGCCGCAGCTTCCTTGCAAAGCTTGCAAAGAAGCGCTACGCCAAGAGACATATTTGCCGATGCAAACACCGCCGTTTTTTTTGCGGTTTCGGCAATATACGCCTTCTCTTCCTCTGTGTGCCCCGTGGTGGCTATAACCACAGGTATTCCTCTCTTTGCCGCATAATCGCATATAGCAACCGTGCCGCTGTGGTGGGAAAAGTCTATAATAACGTCAGCTTCACCCGTGTAGTCGTCAATACGCTCGGTCACGGGGAAATCTGCCGTGCCGGATGCAATATCCACACCGCAAACTACAGTTACATCCGGACTTGCGGCGGCAAGCGCGGCAACCGCCTTGCCCATTCTGCCAAAAACGCCGTTTATAATAAGCTTCATATACAAAACATCCTTATATAAGCTTGTGTGCCTTCATAATGGCAAACAGCTTTTCTTTGTTCTCAGGTTCCATTTCTGTAAGGGGACTGCGGATAAAGCTGCCGCAGTAACCCATCTTTTCCATAGCCGCCTTTACGGGTATGGGGTTAACCTCGCAAAACAGAGCGTTTATAAGAGGTATAAAGTCTATCTGCATAGCGGCACTTTCCTTAACCTTGCCTTCAAGGTAAAGTCTTGCCATCTTTGCGGTTTCTGCAGGCATAAGGTTGGAAAGCACGCTTATTGCGCCTATGCCGCCAAGGGACATAACGGGTACTATCTGGTCATCATTACCACTGTAAACATCCAGCTTGTCACCGCAAAGGTTAATGGTTTCCGCAACGGCAGAGATGTTACCGCCCGCTTCCTTAACAGCAACTATGCGGGGGTTTTCCGCCAGCTCTCTGTAGGTTTTGGGCAACATATTACAGCCCGTGCGGGAAGGTACGTTGTAAAGAATCGCGGGCAGGTCAACCGCCTCGGTTATCTCGTTAAACATACGCACAAGTCCCTTTTGGGTTGCTTTGTTATAGTAAGGGGTTACAAGCAGTAGCGCGTCCGCACCGGCTTCTTTAGCGTGGGTAGAAAGCTCTATGGCATAAGCTGTGTCGTTACTGCCTGTGCCTGCTATAACGGGAACGCGGCCTGCGGTTTGCTTAACAACAAAGGCTATAGCGTCTCTGTGTTCTTCGTCGGTAAGTGTAGAAGCTTCACCCGTGGTGCCGCAAACAACCAGCGCATCAATCCCGCTGTTTATCTGAAACTCCACCAACTTTGCAAAATTTTCATAGTCAATCCCCTGCTCGGTCATAGGGGTAACAAGGGCTGTGGCTATGCCTTTAAAAATAGTTTGCTTAGACATAAAATATCCTCCTTGAAAAACACCGCAAAATAGTATATAATCATATATGTGTAAACAGTGTTGGTATATACTGCTACATATTAGCATATTTATATAATTTTGTCAACGGTGGAATAGTTATGGATTTAATGAATCTTTCAAGTTATTGGTATAATTTACCGGAGGAGCTGATTGCACAAACACCTCTTGCAGACAGGTCCTCCTCTCGTCTGCTTGCTTTTGACCGCCAAAGCGGAAAAGTGCACCATGGCGTGTTTACGGATATAGAGGGCTTTTTGCGCCCCGGTGATTGCCTTGTGATTAACGATACCAAGGTTATCCCTGCCCGTCTGTGGGCACACAGGGCGGGGAAGGATGAGGAGATTGAGATAGTGCTTCTTTCTCAGGAAGCAGGGGAAGGCGTTGTGTGGAAGTGCCTTACACGCCCGGGTAAAAAGACCAAGGTGGGCACAGAGCTTATTCTTGGCGACGGCTTAATAAAGGGCAGCGTTACGGATATAGCCGAGGAAGGCACAAGGCTTATAAGCTTCAGCTGTGAACGTCCGTTTCTGGAGGCGGTGGAGGAGATAGGCGCAATGCCCCTGCCACCTTACATAAAAGAAAAGCTTGCTGATAAGGACCGCTATCAAACAGTATATGCAAACGAAAAGGGCAGTGCCGCCGCACCTACGGCAGGTCTGCACTTTACACCGGAGCTTTTGGAAAGCCTGAAGGCAAAGGGCGTGCATATAGAAAAAGTGCTTCTGCACGTGGGCTTGGGCACCTTCCGCCCCGTAAAAGAAAAGGATTTGCGTAACCACAAGATGCACAGCGAATATATAAGAGTAAGTGCCGAAAGCGCAGCACGTATAAATGAGGTAAAAGCCGCAGGCGGCAGAATAATTGCCGTTGGCACCACCTCCTGCCGTACGCTGGAAAGCGCGGCGGACGAAAACGGAGTACTGCACGCCTATGACGGACAGACGGATATTTTCTTGTATCCCGGCAAAAAATTTAAGCTTATAGATGGGCTTATTACCAATTTTCACCTGCCGGAAAGCACGCTGATTATGCTGGTTTCTGCCTTCGCCGGCTACGAAAATACAATGGAGCTGTACCGTCAGGCGGTAGAACAGCGTTACCGTTTCTTCTCTTTTGGCGACGCGATGTTTATATGTTAAAAAACGTTGGCAAAATCCTTTTATTGGAAATGTCAGAGATAAACAGCAGCCCTTTGTTCCGCGGAACAAAGGGCTGCTGTTTTCTGTTGGGACGCTTCACACAGCCGAAGGGCTATGTGAGGCGTTTTGCTATTTATGGGAAGATGTAGAAAAACTATTTTGCGGGGGTAACTATCTCTATTCTTGCCTGACTGTCGTACTTGTTGCCCTGAAGGTACTTGCCGGTGCCTTTGCCGTTGTATGCCGCGTTAACGGTTATTTCCTTGCCGTTAATCTCCGCACTGAGGCTACGGGTACCGTCTGCAGCAACATCGCCAAAGGTGGTGCCTGCCCATTTTTCGATTTGGCTTATATAGCTGTCATAACTTTCGCTGTCAAGGATATTCCAGTACAGGGCAAAACGGTTTTCGTTTTCGCCGTAAATCTCGTCAACCGTGGTAACGCTGTCACACAGCTTTGGGAATCCTTCGGGTAACAGAAACAGTAAATCCCATTTTATTGGGGTGTATTTTGACGCGCGGGTAGTTTTGGTAACAACTTCAATGATGGCTTGACAATCGTATCTGTCGTCGCTGTTTTTGCGCCCCTTTGCTTTCGCGTTATATCTTACCGTTACGGTAAGTGCCTTGTCATCCTGAATAAGCTCAAGGCTTTTTGTTCCGTCTTCGGTTTCGCCAAACTTTACGCCCGACCATCTTTCAATCTTGGCGGTATACTCATTAAAACTTGCTTCGTCAAGTACATTCCAGCCGATAAAGACTTTGTTGCTTGTGGCGTCAAAGCTCTCATAGCTTTCACTTACCTTGTCGCACAGCTTGGGAAAATCTGCGGGCACGCCCGTAATGTATTCCCAGTCTACAAGATATTCAGCCTCCGCAACTCCACAGGCGGTAAAGGAGAACGCCGCGCAGAGAGTTAATACAAAGCATAAAAATTTTTTCATACAGCCACTCCTCATCTGCCGTCCAGATATCGGCACGCCGCCAGCGCGGCAGTAGCGCCGTCGGCCGTGGCGGTTGTTATCTGCCTTACGGTCTTTGTGCGGCAGTCGCCTGCCACAAAGACACCCGCAGTATCGGTAACACAGCCTTCGTTCGCATCTATATAGCCGTCTTTAAGGGCGGTTATGCTTTCAAACATTTCGTTCTTGGGAATAAGACCTATGGCAATAAACATACCGTCCAGCATAAGCTCTTGCTTTTCGCCGTTAACATTTAAGATTATGCCCTTAAGCACATCCTCGGCAACAAGGGAATCAACCGTTGCGCCGCAGATAAGCTCTATATTGTCCTTGGCGTTTACGGCTTCTACAAGCTTACCTTCGCCTGTCAAAAAGTCTAGGTTTTGCACTACGTATACCTTGCGGCAGGTTTCCGACAGTAAAAGCGCTTCCTGAAGTGCGCTGTTGCCGCCCCCTATTACCGCAACGGTACCGTCTGCATAAAAGGCGCCGTCGCATACTGCGCAAAAGCCTATGCCCTTGCCTATAAGCTCTTCTTCACCATCAAGCCCTAAACGGCGGTGATGCACACCAACTGCTATAATTACGGCTTTAGCCTTGTGCTCTCCACAGTCGGTGCTTACGGTAAATGCACCGTCCTGCTTTTCAAGCCCCGTTACGGTTTCCATTTCTATATCCGCGCCCTGGTTAAGTACTTGCTCTACCAGCTTGTCCGCAAACTCTGCGCCGGACATCTGCACAAAGCCGGGATAGTTTTCTATCTTTGGGGAGTAGGTAACCTGTCCACCAAAGGTGCCTTTTTCCAAAACCAAAACGCTTTTGCCGCCCCGCAGTGCGTACAGCGCCGCCGTAAGCCCTGCGGGACCTGCGCCTATAACTATAATGTCATGCATTAAAATCTGCTCTTTTCTTTCATAAAATTACTGCAGTGCTATAAATTCCTTAACTCCTGTAAGGTCGGCATAGATGCCTGCATTTTTGCCCGTAACAACCAGCGTAGGTGCTTGCTTAAGCCCGTAGGATACGGCAAGCTCCTTGTTTTCCTCAACAAACAGCTTTTCGTAGGCTATGCCCTTCTTCTCAAGCTCGCTTGCGGCGATTTTGCACTTGGGGCAGGTCTTGGTGGCAAACAGCAACACCTTGTCCTCTTCTGCGGTGCAGGGGCAAGCCTCTGCGGCTTCGGCACGCTCTGTCTTGTGGCTCTTCTTTAAAACAGAGTTGTCAATATCGTAAACCAATCTGTCCTTATATTCCTGCGTCTTACCGTCATTCCAGTTCTGAACAGGGCGGTAGTAACCGGTAATACGGCTGTAAACCTCGGTAACCGCGCCGCATTCGGGGCAGGTCTTCTGCTCGCCTACCAGATAACCGTGGTTAGCGCACACGGAATAGGTGGGGGACAGGGTGTAGTAAGGCAAACGGTAGTTTTCCGCAATCTTTCTTACAAGGTTTGCCGCCGCCTTCCAATCGGGCAGCTTTTCACCCAAAAATGCGTGGAATACCGTGCCGGAGGTATAAAGGGTTTGCAGTTCGTCCTGAATATCAAGGGCATCGAATATATCAGCAGTGTAGCCAACGGGCAGGTGGCTGGAGTTGGTGTAGTAAGGAGTATCGTCCTCACTCTTTGCCGCGGTCTTTATGCCGGGGTAACGCTTAACGTCGTGCTTTGCAAGACGGTAAGAGGTAGACTCTGCAGGGGTAGCTTCCAAATTGTAAAGGTCGCCGTACTGCTCCTGATAATCGGAAAGTCTTTCCCTCATGTGGTTAAGAACTTCTTTTGTAAACTCCTGAGTGTCCTCGTGGGTCATATCGTGACCAAGCCAGCGGGCATTCAAACCGACCTCGTTCATACCAACAAGGCCAATGGTGCTGAAGTGGTTATCAAAGCTGCCAAGGTAACGCTTGGTGTAGGGATAAAGCCCTTCTTCCATAAGCTTGGATATAACGGTGCGCTTAACCTTAAGGCTTCTTGCGGCAATATCCATAAGCCTGTCAAGACGCTTGTAGAAGTCCGCCTTGTTTTCTGCAAGGTAAGCTATACGGGGCATATTGATGGTAACAACGCCTACAGAGCCCGTACTTTCGCCGCTACCGAAGAAACCGCCGCTCTTCTTTCTAAGCTCTCTAAGGTCAAGACGCAAACGGCAGCACATACTTCTTACATCGGAAGGTTCCATATCGCTGTTGATGTAATTGGAGAAATAAGGAGTGCCGTACTTGGTAGTCATCTCAAACAACAAACGGTTGTTAAGCGTGTCGGACCAGTCGAAATCTGCAGTAATGGAGTAGGTGGGTATAGGATACTGGAAACCTCTGCCATTGGCGTCACCCTCTATCATGGTTTCGATAAAGGCGCGGTTAACCATATCCATTTCTTCCTTACAGTCGCCGTAAGTAAAGGCCATTTCCTTGCCGCCGACTATTGCGGGCGTATCTTTAAGGTCTGCGGGTACGGTCCAGTCCAGCGTAATGTTGCTGAAGGGTGCCTGCGTACCCCAACGGCTGGGGGTGTTAACGCCAAACACAAAGCTTTCAATGCACTTCTTTGTCTGCTCATAGCTAAGGTTGTCTACCTTAACAAAGGGCGCAAGATAAGTATCAAAAGAGGAGAAAGCCTGTGCACCTGCCCACTCGTTTTGCATGATACCAAGGAAGTTAACCATCTGGTTGCAAAGTGTGGCAAGGTGGCTTGCGGGTGCGGAGGTAATCTTGCCTCTAACGCCGCCAAGACCTTCCTTTATAAGCTGTTTAAGGGACCAGCCTGCACAGTAGCCCGTAAGCATAGAAAGGTCGTGCAGGTGGATATCTGCGTTTCTGTGGGCGTTTGCTATCTCGTCATCATAGATTTCGGAAAGCCAGTAGTTTGCGGTTATGGCGCCGCTGTTACTGAGTATAAGGCCGCCTACGGAGTAGGTAACGGTGCTGTTTTCCTTAACGCGCCAGTCGTTTATCTTAAGGTAGTTGTCAACAACCATCTTATAGTCAAGAATGGTAGAGTCGATATTACGCAGCTTTTCGTGCTGACGGCGATAAAGGATGTATGCCTTTGCTACCTCCGCATAGCCTGCCTGTACCAAAACGGATTCAACGCTGTCTTGTATATCCTCAACGGTTATAAGGTTGTCCTTTATTTTGGGCTGAAAATCTGCGGTTACCTTGAGTGCAAGAAAATCAATGGTATCTCTGTTATAGTTAATCTCTTTTGCATCGAAAGCCTTTGCTATTGCTGCGGCTATCTTGCTAAGCTCAAAATCAACGGTCTTGCCGTTGCGCTTCATTACCTGGTACATAATATCGTCTCCTTTATATAGTCAATAATTATAAACATATTTATACACGCTTCGTTTAACAGAATAACACAAACGCTTTCTGTTGTCAATAGGTAAAACACAATATATAGAAGTTATTTTTTATCTCCGACACATTTTGTTGTGTGTTTTTGCGTTGACAAATTAAAGCCCCCGCAAAGATATAAGCGGCAAAAGCAGCTGCAATTCTATCAAAAGCGCCTTCATTTCTTCGGGCGTAAACGCTTCCAGCCCGCTGCCCAAGATGTCGCCGGAATCAATATATTGTTGCAAGAACCACGGCTCGTTAGGTTGTATATATGCGGCAAGCTCTCTCAAAGAATCAAGGCTGTGCAAGGGCTTTACAAGGGTTGTGCGGTATTCGTAGGGGGTTTCGCTGTTCCGTAAAAGCTCCATACTTTCCGCAATCGGCGCAAAATCAAAGTTGTCTTTCCCCACCGTTTGAGGGTACATAGCAGGCAAGTTTTTCAGGTCCATTGCCACATAATCAAGCAGGCCTTTTTCCAGCAACACCCCAAGATGTTGTGGTAATGTGCCGTTGGTATCCAATTTAATCTTATACCCAAGAGCGCGCAGTTCTTTTATAAAACCTTCTGTATCTTGTTGCAATAAAGGCTCCCCGCCGCTTATGCAAACTCCGTCAAGCAAGCCCGCCCGCCTCTTTAAAAAAGACATAAGCTCCCGTAAATCAAGCTTTTCCGCCGTTCCCGTTACTAAAGATGCATTGTGGCAAAAAGGACAACGCAGGTTGCACCCGCCCGCGAAAACCGTGCACGCTGTATGCTGTGGAAAATCTAAAAGTGTAAGCTTTTGCAATCCGCATATATTCATATCGATAGCCCCCTTGCTACAATATATTGTGTCGTAACTGTGTCGGTGTACTATATATTATACATTGCGAATGACTGTTTGTCAATAGTTTGCATTAAAATTATAAGCCGCGCATACAAATTTAACAAAAGAAATTGTAAAGGACGTGGGCAAAATTAAAAAATCCATGGGCGGTGTAGCGGTTGCGGCAGGCATACTTACACTTATATCCTTTGGACTTAAAGGTATGGGTATGCTTTTTCGCGTGTATCTTTCGGGTCGTATGGGTAGTACCGGCTTGGGGCTGTATCAGCTTATAATGTCGGTGTATTCCGTATTTGCAACCTTTGCCACATCGGGCTTTGGCGTGGCGGTTTCCCGCTTGGCGGCGGAAAAGCTTGGCAAGGACGGTAAACGCGGTGGCGCATTGCGGGTGCTTTTTGCATCCTCTGCTTTGGCAGTTCTTATGGGCGGCATAGCGGGTGCGGTGCTTTTCTTTGGGGCAAGGCCATTTGCGGAAAGCATGGTGGGCGATGGGGGTACGGCCGCCGCCTTGCGCGTTTTGGCACTATCCATGCCTTTTATGTCTCTTTCTGCCTGCCTTAAAGGTTATTTTACCGCTTTGGGGCAAATATATAAGCCCGCGGTGGCATCTCTGTTTGAGCAATGTGCAAAAATCGGCATTACCGTTTACATATTCAGCGCGTTTTACAGCGGCACAGGTACCGCCACACAGCTATGTATGGGCGTTGTGGCGGGAATAACCGCAGGGGAATGCTTTTCCTATATATTTTTGTTTGTGCTGTATTTGTTCTTTTCCGGCGGCAAGGAGGGCAAAGATACACAGCCCTTTATGCAAAGCGTAAAAGAGGTGGGCGGCGTTACTTTGCCTATCGCGGCGGGAGCTTACGTAACCAATATTCTGCACAGCGTAGAGAGTGTGCTTATACCGTCGCGCTTTGTACTTTTCGGCGGTGACCGCGCAAAGGCACTGGCGGATTTTGGTGTCATACGGGGGATGAGCATACCACTGTTGTTCTTTCCGTACGCTTTTTTGGGGGCGTTGCTTTCCATACAGGTGCCGCGGGTGTCCAGGCTTAATGTTATGGAAGATAAAGGGGAAAGAGACAGAACTATAGGGCGGATTATGGAGCTTACCATAGGTTTTTCCGCGGTGTGCGGCGGCTTTTTTCTGCTGTTTGCAAAACCGGTAAGTCTTGCGGTTTACGGCAGTACGGAATGTACCTCCTCCTTGTGGATGCTTGCTTGGGTTACGCCCCTTATGTATGTGGAGACTATGGCAGACGGATTGCTTAAAACCATAGGACAGCAAAAGCGCACCTTGCTTTACAGCGTTATCAACTCGGTCTTCCGCATTGGTGCGGTTATTCTGTTTATCCCCGTAAGCGGCGCACAGGGTTATATATGGCTTCTTATTGCATCAAACACCCTTTCCTTTGCTTTGTGTTTCGGCAGGCTTAAAAAGGTTACGGGCATAAAGCTTTTAGGCGGGCGGTGTGTAAAAACGGCGGCGGCTGTGCTTTTAAGTCTTGGCGGTGCTTATGCAGCGGGGCGTATCTGTTATTCTGCCGCGCCTATGGTGCAAACGGTGATTTGCGGGTCATTAGCGGCAGTTATTTACATTCTGTTTGGCGGCAGGGTGATTAACAAATGCTAAGGCTGTTACCGTATCTGCCCCAACGCTTGGCGTTTGCCGTGGCAAAACTGCCTAGGGAGGTAAGCGACAGCGTTACAGAACTTCGCCTACGGGCCGGCGGCCCTGTTTCCCTAACCGTGGGCGGCAAAAATCGTTGCTTTAATGCTTGCGGGCGGTTTTGCCCTGTGGGGCAGGGGCTTTCCTGTAGTGAGGAGGAGCTTAAGGAATGCCTGACCTTGCTTAGCCGCGCTTCTTTATACAGCTTTGGGGACAGCATAAAGCAAGGCTTTTTACCCTTTGCCGACGGTTGCCGCGCCGGAGTGTGCGGCGAGGGGATAGTGCGCGACGGGGTGCTTGCGGGTTTTAGTCGCGTTTACGGCATAAGCCTGCGCCTAAAGCGGTTTATAGGGGATTTTGGCTTTGAGGCGGCGCGGCGGATTACTGAAAAAGGGCTTAGGGGTGCTTTGATATACTCTCCGCCCAACTGCGGAAAAACTACTCTTCTTAAAAGCATAGCCTTGCTTTTGGGCAACGGAAGTATGGGTAGGGCATATAAAGTGGCAATAGCTGATGAGCGGTGCGAGCTTTTTGTGCCGGAGCTGCGGAGCGGGCTGGTGGATGCCCTGTGCGGCGTAAAGAAAAGTACTGCCATAGAGCTGTTGTGTCGCAGTATGTCGCCGCAGGTGCTTATTTGCGACGAGCTTTCCGCAGAGGACGGTGCCGCTTTGGGGCAGGTGCTGGGCATGGGTGTGGCGGTGGTTGCGGGCATCCATGCGGATACGGCAGAAGGGCTTTGCCGCCGTCCTTTTGCGGCAGAGCTTTTACGGCGGGGAGTGTTTCCCTTGCTGATAGGGTTGAACGAGCGTTATGAGTACAATGTGGAGGAATATAAATGACAAGCATAATAGGTGCGGTGCTTACAAGCAGTGCCTGCGCCGCACTGGGCTTTGCCTACGCAGAGAGGCAAAAGGCAGAGCTTGCGTTAACAGAGGGCTTTAAAGAATTTTTTGCTTATTTACTGCTTCGCCTTCCCTCCTTAGAGCTTATGGAGGATATAGTGGCAGAGTTTGAAAACTCCGCCCTTGACCGTGGTGGCTTTTTGCCGATTATTAAGGACATAAACAGCGGCGGCACCTGTAATAAACGCTACCTTGCCGCCATAGAATTGTTTAGCGGGGACAAACCGCTTTACGCCGCGCTGTTGCAGGCGGGCAAGCATCTGGGCGGCACCGAGTACAGTCTGCAGCTTTCCAACCTTCAATCTGCCCACGACCGCATAGGGCATTTGTGCGAAAAGCGCCGTGCCGATTTTGCGGCGGGAGAAAAGTGCTATCGCTGGTTGGGGGTGCTTATGGGTGCGGCGCTGTCTATTCTATTGCTTTAAAGGGGTTTGGGGTTAATGAACATATCGTTGGTGCTTAAGGTAGCGGGCATAGGGCTTATTGTAAGCGTAGCTCATCAGGTGCTTTCTAAAAGCGGCAGGGATGAGCAAGCCGCCTTGGTAACAGTGGCGGGTGTTGTTATTGCCATGCTTATGCTAACGCAGGAGATAGCGTCTCTTTTGCAAAGCATAAAGAACGCCTTTGGTATATGAGCGGGGTTGCAAGTCTTTGCGGCGCTGCATTGTGCTTTGCCTGCATAGGAGTGGTAATAAAGCAGTTAAAGCCGGACTTCTTGCCTGTGTTTATCGCCTGCAGCGGCTTGGTTTGCTTTGGGTATCTGGCGTACACCCTGTTGCCTGTGGGCGAGTTTATAAAGGCAATGGGGGCGGCGGCGGGTTACGGTCAGTATTTTTCCCTGCTGTTAAAGGCGGTGGGAATATCCCTTGTTTGCGGGGTTGCCGCCGATATATGCAGGGATTTTGGAGAGGGAAGCTTGGCAAACGGAGTGGAAAACGCAGGCAAGGGGGCGATAATTTTGCTGTCCTTGCCGGTAGCGGAATATTTGTTGGAGCTGGCAGTAGGCCTTGCGGGGCAGTAAGGGGCAGTAATGGGACGTTATTTTATATGTATATGCCTTGCGTTTATTTGCTTGGGTGGTGTTCGCGTTGCGGCAGTAAGCCAAGAGGATATTTATGAAAGAAGCGGAGCGGACGAGCTTGTGTCCGAGGAAAGTGCAGATTTTGGTGACAAGGTGTGGAAGGTGCTGGAGGATGCCTTGCAAGGCTTTGGAAAAGGTGCACTTAAGTATTGTGGTGTCATTCTGGCTTGTCTTGTGCTACTGTCGCTTATAAATAATGTAAGAGAGCTTAGGGCGGAGGCCGCAGGCGGTGCGGCATTGGATTTTGTATCTGCGGTGGCTTTGTCGGCAGCGTGTTTTCCCGCCCTTGAGATAAGCTTTAATTATGCAAAGGCGGCAATAGAGGGGTTGTGTGTTTTTTCTTCCTCTTTGCTTCCTGTAATGACAAGTCTGTATTCCATGGGCGGCAACCCCGCACAGGGGGTGGCATCGGCGGCGGGCTTCGGTATGTTTCTGACGGTAATACAGGCGATTTGTGCAAAGTTGTTGTTGCCGCTTTTAAGTCTGGGGTTTGCTTTTGCACTTACGGGGCTGTTGCCCGGTGCGGCAAGCCTTGCTCCTTTGGCAAGCTTTGTAAAAAACGCCGCCTGTACGTTAATAGCCTTTGTTTTTTCGCTGGTATCGTTTGTTTTCTATTTTCAAACTGCAATAAGTGCCGCAGGCGACAGCTTTACCTACCGCAGTATAAAGTTTGCATCCGGTGCGTTTGTACCCGTAATAGGCGGCGCAGTGGGCGAAAGTGCCCGCACGGTATTTGGGGCGGTATCGGTGGTAAAGGGTACGGTGGGCGGAATAGGTCTTGCGGTGATGACGGGTTATTTACTGCCGCCCATTGTCAGCGGATTCCTTTACAAGCTGTGTTTTTCTCTTTGTGCAGCAGGCGCAAGGCTTATGGGTTTGGAAAAAGCCGCCAAGTTTTTAACAGAGTTAAACTCCTTGCTGGGCATAAGCTTGGCGTTGCTTATAGGTACGGCGGTGGTGTTTGTGCTTATATCCGCTGTGTTTTTAAAAAGCGGGGTAACGGTATGAGAGCGTATTTTACAGCGTTGCTTTTCAGTGCTGTGGCGGGCGGTATTGCCGCCGCGGTGGTGGCAAAGCCCTTCCAAAGGCATTTGCGTTTTCTGGCATCGCTAATTTGCACCGCCCTTATCGTTGCGCCTGTACTGCAGCTTGTGCCGCAAATAAATATAAGCCCCCCACAGGCAGAGTTGGGCGACATAAGCTCTTACGATTTGGCGGCAGAGCAAGCGGCAGAGGATGCCTGCACCGCACTGGAAAATTATATTTTTGCGGAAACGGGCATAAAGGTGCAGGACATAAGCATACAGATAGAAAGGGTGGAGGGGCAGTTGTATCTGCACAGTATAAAGGTTAAGACTTTAAAAGAGGACTGCGATGCGGTTTACAACTGCCTTTACGCTCTGTTTGGGGACGAAACGGAAACCGAGGTGTATTGGTGAAGCTTGGCGGTATTATAGGCAAACTTGCAAAAATAAAGGGCATAGGATATATTGCAACGGCTTTGTTAGCGGGCATAGTCTTGCTTTTGACGGCAGGTGACAAGGACGGTGCGGCATCTCCTTCCGCCGACCCCGTGGCAGAATACGTTGCCCAACAGGAGGCGCGGCTTTGCGATATGGGGCGCAGGCTTTGCGGGGTGGAGTGTACCGTTGTGGTACACATAAGCGGTGGATATACCTACAGCTACGCAGGTGACCAAAGCCTGCGTACCGTGTATAACGCCGATGGCAGCGTGGCAGAAAAGGAAATAAGCCTAAGCCATCGCACCGTCAACACCAAGGAGGGCACCGCTCTTGTGGCTCTAAAACAAAGCACCCCTTTTATCAAAGGGGTGGCGGTGGTCTGCACGGGCGCAAGTGCCGCCGATGCAGAAAGCCTTAAACAGCTGATAATGGCACTTTATTCCTTAAAAGAAGATGCCGTTTTCGTTACTAATTAACTACTATAAGGAGGATATTACAAATGGAATTTAAGAACATTACAAAAAAGATTAAGGAATTTGACTACGGTGCATTTTTCGGCAGTAAGGCGTTTCTCATCGGTGGCTGTCTTGTAATAATAGCGGCGGCGATAATTGTAAACAGTCTTATCCCCGCAGGCAACACGGAAAAGCCAAGCGACGGCAAAACCCAAATATTGGGTAACAGCGTGCTTGTGGATGCGGAAACCGACGCGGACACGGAAAACGATTATTTTGCACAGGCTGTTATAGACCGCGAAAACACCCGTAACGAGGCAATGGACGTGTTGCAAACCATTGCCGACAATCCGGATGCGTTGGCAGACGCTAAAGAAGAGGCAATGGCGGGGATTGCCGCAATGGCAGAGGCGATGAGTGCCGAATCTACCATAGAACAGCTTGTAAAGGCAAAGGGTTTTTCAAAATGTGTTTGTGTTGTTTCGGAGGGTAAAGCCAGCGTTGTTGTAAACAGCGCAGAGGAGCTTAGTGCCGCGCAGGTTGCCCAGATATTGGAAATAGTTTATACCGAAACAGGTATTCTGCCTGCAGACACCAAGGTAATGGCAAGCGCGTGATTGTGAATTTAAACAGACAAAGGGGCTGTCTTAATGAGACAGCCCCTTTGTCTTTTACAATGCTTTTTATCTTTTTCGTGATCTGTTCCTTTGTCTGTGGGATAAGGCTTTTTAGGATTCCAACAAACGTCTCAGTATAACAAGGTCAGTGGTGTTGGATATGGCATCCTCGTTTGCGTCAGCCGCTTGTCCCATAAGCTCGGTCATCTCGGTACCGTCACCTATATATTTTCTCAGTATTGCATAGTCGGTTGTGGAAATAACCGCATCCCCGTTAATATCACAGGAAAGTACCGTTGTACGGCTTTCACCGTTACAGCTTATAATCCAGCCCGTACCCAATACCGCGGCATCATCAACCGCCTTACCGCTTGCATCGGTAATGCTTATGTCGTATTTAAACAGGGTTTTAAGCTCGCTTGCGGTTGCGCCCTTGCCAAATCCGCGGAAATACTTGTCACCTAAGGTGTAATTGCCCGTTGCAGTAGCGGTATCCGTCAGTTCAAGGGTAGCGGGGTTGGTTACTGTAAAGCTTTTTGTCAGTATGGTAACGTTAAAGGGCGTTGAAGAGTTAAGGAAGCCTGCAAGTACCTCGTATGTGTAAGTGCCTACGGCAAGTTTTGTAAAGTCAATGGAGGTGTTAGCCTTGGAAAGGTCGTATGTCATTCCCAACGGGCTGGCGGAATGGGAAGCAACTACAGTACCTGCGGAGTTTTTAACCCGTACCGTAGCAGTATACATATCCGAGGTGCTCTCCAGCGTGCCGCCCAAGCTAAAGGCACTGCCTTGGGCTATAGAGGCGGGCGTTTTTTCGTTTGCCACCCTTGTCCATGTAGCGTAGAATGTTACAATGTCTCTGTCAACGCTGGTTGTCTTGGCAACAGTTGTGCCGTCTTGGTAGGTTTTGCGTATAAGTCCCGTGGTGTCGTCGGCAACGGTAAGCCAACTGTCGGAAATAGAAGCGGCGTTGATAGTCTTGTAGCACCACTGAGCCTTGTTTTGACGGTATGCTGTCCAACCGCTGAATACATAACCTGCTCTTGTAAAGGTGTTTGTTTTTATTGTTGTGCTGGTGCCGTAAACAACCTTGGTGTCATCCATAGTACCGGTACCGCCGTTTGCGTCGTAGCGGATATAGAAGGAGGTTGTGCCCGTGCTGTTGGGAGTCCATTGTGCATAACAGGTTACGGTATCACCATTGGAGCCTGTAAGTTTGGAAACGCTTTGAGAGTTTGAATAAAGTGCAAGGCAGGATGTAGCGGGCTGAGAGCCTTTGGAGTACCATCTTGCGGTGCCGTCTGCATCTGTATAAAGCCACTTGCCGTCGGATTTACGGGTAAGATTCCAACCTGCAAAAGTGTAGCCGCTACGGGTGAAGGCGTTAGCTCTGAGTTTAGTGGAAATACCTCTGATGTGGTATGTGTTGCTCATAGAGCCGGAGCCGCCGTTAGCGTTGTACTTGGTTGTCCAAAGCACCTGCCCGTCTGCAAGGCTGGTCATATCACCGCTGCCGGAGGTGTAGCTGCAGGAGTAAACGCCCTCGCCACCGGAAGAGCTGCAGTTGGTGTTGTAATACATCTTAAGGTCGCCTGTGGAGCCTTGACCTGTTCTGAAACCAACGGACTCTATTTCGTACTGAGAATAGCTTGTATTCTGTATCATAAAGGACGTCTTGGAGGGGTAAACACGGTTGGACAAATTCTTGGTGGTCTCAAGCCATGTGTCGATGTTATCCTTTACATTGTAGCAGATAACCACATTACGGCTGGGGGTGCCACTATCCCAAATAGGAACATAAACAACACCTTCTGCCTTGTTATATCCAAAGCCTTGGTTTGTCCAGCTCTCAATATTGTCATAAACGCCTGCGGAGGAATTGCTCTTGGCAAACACGGCGTTTCTTGTATCAATGGTAAACAGTTTGTATACATTAACTGCAGTAGGGCTGGAGGCAGAGCCGCCGTTGGCGGTAGAGGACACCTTAAAGCTATAGAAGGTATTACCGCTCTTGAGCAGGAAGTAGGCATAGCCGCCGGAAACCTTAACCTGCTTTATTGCACTTACGCTTATGGAATCACCGGAAGCGTTTACCAGCTTAAAATAACCTGTCAGCCTAAGCTTTGTGCCGTCAATCTTGAGACGGGTGATAGCGGTACCCTTCTTCATGGTGGCAACATACATATAGTTAACACCGTTTATACCCACAACGGTAATATCGTTGGCGTGCCCCATAGTGTTGTTGGAGCCTTCGCTTGTTGCGGTAAGGCTGGAGTAATACGCCATAACAGTTTTTTCGCCGGTGTTCATGTTGATACGGGTAACATCACAGTATGCATCGCTGCCGTCGATTTTTGCAGCATAGCAGTAGGTTGTACCAACATTCAAGCCCTGCATTGCGGACATAGTGTTGCCGCCCTCGGTAGTGTTGGGTACGGTCCACTTCAGTGAACAGTTAGAGTTTGTATAGGTTGTCTGCCCGTTGTAAGAGTAAACGGCGGTGCCCACGCCGGGTTCGGTCCCGATTGCGTAGGTCTGCAGACCGCTGAAATCATAGTCTGTCTCACCGTCACCTATCAGTGCTTCACCTGCCGCATAGGGGTCAGCGGGCTTGATTGCTGCAGTTACGGGGTATGCGGGTAAAAGCATACACAAACAAAGAATAATTGACAAAAAAGATGCAAGCTTTTTCATATAGAATACTCCTTTCGGTAAAAACAATTGTGCATTATGTACTATATAAGTATAGCAAGCGAGGTTGTTTTTGTCAATAAGCCTTAGAAAAAAGGCTGGCGCAAGCGGGCTTTTCGGGTGTATTTCGGCAGTTTTACACAAAATTGATGCTGTATTTTTATGCAATAATATGGCTTAATTTGCTTGGCTTTTTGTTGTTTAGCTTTTGTTTTTGTGCTATAATCAGCGTAGAAACCCCAAGGAGGATAGTATGGACATAAAGAAATCAATAAACATTAAGCTTGGAAAAAAGGTTATTCAAATTAAGCTTTTGTATATAATCGGCGGCGTTGCGGCTTTGGCGGTAATTCTTGTTGCTTTGCTTTTGCTTTTGAACGCCTGTGATAAAACGGAGGGAAGTTCTGCAGAATCTAACGATTCTGTCTTCTCTGAGGAAGCATCGGAACTTTCCGCAGAAAGCGCTTCGGCGGAAATCGAAAGCGAAGAAAGTGAAACTTCTTCTTGCAGCACGGAAAATGAATCCTCGGAAGAAAGCAGCTTTGGCGCGGAAGAATCTTCTGCTTACGAATCTTTTGAGGAATCCGTAAGTGAGGATCAATCCAATGAGCAAAGCGAAAGCTTAGGGTCGGAAACTGAAAGCTCCGAGGAGAAGTCGGAAATGTCGGAGGAATCGACGGAAACAAACTCTACAGAATCCGACACACCTCCTGCAGAATCTCAAACCCCACCTGCAGAGTCGGAGACACCTCCCGCAGAATCTCAAACCCCGCCTGCAGAGTCGGAGACGCCTCCCGCAGAATCTCAAACCCCACCTGCAGAGTCGGAGACACCTCCTGCAGAATCTCAAACCCCGCCTGCAGAGTCGGAGACACCTCCCGCGGAATCTCAAACTCCGCCTGCAGAGTCGGAGACACCCCCCGCAGAATCTCAAACCCCGCCTGCAGAGTCGGAGGCACCCCCCGCAGAATCTCAAACCCCACCTGCAGAGTCGGAGACACCTCCCGCAGAATCTCAAACCCCGCCTGCAGAGTCGGAGACACCTCCTGCAGAATCTCAAACCCCGCCTGCAGAGTCGGAGACACCTCCCGCAGAATCCCAAACCCCGCCTGCAGAGTCGGAGACACCTCCCGCGGAATCTCAAACCCCGCCTGCAGAGTCGGAGACACCTCCCGCGGAATCTCAAACCCCGCCTGCAGAGTCGGAGACACCTCCTGCAGAATCTCAAGCCCCGCCTGTTGAAACCGAACCGCCTGTGGAAGACAGCAGCGAGGATGAAAGCTCGGTGATAATTGATATGGATGCTCCTATGAATCCCTTGCCTGACACTTTGATGACAGACCCCATTGACAGCTACTTTAACGATTCTGTGTTTGTGGGGTACTCCATAATGATGCACTTCGGCAGATATATAAGCGAATGGCACAGCGAGATAGATGCATCTATAATGGGCAACCCTCTCTTCTATGCGGGCGTAGGTGTAAGCTTTTACCGCGACCGCACAGACCCTTCCGCGATGCCTTTGTATCAAGGCAACACCTATTCTTTCAGTGAATTGCCCACGGCAACAGGCAAAAACACCATATATATTGGTCTTATGGGCTACAGCGACGTTAGGCGTTCCGGCGTGGACGGTGCGTATATAGAAACCGTAAGCGGCATCCAGCGCATATTGAGCGCAAATCCCAATGTTAACTTGGTTATCCTTGCTTGTACATACAATACAGGCGAATACAGCAATTCTCTGCCCTACAGCGTAAACAACGGCAACATACTAAGATACAACAATATGGTGCTGGACTATTGCACCTCCATCGGTGTGGATTTTGTGGATGTGGCAACGCCGCAAACTACCTACAGAGGCTATCTGCCTATGGAATATTCCTCGGACGAAGAATACCACATAGCAAAGAAGGCGTTTTATCTGTGGGTGGACGTACTGCGTGACTACGCAAAGAAAAAGCAAGCAGGCACTTGGCAAAATATGACCGATATGCCTTCTCTTCCTGCGTTCAGCTAAAACCGAATATGTTAAGGACTGCCTTTCTAAAGGGCAGTTCTTTTTTGTCGCTTTTAACAAATCCCGCGGCGGGTTTTTGTATAAAACACGACAGGCAGGTTCAATATTATGCCTGTGATAACGGATGTAGAAGCATCGTCCCCTGTGCGCCCCATACGTGCTTTTACGCTATCGCAACTGTTTGCGGTAGGCTGCGATGCAAGAAGTGCGTTTTTCGTATGTGTTATTCAACGGACGGCCAAGGACGCCCGTCCCTATAACATACCATCGCCCATCATCACGAACGGAAAGCTGTCTTTATCCGCCGCGCGGCGATTACGGTATAACAAAAAGGCTTTTCGGTGTTTTTCCGAGAAGCCTTTTGCTGTATTTGTAGAACTTTTAATTTGTGTCGGGGGGCTGGGCGTATTACTCTACCACGGTGTTGAACTTTAAAGTCTTGCCCGTTGCAAAGCCAAGCACTTGACCGTAGTCCGCCGCGTTAATGGTTGCGGATGCTGCGGCAGATACGTTTGCCGCCGTAAGCTTTACGCCGCTTAGCTGTACTTTGCCCTTTGCGTGGTTAAGCACCTGAGAGTAGTCCGTTGCGTTAACCTTGCCGTCACCATTGATATCTCCAAGTACCACTATTGTACGGCTTTCGCTTTGACCGCCTCGTGTGGAAGTAATAACACAGCCCGTGCCCACCGGCACATTGCCCGTTACAGCAGTGCCATTGGCATTGACAATGCTTATGTCGGCACCGTCAAACAGCGCGGACATATCGTCCGCATTCATGGCACCCGCCTTGAAATAAATTTGCTCGGTAATGGTACTTACCACAATGTTTTCAGAATTAACGCCCTCGGCAAACTCAAAATAGGGTTTAGCCCATTCAAAGATTATTGTGGCGGAGGTTAAATCGTCAAGGGAGGCTCCCTTATCAATGCTGTCCCACTGTTCTTTCGTGCTGCCGTAATAAACCACTGCAAGGGAATCACAATACATAAATGCGGAATCACCAATAGATACTACGCTGGCAGGGATTTTAACGGATAGCAAACAATCACACGAACTAAAAGCAGAGTTGTCGATGTAAAGAACACCTTCAGGTATTGCAACACTTGCCAAGGAGTCGCAAGAAATAAAAGCACCGTTTCCGATAGAAAGAACTCCTTCGGGTATTGTAAGATTGGTAAGTCTTTCACAATTTGCGAAAGCGTCTTGTGGAATGGTCAAAAGACCTTTACCGAAATTTACCTCTGTAATATACTCACAATGGGAAAAGACAGAGATACCGAGAGATGTTACATTGTCGTGAAGCGTAACGCTTTTTAATGAAAGACAACCGCGAAACGCGTTGTCTCTGATATATGTAACGCTATCCGGAATAACAAGGTCAGTCACCAACTTATTGTTGAGATAAAGATAAGCTCCGTTAGCAAGAGGAAACGAGTCGAAGCGTATGTCGCACCACGCGGCTATATCGCTTATATATACATTTTTTAGAGAAGAGCATTCATTAAAAGCGTCTTCTTCAATAGAGTACACGCTTTTCGGTATCGTGATACTCGTAAGATTTTTACAAGAGTCAAAGGTCTTGCTGTTAATCACTGTTACGCCCTCGGGTATTGTTATGCTGACAAGAGACTTGCAGTGTCTAAAAGCTCTACTATTGATAGCTTTTATATTCTTCCCCAGTTTTACACTCATAAGCGAATCGCAACTTTCAAAAGCGTAGCTTCCAATTTCGGTAACGCTATCGGGTATGGTTATACTTATAAGTGAATCGCAGTTACTAAATGCAGAGTCACCAACGGAAGTAACGCTGTTGGGGATGATGATGCTTGTAAGGGCGACGCAGTTACTGAACGCAGAGTAACCAATGGAAGTGATGCTGTTTGGGAGAGTGACCCTCATAAGGGCGTCGCAGTTACTGAACGCAGAGTAACCAATGGAAGTGATGCTGTTTGGGAGGGTGATACTCATAAGGACGTCGCAGTCACTGAATGCAGAGTCACCAATGGAAGTAACGCTTTCGGGTATGCTGATGCTTGTAAGGGCTTTGCAGTTGCCGAATGCATAGTTACCAATGGAATTAACGCTATTGCCTATTGTTACGCTTGTAAGGGACTTGCAGTAATAGAACGCCTTTTCACCAATGGAAGTAACACCGTCTCCTATTACGACATTTGTAAGGGCGTCGCAGCTATAGAACGCAGAGCCACCGATGGAAGTAACGCCGTCTCCTATTGTGACACTTGTAAGGGCAGAGCAGTTATAGAACGCAGAGATACCAATGGAATTAACGCTGTCGGGTATAGTGACGCTTGTAAGGGAAGTGCATTCATTGAACGCAGAGTTGCCAATGGAAGCAACCCCGTCTCCGATAGTGATGTTTTCAAGTGAGGTGCATTTATAGAACGCAGAGTTACCAATGGAAATAACGCTGTCCGGAATGTTGATGCTTGGAAGGACCAAGCAATTACAGAACGCCTCTTCACCAATGGAAGTAACACTGTCTCCTATGGTGACACTTGTAAGGGCAGAGCAGTCACGGAACGCTTTGTTACCAATGGAAGCAACGCCATTACCCATGGTTACGCTTGTAAGGGCCTTGCAGTAATAGAACGCAGTTTCACCAATTGAAGTAACGCTGTCCCCTATTGTGACACTTGTAAGGGCAGGGCAGTTATAGAACGCAGAGCCACCAATGGAAACTACGCTGCCTTCTATTATGACATTTGTAAGGGCAGAGCAGGCCGAAAACGCATAGCTGCCAATAGAAGTAATACCGCCTCCTATGGTAATGCTTGTAAGGACATCGCAACCATAGAACGCCCAGTCGCCAATAGAAGTAACACTGTCTGCTATATTAACCGTTGTTATATAACTGCGGTGGTTATACCACGGCGCTCTACCGGAGTTTGATGTAGAAAAGCTTTTCATATCACCCGTGCCGGTAATACCAAGCACGCCGGTTTCAGTGTCAATCGTCCAGAGCAAATTGTCGCCACAGGAACCGTTGTAGGTTTCTTTTGCGCTTATATCAAGCTCCTCTTTCAGCGCGGCGGCGGTTATGCCGCAAAGGCTAAGGCAAAGGGTAAAGGTTAAAAATAATGCCGTTAGTTTTTTCATCATAGTTTCCTCCTACAATATTGACATTTACTAGATGTCATCAAGGTTATCGTAGCATAGTAAAATGACTTTGTCAAGCACTAAATGTCATTTTGCGGAGGGAAATATGTTCAAAAACAAAGCAGGTAAGCGGAATAATATATGCGGGGAAGCGGTGGCAGAGATAAGAAAAGCCGCCGTGCCTAAAATGTCACAGCGGGCGTTGGCGGATGCTTTACAGCTTGTGGGGATTGATGTTGACAAGAACGCAATACAGCGTATAGAAAGCGGTCAACGGTTTGTAACGGATATAGAGCTTGCGGCACTTTCGGCGGTGCTTGGGGTAAGCCCTTTGGTGCTACTTAATTACACTGGATAAACAAACAGGACTGTTCTCAATCTCTTTTGAAAACAGTCCTGCTTTTTGTATACGAAAACCCCGCCATAGTGGCGGGGTTCAGACCGCTGACAAAGGCACAGAACACGAAAAAAGAAAATACGGTTACTATAAAGTAAAAATTTCGGGGAACTTTTCCCCGAAATTTTGTATATTTTCATATTTTTTCGTTTGGAACGAACCTCGGCTTGCAGTACTCAGTACAGCTATCGCCTCGGTTCGTTCCATCTGTACTCTTTCTCAGCAGTCTGCCAAGCAAAAGCGGTTAACCTGTGAGGGGATACGATATATGTGAAATGCTGCGTCCGTGATGATGGGTAACGGCACGTCGTAGGGCGGGGGTTTATCTCCCGCCGTCACATAGCAATTTGGTAAAACACCTCGTTTTGTAGATAAA
>JAFQHL010000045.1 GCA_017397955.1 Clostridia bacterium
GAAAAGGAATAGGAGGCAACAGATTATGGGACAAAAAGTAAATCCGCACGGTCTTCGTGTAGGCGTTATTAAAGACTGGGACTCCCGTTGGTTTGTAAAGGACGAGGAGCTTGGCGATACAATCGTTGCTGACTACAAACTCAGGGGCTGGCTTAAGGAAAAGATTAAGCAGGCAGGCGTTCCCAAGATAGAAATCGAACGCTCCGGCAGCAGACTTCGCGTTATCATCTACTGTGCAAAGCCCGGTATCATCATCGGTAAGGGCGGCGCAGAGCTTGAAAAGCTTAAGGCTGAAATAAAGAACTTCACCGGCAACAATCAGGTAGCTATCAGCGTTATAGAAGTAAAGCAGGTTGACACCAATGCTCAGCTCGTTGCTGAAAACATTGCAACCCAGCTTGAAAAGAGAATTTCCTTCCGTCGTGCTATGAAGCAGAGCATAGGCAAAGCTATGAAAGCAGGCGCAAAGGGTATTAAGATAATGGTTAGCGGCCGTCTTGGCGGTGCAGAAATTGCAAGAAGCGAACATTACCATGAGGGTACTATCCCGCTTCAGACATTGAGAGCGGACATCGACTACGGCTTCTATGAAGCAAACACCACCTACGGTAAAATCGGTATAAAGACATGGATTTACAAGGGTGAGGTTCTTCCCGAAGTTAAGCGTGCACCCTCGGAAGGAGGCAAATAATATGTTAATGCCTAAGAGAGTTAAGTACAGAAGAGTACAGAGGGGCAGACTTACCGGTAAGGCACTCAGAGGTAACAAAATCACCAACGGTGAATATGGCCTTGTTGCAACCGAGCCCGCATGGATAACCAGCAACCAGATAGAGGCAGCCCGTATCGCTATGACGCGTTACATCAAAAGAGGCGGTCGCGTATGGATAAAGATATTCCCCGATAAGCCCATCACCGAAAAACCTGCTGAAACCCGAATGGGTTCCGGTAAAGGTTCTCCCGAATATTGGGTTGCAGTTGTTAAGCCCGGTAGAGTAATGTTTGAAATGGATGGCGTTGCTCCCGAAATCGCACGTGAAGCTATGCGTCTTGCATCCCACAAACTTCCCATTAAGTGCAAGTTTGTTTGCAAGACAGACCTTGAAGCGTAAGGAGGATTAACAAACATGAAAGTAACAGAACTTAGAGAAATGTCTGCCTCCGAGCTTGAAAAGGAGCTGCGTGAGCAGAAGGAAGCGTTCTTCAAGCTTCGTTTCCAGCATTCTATAAACCAGCTCGACAACCCTATGAAGATAGTTGAAACCAAGAAGACTATAGCTCGCATCATGACCATCCTTCGTGAGAAGGAACTGGCTGACAGAGCCTAATCAGGAGGGTATGAGTAATGGAAAGAACACTTAGAAAAACAAGAGTAGGCAAGGTTGTTTCCAACAAAATGGAAAAGACCGTTGTCGTAGCTATAGTTGATAACGTAAAGCATCCGCTTTACAGCAAGATAGTTAAGCGTACTGTAAGATTTAAGGCACACGATGAAAATAACGAATGCGGCATCGGCGATACCGTAGAAATTATGGAAACTCGCCCCTTGTCCAAGGATAAGTATTTCAGAGTTGTCAGAATAATCGAAAAGGCCAAATAAGCCGCACTGAAAGGAGGACACATATATGGTACAGCAACAATCCTATCTGAAGGTTGCCGATAATACCGGCGCCAAAGAAATCATGTGCATCCGAGTTCTGGGCGGCACAGGCAGACGCTATGCCGGTGTTGGCGACGTTATCGTAGCTTCCGTTAAAAAGGCAGCTCCCGGTGGCGTTGTTAAGAAGGGCGAAGTTGTCAGAGCCGTAGTGGTTAGAACAGTTAAGGGTGTACGCCGTGCAGACGGTTCCTATGTAAAATTTGACGACAATGCTGCCGTTATAATTAAAGAAGACAAAAACCCCAAGGGTACTCGTATTTTTGGGCCCGTTGCAAGAGAGCTTCGTGAAAAAGATTATATGAAGATCCTCTCCTTGGCACCGGAAGTTGTTTAAGGAGGTAGCGTTAAAATGAGTAAGATGCATATAAAGAAGGACGATAGAGTTATCGTAATCTCCGGTAAATATGCTAATATGAAAGAGCCCTCTATAGGTAAGGTAATCGCTGTTTCCCCCAAGGAAGGCAAAGTTATCGTAGAAGGTGTTCATATAGTTTCCAAGCATGTAAAGCCCCGTAGACAGGGCGAAGCAGGCGGCATCATTAAGACCGAAGGCGCTATCTACGCTTCCAAGGTTATGCTTTACTGCGAAAAGTGCAAGAAGGGCGTTAGAGTACGCCACGTTAAGAACGAAGCCGGCGAACGCAGCCGTATCTGCTGCAAGTGCGGCGAGAGCTTATAATTAAGTAAGGAGGATTAAAAATGTCTAGACTTCGTGATTTTTACAAAAGTGACGTCGCTCCTGCTTTGATGAATAAGTTCAACTACTCCTCTCCTATGCAGATTCCTAAGCTGGACAAGGTAGTAGTAAACGTTGGCGACGGCGAATGCAAGGACAACCCCAAGGTTTTGGAAGCTATCCTTTCCGACCTTCAGATAATAACCGGTCAGAAGGCAATAGCTACCACAGCTAAGAAGTCCGTTGCAAACTTCAAGCTTCGTGCAGGCGTTAAAATCGGCGCAAAGGTTACCCTCAGAGGCGAAATGATGTATGAATTTGTTGACAAATTCTTCAACCTCGCTCTCCCCAGAGTGCGTGACTTTAAGGGTATCAACCCCAACAGCTTTGACGGCAGAGGTAACTACTCCTGCGGCGTTAAAGAACAGCTTATCTTCCCTGAAATTGAGTACGATAAGATCGACCAAATCAGAGGTATGGATATAATTTTTGTTACAACAGCAAACACCGATGAAGAAGCAAGAGAACTCTTGACTCTCCTCGGCGCTCCGTTTGCAAAGTAAGGGGGTAAAGAAGAATGGCAAAGACAGCAATGAAATTAAAGCAGCAGAGAGAGCCTAAGTTCTCTACCCGTTACTACAACAGATGCAAAATCTGCGGTCGTCCTCACGCTTATCTCCGCAAGTACGGTATCTGCCGTATCTGCTTCCGTAATCTGGCTTACAGCGGTCAGATCCCCGGCGTTAAGAAAGCAAGCTGGTAATTTAAGGTAGGAGGTAATATTACATGCAAATCACAGACGTTGTGGCAGATATGCTCACAAGAATAAGAAACGCAAACAACGAAAAACATGAATCCGTTGATATTCCTGCCTCTAACCTTAAGAAGGCTATAGCTCAGATTCTTCTTGACGAAGGCTTTATTAAGGATTATAAGGTAACTGAAGACAACAAGCAGGGTATCATCACTGTTACACTTAAGTATGGCGAAGGTAAAACTCGCATCATAGAAGGTCTCCGCAGAGTTTCCAAGCCCGGTCTTAAGATATACGCAGCTTGCAAGGACATTCCCAAGGTTAGAAACGGTCTCGGCATCGCCATCCTTTCTACCAGCAAGGGCATTATGACCGATAAGCAGGCAAGAAAAGAAAACATTGGCGGCGAAGTTCTCGCCTTCGTATGGTAAGGAGGATAATGATATGTCTAGAATAGGTAAAAAACCCATTATCGTTCCCGCTGATGTTACCGTTACCTTCGAAGAAGGCAACGTAATGAAAGTTAAAGGTCCTAAGGGCGAACTTACACAGAAATTCCACCCCGATATGACTTTTAAGCTTGAAGCAGGCGTTCTTACTGTTGAACGTCCTTCCGAAAGCAAAGAACACAAGTCTCTCCATGGTCTTACCCGTTCCTTGGCTTCTAACATGGTTGTTGGCTGCCACGAAAGCTTTAAGAAAGAGCTTGACATCAACGGCGTGGGTTACAAGGCTGCTATGGAAGGCAAGAGACTCGTTCTCAATGTTGGCTATTCACATCCCGTTTACTTCGATTCTCCCGATGGTATTACAATCGAAGTTCCCAACCCCAACAAGATTATTGTTTCCGGCGCAAACAGACAGGTTGTAGGTCAGCTGGCAGCAGAAATCAGGGGCAAGCGCCCGCCTGAACCCTATCTTGGTAAAGGCATTAAATATGTTGATGAAACTATTAGGCGCAAGGCCGGTAAAGCCGGTAAATAAGAAAGGAGTGAATAGATAATGATATCCCGTCCCGACAAGAATCAAAAGCGTCTCCGCAGACATAAGAGAGTAAGAGGGAAGATATCCGGTACCGCATCCGTTCCTCGTTTGTGTGTATATCGTTCTCTCAACAATATAAGCGCTCAGATAATCGACGATGACGCAGGCAAGACCCTTGTTGCAGCCGCTTCCAACGAAAAGGATTTCGCAGCTAACGGCGCAAACAAGGACGGTGCTAAGGAAGTCGGACTCCTTATAGGCAAAAGAGCAATCGCTAAGGGCATTGAAAATGTTGTTTTCGACAGAGGCGGCTATCTCTATCACGGTAGAGTTCAGCAGCTTGCTGAAGGTGCTCGTGAAGCCGGCTTGAAGTTTTAAGGGAGGAAAGTACGAATGGCACAAAAAGTTGATTACACTCAGCTCGGTGAACTTAAGGAAACCCTTATCAACACCAAGAGCGTTTCTAAAACAGTTAAGGGCGGCCGTATAAGAAGATTCTCCGCACTCGTAGTTGTAGGCGACGGCAATGGTCACATTGGCGTAGGCAGCGGCAAGAGCGCAGAAGTTCCGGACGCAATAAGAAAGGCTATCGAAGCCGCTAAGCGTAACATGGTTAAGGTATCCCTTCGCGGTACAACAATACCTCACGAAATCATTGGTGAGTATTGTGCAGGCAGAGTTCTTCTCAAGCCCGCCGCACCCGGTACCGGTATCATAGCAGGCGGTACAATGCGTGCAGTTCTCGATGCAGCAGGCATTAGAGATATCCGTGCAAAATCACTCCGTTCTAACAATCCTTGCAATGTTTCCAAGGCTACCTTTGAAGCACTCAAGGCATTGACCACCATTGAAGAGGTTGCTCTCAAGCGTGGTAAGAGCGCAAGTGAAATAATGGGCTAAGGGGGATAAGCTAATGGCAAAGGTTAAAATTACTTTGAAGAAGAGTCTGATCGGCCGCAAGGAGAATCAGATACTTACTTGCAAATCTCTCGCGTTAACAAAGATTGGCGACAGCAAGGTTGTTGAAAACAATCCTGCTATCGAAGGCAAAATCAATGTAATAGCTCATCTTGTAAGCGTTGAAAACGCTGACTAATAGTAAAGGAGGAAAAGTTATGAAGTTACACGAGCTTTCTCCGGCACAAGGTTCCGCAAAGTCTCGCTACAGAAAGGGCAGAGGTCCCGGTAGCGGTAACGGTAAAACTGCGGGCCGTGGCCACAAGGGTCAAAACGCTCGTTCCGGCGGCGGTGTTCGTCCCGGTTTCGAGGGCGGTCAGCTTCCTATCTATAGAAGACTTCCTAAGAGAGGTTTTAATAACCACTTTGCAAAGGAATATGCTATAATCAATGTAGGCAGACTGAACGAGTTTGACGAAGGCAGCGTTATTAACGTTCAAACCCTGCTTGAATGCGGTATTCTTAACAAGGCACTTGACGGTCTTAAGGTTCTCGGCAACGGCGAACTTACCAAGAAGCTTACCGTTGAGGCTGCTATCTTCTCCGCTACCGCAAAAGAAAAAATCGAAGCAGCAGGCGGGAAGGCGCAGGTGATATAAATGTTTCAAACACTTAAGAATGCTTGGCACATTGCAGACACCAGACGTAAGATAATATTTACTTTATTTATAGTTTTTCTTTACCGCGTAGGTTGTGCTATCCCCGTTCCTTATGTAGACAGCGCAACTTGGGCAAAAACATTTGAGGGCGCCGGCGCCACGATATTCGGCTACTTGAATATACTCTCCGGTTCCAGCTTTTCTCAGGGTACTTTGTTTGCTCTGTCCATCACTCCCTACATTACCGCTTCTATAGTAATGCAGTTGCTCACAATAGCAATCCCTCCTCTTGAGAGGTTGTCCAAGCAGCCCGATGGTCAGAAGAAGATAACCCAAATCACAAGATATGTAACCGTTCTTTTGGCAATAATCACCGCTTTCGGTTATTACCTCACCATGAAGAACCAGAACGCACTTACTAACAAGGGCTTCTTTGCAGGCGTTGTTATTGTAACAGCTTATGTTGCAGGTGCTTCTCTTATCATGTGGCTCGGCGAAAAGATTAACGACGCCGGTATCGGCAATGGTATATCCATCATCCTTTTCTTCAACATCGTATCTCGCGGCGGTGCGCTTCTTAACACCGCTATCCAGATTTTCGGTTCCGAAAACGGTTGGATTTATGTTATTATCGGCGCAGTTCTTATGCTTGCTATCATCACCTTCGTTGTTTGGATGACAAACTCCGAAAGACGTCTGCCCGTTCAGTACGCTAAGCGTACCGTTGGCAGAAAGATGTACGGCGGTCAGAACACTCACCTTCCCATCAAGCTAAATATGTCCGGCGTTATGCCTATTATCTTTGCACAGTCCATCGTTTCTTTGCCTTCTACTTTGGCATTGATTTTCGGTTGGAAGCAGAACGCATTTCTTGATGCATTCTCTATGACAGGTGCAATCGGCATCGCCCTCAACTTCCTTCTTATAATATTCTTTGCTTACTTCTATCTTACAATCAGCTTTAACGCTGTAGAAGTAGCAAACAATCTCAAGAAGAACGGCGGCACCATCCTCGGCTATCGCCCCGGTGCTCCCACAGCAGCATACATCCAGAAGGTTCTTAACAGAATTACCCTTATCGGTGCTCTGTTCCTTGCCTTCCTGGCTGTGTTCCCTCAGCTTCTCGCTCTCTTGTGGCCCAGCTCTAACCTCGGCTACTTGGTATTCGGCGGCTCCTCCCTTATCATTATCGTAGGTGTTGTTCTCGAAACCATCAAAGAGCTTGAAAGTGAAGTGACTATGCGTCACTATAAGGGATTCCTTGAATAAGAGGCGTAGATTATGAATATTATTCTTTTTGGCCCTCCCGGTGCAGGTAAAGGCACCCAGGCAGAAATAATAAGCAAAGATCTTAGTATCCCCACCATATCCACGGGTGCAATCATCCGCGGTGCGGTAAAGGACGAAACCCCCATGGGTCTTTCTGCTAAGAAGTATATGGACGCAGGCGCACTTGTTCCCGATGAAGTAGTTATCGGTATCATTAAGGAACGCCTTGCGAAGGATGACTGTCAGAACGGTTTTATCCTTGACGGGTTCCCCCGTACAGTACCTCAGGCAGTGGCTCTTGATGCAATGGGCGTTAAAATTGACGTTGTTGCATCCTTGGAGGTTCCCGACCAAGCCATAGTTGACAGAATGAGTGGCAGACGCGTTTGCAAGACTTGCGGCGCAACCTTCCACACAATCTATAACCCTTCCGCAAAGGGTGAAAAATGTGACGTGTGCGATGCAGACCTTCTTATCCGCGATGACGATAAGCCCGAGGTTGTGCTTAACCGCCTCGTTACCTATCATAAGGAAACCGAACCCCTCAAGGCTTACTACGACGAAAAAGGCATACTTAAGTCCATCGACGGTACAAAGGGTGTTGAGGAAACTACGGCACTTATGAAAGCAGCTCTCGGTATATAATGATAATACTGAAAAACAAGGCAGAGCTCGTAATAATGCGTGATGCAGGAAAAATTGCCGCACTGGCCAGGGAAGTAGGCGGTGAGATGGCAAAGCCCGGTGTTACCACCGGTGCCATCGACACCAAGATAAGACAAACAATAATGTCACACGGTGCTACCCCTTCATTCCTTGGCTATGGCGGATTTCCGGGTTCTGCTTGTGTAAGCGTTAACGAACAGGTTATCCACGGCATCCCCTCTGACAGAGTACTTAAAGAGGGAGATATTGTAAAAATAGACGTTGGTGCCTTTTATAAAGGCTTCCATAGCGACTGTGCCGCAACCTTTGCTGTCGGTAAGGTCAGCAGTGAGGCGGAAAAGCTTATCTCAGTAACAAAAGAAAGCTTTTTCAAGGGAATTGCTAAAGCTGTTCCCGATGCAAGACTTGGTGACATTTCGGCAGCTGTGCAGGCGTATGTGGAGGAAAACGGCTTTTCTGTGGTTAGGGAATATGTTGGTCACGGCGTGGGCAGAGACCTGCACGAAGACCCCAGCCTTCCTAACTTCGGCACCGCGGGCAGAGGCGTGCGGCTGCGCTCCGGTATGACCTTGGCACTTGAGCCTATGGTCAATGCGGGTGTTTACGATGTAAAGGTGCTGTCCGACAAATGGACAGTTGTAACGGCAGACGGTAAGCTGTCTGCCCATTACGAAAACACCTTTGCCGTAACGGATAACGGCGCCGTTATCCTTACAGCTCTTGCATAAGGCTGGTGCTGTATGGACTATACGGGCAGACCTGTTTTGTCATTGGCAGGTCACGACAAGGGTACGCTTTTATGCGTGGTAGGTACTGAAGGTGATATGTTTTTTGTTGCCGACGGTCGTCGCAGAAAAGTTCAAAACCCAAAACGCAAACAAATTAAACACATTGTATTTATCGAGGCAGCCGCCCACAGCGGTCCGTTGACCAACAAGGCTCTGCGCGCGTATTTACGCGGCGTAAGTGAGCTGACGGGTCATTCATCGACTAACTAACGGAGGGATTCATTCTGGCTAAAGACGATGTTATTGAATTCGAAGGCGTAGTGACAGAGGTATTACCCAACACTATGTTTAAAGTAAAGCTTTCCAACGGTCATATCATAACAGCTCATATATCAGGTAAGATGCGTATGCATTATATAAAGATATTGCAGGGCGATGCAGTAACCGTAGAGGTTTCTGTATATGACTTGACCCAAGGAAGGATAACATTCAGGCATAAATAAGCCTATGGAGGTAATGAAATGAAAGTAAGGCCTTCTGTAAAAAAGATTTGCGAGAAGTGCAAGATCATCAAAAGAAAAGGCAAAATAATGGTTATTTGCGAAAACCCTAAGCATAAGCAAAAACAAGGTTAAAGAGAGGTGTAATAATGGCTCGTATATCCGGTGTTGATCTTCCCAACGCAAAGCGCGTAGAAATCGGACTCACCTATATTTTCGGTATCGGCAGAGCACGCTCCAACGAAATACTTGAAAAGACCGGCATCAATCCTGACATCAGAGTAAAGGATTTGACCGAAGACGACGTAGCTAAGCTTCGTGAAGTAATCGAAAGAGATTATATGGTTGAAGGTGACCTCAGAAGAGAAGTTGCCCTTAACATAAAGAGAATGGTAGAAATCGACTGCTATCGCGGCAGACGTCACAGAAGAGGTCTTCCCGTTAGAGGTCAAAGAACAAAGACCAACGCAAGAACACGCAAAGGTCCCGCAAAGACCATCGCGAACAAGAAGAAGTAATAGGAGGGAAATGCAGATATGGCAAAAGCTAAAAAGGTTGTTAGCAAAAAGCGTCGTGAGCGCAAGAATATAGAGCGCGGTGCAGCACACATCCGTTCCAGCTTCAACAACACAATAGTAACCATCTCCGATACCAACGGTAACGCAATCAGTTGGGCATCCGCAGGCGAACTCGGTTACAGAGGTTCCCGTAAATCTACTCCTTTTGCAGCGCAGATGGCAGCAGAAACAGCAGCAAAGGCAGCTATGGAACACGGCCTTAAGACTGTTGAGGTTTACGTAAAGGGTCCCGGTCAGGGTAGAGAAGCAGCAATCCGTGCGCTTCAGGTTGCAGGTTTGGACGTTGTTTCCATAAAGGACGTAACTCCCATTCCTCACAACGGTTGCCGTCCGCCCAAGAGAAGACGCGTATAAGTCTTATATATATTAGGAGGATTTATTAAATGGCAAGATATACAGGTCCTGCGTGCAGACTTTGCCGTAGAGAGAACACCAAGTTGTTCCTCAAGGGCGACAAGTGCACATCCGACAAATGCCCTCTGGTTAGAAGAGCAAAGGCTCCCGGTCAGCACGGTGCAGGTGCGGGCAGAAAAAGAGTAAAAGAATACGGCCTCCAGCTTCGCGAAAAGCAGAAGGCAAGAAGGTACTACGGTATTTTAGAGAAGCAGTTTAACAATTATTTTGAAAAGGCAGATAAAAAGCCCGGTCAGACCGGTGAAAACCTTCTCACTATGATTGAAACCAGACTTGACAACGTTGTATACCGTATGGGTATGGCAGACAGCCGTCGTCAGGCACGTCAGCTGGTTCGTCACGGCCACTTCCAGATAAACGGTAAGAAGGCTAACATCCCTTCCATCCTTGTTAAGAAGGGTGACGTTATAACCGTTAAGGAAAGCAGCCGCAAGAGCGCACTCATTAAAATGCTTATCGAAAATATCTCCGGAAGGTCAGTACCCGCTTGGATAGAGCTTGATGCAGCAAACGCAGTAGCTACTATCGCAGCACTTCCCAGCAGAGAAGATATCGATTTCCCCATCGAGGAGCACCTGATAGTAGAGTTGTACTCCAAGTAATAGCAACAGCACCGTTAACATGGTTTAACGGCTGTCAATTTCAACAGGAGGTAAACACATGATTGAGATAGAAAGACCGAACATAGTTACAGCTGACCTTAGTGAGGACGGCAAACACGGCACTTTTGTCATTGAACCCCTTGAACGCGGTTACGGTACAACCCTTGGCAACTCACTTAGACGTGTACTTTTAAGCTCCTTACCCGGCGTTGCGGCTACCAGTGTAAAAATAGACGGCGCGCTTCATGAAATATCTACTGTTCCCGGTGTAAAAGAAGACATAACAGAAATAGTTATGAACGTAAAGGGCATAGTTGCAAAACTTCACTGTGCAGGTCCCAAGACAGTAATAGTTGAAGGCAGCGGCTTTGCTCAAATCACCGCAGGGGATATACAGGTAGACAGCGATATAGAGATTCTCAACAAAGACCATCCTATCGCAACCGTGGAAGAAGGCAATGAATTCTATATGGAAATCACTTTCGAACACGGCAGAGGCTACGTTTCCGCTGATAAAAACAAGGCAAACGGTCAACCCGTTTTAGGCACTATATTTACCGACTCTATATATACGCCGGTATACAGTGCAAATTACACTGTTGAAAACACCCGCGTTGGCAATATCACCGATTACGATAAGTTGACACTTACCATCGGCACAAACGGCATAATCAACGCAAAAGAGGCTGTTTCTTTGGCGGCGAAGATCATCTGCGAACATCTTAACTTGTTTGTAGAGCTTTCCGATGAAGCTAAGAACGCTCCCGTAATGGTAGACAGGGAAGAAACCATCAAGGAAAAAGTACTTGAAATGACCATTGAAGAGCTTGATATGTCCGTAAGAAGCTTTAACTGCCTTAAGCGCGCAGGCATCGACACTGTTGAAGACCTGACAAACAAGACAGAAGAAGACATGATAAAGGTTAGAAACCTTGGTAAGAAGTCCTTGGAAGAAGTGATACAAAAACTTCAGTCCCTCGGTCTTACCCTTAAAAAGACCGAAGACTAAACATTCTGAAAAAAGGAGGCAAATGAAATGCCCGGAACAAGAAAGCTTGGCAGAAAGACCGATCACAGAATGGCTATGCTTAAGGGTATGGTAACATTTCTGCTTGAAAACGGTAAAATAGAAACAACACTCACTAGGGCAAAGGAAGTAAGTGCTCTTGCTGAGAAGATGATAACACTTGGTAAGGTTAACACCCTTGCTAATAAGAGACGTGCATTCGCTTTCATTAAGAAGGAAGACGTTGTGTATAAGCTCTTTAACGAGATTTCTCCTGTGTATGCTGACCGTAACGGCGGTTATACCAGAGTTCTTAAGTTAGGTCCCCGTCGTGGTGACGGCGCTGAAATGGCTATAATCGCACTTGTTGACGCTGCAAAAATCTACAACAAGGAAGAAGCAGCTGAAAAGGACGAAAAGAAATAAGCCAAACATACAGCTAAATAGAAAGCCGTTTAGTGTAACTAAGCGGCTTTTTTGTATAATTATATTATAATACTAAAATTTTACTGTGTAGCATCGTTTTTTCAGCAAACCTTAATACTTTTGTGCTAAAATGTCTACAATACTATAAAATTTGGAGTGCATCGTATGAACATAAAAAAACATCAGCGTGTACTGGTTGCTATACTAATGGTATGCCTTTGTATCTCTTCCTGCGGTAAAATCGAAAGCAACGATACCTCTTCAGAACAAAGCAAGGCAGGAGAAAGCGTTGTTACTGAAAACAGCACCGATAAAGACAGTGTTGAGTCAGACACGGAAACAGAAAATAACACAGATACCGATACAAGCACAGAAGCCGTAATCAATGTAGATGATATGTTTACCGAAAGAGATAAGCGTATAAGCTACGACAGTAATGGCGCAGTTTATGTTATGCTAAACGGTGACAGCATAAGCTGTAACTCTAAATCTGTGTCCATATCCGGTACAACCTTCACAATAAAGGACGAGGGCTGCTTTATCCTTATGGGTAGCCTTGACAACGGTATGGTAATAGTTGATGCCGAGGAAAGCGACAAGATCCAATTAGTTTTAAGCGGCGCAAATATCAAAAGCGCAAGCTCGGCACCAATCTATGTAAAAAACGCTGACAAGGTATTTATAACCCTTACGGAGGAAACGAATAACACCCTTGAAAACGGCGGCAGCTTTACCGCTATTGACGACAATAATATCGATAGCGTTATATTCTCAAAATCAGACCTTACATTAAATGGGAAAGGCAGGCTGACTATTGATTCCCCTGCAGGCCATGGCATCGTTTCCAAGGACGATTTAGCTGTCACAGGCGGTGATTACACAATCAACTGTGCCTCCCACGGACTTTCCGCTAACAACAGCGTACGCATAACAAACATTGCAGCCGATATCACCGCAGGCAAGGACGGTATACAGGCAGACCACGATACGGACGCAAGCAAAGGATTTGTTTACATCACAGACAGCACTATAGGTATTACCGCAGGTCTGGATGGCATTTCTGCAAGCAGCACTATGCAAATAGACGGGGGCGTGTTTGAAATTTCGAGCGGCGGCGGCAGCTTCAACGGTGAAAACAACAGCGCCGACGGCTTTTATGGTGGAAACACTTCCACGGAAGAAACCGCCAGTATGAAGGGCATTAAGGCGTTCGCAAGTATTACGGTCAACGGTGGCAAGTTTACGCTGGACACAGCCGATGATGCGGTGCATTCCAACCGTAATATCACTGTAAATGCGGGCGACTTTGAAATAAGCACGGGTGACGACGGTTTCCACGCTGATGAAACCTTAACTGTTGAAGGCGGCGTTATATACATCCATAAAAGTTACGAAGGGCTTGAAGCACTCAATGTGCTTGTTAATAACGGCCATATAAGCCTTTACGCCTCCGATGACGGCATCAACGCCGCAGGCGGCACGGATTCCAGCGGTATGGGCGGCGGCTTTGGTGGAGACAATTTCGGCCCCGGCGGCAGACCGCAAAGACCCGGCGGCAGGATGGGCGGCGGAATGATGTCCGCGGGCAACGGAAGCATCGTTATAAGCGGCGGTGACATATATATCAACGCAAGCGGCGACGGTATAGACGCTAACGGCTCTCTTGAGATCACCGGCGGCAAAACCGTGGTTTGCGGGCCTACCCGCGGTGATACTGCAACCTTGGATTATGACACTACCGCAACAATAAGCGGTGGTACCTTTATAGGTACAGGTGCAGCGGGCGGTATGGCGCAAAGCTTCAGTTCTTCCGAGCAGGCTGTAATATGGGCAAGAGTCAATAATCAAAGCGCAAACACCGAGATAATAATAAAGGATTCAGATGGGAATACCGTGATTACCCACAGCCCTGAGCTTGAATTCGGGCTTGTAATCTTTTCCGTCCCTGTACTGATAAAAGGAGAAAACTATACTATAAGCATAGGCGGCATTGAAAGCACAGTTACGGCAAATTAAAATAGGAAAGAGAAACAGCAGGCATAAAGCCTGCTGTTTTATTAGTGGTGATGGTGATGATGGTGGTGTGCCATACCATCACTTGTTTTTACAGCGCATTGCTCTTCGTGGCAATGCTCATGCTCTGCTTCAAGCTCAAGCGTTGCGTGGGCAATGCCGTGCTCCTTCAGCTCTTCACGTACCGCCTCTTTAATCTCGTGCCCGTCACCTTTCGTTACAAGGTGCATGGTGGCGTAATTGCTTTGTCCGTCCATGCTCCAGATATGTATGTGGTGCACATCAATAACGCCCTCAAGCTTTGTCAGGTGCTCTTTCAGCTCCGAAATATTGATTGATGCAGGTGCTTTCTCCAAAAAGAGGTCAATGGCAGATTTCAGGTTTTTAATGGCGTTTACAAAAATAAATACCGCCACCGCTACGGACATCAGCGGGTCGATAACAGCAAAATCCGTAAACCTCATTACAACAGCGCCAATCAGCACAACAATCCAACCCAGTACATCCTCCAGCATGTGCAGGTTTACCGCTTTTTGGTTAAGAGAATCGCCACCGTGGGTAAACAGCGCCGCACCAAGGTTAACGCATACACCCACCACCGCAAAAATAATCATGCCGTCGTAGTTAATTTCGGTGGGGGATATGATTCTGCTTGCGGCGTTGTATATTACAAGTGCAGAGCCAAACAAAAGTATCAGCGTGGTTATAACACTGCCTATAACCGAGTATCTTGCATACCCGTAGGTGTATTCCTCGTCGGGCTGTTTTTTGCTTTTCTTTTCAAGAAAATAGGATATCCCTATGCTTGCGGCATCGCCTAAATCGTGCACAGCATCGGATATTATGGCAACACTGCCCGTAAAAAGCCCGCCAACAAACTCAAATAGGGAAAAAGCAAGGTTAAGTATAAAAGCTATAAGAATGTTCTTTTCCGTTTTCATAAGTGTGCCTCACAGCATTACAAAAAGTCCTTTATTTCGGATAGGGAAGTTACTCTGTGGGTTATGGGCAACTCTGCGCCATTACCTTTAGCGTATCTGTCAAAATAACAGGTCTTTATGCCTAGGTCTATAGCACCTCTGATGTCAGAACTTAAAGAGTCTCCGATTATCATAAGCTCTGTTGGGTGAAGATCTTCACCCAAATCACCGCTTATTTCCTTTATGCAATGCTCAAAAAATTCAGGTGCCGGTTTGGAAGCACCTACTTTTTCGGAGATAAACAGCCCTTTAAAATTGCCCATCATATTGCTTTTTGTAAGCCTGTTAATCTGCTGAGCGTATGCGCCGTTGCTGGCAACATACAGCGGATACCGCGCCTTCAGGTAGTCCAGCAGCTCGTATGCGCCGTCGATAGGAATGGCACTGTCAAAAAGACAGCCCTTAAAATACTTTTCAAACATCACACCGTCAAAACTGAAGCCCAGTGCGGCAAAAACCGTGTTCCAGCGGGTCTTCAAAAGCTCCTCGTATGTAAATGTGCCCTGCTCTATGCCGTGCCACATTTTGCTGTTTATTTCCCAAAAAACGTTGTACATATAGTCCTCGTAGGGCGGCAACCCAAACTTTTGGAAGCCACTTTTCATCCCTTCGCGGACATAGGCATCAAAGTCAAGTATTGTGTTGTCAATATCGATAAGTAAAGCTTTTATCATACCGTATACCTTTTGAAACACCCCAAGATATCTGCAGATATCTTGGGGTATCGATTTTTTTATTTATCTATGCTCTTCATTGTGGGGAACAAAAGTACATCTCTTATAGCGGGGCTGTCGGTAAGGAGCATACACATTCTGTCAATACCAAAGCCTATGCCGCCCGTGGGGGGCATACCAAGCTCAAGCGCGTTAAGGAAGTCCTCATCGGTGGTGTTAGCTTCCTCATCGCCCTTAGCAAGCTGCTCTTCCTGTGCAGCAAAACGTTCTCTTTGGTCAATGGGGTCGTTAAGCTCGGAATAAGCGTTAGCCATTTCCCAACCGTTCATAAAGAACTCAAAGCGCTCAACATAATCGGGGTTGTCGGGCTTTTTCTTGGTAAGAGGAGAAATCTCCACGGGGTGGTCCATAACAAAGGTGGGCTGAACCAAGTGGTCTTCAACAAATTCTTCAAAGAAAAGGTTAAGTATATCGCCCTTGGAGTGTCTGCCCTCAAACTCTACGTGGTGTTCTTTTGCCAGCGCTCTTGCTTCGTCAAGGGTCTTAACCTCGGCAAAATCAACGCCGCTGTATTTTTTAACGGCATCAACCATAGTAATGCGTTCAAAAGGCTTACCAAGATCCATCTCTATACCGTTGTAGGTAATCTTTGTGGTGCCAAGCACCTTTTGTGCCACATAGCGATAAAGGTTTTCGGTAAGGTCCATCATGCCGTGGTAATCCGTATATGCCTGATAAAGCTCCATAAGAGTAAACTCGGGATTGTGTCTGGTATCAAGCCCTTCGTTACGGAAAACTCTGCCTATTTCGTAAACTTTCTCAAATCCGCCAACTATAAGTCTCTTAAGATAAAGCTCTAAAGATATACGAAGCTTTAAATCTTCGTCAAGGGCGTTAAAATGGGTCTCGAAAGGTCTTGCCGCCGCACCGCCTGCATTTGAAACAAGCATAGGTGTTTCCACTTCCATAAAGCCTTGGTCGTCAAGATATCTGCGGATTGCGCTGATTATAGCGGAACGCTTTGCAAAGGTATCCTTAACATCGGGGTTAACAATAAGGTCAACGTAACGCTGACGGTAACGGGTGTCCACATTGGTAAGCCCGTGCCATTTTTCGGGCAAGGGATTTAAGGACTTGGAAAGTAAAGTAAGCTCCTTAACGTGTACGCTTATCTCGCCTCTTCTTGTGCGGAACACAAAGCCCTTAACACCAATAATGTCACCGATATCCCAGGTTTTAAAGTCTGCAAAGGCTTCCTCACCAATCTCATCCATCTTAACATAAAGCTGAATTCTGCCACTGCCGTCAAGCAGGTCAATAAAGTTAGCCTTACCCATATCGCGCCAGCTCATTATTCTGCCGGCGATGACAACATCTTTGTTTTCAAGCTCTTCAAAACGCTCTTTAATCTCTGTTGCGGTACAATCTCTGTCAAAACGTACGATTGTAAAAGGGTTTTTGCCGGCTTCCTTCATAGCCGCAAGCTTCTCACGGCGCAGACGCATCTGCTCATTTAAACCGTCATCTGTCTCTATTATTTCAACTGTATCCTTTTCTTCCATTTTTGCCTGCTCCTTTATCTGGATATACCTATAACCTGTACGGTGATGTTGCCTCTGGGGGTTTCGATAACCTTTTCTTCACCCAACTTCATACCCAACAGACCTTTGCCAATGGGGGATTCATCAGAAATCTTGCCTGCAAAGGGGTCACATTCGGTAGAGCCAACTATGGTATATTCCGCCTCAACATCGTTGTTAAGCACCTTTACCTTGCTGCCAAAGCTAACAACGTCGGTTTTTATATTTTTATCGTCAATAATTACTATATTTTTAAGATTTTCTTCAAGCTGAACAATGCGGCTTTCAACCTCGCCCTGCTCATGTTTAGCTTCATCATATTCGCTGTTTTCGGAAAGGTCACCGTATTCTCTGGCCTTTTTTATTGCAGCCTTAACCTCTTCACGTTTAACCGTTTTAAGATACTCAAGCTCTGCCTGCATCTTTTCAAAGCCTTCTTGGGATACAAATACCTGTTTTGCCATTGTTTTTACCTCTGTTAATGTATTTGCGGGACACTGGATTAAAAGAGCGCAAGGTCTCGCTTAGTCTTGCTTCTCTTTCACTTCAAGGGCAGATATTGCCGCTTGAAGCTGGCTGTCCTCTTTTTCGGACAACATATAATATTGTTTATCCTCCGGCAACGAAACCTCTATATCAGGTATAACGCCTATACCGTTATAGTTTTCGCTGAATGGGGGAGAATAGGTGGAGGTTGTGAGCTTTAAAGTGTCACCGTTGGGCAAGGTAAAAAGCGTTTGCATAACGCCCTTGCCAAAGGTTGTTTCACCTACAAGCACCGCCAGCTTGTAATCCTTAAGTGCAGCTGAAAACAGCTCCGCCGCGGAGGCACTGGCACCGTTTATAAGCACCGCCATAGGTGCTTTTATTATGGTTGCGGCATCGGAATAATCCGCAGTCTCTTTGCCGCTTGCATCGTTGTATCTGACTATTGGTCCTTTTGGTAACAGCATATCTAAGACATCAATAATAGAGCTTAGATATCCGCCGCTGTTGTTCCTTACGTCAAAAATATAGCTTTCGGCACCTTGCTTTTCAAGAGCTTTTACCGCATCTCTAAAAGAATCCGCCGTATCGGATGCCAGGCTTAAAATGCGTACGTAGCCAACATTTTCGGCGCTTTCAAGCATTTTGTAATCTATAGAGCTGGCAATAAAGCTACCACGTACTACCGAAAGCTCCAAGGTCTTTTCACCCCTTAGAACCTTTAAGTTAACGGTGGTGCCTTCCTCGCCGCTTACGCTGTCAACCATTGCGTTATAGTTCTCGTCGGTAACCTCGGTGCCGTCAACACCTATTATTATATCTCCAACCATAACGCCGTGTTTTTTGGCAGGAGAACCTTCCAAAACCTGGTAAACGTACATACCCGCCATATCCGACATACGGTAAATGCGTACACCTATACCCACTTTTTTGCCAAAATCGCCGTCAATAAAGCTGTCGGCTTGGTCATTGGTCATATAAACGCTGTATGGGTCATTAAGGCTTGCAACGTATTGCTCAAGGGCTGCTTGCATAGCTTCGTCCGGGTCAAACTCCCCCGCGTATCTGGTTTCTATTAGCTTATAAAGCTCGTTAAAAACCATCAAATCTGCATAAACATTATAGTCTCCGCTTTCTTCGTGGGCGGGAACACTAAAGTCCTTAAAAGGGTCATCGGCTTGCTTGTCACTTACTATTCTAAAAGCGCAAACACCTGCCAAAGCCCCCAGCAAAAATGCAAGCCCCAAGCACGCAATACGGTAAATCTGTCTTAGTCTGTTATCTGTCATCAAAAACCTCATCTACCCAAATAATAGCTTGGCAGATATTCTGCAGGGTCTACGTATTGACCGTTTTTAAGTACTGAAAAATGCAAATGATAACCGCTGGACTGTCCTGTGGTGCCAACATAGGCAATTGCTTGCTTTTCGGTAACTCTTGTACCTGCAGTAACAATAAGGCTGTCGCAGTGGGCATATACGGTGGTAAGTCCGTTGCCGTGTTCAATAAACACCACGTTGCCAAAGGCACCGTTATAGCCCGCAAAGGTTACCTTGCCACCGGCGGCAGCACTAATTGCAGTGCCTCGCGCACAGGCAAAGTCTATACCGTTGTGATGCTCGTATGCAACAAAGGGGCCGTCTGTACGAATGCCAAACCAAGAGGTTATGCGATAATTGTTACAGCCTATCAAAGGAAAAGAAAAGTTGCCGTCAAAGGTTGCCTCAAGCTCCAACCTAAGCTTTTCTTGTTCCTTCTCGCTTATCTGGGATTGCAGGTCGGAAATTTGCTGTCTCAGCGCTTCCTCGTTGTCCTCTATGGAAGCAATTTCGTCTTCGGTAAGTGTCAATAAATCGCCGTTTTCGCCTATTTTTTCTTCAAGCTCCAAACGCTTTGCTTCTTTTTCCGCTTGCGTTGCCAGCAAAGAATCTCTGTATGTTTCAAGGTCGGCGTTAGCAATAATGTAATCCTGCTCTTTCTTGGATATCTCACCTATTGTGCCGCGTATGCTGTCAATCATACGGTCGCTGCTGTCAAGGATATGCTCCATACATTCAACATACGCCAAGTATTCGGAATAACTTTGGGATTTAAGGAAAATCTCAAGGTTAGAATCCTCGCCGTTCATATACATATACACAAGCAAAGAGCCAAAATCATCAAGCTGTTTGTCAAGGTTTGCTTCTGCATCTGCCTTGTCGCTTTGGGTTTGGGCAATAACCTTGCCGTATTCTTCAATTATGCCTGTAATGGCGGCTTCTTCTGCAACAAGCAGAGTATACTCCTGCTCAAGCAACATTTTTTGCTGTAACATGGTCTGGGTTTCCATATTAAGCTTGTCCTTCTGCGCTTGTAAAGTGTTTTTGTTGGATTGTATGGCAGAAAGGTTGCCCTGCATTTCATTAAGGCTTTGCTTGTCGTTTTCTATTTCTTCGGTAATTTCCCCCAAGCCGTTGTATGCGTTGGCAGTAAAAGCGGCTCTTAGGCTTGTAACGCCAAAGGAAAGCACCGTAAAAAAGCACAAAGCCAAAAGTAAAACTCGTTTATACATAAAAACTCCTGTATTAAAATAAGGAAAAACTACACGTCCAAATGCTTCTTAACCGAGGTAGCACTTGCAACAATACCCGCAAACAGGCCTATTGCAAGGAACGCAACGGGTATAATGTACAAATAATCCAAGGCGGGCACAAGGCTGATGGCAGAATAGCCTGCCGCTATATCCGCAAAGACTTCGGTATACAAATAATACTGTATACCCGTGGATATTATTGCTGCAACCACACCTATCAATATACCCTCAACTATAAAAGGAGAAACGACAAATGTGCTTGTTGCGCCTATATAACGCATTATTGCAATATCCTTCCTACGGGCAAATACGGTAAGCTTAACTGTGTTCATAATTATGAGTATGGCTATAACCAAAAGTATAAGCATAAGCCACAAGCCCACCAGCGTTATGGTTGTACTGATATCGTTTACCGATTCGTACATAGCCACTTCGGATTTAATCATATCCGCGCCGAATATTTCCTCCAAATCGCGCATAAGGGACTGCACTGAGTCAATATCCTTAAAATGTATGCGGAAGGTTTCCGGCAGAGGATTGTTGCTTTCGTCAAACTTGGAAAGCACATCCTCAAGCCCTTCACGGTTTTTCATGTCCTCCAAAGCTTCGGCCTTGGTAATACGCACGTAGTGATCTATATTGCTGTTCTCCATCTTGGAAAGCTCAAACAGCATAAGCTCTTTTGCATTAACGGCTTCGTCACTTTCAGAACCGTCAACATAGGCGTTAATGGTCTTTATGGATTCGCTTTGGTCTTCAATAAACTTATCCAAGTTGTCTATAACAACGTAAAAAGAGCCAAGCACCAGCATACAGCATATCAGCACCAGAATAGCCGCTGTGGTCATAGCACCGTTGCGCCAAAAGCTTACAAACCCTTGACCTATGAGATGCGGTATATTTCTAAGCTTCAAGAACAGCACCCCCGTTCTTATCGCTTATTATAATGCCGTCGTCAATAGTAACGGTGCGCTTCTTAAAACGTTCAACCAGTTCCATATCGTGGGTTACTACCAAAACGGTCTTGCCCAGCTTGTTGATGCGTATCAGCAAATCCATCAGCTCAAGGCTCATTTTACGGTCAACATTGCCTGTAGGCTCATCCGCAATAACAATCTTGGGGTTGTTGGCTATAGCCCTTGCAAAGGCAACTCTCTGCTGTTCACCGCCTGAAAGCTCTCCCGGGAAACGGTCAGCCTTATCGGTAAGCTCTACCAAATTCAAAAAATAAGGCACACGTTTTTTTATAACGGAATTCTTTTCACCCACAACGCGCATGGCAAACGCCACGTTTTCATACACGGTCATATTGGGAAAAAGTCTGAAATCCTGAAAAACCACGCCCAAGGACCTTCTTAAATAAGGCACCTTGCGGCGGGGCATTTTATCAAGCTTAAATTTATCAACGGTAAGCTTACCGCTGCTTACCCTCTCCTCACGCAGCAAAAGCTTTGTAAGGGTGGTTTTACCTGCGCCGGAACGACCTACAATAAAAACAAAATCGCCGTCCTCAATCAAAAGATTAACACCGTTAAGCGCAGGGGTGCCGTTGTCGTACACCATTGTCACATCTTTAAATTCTATCATTTTTTGCAAACCCTCCGCAAGACTGCAAAACGCAGTCTATCAATAATTGTGGGGTCTGGACTGTACGTATTTTTGTACCATCAATGCCACCTTAAAGGTAATGGCATGCTCAAACTCACGCAGGTCAAGCCCTGTAAGCTTTTTAATCTTTTCCAATCTGTAAACCAAGGTATTTCTATGCACAAACAGCCTTCTGGAGGTTTCACTTACATTAAGGTTGTTGTCAAAGAACGCCTGTATGGTAACCAAGGTTTCTCTGTCAAGTGCATCAAGAGATTCTCTCTTAAATACTTCTTGCAAAAACATTTCACAAAGGGTGGTGGGCAGCTGATAAACAAGTCTGCCTATACCCAAGTTTTCATAATTGGATATCTTCTTATCCGGGTCAAAAATACTGCCTACATTGATTGCTATCTGTGCATCCTTGTAGGAACGTGCCAAATCCTTAATGTTGGATACTATCGTACCTATACCAACAACCGCACCCATCAAAAACTCACTTTGCGCCGTGTCTACTATAGTCTTGGCAATGGTATCCACCGATTCATAATTTCTGGAAGTTGTGGGGTTCTTAAGTTCTTTAACCAACACAACATCGTTTTCACCAACGCTTATAATATAGTCCCTGTTCTTGTCGGGGAACATACTTTGTATCACGTCAAAGGGGATGGCTTCACCCTTATTGGTAAAGCGCACCAAAAATACCACGCGGTTAACCTCACCGTCAAAACGCAATTCCTTGCTTTTGATGTAGATATCGCCGGGCAGTATATTATCGAGGATAATGTTCTTTATAAAGCTGGTCTTATCGTATTTTTCATCATACAGGGTCTTAATGTTGGCAAGCGCAACCGAAAGCATAGCTGCAGTACTTTGCGCGGCAGCATCCGTACCCTCTACAAAAGCTACGTACTCTATGTGTGCATGGGTGCCTATGGGTCTGTATGTATAGCCGTCATAGGTAACGCTGTCAAATGTATAAGAAAGCTCTTCCAACACGGCACGCTTAGACTCCCCAATCCGTGTAAGCTGACTGCAGGCAATAACGGTGCCGCGGTCGTCAATAACACCAATTGTTCTGTCAATAGCATCCTTCATCTGATGTACTATACCTTGAAATAACTTCATACAAATATCCCCCGTTCAACATCATAATCATTTTGCACATTTAGCAAACACTATCCGTAAGTGATTATAATCACTTTTAACAACAATTGCAATAGCTTTTGAATAATTTTAACAAAAAATTCAGCTTTTTTTTGGTACTTTTTTTGGTCATACGAAGAAAAAATCGAAAAAACAGTAAAAACGCGGCAAAAAACTTTTGACCGTGTAGCTTTTTGCATAAAATGTATTGACTTTTCTGTGGCACTTTGCTACAATTGTTTCACGGACAACCTAAAAATTTATTATTGAAGGGAGGATGCAGGTGTCGGTTATGGCACCGCGTTGTACTGTAATGGCTGAAAATAAGAACGAAAACTTTGAAGAACTTGAGGGTGAAACTTGTTTTCTTATTGATGAGGACGGTAATGAAAACCCCTTTGAAATAATAGGCAGATTAGAAATTGAAGGTTGTGAATATCTTGCTTTTATGCCCATCGACAGCGATGAGTGTGAGTATGTTATTCTAAAAAAAGAGCGTGACGAAAACGGCGAAGACGTTTATGTTACCATAGATGACGATGATGAGTTTGAGAGTGTTGCCGAAGTGTTTGAGGATGAGGTTTTTGGTGACCTTGACCTGGATTTGTTGGATGGCGATACCGAAACAGAAGAGGAATAAATTTTAGACTCTTCGCATAGAATAGATATGTGTTTTTCCTGCTTGGTTCGTGATGTTCTCGCATAAAAACCCACATTTACGAAGCGGAGACCGGACTTCCCATTCAGGGAATGCAGACCTCCCGACGGCGCGCTGCTTATGTCACCGCACCGCTCGGATGTTGGGAGCACGAAAAATGGGAGAGGTCACCACCCTTGCCAGAGAGCAGGGTTTCGTTTGCGGGCCACGGCCCGGCGGGAAGGAACAGAATATTATACCCCCAATAAGCCTTTTGGCTTATTGGGGGTGTTTTCTTCTTATTCAAATAATTCTATTAAATCGCCCCAAGAAACTATCTGCCATCCAAAAACTTCGTTAAAGGCATCAAAAATAACTTCTTTGAACATAATACACATCAGCAATACCGCAAAAATGAAAAGTATGCCTATAAACTTATATATAAGCACCGCTCTTGCAAAACTACGTTTGTTTTGGTTTATAGTGCCGCCAAAGGACAGTACTATGGACATTATCAAGCCTACCAGCGGAATGCAGTAAAGCAAGGTCATAAGAAAATAATACAAAGTTCCCACAACCCCGTATTCACCCTTCTTATCAGGCTTCCCACGGTACGGCTCGGTACTCAAGGGCAACTTGGGGTCGGGTCCGGAAGGTACGCCGTAGGTCTGCTCATAGGTGTTCACGGGCGGACGGTCATAGTTGGGCATGGTGGGCGCAACTCGCGTCTTGTCGCTTGCCGCTTCAACGCGCTGCTGTGTATTTCCTGACTCATTTTCCATAGATTTTGCGTATTGAGAGCACATCCCGACAGGAAAGGGGATGGCATCGGGAGGGATAATTGTTTTTAATTTCTCTGCTTTAGCTGCCGTCGCGGGCGTTTCTGCTTTTTCCTCCGTTTCAATTCTTGAAAGCGGAACAGTTTCGCCGTTATTTATGCCAAAAACCTTTGTGCCGTCAACGCAAGGCTCTGTTAGCTCTACCTTTTCCTGTTGCTGTGCAACCGTAGGCTGTGTCGGCGCAGAACCAACCGTTTGGGCTGCGTTTTCCTCATCAGGCTTAGCAGTTCTTGTACCGCAAGAGGTACAAAAAGCAAAGTTTTCGTTTAAAAGCGCGCCGCATTTAGTACAAAAGGCCATAAATTTTCCTCCTATAATCGTATTCTTTAAACAACTGTATTATAACACATTTTTGTAAAAAAGTATATATTTTTTGTCGGCTGTTTAAATTATTTCTTTTTTCATATTACGCATATTTTTTATATAAACCGTGGCAACCACTACAGCTGTTACCGTCCATATTGCAGGCTCTGCCACGCATATCCCCAAGAAACCAAGCTGGGGAACCAATACCGCGGCGGCAAAGAACTTTAAAACCAGCTCTGCGGCGGCGGTGATTATGGGTATGAACTTTTTTCCAAAGCCTTGCAGTACGCTTCGGAACACCAAAAGTACCATCAGTAAAAAGAAGAAGGGAGAGTTTATACGCATATACTCCACGGCGAATTTAATAACCGTATCGCTGTGTGTATCTGTTATAAGGCTTACAAGCTGTGCGCCAAAACCGTAAAGCAAAGCTACGCCAAGCCCGCACCAAGCTGCACCCACGCTAAGCGCACCTTTTATACCGCGGTTTATTCGCTCATAATGCCCCGCGCCTCTATTCAGGCTTACAAAGGTGGAAAGTGCCATTCCCAAGGTGGACATAGGCATCATTATAAGCCCGTCTATTCTGCGTGCGGCACTGTTTGCTGTAATAACGCCTTCACCGTAGCGGGCACTTAAAATGTTGTTTGCGCGGCTTACTGCAGCACTGCCAAAGGAAACAAGGGATGTAATAAGGCTCATGGAAAGACCCATTGCCAAAAGCTCTTTTATAAGGGCACCGTCAAATACAAAATCCTCTTTACCAATGTGCAGTTCGGGTACGGATTTTATTATGTACATAAGGCAAAGAACCGCAGAAAGTGCCTGTGCAATAATGGTTGCCGCGGCGGCGCCGCCTACACCAAAGTTCAGCCTTACCACAAACACATAGTCTAAAGCTACGTTTACAATACTGCTTCCTATAAGAAAATACAACGGGGTGCGGCTGTCACCAACAGAGCGCAGCACCGATGCACACATATTGTACGCCATTGTGGTAATCATACCGCAAAGTATAAACGTAAGATAGGTTTTGGCATCCGCCTTAAGATTTTCCGGCACCTTCATCAACACCATCAGCGGATTTATAAACGCCAGCCCTATTATACTGAATACTCCAACGGTTGTAAAGTTTATGCAAAGCATACTGGCAAGGGTGCGCCTAAGCATTTTGGTGTTATCCGCACCGTACATACGTGCAACGGTTATGGCACATCCGTTGTTAAGGCCGTTGGCAATCCCCATAAGTATGCCAAATACGGATGTGATGGAGCTCATTGCCGCCAGTGCATTGTCGCCCAATTTCATCCCTACGATTTTCATATCCGCTATGTTGTAAAACTGCTGAAAAATCTGCCCCAAAAACATAGGCACCGCAAAAAGCAAAAGCACTTTTAGTGGGTTGCCTGCAGTCATATCGTGTTTTTTACCTGTTCTTGCCATATAACAATCCGTTCCGCTTAATAAAATTTTACTTATTCATAATAGCACCTTTAAGGGTTTAAGTCAACAAAAAATACGCACAAATGCCCATAAACACACTTTGAAACAGCTTTGCACATACACAAGGGGCAACACTAAGCTCGTCGCCGCAAAGGGCGGCGGTCTGGCAAAGTATGCTTATGCCGGAAAACCCCAATAAAAACGCCGCCTCCACCAAACTTTTGCAGTTGCTTATACCTGCGCTAATCTCCAAAAAGCCTCCTATGGCTTTTGGCAACATTTCTGCCATACACCCAAAAAATACAACGCAACCGCAAATAACCACGGCAGACGCGGCACTACTTGCCAAAACGGCACTAAAGGGCTTGGCGTTTATCATAACCACCGGTAGTATTTGTCTGTTGTTTTTTTCAAGCATCAGGGGTTTAAATATTAAAGCGGTAATCACGGCTGTTACCACCGTCAATACCGCCAACCGTGTTGCTGCGGCTTTGCCCAGAAGTTCGCCCCCAAAACTGATTATAAAGGAAAGCGAGGGTGTGCAGGAAAAACAGCACAAATATTCCCCCTGCCTTTTGCTTATCCCGCCGCCGCGGTAAAGCTCCAAGGCGGTTAACGGTCCCAAGGGTACTCCGCCGAATAGCCCTAAAAGCAACACCGCTGCTTCCGTTCCCCAACGCGGAAACAGGGCACATAGCTTTGCCGGCCCAGCTCCCTGTGCTATCAATGTCCCCAGCACCGAAAAAACGAACAGCGCAGGCACAACCCGCTGTCCGCACAGCAAAAGATAATGCCTGCTGTTTTCTGCAACACTGTGGCTGTTAATAAGACAAAATACAAATACCGCGGCAGCGGCGGCAGGCATAAGCTTTTTTATAAATCCCATACAATCACCAAAAAATTATACGGTTTTTGCCGCATTTTAAGAACCGATACCGCATATCAATTTCCATAGAGGTGATTATAGCTTGCAGGATAATATGTTTACTGCCCCTTCCTTTGAACTGCACGGAAGACGGCTGTTGCAGGCGCAGGGGGTAATGACTCTTGTGGAATACAGCAAAGAGCAGGTTATTATGCTGTGCCGAAGCAGTCGCATACGAATCCGCGGTACGGATTTGCAGGTGGCAATGCTTTCCCAAAACCGCGCAGTAATAACAGGGCTTATAAACGGGTTGGAGTTTTTTTAAATGGCGGTGTTTTTATGTATGGTTTTATACGCTTAATAACGGGCTATATTAAATTGCATTTAAGCGGTGAAAACGTTTTGCAGGCAGTTGGCGAAATGGCGGAGGAGGGCTTTGTTCTAAGCCGTTTTACCCCCGTGGAGGACGGATATACCGCCGTTTATTCCGTGTTTGGCGCGGATGCTTTGATAAAACGCTTTAATTCCCTAGGCGTGGATGTAAGGATTAACGGCAAGGGCGGGTTGCCTTTCCGTTGTATCGGATATATGCATCGCGGCGGGCTTTGGATAGGGCTTGTCTTAGCGTTGCTTATTGTTTTCAGCTCTACCCGCGTACTGTGGGATGTGCGACCGGAATGTGACGGGGAGTTTGACAAAGCAGCTGTTATAGCAGACCTTAAGAAGCTGGGTGTGTTCAGCGGTGCGCCTTTGTACGACATAAATGTTTACGAGGCGGAGCAACGCTTTTTGATAGAAAACAGTTTGTATTCCGATATCGCAATAAACATACAGGGTACCGTGGCAACGGTAAAACTGCGTCTTAGGACGGATGCAGAGCACAAAACCGAAGATGTAAGCCCCTGCGATATTGTTGCAAAGGAGGCAGGGGTTATTCATAAGATAACCTCTACAAAAGGGGAGCCCGCCGTGGCAAAGGGCAACACCGTTGCAGAGGGCGATATACTTATAAACGGGCTTGTAACAGGTAAACACGGCGGGGAGTATCTGTACCACGCGGCGGGTAGCGTGCAGGCAATGGTTTACAGGGAGCATACGGTTATAATTCCCCTTAAAACCACCGAAAAAAAGTATACGGGCAACACGGAAACAAAAACACTGTTTACGGTACTGGGAAAAAACATCCCTCTGTACAGGGAAGAACGCACAAGCTATACTTATGCAGACGTTATTGCCCACACGGAAACTGTAAAGCTTGCGGGTATGGTATTACCTGCGGGAAAGCAAACCCTGACATATAAGGAATACAAACTTGTGCCCGTGGAAATAAGCGTAGATGCCGCAAAGGAAAAAGCACTTGCCTCCTTTAACGCATATCTGGAGAGGGCGGTAGACGGTGAAGTGCAAAACACACAAACCGACTGCATTTACAGCAAGGAGCTTAACGCTGTTGTTCTTTCCGGCAGAGCGGAAGTGATAACGGAAATAGGGATCCCCAAAGCAATAAGCCCCAATGAAAGCAGATGATACATAGAGTCTTCTATGTGACTCACCTAAAAACAGCCCATACCCGTAAATTAAGGGTATGGGCTTTAAAGCTTATTATTATGTGTAAATCTTTGGCTTAGTCATTTATATCAATATATTCAGCAGAGCACCAGCCGTAAACATAATTGCCGTTTTCGTCTGCACCCCAGCACTGTACCCAGCCGTTTTCGCCTGTACGGTCGGTTACTATTATGGAAGTACCGTTTAAAAATGCGGATTTTTTTGCATAGCTTGTTGAGGGGCCCGTACGCACATTAAGCCTTGTGCCGCCGCAGTTTATCACGGCAGAATATCCGCAGCCCACTTCAAATTCTGCAGTTTTGCCCATATACATAAGTTTTACCCTGTGTACACCTGCTTCTCCGCTGTATCCGCTTACTGAATATCCGCTAAGCTCCTCGGTACTGCCGTTTGCGTAAACCGCGTTAAGCTTAAGCCCCGTAAGAGACAGGGTTTGCCCTATTCTGTAGTTCCGCTTGCTTGGCAATCTTGCAAGCTGAAGTTCGCTTATTTGTGGCTGTTCTACATTTACGGTAAAAGAAATAAGCCTGCCGTAACTTGAAACGGTTATTATCTTTGTACCCGCTGTACCGCTAAAACCGCTATGGGTGTATTTGTCTGTCAGGCGGGTTTGCCCATTGGTATATGTAACGGAAAGCTTAAAGCCTTCCATACTAAACGCCTCGCCTACTTTGTACTTAAGCTTGTGGGGTGGTGAAAGAATATTAAGGTGCGATATGGCACTGGCGGGCAGTTTCTTTTCCCTTCCGCTTGCATACCGCAGTATCTGTGTGGCATCGCCTACGGTAATCCTGCCGTCACCGTCAATATCCGCAACGGACTTTTGCGCTTGGGTAAAATTACCGCCTGCGGCAACATAGTTAAACACAAGCTCCCCGTCTGTTCTGTCAACAATACCGTCGCCGTTTACGTCGCCTTTTTGGTGGGCATGGGCAGAAAAAGGCACAAGCACGGCAAACGCCAATACAAAAGCCATAGCCTTGTTAAAAGCCTTTTTCATATCCTTTTTACCCCCTGTTTCCCATCTCGTGCAACGCCGCCAATGCATCACCCAAGCCACCTACCGCATCAATAAGCCCTTCTGCAACGGCACCCGCGCCGTCAAGGACCGTTCCTATATCTGTGGTCATCTCATCCGTAGACAGCATAAGCTGTTTTATGCGCTCTGCCTTGGCACCGCTGTTTTTCACAATGAAATCTATAATCCTGTCCTGCATACGCTCAAAATATGCAAAACTTTGCGGCACACCTATAACCAACCCCGTTGTCCTTACGGGATGTAAGGTCATGGTTGCGGTTGGCACAATAAAAGAGCGTTTTGCCGCCACCGCTAAGGGCACACCTATTGAATGACCGCCGCCCAGTATCAAGGATACCGTGGGCTTTTTCATCCCCGCAATCAGTTCTGCAATGGCAAGCCCCGCCTCTACATCGCCTCCAATGGTGTTTATAAGCACCAAAAGCCCTTTAACCGCGGGGCTTTCCTCGGCGGCAACAAGTGTGGGTATGCATTGTTCGTACTTGGTGGATTTTGCACCTGCAGGTGCCTCACAGTGTCCTTCTATCTGTCCTGCTATTATCAGGGCGTGTATCAAAGTTCCGCCGCTTTCCATGGTAACACTGCCGTATTCACCTGCCCTGTCTGCTGCGCGCTCCGGTGCGGCAGGCGGTACACCTGCATCGTCTTTTTCGTTACGGTACATATAAGCCACTCCTTTTTATAATAAAAGCCTTTGACTTATTATTACCGCTTTTCGTTATTCTAACACAAAATCTTGCCGTTTTCAAGCATCTGCCCTAAAATCCTTGTTGGACAAAAACGGGACATTTTTTGACAACACACCTCTTTCATGATATAATGATAACGTAAGAGGGTAATATTTTAAAATGGAGGAAAAATGAAAACCATTATTATTACCGTAAAAGAAAAAATAGCTACGGCACAAGAGGATGCTTTTATCGTATGCGGCAACAGCGATATTAAGGCATCCTTTGTTTTTGACGGCGATTGGGATGATGTAGGTACCAAAACTGCGGTTTTTATATGCTCTGACGGTACTGCATATTATGTAGAGATGGTAGATGACTGCTGCAGCGTGCCCGTGCTTCGTGGTACGTCGTATGTAAAGGTGGGGGTTATATCTTCCGCTGTAGTTACCAGCACTTCTGCACTTATACCCTGTAAGCCTGCCGTTACCGATGATGCGGAAAATCAAGGAACCATAGGTCAAGACCAATATGAAACTCTTTGCGGCATAATTGATAACCGCTTTCCCAAGGGCGGTACACAGGGGGATATCCTTGTAAAACAAAGCGGTGCCGATTACGACACCGGTTGGGAAAGCTCTGCTGACTACTGCAAAAAGAATGAGGTGTACACTAAAAACGAGACGATACAATTGCTGTTAAGCAGAGAGCTGAAGCGCGAGATGATTACGCAAGCTTCGGGGCAAGTTCAGGTGGAGGACAACGCAGACTTTCTGTTAAACGGTGTTAGCTCTTTGTTTTTCATGTGTGATGAATCTTCTAAGTGCAACATTATGCTTACAACCGCTTCGGAAGGTGACGTATCTGTGACATTCGAGGGCCTTACGGCATACAGCGGTCCGGACCCTGCGGATATGGGTAACGGTGAAACTTGGGAGTTCGACATTCTTCATGGCAGGTGTATAGGAAGGAAGTGGGCGTGATATGAGCTTGCGACGCAGACTGCTTATGCAGGACTATAGCTTGCCGCAGGCGTATACGGAGCTAAACTTTATTAGCTTTGACGGCAACGGCTATTGTCTAACGGATTACTTAATCAAATCCGACGACAGGGTTGAATACCGTTCCAGAGCATCAAAGCTTGTAGATAACGGGCTGTTCGGTGTGAATTCCACTGCAGGGGAAAGCTTTTATATTTTTTACGATGGCAGAAACGTTGTGGCGGCACACGGCGAAACAAGTGCTACCTCAAGTAATTGCATAGTATACACCCCGCGTGATTATATATATCAAAACAGTATGCTTTACGAAGCGGGTAACAACAAAATCACTGCCTTTTCAACTGCTGCATTCAAAAGCAAACAGCCTATGTATATAGGCGCAATCAACAACGGCGGCACACCCGACTATCCTTTTAACGGTACGGTGTATTATTTTAGGATATACAACAACAGCGGTAAACTTTTAAGAAGCTATGTGCCTTGCACAAGAAACAGCGACGGTAAAGCAGGTTTGTTTGAGCTGGTATATCAAAAATTCTGCCCCATATTACCTTTATAGGAGGTGAATGGCTTTTGAAGAATGAAACGATAAAAACAACGGCCGCTTGTGTTTTTGCAATACTTGGCAGTGTAACCAAACGGCTTGCTTTGCCCTTTTGCGCCCTTTGCGTTTTAATGGCGGCTGATTATTTTACGGGCCTTATAAAAAGCAAGCAAAACGGCACGGTTTGTTCCCGCACGGGGCTTAAAGGTATACTCAAAAAGTTGGGATATGTAGCCGCGGTAATAGCGGCGGCGGGCGTGGATTATACGGTGTATTTTGTTTCCGACAGTCTTGGAGAAGGGTTTGGATTCAAGCCTGTATTTATGCTTTTGCTTATTTTTTGGCTTATCATTAACGAAAGCATAAGCATTCTGGAAAACCTAAGTGCTATGGGTGTGCCCATGCCCGACTTTTTGCTTAAAGCTGCAAAAAGCCTTAAGGTAAATGTTGTGAAAAAAGGGGAGAGCAAGGATGAATAAAAAAACGCATCGCATATATTTATCGCCCGCAAATCATTATAAGCAATATGCTGTGGCGGGATTTACGGAAAAAGAGCAAATGGATAAGCTGGCGGTATTGCTTGTAAAAGAACTGGAAAAATACGAAGGTGCAGAGCCTGTCCTTACAAATATATACGATATTGATAGAAGCTATACGGGCAGACCTGAGGAGGCACAGCGACTAAACTGTGATATTTATGTGGCACTTCACAGTAATGGTGGCGGTGGCAAAGGAGCTTGCGTGTTTTATCATCCTAAATTTGAGCTTTCCAAAAAGCTTGCTTTGTCGATGGTAAAAGAGCTTAACGCAATATGCCCCATCAAGAGTAATAGAGCCGTACAGCCCGCTATCTATCCTTGGAGCTATAACGAATGGAATTTCGGAGAGCTGAGGGAGCCTGCAGGCAATGGAATTGCACCTGTGCTTATCGAGCATGAGTTTCACGACACCGTTGAAGGTGCAACGTGGCTTATCCAAAACATAAAACAAATAGCAAAGGCAGATGCTACAGCAATAGCAAACGCCCTTAACCTTAAACGAAAACCTATGCTTGGTGACATAAATGGTGATGGGGAAGTTAACAGCCTTGATGCGGTAGCAATACTGCGTTGCGATGCAGGAATAGTTCAGCTTGACGAAACACAAAAAGCCACCGCCGATATAAACGGCGATGGCAAGGTAAATAGCCTTGATGCTGTGGCGATATTAAAGATGGATGCCCTAAAATAACGAGATAACAAGTAAGGAAAAAGCCCCAAGACCTTATCGTTCTTGGGGCTTTGGAGCTGGTAGTGGGATTTGAATAATACTCTTTTTGTTTTTTGCGTAAAAATAGCGCATTTTCATACGTTTCTGTTTCTCGTTTAGCAAAAATTGTACAACTATATTTGCCGTTTTAATAACGTATAAAGGGTAAAATAAAGGGTAAAACTTGAATAATAGATTTTCGTGTTTGGCTGTAGATGATACAACTATTACAAAATCAACTGTTGCTCTGGTTTGCTAAAGCGTTCAATTCCTCCCACTTTTGAAAAATTCTTTTCAAGTGGTAATTTGTGACTTCCTTTTTAATTTGTAATAGTGTTTTGTTTAGTTTGTAGTCAGGGATTATATCAGCGTTTTTACAGATGTCGTATATAGAATTTGCTTTTAAATTTGATGAACAAAAACAATTGTGATCCTCAAGTGAGCATTTTATGCATTTTATGAAGTCTAATGATAAATTTTTATATTGAGCCAACGCAGGAGAACTGCCTCTTTTTGTTTCAAACTTTGCAATCAAGTTGGAACATATAATGTTAACATCACATTTGCATTTTAAGAACAGCCGGGTCCCCTCGTTGAAACTCGTCGTTTCTGAACGTATTATTGTATCATTAAATATAGATATAATTTCTTTTAGCTTCTCAAAAGTAGTAACAACGAAATATTTGTTCTTGTTTAGTTTCTTTATCAGTGGTGGAATATACTTGATCGCTAATGGTGTTATAGCAATAATCAAACACAGCAAATTATATAAGGTGAAAGTTTGCCCACTGGTTTCCATAAAAACATCTCCTGTTAACGATTTTGGCAATATAACGCTTGTCTATAATATTGCATATGTCGTTTCAAATGTCAATAATTTTTTTCGCATTTCAAGAATTTTGTTGAAACGTTTCCTTTTATGCTGTGCTGTGCAAAAAAATGTTTTTTTGTGTAAAATAATTAAATTGCGTTATGTAAGTGGTGTTAATAACATCTCTTGCGTATACAGGAGCTATGGTACATAAAAATAATTAAAGATAATATGATATAGAGAGCATTTGGTAAAAGTTAATAGTGAATATTATGAAAAAAACGCAAAACATCATACATTTGAAAAGGAGATTATATGAAGATACTTGAATTGTTCATAAAATCGTGTTATACTACACATGGAAGGATACACGGAAAGAAAGGAGAGGTTTCAATGAATGCAATTAGTTTATCGAATTATGTTATTATTCAATTTGAAAACAAAGGAGTTCCTATTACCAATTTGAAGTTGCAAAAAGTGATCTATTACATTCAAGGGTATTTTTATAGGCAATTTAACAGACCTGCATTTTTAGAAGAAATATATAATTGGCAATATGGTCCCGTTGTCCCCGAAGTGTATTATGAGTATAATACCAACGGTTCATCTGCTTTGAAGCCTCAATTATCATGCACGGACTTTTCAATTGAAGAATGTGAAAAAAAGCTAGTATACTCTATAGTAGAAAAATGTTCTGACATTTCCACTTCAAATTTGGTCTCTATGACACATTCAGAAAACCCATGGAAAAACTCTAATCCTGGCGGTATTATCAGCAAAAAGAGCATCGAATTGTTTTTTAAATTTAATGATCCGTTGAGGATAAAAGCATGACTGTCTTAATAACACTTTTGAATGAAATAGTAACGGATATTGATTTTCATGGGGCTATTGAAGATAGCGATGAAGAGAATGTGCGGATAAAAGCAGATGCTTACTTTAAACGGTTTAAAGAGGTATACGAGAGTATTGGCAGGCATAGATATTCAGATGTTTCAAAATATATCGATACCTTGCAACAAGATGCCGTTGATTCGCTTCGTGAAGGCCTTGACGAAATAATTCGTGTTGCCAAAGATAATCAGTATTGTGATGACCAAGAAGACCCCACCAACAATGTTTGTTTTATGAAAGTCGCCAAACTGTATGACCATGTAGAGCTTGAATCCATAAGATACACAAGTATAAAGAAAATACAATGTGTGGCCGATGCAAATAGCAAACATGAAGAGGAAGTAATTAAGTTGTTTGACGATGCTGAAAAAGCAGTTAGTGAAGCCCACGAGCAAGCAAAGCATTTATCACAGCAACTTATCTCCATACTCGGTATATTTGCCGGTATTATTGTGACTTTTTCGTTTGCGACAGCCACAGTTGGTGAGACAATTGCTAATTTGGCTAAGAACGATGTTGTGTATCTAGGATTTGTGATAGCTGTATTAGGTACGGTGTTTATAAATGTGTTGGCAATTTTATTTTCTTTCGTAGCCAAATTGTCAGGGCATAAATTATCTAAACCTTTTCCTTGGGTAGTATATATTGTTGGCAATTTGGTGACCGTTGTTATGGCAATAGCTTTATTCTCTAAAATGAGTTAAGTAAACTTGTGTGGCTCTATAATTTATTGAGGTCGGTTTGTAAAATTAAAAACGTTGAATTCGTGAAAAGGTTCAACGTTTTTTCTTGGTGATTATGTAATTTGTACCATGTAAAACGTGGATTCTTTATCCGTACAAATTGGATATATATAAATCCATTCGTTTGGCGCTTTCTTGTTTCATTTCCTCGGTAATGTGTCCGTATACATCAAGCGTAAATGCCGCAGAATGATGCCCCATGTTTTCCTGTACTGTTTTTATATCATCGCCGGCAACTAAAGAGGCGACCGCATAACTGTGGCGAAGGTCGTGCAATCGCTTTTCAGGTAGCCCCATCTTGGCAACGATGCGTTTGTAGTTGTGGTAAAGCGTATTAGGGGGAATATACTTCCCGAACTCATTCGTAAAAACAAGGTTGTCTACATCTATAGGTTCCCATAGCTCGGCGGCAACGGTCTTTTCTATGATTTGTTTGCGCTTTTCTTCGGCAAGTGCCTGCATAACCAACGCTGCAGGTGTTATGGTTCGGGTCTTGTTGTTCTTAAGCGGTGCAAAGTAACGGGTGGTTCCACGCTTCTGCAATTGATGCTTAACTAAGATTTGCCCTTTTTCAAAGTCTACGCAGTCCCAGGTAAGCCCCAACAGTTCACCTTCCCTCATACCGGTGAACAAGGCTACAATGTATAACCGTTCGTATTTATGTCCCTTTATTGCCAGCAGGAATTCTTTTATCTGCTTGCTGTCTAAAGGCTTTATCTCTGCCTTAGGTGCTTTAGGCAAGCTAACATTGTCTGCAGGGTTAGTGCGTATATACCCAATGGCGACCGCTTGCTTTAATGCACTGTGCAGTATGCCGTTCAGGTTCTTTATGGACTTAGGGGAGAGGGAGTCTAATTTTTGATTATAAAACCTCTGCACCATCGGTACCGTCAAAGCCGTTAGTTTTACTTTGCCAAGCCCCGGCTTGAGGTGTACGCGTATGTTTATTTCGTAGGCTCTTCGGGTGTAAGGCTTAATGCTGTTGTTGTATTCAGCAAGCCAAACATCAAGCCATTCACCTACCGTAATGTCACAAGGGTCTTTGTATATCCCTTCATCCAGCTCGGTACTGACCTTGGCAAGCTTTTTGCGCACCTCCGCTTGCGTTTTGCCGTATATGGACCGCTGCACTTGCTTACCTGTCCCCGGGTCACGCCCTACGGTATACCGTGCTTCCCAGGTTCCGTCTGCGCGTTGACGGATGCTGCCTGCGCCCTGCGCTGCTCTTTTTGCCATAATAACCTCCTTAAAACTGTTGACTTTTAGAAGGAGGTAGTGTAAAATAGACACACGACCCCCTAAGTGTTTCTCGATGCTTTTGTGGTCCTTGCCCTACGGTGTTGCCGCACCGTAGGGCTTTTCTTATTAATTTTTTGCCATTGCTATTTGGTAAATTTAAAATCTGTTTCTGCTTTCTCTAAGCGGTTCTTATCAGAGAGAGCTTCTGAAAATTTAATTTTGTCAGTCTTGGTGTTTAACATAAGACCTATGGTATTTATTCGATCAAATAATGCATACATCACGAAAGAGCTAAATACTAATAGCGCAGCGCTTAACAAAAAGGAAATGAATAAGATGGTTTTGCTTGAACTTGCTGCACTTAATATAAAAATTACGCTTATTATGCCTTCCAACATTCCTAAAACTGCGAATACCCAAGGTAATTTGCTGGGTTTGTAAAAAGTGTAAGAGTCTTCTCTTGGGTGACAGATATTGTGCGCAATTGTGCAACCGCAATTAGGACAAAAAACGGCTTTGTCTGATACATCGTGGTTACATTCGGGGCATTTAATTAGAGCCATAAAAACCTCCCACTTATCTAACATCACTTTGAAAGGCTATAGCCCTTCCTAATATTTTAACTTCGTTCAATTCATCGCCCATATATACCAAGGGCGGGTATTTTGTGTTTTCGGCTACGAGGAGGAGCTTGCCCTGCTCGGGGTAGAAGAAAACACGCTTAAGCAGTGCATCATCGCCAATGATTACGGCGGCAACTGTACCGTTCTCTACCACATCGCATTTTTCTATAAATACAATATCACCGTCATAAATACGGGCGTTTATCATACTGTCGCCTTTAGCTTTAAGGCAAAAGTCAGCTTTTACATTAACGCCTGCTGCCACATAGGATTGTCTGTCCTCCGAGGCAAATACCGGCTCTCCGCAGGATATCTCACCGAGGAGAGGGATGTTTTTTACTGTTATTGGCATGATGCCAAAGCTTTCTTCTGATAATCTTGTCTTTGGAACATCATATCCCATAAGCCAAACTTCCGGAACATCAAGAGCCAAACTCAAAAGAGACAGTTTGAACTGCCCGGGAGTAACTTTACCCGAAACATATTGGCTTAGGTCATTTTTGTTAAGTTTTGTGCCTGCACTCTTAAAGTGGGGTTCTGCAAGCCTTAGTATATCTGTTTGTTTTAATCCTCGTTCGTGCATCAGTTGTTTTAGTCGCTCGGAAGTAGTAGTTTTCATAGTATATACCGCTCCTTTGTTTGCATTATAACGCATTTTGAACAAAAGTTCAAGAGGAAAAAGAAAAATAATTCAATTTTTTTGAACTTTAAGTATTGACAAACTCAAAAAAACATGATATTGTAAAAATGTTCAAAGTCGTTGAACTTAAAAGGAGGTGGAAATATGTTTTATAATTACGACAAACTCAAGGGTCGAATCAAAGAAAAATTCGGAACGAACAGAGCCTTTGCGGCTGCAGTTGGGCGCAGTGAGCGTTCTGTGTCTCTTAAGCTTAACAGTTTGGTCCCCTGGACACAAACTGAGATAGAGGCTTCTTGTGAGGCGCTCGATATTCCCTATACAGATATATCTGCATATTTTTTTGCAAAGCAAGTTCAAAGACATTGAACAAATCAAGGGGTTACCGATGCCAGAAAAAACGCCTTTGCCGAATATGCTCAAAGGCTATACAGGAGGTGATGCAGTATGGACAGAATCAACATAGCAATACTTGAGCCGGGCAAAGCGCCACGGCAAGCAAAGGTGTTAAACACGCCCGAGGAGATACAGAAGCTTGTGGGCGGGTATGTGGAAGAAACTACCGTGGCAGAAGACCTTGTGGTGCTGAGCCGCAGTGACAGTTGGTTTTATGACCTTAAAGCCTGCTGTGAGATATGCGGTGACGTTTTCTTCGGCACGGTTATCCTCTGCGGAAAGCAAAAAGGTGCATATAGCGATTTACCCGTAACTTGGGATGAGCTGAAGGAGCTGTTTCCACAGTTATGGAATGAAAAAGAGGAAAGGAAGGACAAAGTATGGAAGACTTTGAAGAACTTAAAGGTATGATAAAACGGCTTAGCTCAGAAGTTAACGACCTTAAGAAGCAAATGGGCACGGCAACGCTTGACCGAATGCTTGATGCACACGGTCTTGTAGCTATGGGGATCCCCCGTGCGGCTGTGTATAACCTGTTCAACCGCGCGGACTTCCCTACGATACGGATAGGACGGCGTTTGTTTGTTCGTAGCTCTAAGCTTTACGAGTTCCTTGACACCAAGGGCGACCAAATAGATATAGGCGCCCCCGAAGATTTAGAAGAAAAAAAGGAACGGCTAAGCGCACTTAGCCGCCGAGGAAAGGAAGGTATACAACTATGAGAGAGAAAGAATACACAAAGCAGCAGGTTATAGAAGGGCTTAAGTCTTGTTCTAACATCGGTAAAGGGTGCATGACCTGTCCCTTTGAGTCGGAAGGCAGCGGCAACTGCTTACCGGAGCTGTGCGCACAAGCGTATAGAGTGCTTACCGAAGAAAGTAGGGCAAGCGACCAAGAGAAACACGAAGAACAAGAAGGAGAGGGCGAATATGTTTAGGGTGTGCGATTTTTGCGGCGCCAACCTTGACCCCGGCGAACGGTGCGACTGCGAAAAAGTTGATGTTGAGTGGGCACGGACAAGCTACCGTCAAGCCAAGGACCCGGAGGAGCAGGTAAAGATACTTGCAGACCTGTACCTGGTATCTAAGGAGACCATAAAAAAAGTCCTCGGAGATTTGTACGGCACTGTCCAAAAGCAGAAGCGAATATCAAAAAAAGAAAACAACGCCGAAAAACGGGCGCGCCTGCAAGCGTTACTTATAAGCGATATCGCTTGCGGAATGACCGTAAGAGAAGCCGCAGAACACAGAGGGGTGCCATATAACATAGCATCCAACTATACCCGAGAGTTCAGAAAAGAGCTTAAGAAGGTAAAGGTACGCCACGATTTATTGGAAGAGCTTGCATAAGGAGGCTTGTATGGAAGCAATGACTATAGCGTTAATATATTTCAGCTTTTTTGCGGTGCCGTTGATGTTGGTGACCGCAGTAGAGTACATAATATGCAAGTTTTTCCCGCATTTGGAACTGTGGATTGAACGCAAAATTATAGGAGAGCCCCACGGAAATGCAAAAAAATAAGGGCTGTTCGAAAGGAGCGAACAACCCGAGGTGATGACGACTTTTTGCCGCCACTTAACCGTACAACCAATTATAACACGGTAGCGGCAAAAAGTCAAGTAGTGAAGCGGATTTTCGCTTCGTTTGCGGCCTTGTAGTGTATAGTATTAAATCAACGAAAAATGGGGCCGGCAAAAACTTAAAGGAGATACCGTGTATGGATAATTATAATTCTCGCGCTGAAAGGTCATGTCACTGTCAGAGTCCTGTCGGGTTCTTTGCAGAAACCTTAGCGGCCGTGCGTGAACAAATAGAGGTTGGCAGTATGCCGCCGCAGGATAAAGCTTTGGCGTCAGAGATAGCCCTTATAATAACAGAGCTTATACTCCTTTCGCCGGAAAGCGATGTAAGCATAGGGCGTGATAAGCTTTCGGCATCTTTGGTAACCGAAATATATAAGAGGCTTAACGGAGATCATGTTCGGGCGGTGATACACCGTTTCCGAAAAGCAAACTATAAGATAACGCACACTAAGGCGTACTTGCGCACGGCGTTATACAACAGCGTTTTTGAGCTTGAAGCGCAAACGGAAAACGAAGTCGCCGTAGATATGCCGTATCTGTATGAGGGAGGGGCGTAAATGATAAGAGAAAAGCGCACCTTTTCGGGTCCGTTGTTAGAGGCGGATTTTTACCCCGTGTTTGAAGACGGCAGAAAGATGCCTGCCCGTGCGCCCAAGACAAAACCCTCCACGGCAGAACAGGAGAAATATAACCACACAATGGCGTTAAAGAAGCTGATACGGCTTATCAATGCTAACTTTGACACAACGGATTACTTTATGCACCCTACATACGAGGCGCATTTAGCACCACAGGATGAGAAGTCGGCACGGCGGGACATAGTAAACTATATGCGCCGTGTTAAGGCAAGACGCGATAAAGAAGCAATACAGCTGGAAGAAGGCTTAAGTGAGCTGAAGGAGAGGGCGGAAAAGAACCCCGGCAGCAAATTTATCAATAACGCCATAAAGGGGTTCGAGTCAAAGCTTGCAAAACTGCGCCAACCTTTAAAATACGCTTACCGAATTGAAAAGCAGATATACAAGACCGGTGTACGCAAAGGGCGTGTCAATTGGCATTTTCACCTTTTTATTACAGGAGGGCTTTCCGCCCGTTTGCTTGAAGATATGTGGCCCAAGGGCATACGCGTCAACTGCAACAACTACAGGCCCGATAAGTTTGGTCCGGGCGCTGCCGCCAGCTATATGTGCAAGGAAGCTGTGGGAGCGGCACGGTTCAGCTATTCCCGCAACCTGGAAAAGCCTGTGGAAAAAGTGAAGACAGGCAGGGTAAGCAAAGGTTTTGTGTGCAAAATGGCAACTCAGCGTGTTGATGATAGAGAGTACTGGAAAAAGCGGTACAAAGGTTACCGCTTCGTACGCTGTTACAGCAGATATAACGAATATAACGGGCATTGGTATGTGTCGGTAGTAATGTACCGCACGGAAGACTTACCGCCTCAATGGGATGTGCCCGACTGGATTACGGAGGACGGAGCTTAATATGACAAAGCTTAATGCAGCATATATGGGATACCGCAACCGTGAGGCAGGTGCAGTGTTTGAAGACCTTATACAGACTGCCTTAGGGTGGTACGAAGCCAAGGGCATTGCAAAGGTGGAGAAAACGCCTGAGCCTATGCGGCCGCTGAGTAAGCCTAACGGGAGAGGGCAGTTTCTTGCCTGTTTTACAAAGCAAGCCCAGGCGGATTATACGGGGACGATGCGGGACGGCCGCTCGGTGCGCTTTGAAGCCAAACAAACCGATACCGAAAAGGTTGCTTACAGCCGTCTTACCAAAACACAGCAGGATGACTTAGATGCACATCAAAAATTAGGTGCGCTGTGCTTTGTGCTTTTGTGCTTCAGTATCGACCGCTTCTACCGTATCCCTTGGGGCATTTGGAAAGATATGAAAAAGATTTTCGGGCACATGCATGTTACCGAAGCCGAGATAAGTAATTACCGTGTTCCCTTTGATAACGGTATAATACGGATTTTCGGTCCAGCTAAGGTGTCAAGTAATGAAAATAACTCTTCAATAAAATCAGAAAGGACAGAAAAATGAACAGCAGCAATCTTGTATACATATCAGTGGAGGAGCTATATCCTCATCCCGACAACCCACGAAAGGAGCTTGGAGAACTTACCGAGCTTGCGGAAAGCATTAAGTCTAAAGGTGTTATGCAGAACTTGACCGTGGTGCCTCGCTCAGAGGGCGGCTACACGGTTATTATCGCCACAGGAGAAGCGCGGCGGCTAAGGTCGCAGGGCTTGAGCGGGTGCCGTGCGTTGTAGTGGAAATGTCAGAGCGTGAGCAGGTGGCGACAATGCTGCTTGAAAATATGCAGCGTGTGGATCTTACTGCCTATGAGCAAGCGCAGGGCTTTCAAATGATGATGAACCTGGGCGAGAGTGTTGAAAGCATTTCCGAAAAGACGGGATTTTCTCGAAGCACGGTAAAACGCAGACTAAAAATGGCTGAGCTGGATGCGGAAACCTTGCGGCAAGTATCGGCACAGCGCCAACTCTCTATTGGTGACTTCGACAAAATAGCGCAAATCGAGGATGTCGGCAAGCGTAATGAGCTTTTGCATGATATCGGCACGAATAATTTTGAGCAATCATTTACACGTGCGCTAAAACAGCAGAAGATAGCCCGTGCAATGCCTTTTGTAAAGAATGCAATAAAAGCTTTGAAGGGAAAGAAAATTGAGCGCCACGAGACCTACGATGGAAAATACACAAAAATTCTTGAAGTGAAGCTTGAGGACTTCAAGGATGGGGATACACTAAAAATCCCCAAAAAAGACCAGGGACAAAAACTCTTTTATTATCTTGATGAAAGCTGGGGCGAGCTGAAGGTATACATACTTGCACCAAAGGCGTCGCCGGTTAAACGGTCCAAAGAAGAACTTGAAAAGGAGAAGCGCATCAAGGAGGCACATGCTACCCTTGAGGCTCTTACAGCCGAGGCGTACGAGCTTCGTTACAAGTTCGTAAAGGAATTAAAGCTGACAAAGGCTAACGAGGGTGCGATCAGAGAGGGCGCTGTTGTAGCTTTATTGGCAGAGCAGAACTTTTATAACAGCAATTTAAACAAGCGCGAGATATACGTGAATAATATAGGCGTCGAAGGAATTGAGACCGTTTATGACAGCAACATTTTGTTCGAGAAAGCGTTGACGGCCTATCGTATGAACCCAAAGCACACTTTGCCTTCGATTATTTACGTTTCCTTTGGGGATACGAATACCGAGCGCTTCTACACAAAGTGGAAAAGCGAGTATCCGCAGCATAAAGAAAACAAACGACTTTCTCAGCTTTATGCGTGGCTTATATCCTGTGGCTACGAGATGAGCGACGATGAGCGAATGCTGATGGACGGTACCCACCCGATATTCAAAAAATGAGCACAGCGCACAATGTTGAACCAGTGATTAAAAGAGAAAACATAATGAGCAAAGCAGTTTTGATAAGCATACAGCCCAAATGGTGCAAACTTATTTTCAAATTTTTAGGGTGGGACAATGGTAGACCGCTTTACAAAAAGCGTTTAGACTTGCGAAAGTCAAAGCCTGATTGTAATATACCTTTCAAAGCTTACATCTATTGCCCGAAGGATAATACCGACCGTGTTCCGTCAAGAATATGGTGGAAAGCAGATAAAACAGGCTTTCAACACATTTTGAACGGCAAAGTCATAGGCGAATTTGTGTGTGATTACATTTTAAGCCATTGTGAAATGGCAAACGCTGATATGGCGGAACAAATGTCTTGTGTTTCACGAGAGGACATTCTGAAATATTCAAACGGCAAAGAAGTTTTTGGGTGGCATATATCCGACCTTGTAATCTACGACAAGCCGAAGGAGCTCAGAGAATTTTACAGAAAATGTGAAGCGGATAAGTGCGAAGGGTGTGAACACCTTAAATATCAGCACATCAACGCAAATGAGCTGGATTACGATTGCGAATTTTTGAACTATAATATTCCAATAACAAGACCGCCGCAAAGTTGGTGTTATGTGGAGGTGATAGCATGACAGATAAAGAGATTATTAAGGCTTTAGAACTTTGTATCGAGGGTGGCGATGGTTCCTGTACAATTTGCCCTTATGCTAACACACCGAATTGCTATGACGAAAGCGGAAAAGATATCCTTGACCTTATCAAACGCCAAAGGGCAGAGATTGAGAGGTTATTGCAAAAAACGCAACAACCACAAATCGGAACAACAAAAGAGCTTAAGGTAATAAAGCTTGTTGAAACCGAATATGAGAAGGCGAAGAATCTTGAATATATCCGCAACCCTCTTGCTTATGCCTTGCATAAAGTTTGGAAAATGGTGGATGCAGAGAAAGGAAGATGGGAAGAATGATTGAGATTAAATGTTCAAAGGCACAATTTGACAGGATAATGACGAATTTATCAACTTGCGGTTGTCTATCTAAAAGTAATGGCTTGGCGGTTTGTGTTTTGGGGAAATCGCAATATACGTGTCCTGCTATTAATGGCAAAAATCCTCAATTAACTTGTACAGAATGTTTACGCAAAAATATTATGAGAAAGGAAGATGAGGGGAAATGAAAGAACGCAGTAAACATATGATGTGTTGTGGTTGTGGTTTTGTTGTATTGGCGGAAAATATGTTTATAAAAGAATATAAAAACACGGCAATTTGTCTGTGTAAAAAGTGTGCCAAAGATTTAAGCAATGAAATACAGCAACATTACAAGGTTGAAATTGTAAGATGCAAAGATTGTGTTTTGAAATTCGAATCAAATGACGGATATGTTTATTGTCACCATACAGGAATGCCGATAAAGCAAAACGGATATTGCGATTGGGGAACAAAAGGCATTAACGCCCACCCAACCGAGAAAGGCGGTGTTGAATAATGCCTAAAATGTGTAATGGGTGCGAATTTTTGAATATTGATGAATATGAGCAAGATTTAATTAAAGCAAAGTGTGGCAATCACCCTCCGCACATTTGCAAGAAATACAACAAACGAGTTACACACTTTCCGTATAGTGAGCCTTATATTCACCCTTGCGAAGAATGTGAGAAAGGCGGTGAGGGGTGATGGGTGAATATATTGAGCGTGAAGCTGTGTTGACACTTATACAGAAGTTGTTCCATAACACACGAGTTGACGGAGAAGAACAGATTGGCGTTTTGAAATGTCATCGTATAATTCGTGAACATCCCACCGCCGATGTTGCGGAAGTGGTAAGGTGTAAAGATTGCGAGCATTATTCGTTGGCTATGCTCAAATGCTGTCTTCCGTCAGATGATGAACATTCTTTTGATAATTATGCACCGCATATTTGGCAACCAAATGATTTTTGTAGTTACGGCACACCAAAAGAAAGAGGTGGGGAGAAGTGAAAAGGCAAAGAATTGACAAATGTCCTCATTGTAATTCCGATTGGGGTGTTTTTGTAAAAATGGATTTGATAAATGTACCGAAAAACCTCAATTTTGACGGAACAGATGCTTATAATGGCGAAATGTATGACAATGCGGAGAAAATCATCGAAAAACCTACTGTGTATTGTCAAAAATGCGGTAAAGCGATATGCCGATGGGATACGTTTTGTGCATCGAATGACATTATACCATTTTGATTAAGGCGGTGATTAAGTGGAAAACACAGAAACAAATTTTGACAAATTAAAGGAAATGAAACTGAAAGATGTTTTTGAATTTCTTGGCTTTGAAAAAGATGTGCAACAAAACGTATTTTTGAATGTTTTTCAGCTTATAAATTGCCGATATTGTCCTGCACAAAAAGATTGTTCAAGCGGAGAAATCTGTCAAAAAACACAAAAGAATTGGCTTGAAAAGGGTGGTGCGAATGGCTGATAAGTATGTAAAACTCAATGACATTATAGATACCCTTGAAAACGAATGGGGTTATGAGGGTATGCGTGAGGATTTAGAGAAGCTACCCACCGCCGATGTCGTGGAAGTGGTTAGGTGTGAGGATTGTATGTATTTTGAGATAGATGTAGAAGATGAGCTTGGACTGTGTAAATGTGGATATATGGCAGTTAGTTATGACGGCGAGTTATACCCGCGGAGAAACGATTTTTGCAGTTACGGAGAAAGGAGTACTGATGAAAATAAAACAAGTTGAGTCTTTGTTGAAGGCGGCAAAGCATATAGAGCTGTTTACGGAGAGGGGCTGTCAATGGCTTGGTGACGGGATGGCGTTCTATCCTGTTTACAACCTGCCCAAGCTGACACGGGAACATATATTCACCATCTTCGATGTACCCGAAGATAAACGCAACAAGTTTTTCTTTGGCGAACAGGATCCGCCCGCCCACATAGACCTTAAAGACTTTTCAGACCACGAAAGGCTTGTCAAGCGGTTTAGGCTGTCCTTTGTTATAGGCGGCCGCACGGTGGAGCTGATAGAAACCGATGTCGGGCTTGTATGCCTCGACGGTAAATACCTTAAACCCTTTCAAGGTGAGCCCGAAGGCTTTGAGTTGTATGAGCGCATAAGCAGAAAGACAGGCGTGTACATAGCGGTAAAAACGGGACATTCTCTTGCAGGGGTAATAATGCCCTTACGAATTATCGGCAAAGAGTTTGTGCAAGAGCTTGAGCATATAGTAAACCTTGCCCGTTTTGCTTTGCCCGATACCGAAAGCGCGCAGTGTCAACTTTGCGAATAGAAGGGAGAGGACAATGGCAGATATAAATAAGTGCGTATTGGCGGGTCGGTTGGGTGCAGACCCCGAACTGAAACAAACGACAAACGGGAAAGCGGTTTGTAACTTCCGCATAGCGGTTACGCGTCCGAAAGCCAAAGGTGCTGAGTCTGCAGAGGCAGACTGGTTTGAAATAGTCACCTGGGACGGCATCGCCGAGCTGTCCGCCCGGCATCTTTCCAAGGGGCAAAAGATAACGGTTATCGGTTGCCTTCGCACTCGCACATGGACGGACACAAAAGGCGGTAAGCATAGAGAGGTAGAGCTGCACGCCGAACAGGTAGTGTTCATGAGCGCAAAACCGCCGCAGGCAAATCAATTCTCTGCCGGCAATACATCAGACAATTACGAGGAATTAGCCCCGGACGACGATTTACCGTTTTGATATCATGATATCGTTTTATGACAAGGAGGAAGTATGACAAACAAAGAGCTGTTGCAATATACCAAGATTTGCTTTTGCTTAAAGAAATACAAAGAGGAGCTAAAAAAGCTTGAAATAAAAAGCGCCGGTGCCTCCGCCGCAAAGCTGACGGGTATGCCTAAATCTTCAGTGTCTTGCAGTACCGTAGAAGCGGCATTGCTTAAGAAAGAGAGCTTGCAGGAAAGAATTAAACAACTTTCTGCTTTGAAAAAAACTATAGAAGCCTTTATATCTTCCATAGAAGACCCGCTATTAAGGCTTTGGGCGGAAGGCAGGTACAAAGAGGGCTTAAGCTGGATAAAGGTGTCTGTTAAATATGGCAAAGGCAATAGTGCAAACACCGTAGCGCAAGCCGTTATCAGATACATAAACCGAAGCAACGCTTCTTAAAACTTGTCATACTTGTCATAAAATCCGTGCTATAATGGTATTGTAGCAGACCGAGAAAAGCTGTTGCGGAGTGCATTTTTTGCACCCTGCGGCGGTTTTTGTTGGTTAAAAAGGTACTGTGACGAAGGGTATCTCCCTGCGGGCTCGATGACCCCGGGAGATCTCCAGTTTCAGGCTGAAAAATTAAGGCCGTTTCACTTCACAAAAAGGAGGGAGCAAGGTGTCCAAACAAACATCCACAAAGGTTAATCTCCAAAAGGCAGAAGCAGTGGCACAGTTTGTAGGACTTACTGCTCGCCGAATATATCAGCTTACAGACGAAGGGATTTTATCAGCGATAGAAACTTCGGAAGGAAGGCGTTACGATTTTAACGAGACGGTACGCTCGTATATTAAATATTTGCAAGGAATTTCCGCCGGCAAGGAAGTTAACCTAAGCGAAGCGCAAGCAAAAAAGCGAAAAACCGAGGCTGAGATTAAATACCGTGTTGCTAAAGCTCGCAAGGCTGAGTTGGAACTTGAAGAACTTGAGGGTACAATGTACAGAGCTGATGATATAGCTGCCGTAATATCGGACTTAGTTTATTTTGTACGAGCGACAGCTCTCGCGCTTCCCGGCAGACTTGCAATAGATACCGCTGCCGCTCAAACGCCGTCGGAAGCTTCGGTTGTTATAAAGTCAGAAGTGGATAAGTTCTTGCAAGAGTTAACAAACTACGAATACACCCCCCAAAAATTTAAAGATAGACAAAACAGCCGCGGTATTGCTGTCACTGAAGCAGAGAATAAGGTAAAAGGCAAGGCAAATAATGGGCGAAGAAAAACGCCTTAACGCTTTAATAAAGCCGTTAGTATGCGGCTTTGCTCCGCCTGACGACATTACCGTATCACAGTGGGCTGATAAATATCGCAAACTCTCTGCAGAAAGCGCAGCTGAACCGGGACAATGGCGTACTGAGAGGACGCCCTATCTTAGAGAACCTATGAACGCGTTTACCGATCCCCGTGTTGAGCGTATCGTGTTCGTGGCGGCTTCGCAGATAGGTAAGACGGAGCTTGAACTTAATATTATAGGCTATATTATTCATCAGGCGCCCGGCTCTATACTCTATGTACACCCTTCGGTAGAGGACGCAAAAAAGTTTTCAAGGCAAAGAATTGCCCCAATGATAAGAGATTGCAAAGCGCTTCGTGATAAGTTATCAGATGTTAAGACGAGAGATGGCGGTAATACTCTGTTGCAGAAGACTTTTCCCGGAGGCGTACTTACCGTAACGGGTAGCAACAGCGCATCCGCGCTTGCATCAATTCCTGCAAAATATGTTATAGGCGACGAACGCGACCGCTGGGCAATTTCAGCAGGTACGGAGGGTGACCCTTGGTCTTTAGCCCAGGCAAGACAAGCTACTTTTTACGACCGTAAAGCTGTGGAGGTATCTACTCCGACGATAAAGGGCGATTCAAACATAGAAAAGAGTTTTCGCAAGGGGACTCAAGAGCACTGGTGTCACGAATGTCCGCACTGTGGCGAATACTCGGAGATAGAATTTGACGATATAAAATTTACGCCTATATCAAGGACGGTAAAAGGAAAAAAAGAATATAGCATACAGGGTGATGTACATTGGTGCTGTCCGGAATGCGGCGCCCTTGCAACGGAGAGCGAAATGCGCCGACAAAAGGCAAAATGGATAGCCGACAAACCCGAAGCATACGAAAACGGCATTAGGTCCTATTGGCTTAATGCTTTTTGTTCGCCGTGGACTTCGTGGACAAAGATAGTAATTAGCTTCCTTAACGCTCAAGACGACCCCGAAGAACTTAAGGTTGTGTTTAACACCTTACTCGGAAAGCTGTGGGAGAATCGAGACAAAGTGCAAGATGAAGATGCAATGCTTGCAAGGCGTGAGACTTATCCCGCCGAATTGCCCGACGGCGTACTTTGTTTAACTTGTGGCGTTGATACACAGGACAATCGACTGGAATACGAAGTTGTAGGTTACGGTCATTACGGTGAAAGTTGGGGAATAAAACGAGGCTTCATTATGGGGCGTCCCGATACAAAGGAAGTGTGGGGTAGGTTAGACGATGTTATCCAACATGTGTATAGATACAAAGACGGACGCGGATTGCAAATTTCCATGACTTTAGTGGACTCGGGTGGTCATTTTACACAAGAAGTATACGAAAATTGTCGCGCACGCCAAGGCTTTCGCGTATTTGCGTGCAAAGGTAAAGGTGGAGAGGGTTATCCTTTCACCTCTCCGCCCTCAAAAGTCCCCATCAGAGAAAACAGAAATATTACTTGTTCTTTGTTTGTTCTCGGTGTTGATGCCGGTAAGGCTGCAATTATGGCAAATCTTCAAGTGCAGGAACCCGGTGCAAAATACTGTCATTTTCCTGTATCGGAAGAAGCAGGATATGACGCAAATTACTTTTCGGGGCTCTTATCAGAGCAAACCGTAGTAACAAATACAAAGAACGGTATTGCTTTAGTGTGGAAAAAAGTGCCGGGGCACAATCGAAATGAAGCTCTTGACTGTCGTAACTACGCTAATGCAGCAGTGCGAATTCTTAATCCTAATATGGACGCCCTTGAACAACGCTTAAAGGGCGTTATTACTTATACAACGACATCAACGCAACAAAGCGCATCAAGAAAGCGCCGTCGTGTTGAAGATGAATGGTAGGGATAATAATGGATAAAACAAAACTTCAACGGTTAAAAAAGCGTCTTGAGTTTAAGCAACGCTGTCTTGATGCAGCGAGGGAAGCTTATATATCGCTTCTGTCAGGACGCACACAATCTTATACCATAGGCAACCGCAGCCTTACAAGATTAGATTTGGGAAAACTGAAAGATGAAATCGACGCTCTTGAAAAGGAAGTTGATTCTTTATCGGCTCAAATCAGTTCAGGTGCACCTCGCAAGACTGTAGGTGTTATTCTGCGTGATTATTAGGTTATACCGCCAATAGGCGTATAACGGCGGGAAGGAAGAGGCTTTAGGCTCCTTTTCCTCTTCCGTCCGCACAAGGAGGTAGTTATGGCAAAAAGGATACACAAAACCACAACACAGCCTATGGCTCGTGCATCTCCTCGTGTATTGATGTCAGGATACGGAGACGCAGGCGCCAGTTACAAACGCAGGGCGCTTAAAGGCTTTACTGCACGAAGCAGTTCGCCTAAAGAAGATATTGATTTTAACAATCAGACCCTAAGGCAGCGCAGCAGAATGTTGGCAATGTCAACGCCTATTGCCAAATCGGCTATTAATACCAGTCGCACCAATGTTATAGGATTGGGTCTTAAGCTTAAGTCTGCAATAAACCATGATATTTTAGGGATGACTGCAGAGCAAGCGGTTGAATGGCAACGTCGTGTTGAGGCGGAGTTTGACTTATGGGCAAACGATAAGCGCGCATGCGATGCGACAGGGATGAATGACTTTTATGCTTTACAACAGTTGGCGTATTCTTCGTGGCTTGCAAGTGGCGATATATTTGCCATTATTAAGCGAAAAAAGCCTACGCTCTTTTATCCTTACAGCCTACGTATTCACCTTGTGGAAGCAGATAGAATACGAACACCGGGGATGGCAGGCTGGGGTGCATTTGGACGCGCAAAAAACGGGAATCGCATTTTTGACGGTGTTGAAGTTGACGACGACGGTGCGGTTGTAGCATATTACGTTTCAAATCAGCATCCATACGAGATAGGCGACAGCGCAGAAAAAACAGTACGCGTTGAAGCGTATGGCGCTAAAACCGGATTGCCGAATATTATACAGGTTATGGAGTCGGAACGACCCGACCAATACAGGGGCGTGAGTTTTCTTGCGCCTGTTATTGAGCCGTTGTTGCAGCTTAGACGTTACACCGATACTGAGCTTACTGCCGCAAACATAGAGGCCAGCTTTGCGGCATTTGTAAAAACCAACGCTTCAACGGATTCAATGCCGTTTTCTGAGGTCGGTGCCGGTAATATGTACGGCGTACCGATAAACGAACCACAAACAAGTACATCTGAAAACGAATACGAGCTGTCACCCGGCGCTATTAACATTATGCAACCCGGAGAGGATGTGGTATTTGCCGACCCTAAACGTCCAAGCGGTGGTTTCAGCGCATTTGTAAACGCTGTATCCGCCCAAGTAGGTGCCGCCTTAGAAATACCTGCGGACTTGCTTCTTAAAGCTTTTAATTCAAGTTATTCCGCTGCAAGAGCAGCACTTATGGAAGCTTGGAAGTCATTCAAGATGCGTCGTCAGTGGTTTGTTAACGATTTTTGCAAGCCCATATATAAGGTGTGGCTTTCAGAAGCAATTGCTTTAGGCAGAATATCCGCTCCCGGCTTTTTCACAAACGCACTCATCCGTAATGCATATCTCGGTAGCGAGTGGGTGGGGCCTGCGCAAGGAATGCTTGACCCAACAAAAGAAATAAAAGCGGAAGTTGAAGCTATAAAGCACGGCTTCTCCACGCACGAAGCCAGCGCAGTAAGGATAAACGGCAGTCAGTGGCAAGACAATATAAAGCAGCTGGAGGTTGAATATAAGCAAATGCGTGAAGCAGGTATAGCAATAGAGGGCGAAAGTTCCCCTATTATAATGGCAAATTCAGCAAAGGAGGATGATTTAGTTGTCGAAGGATAGGCAAAACAAAGACATAGTCCCCCTGTGTTGGAATATAACAAGTATATCCGACACTGTAGGGGAAATAAGGCTATACGGTTCAATACAAGAACATCACCCTGTTGATTGGTGGACGGGTGAAAAGTTGCCCGGTATGTATATTACTCCCGAAGGATTTTTGGAAGACCTTAAGGAAGTAGAGAACAAAGATACCATTATCATCAAAATCAATAGCAGAGGCGGCGACCTATATACGGGTATTGCTATTCACAACGCTATAAAAGCGCTCGACGCAAAAATAACCGTTATAGTTGAAGGTATAGCCGCCAGTGCGGCAAGCATTATTATGTGTGCCGGTGATACAATAAAGGTTTATCCCGGAAGTTTGGTAATGGTGCACGAGCCCATTTCCCGTTTCCAAGGTTATTATGATAGACACGACCTTGGCAAAGCGATAAAGATGTTTGAGGCGGATATAGATGCTTCCGTGGCGATATATGCGGCAAAGACGGGTGTTGCCGAAGATAAGATTCGGACCATGATGCAAGAAGAAACTTGGATGGCCGGTCGCACTGCTTTAGATGAAGGCTTTGCAGATGAACTTATTGAGGATGATGAGGATGAAGGACCCCAAGCCAGTATAATAGGCGGAGATGTCCTTATGATAGCAGGTGTTAGGCACTCTATGGCAGGCTTACACCTTCCTGCAAATATGAAAATACCTAAAATTTCTGCGGAAGATTCCGCTGAAATGAATGAACACGGCGATAAAGCCGAAGACGAAGGAGGTAATCAAATGCCCAAAACCCTTGAAGAGCTCAGAGCGGAAAACCCCGAACTGTTGGCTCAGATCGAACAGAGCGCCGCAAACGACGCGGTGCAAGCAGAGCGTGACCGTATGCAGGCTATTGAAGAGATAGCACATACTATCGGTGATGCCCAACTTGTTGCGGAAGCAAAGTACGGCAAGCCGTGTACCGCCGCAGATCTTGCACTTGCCGCGGCAAAAAAGCACGCCAAGGCTGGCAGTATGTTCCTTGCCAACGCTGCCGAAGATTTCAGCGCATCAGGAGCCGCAGAGATCAACGCTACAGGTGCAGGGAATTCAGAAGACAAGCCTGCTACCGCAGAACAACTTAGAGCGCAGGGCAGAGCCGATGCAAAGGCAATAGCCGGCGCCGGAAAGGAGGATTAACCAAATGAGCAAAAACGGACTTCTTGGCAAAATGGAATACGATGGTCTTATAGCAGGTCTTGAGCCTGCTACCATTGTAGGTACAGGTATAATTCTTGGCGGAGAGGGCGATACCGAATACAAACGCGGTACAGTCTTTGCAAAGAACGGTGACGGTATGCTTGTAATACTGGGCACAGAAGCCGGCGAAGGTGAACTTCTTGAAGCAAACTGTGTGTTAAGCGAAGACACGGTAGTGGATACAGAAGGCACTACCGCAAATGTGTATGTAGCAGGTTGTTTTGACCCTGATATGCTTATTGTAGCCGATGGCTACGAACTCACCGATACTGACAAAGAGGCATTGCGCACGCGCGGCATATATCTTTGCAACAAATTTGATTAAAAGGAGGTAAATAAATGCCCGGTTTAGATCTTTTTAACACATATTACATGGCGGGACTTGTTGAGAATTCTCCCAGACCTCGCAAATTTTTCCTTGATCGCTATTTCTCTGAAAGCGAAACTTTCACAACTGATAAAGTTTTGTTTGAGCACGAAGAGGGCGACCTTAACATAGTACCCTTTATCGCTGCAAGCGTAGGTGATATTCCTGTTGACAGAAACGGTTATTCTGTTTATGAGTTTGCTCCTCCTCTTATCGCACCTTCAAGACTTATCACTCTTGACGATCTTTCCAAGCGTGGCTTCGGCGAAGCAATATTTGGTGGTTCTACACCTGCAGAGCGTGCAAAGAAGCTTCATCAAAAAGACCTTGTAAATCTTTCCGACCGTATCACTCGTCGTGAAGAACTTATGGCTGTTGAAACGATGATAAACAACGGTGTCGATGTACAAGAGTACATTGATGAAAAGACTGTAGGTAAGGTTATTCCTATCCGTTACTATGACACTGCCGCCGGCAATCCCGGTATCTATACCGTGTCGGGCGTATGGACAGGATACGACGCAATGTGTGCTGATATCGAAGCGATGTGCGATAGTTTGGCAGAGAACGATCAGCCTGCTACTGATTTGGTAATCGGTACTGATGTGTGGGCTACTATGAGGCAGTTTGCCGAACTTAAAGAAATCCTTGATAACAGACGCATTGATATGGGCTTTGTAAAGCCTGAAGAAGTTGCACCCGGTGTTACAAAAGTTGCAGAGCTTAACTTTGGTGGATATGTGCTGTCTGTCTTTGTGCCTAAAGAAAAGTACAGAGATGCAAGCGGCAACATTCAAAATGTATTCCCCACAAAAAGCGTGCTCGTTACTGCTCCTAATTGCGGTAAGCGATATTATGGTGCTGTAACTCAAATTCCTTATGGAAGCAGCATTCAGGAAACCGTTGAGGGCGAAAGAATTCCCAAGCTTGTTGTTGATCAAAACAAGGACATCCGTAAACTCCGTGTAGCAAGCCGTCCTCTCACTGCGCCTAAGACTGCATCTCCTTGGAGATACGCCGCAAATGTAGTTAACTGATAAAAAAGCAAAAGGAGCCCAATATGAAAAAAATAAAGATTATAAGCGGCACTTATGGGCATCGCTCAAAAGGCGCCGCTTTTGTTGAGCCTAAAACTCCATCAAGCCAGCCTTTTTATGTCTCCGACGAAGAGGCTGACCGCCTTATAAACCTCGGTGTTGCGGCAATAATCGGCAACGATATTGCCGATTCTCCCTACGATGAAGCTGAGCTACACGAGGGCGAAACCGAGATGGTTCTCAAAGGTGTCGATGCTGCCAAACCGTTCATGCCTTCATACAGCGTTGAGAGCAAAGCTCAAGAACTTCGAGATATCGGAAAAGATGTAGGTATAACCTTCCGTGTAGGCACAAGTAAAGAAGAGATGGTAAGACAACTTGATAACTATTTCGCTGCCGAAAGCGGAGAGGGTGACGATGAAGATTGTGAGCTTTCTCTGACACCGTTGGGGCTTTCTGTATGAGTTTTAAAGATGAAGTAGCGCGTGATATACACGCCGTTTTTCTTAACGACAAAGAGTTTGCTGATAGACATACACTAAGGTACAGCGGAAAAACATACGAGAATATCCCTGTAACGCTTGTCAAACAGCAAGAAAGGGAGAAAAACGCAGGTAATACAGAATCGTTGTACTCAGTTGACGCTACTGCTTATATTTCTGAAACAGACTTAGAGGGCGCAATTCTTGAACCGCGTCAGTATCTTGAAATTGACGACGGCACAGCCCTTGGCAAACCGTTCTTCGTGCATTATCGTATTCTATCGGTTGATAACGCTATGGGTATGTATGTTGTTGAGCTGGAGGCTCTTGATGAATGAGCGTGACAAGAAAGACAGGTACGGGGCTTGGAGCGGTAATAGATGGCGGTGATGCCATAGAAAGAGCAAGACTGCTTTTGTCGGGTATACCCGGCGGTGCAGAAAAAGCCGTTAAAGCAGCCGTGTCCCGTGCCGCAAGTAATCTCAAAGCCAATTCAAGCCGTGAGGTTAGGAAAGAATACGCTATCTCACATAAAGGACTTAGCACCGACAAAAATGTACGCATCACTGCATACGGTGGGGGGCTTGGTGCAGATGTCGTTTTTCGTGGGATGAAAATACCACTTGCGAAGTTTTCTATTTCTCCTAAAGTACCTACACTCGACAAAACGAAGCTAATCAGCGCTTTAATCAACGGAGCGTGGAAAAAGGTACATCCCGGCAAACCAGTCAAAGCCAGTATAAAAATAGGAGCGCCTGGGGTGACATCAAAGCGCGCTTTCGTTGCCCGTATGTCTAGTGGGCATCTTGGTATATTTGATCGCAAAGACCGCAAATCTGCGGCAATTACCGAGCGTTTTGGGCCGTCAATTCCCGAGATGCTTTCAAATGAGGATGTTAGAAATCACCTTGTTATAGAAGCAGGAAGGGTGTTTGAAAACCGTGTTGAGCATGAGATTACAAGAATTCTTACCACTCAAGGAGGGCGAAGTTTATGACTGTAACAAAGCTGCTCTGTGATTTGAAAACTTTTTGCGAGAGGCAAACAGCACATTTTCTGTATTGTGTACCGGTGCAAAAAGGAGACACGGAAGAAAAGTGTAGACCGCCCAATGTATTTAAGCAAAGAGTGCCACACACGGATGAAGCGGAAAAATATTCACCGCTCATACTTGTGCAGTATCTTGGTGGAGGAACAAAGCAACCGCAAGGGCTTAGGGCTGAAACAACCGCAAAAATCCGAATTTCATTTTGTGTTTACGACCGAACAAGCGAAGAAGAAGGCAGTATGGCTCTTTTAACGCTTATGGATGCTGTTAAGCACTCACTTCTGCAACAAGTAATCATAGGCAAACAATTTAAGCTTGACCTCGAAACGGGCGTCGAGGATGAGGTTTATAACGAAAACACAGCCCCTTACTATATCGGTGAGCTGAACTGTGTTTTTAAACTTCCGCCCGTTGAAAGAGAGGTTTATTATGGCTAAAAAGACGAAGTTAACACCAACGGTATCATCATCCGTTGGTGTTTATGTTTACCTTGGTCCTACAATCCACGGGGTTATTCAAAACGGTACAATCTTTAAGGGAGCCTTTGAAGATGTTTGTAAAAGAAACTTAGACGCGATCAAGCGCTTTCCTGACATTAGAAGATTTATTGTTAAAGATACCGAGGTGTCAAAAGTTAAAGCGTCGCTTAAGGAAGGCGAAAACTTTTTAAGTAACGCTTACAAAAAGATTATTTCTCAAATTCAAGGAGGATAAATTATGTTGGAACACGGCATTAACGCCGTCAAAGACGGCACGAACTTTGCCGCCGTTACTTCTGCAAAGTCCGGCATCCCTTGCTTTATCGGCGCGTGGCCCTGCCACGCGGCACAAGGGTACATGGGCGAGCCTCAGCTGATACTTAACTATGATGAGGCAGTAAAGGTGGGCGGCTACAGCGACGAGTGGAGAAATGCAGACGGCACGCCTAAATGGAATTTGTGCCAGGCGATATACGCTCACTTTAGATTGGCAGGTATGAGCCCTGCTATATTTATCAATGTTTTTGACCCTGCAGTTAACAAGAAAATCGCATCACGCGAAAAATGTGCTGTTGTTGATCACCGCGTAGTGATAGCCGACGGCATCAAAGATTCAAGCCTTGAGGTAGAAGTTGACGCCGAGGTTGCGAATACCCTTACAGAAGGTGTAGATTACGAAGCTTACTATGTAAACAGTGCTCTTACAATAGAACTTATTGAAGGTAGTTCCGCCTACAACATAGCTTCGTTGACAATCAGCTATAACAAAGCGGATCTTACAAGCATTACTGCAGACACCATAGAAACGGCAATCGAAAAGGTTGAACGATGCAAAAACCTTTTGGGTGTTGTCCCCGATCTTCTTTGTGCTCCCGGTTGGAGTCAAACTCCTGCTGTCGCCGCACTTCTTGCGGTTAAGGCGGCAAATATAAACGGGCTTTATAAAGCTAAGGCAGTAGTGGACCTTGACACCTCTGAAGATGCTGCAGATACATACGACAAAGTTGCGGCGTATAAGACCGAAAACGGTTACACCGACGATAATCAGATAGTATGTTGGCCGCTTTTAAAGGCAAACGGATATGTGTTTGATTATTCCGTCATTCTTTGCGGTGCAATAGCAGCTATCGATGAAAGCAATGATAACTGTCCTTATGAAAGCCCTTCCAACAAGTTAATCAGCATAAGCGGTGCTTGTAACGCCGCAAACAAAGACATTTCTCTTCCCGTTCCCGAAGCAAATATCGTATGCAACGCAGGTGTGGTTACAGCTCTTAATTTTAACGGTTGGAGAATTTGGGGCAACTATACAGCTTGTTGGCCCACAGAAGCAGATGTAGCAAAACATTTTATATGCACATCTCGTGTACAGGATTGGATATGCAATAGCTTTATAAATGCGTTTTGGAGCTATATAGACAGACCCATGACGCGTGTGCTTATTGACGCTGTTGTAGATTCTTTCAACTTGTGGCTTGCAGGGCTCAGAAGTGCAGGCGCTCTTCATGATGGCGAAATACGGTATGTTGCCGACAATAACAATACTTCGCAGCTTATTGGCGGGCGTTTTCGCCTGGATACACGCAGCGCGTCTCCCACGCCTGCACAGCGCATAGATATGCATGCCGAATTTGATGTAGATATGCTTGTAAGTGCGCTTAACAACAATGCATAGGAGGTACAGAAATGCACGGAACTATTGATTTTGCCGTTTATGAAGACGGCAAAAACTTTCTCGGTATTGCAAAGGTAGGCTTACCCGATATCTCTTACAAAAAAATTACGGTAAACGGCGCAGGTATCCCCGGTGATGTGGATATTCCTGTTTTGGGTCATACCGACGCTATGACCATGACTATTGATTTTACCGATCACAGAGCGGAGCAAGAGCGTCTTGCGGAAATGCGTACACATGTGCTTGATTTGCGTGTAGCAAAAGAGTCTTACGATCATGTTGCTGGCGACATATCCGTAATTCCGCATAAGTATGTGGTTAAGGTAATTCCCGTTTCCAAAACTGGCGGAGAGGTAGCCCCTGCTTCTGCGCAAACAACCACTAATACATATTCCTGCCTCTATATGGCAGAGTATATAAACGGCAAGCTTGTAAGGAAATACGATCCGTTTGCATACGACCATGTTGATGCATCCGGCAGAAATGTTCTTGCGGCGGTTAAAAGCGCCCTTGGTAAGTAACCAAATTACGACCGTGCCGCCTGATAAGTTAGGCGGCACGGTTTTACAGAATCAGAAAGGAGCAAAATATGAACACAAACGAAAACATAGACATCAACGAGGAAGAGGTCATTGCAGCAAAAATGGAAGCAAAAAACTCTCCTGATGTTTTTACAATAAACTTTAAGACGCCCATACCCTACAATGAAAAAGAATATGCTTCTCTCACCTTTGATTTTGGCTCTCTTACGGGTAATGATGACCTTGCAATCGAAGATGAGCTCGCTGCGCTTAATGTAATGCTTGTAACGCCTGCTTTTTCGGGGCATTATCTTATCAGAATGGCGGCTAAAGCTTGCAAAGAGCCTATTGGCTGTGACTTTTTAAGGGCATTAAACCTAAAGGAGTATTCTAAAATCAGAAGTGCCGCACGAAGTTTTTTGCTAAAAGCGGAATAACCGTAAGTGACGGTGGAAGGTGGTTGCGTAAAGCCTGCCTTGCTTTGGCAGAAGCCAACAATACCCCCGTGCCGTACTGGTTATCGCTGTCTTTTCGGAGCCTAAGGGCGTGGATAAACGCCCATAACGATTTTCACAAACGCAAATAATAAAAGGAGGGCTGCTATATGGCTACAAGAAAAGAATATGAAATGTTATTTAAGCTTGGTGCTCAGTTAGGGCAAGATTTTAACGGAAGCTTTTCTCAAGCTCAAAAAATCCTTTCCCAAACGCAAAAAGAAATAGCAGCCCTTCAAAAGGTACAAAGTGATATCACAGCTTATTCAAAACAAAATCAGTCTATAGCAGACACTCAAAACAAACTTGAGATGTATGAAAAGCAACTGAAGGCTGTTAAGGCTGAACTGGAAGCTTCGGGTGGTAGTAGTGCCGCCCTTGCAAGTAAAGAGGCGGACCTTGAATACAAAGTTAAAAGCACCGCTGCCTCCTTGCAACAAAAAAAGGACAAGCTTAACGAATTAGGTCAAGCCTTGGAAGACGCCGGTGTTGATACAAGCAAGCTTGCTGATGAATCCAAAAAATTAAAAGACAAAGTAAATGAACTTAAGGATGCAGAAAACGTGGCGGGCGAAGAAGCCAAGGTTATGGGCGACAAATCGGAAAGTGCTTTTTCGCAAATGGGCGAAGCACTTATCGCCGCAGGCGTTGCCAAAGGGCTTAAGGAGATAGTTGATTATTACGCCGAATGCGCCGACGGAGCTGCTGCTTACGCAGATGAGATAGGTACTATGTCAGTACAGTACGGCATAGCTGCTAAAGATTTGCAGGCATATACATACGCTGCCGAATTACTTGATGTTGATGTTAACACTATTACTTCTTCCCTTGCACGAAACACAAGAGCGATGTATAACGCTGCGGATGGCTCAGCTCAGTATGTAGAGGCGTATGACAAAATCGGCATATCCGTAACAGATGCAAACGGCAATTTAAGAGATGCTCAGACAGTATATTGGGAGGCAATAGACGCGCTAAGCGCTATGACCAATGAAACCGAGCGTGACGGTATTGCCATGACACTGTTAGGGCGCAACGCTATGGAGCTTAACACCCTTATCAAAGCCGGTTCGGGTGTAATGAATGAATATACCGCTATGGCTGAAGAAGCGGGGTATATTATGTCGGAAGAGGTGCTTGAAACCCTTTGTGCCCTTGACGACCAAGAACAAATACAGCAAAAAAATCTGCAAGGTTTAAAAAATACAATCGGGGCTGCTGTTGCTCCTGAACTTATAAAGCTTAAACAAATTCAAAACGAAATGCTCGTGAGTGTTACAGAATTTGCCGCAGAAAACCCCGGCATTGTAAAAGGAGTCGTACTCATTGCGGGCGCTCTTAGTACGCTCTTGTCGGTATACACTGCTTATAAAGGTGCAAAAGTCGCTATTATCGCTCTCAGAAAGCTTAACAAGCTCCTAATTAAGGAAGAAACAGCAGCAAAGGTCGCTTCAACAACCGCAACCCAGGGTGCCACCGCAGCACAACACGGATTTAATGCGGCTATGAATGCGAACCCTGTAGGAGTTTTTGCTGTGTCCTTAACTTCTCTTATCGGACTTTTTTCTGTTTTGAAAAATGAGACGAAAAGTGCTTCGTATGAATTACTAACGCTTTCTCGAGATTATGCAAAAGAGGTTAAAAACCTACAAGAAGAATCAAGGCAATTAAGCGATAGTTACGAGGAGTCAGTACTAAACTCGGAAGCTTCTGCCGATGCAGCTTTAGCGTATTTAGATCGCCTTATGGAATTAGAGAAACAGGGCATAAAGACTGTTGAACAGCAAAAAGAGTACAATCAGCTGTTAGAACGAATCAAGTCCATTATGCCTGATATAAACCTTCAAATAGATGAGCAAACCGGATTATACAAAGGCGGAGCAACTGCACTTGAAGATCAAATAAAAGCACAAAAAGAGCTAATAAAACTTGAAGCAATTAAAGATTATGCGGCGGGACTGGAAAAGCAAGCGGTAGAAACGCAGGCACAAACACAAAAAATAAGGGAAGAGCTGGAAGCGGCAAATAAATTATATCAAGAAATAGGCGGTGACGAAGCAAGAAAAAAAGAAAATAAGAATATGGCATCGTCCTATTCCGGTTTGTATGCTGCGCTTACTGCAGATGCAAATGATGCTTATTTAGCGGTTCTTTCTCTTGAAAAGAGTTTAGAGGAATCGGAAAAAACATATCAAGGAATTCAATCAGAGTTGGATTGGCTTTGGGATGAATATTACGAGGGAGAGACAGCAACTTTAGGGCTTGAAGAGCGGACAAACTCACTAAACGATACCATTGAGGGTGCTGCAAAGACCTCTGCAGAAAACATACTTACCTTGGTAGAAGCTTACGAGGAGGCAAGAAGTGCAGCGGAAAGCAGTATAACAAGCCAATATAATCTTTGGGATACCGCTGCAACAGTTATTCCGAAAGACATCTCAGATATAAACACCGCCCTTGAAACACAAACGGCGTATTGGAGCAATTATACCACCGATCTGACAGACTTAAGAGATAGCGCATCTCATATTGAAGGCTTGGAGGAAATAATAGCTACATTCGCCGACGGTAGCGAGGACAGTGTAAACACGATAGCTTCTCTTGCCAACGCTACCGATGAAGAGCTGAACAATTTTGTTAAGAATTATCAGGTCTTAAAACAGTATCAAGCAGATGCCGCAAACGCTATTGCGGAAACTAAAAGTCCGCTTGAAACCGCCATTGAAGAATTAAATCTCTCAGAAGAAGCCGAAAACGCAGGTCACGCAACTATCGAGGCATACATACAGGCAATAAGAGAAGGCACACCGGACGCCGAAGCGGCAGCATCTGAGTTGGCGGAGATTATAAAAGAATCTTTCCCGTCTGTGACAGTCCCGGGCGTAGGAACTTTTACAGTTCCTAAGTACAGCGCAGTAGCCCTTCCGGGATACGCAACCGGAACCGATTTTGCTGCCCGTGGTTGGGCACTTACAGGTGAAAACGGTCCGGAGCTTATATATTTCAACGGTGGAGAGACAGTTTATGATGCCAATGAAACCACCGATATCCTTAGACCTACAGGGGGGGATCATAGAGAAATACAACTTACTGTGGCACCTGTATTTCATGTTACAACCACAGATAGTATTGACGATGCTCTTGAAAGATGTAATGAGCAAATAGTCCAAAATGTACTGGAAGCATTAAATGAAGCGGCGCTTGACAGCAGGAGAGGAGCTTATGCATGACGACATACACAACAAAGCAGGGGGATACATGGGATAGCATATCACATAATATCTTGGGCGATTGTAAATATACAAACTTGCTTATGGAAGCTAACACTCAATACTTAAACATTTGCATTTTTACATCCGACATTGTATTAGTGATTCCGGATATAGATAAGAACACTTTGGCGAACACTTTGCCGCCTTGGAAGAGGGTGTTGGGATGAGCAACAAGGAACAAATACGCCGCGTTTCCGCCAAAGTGTTTTTCGATGGTGTTGATATAAGTGATGATATTGATAAATATTTGCTTTCGCTTACATACACAGATAACGAATCGGGGGAAACTGATGACCTGCAAATAAAGCTTTGCGACAAAGATGATATATGGCTTAAAAGTTGGCTTAATAAGGCAATTTGGGCGGCATCCGCCTCATCGTACAGCGCTGTTGCATCTAAAAAAGAAACATCAGTATCCAATTTGTATAAGGTGTCTGCAAAAACAGGAGCGGCGGTTCATAGCAGACCCGGAGTGTTGTACTATGTTTACGGTACCCTTCCGTATGGCACCGTAATTACTGTAAGCTCTATATCTGACGGATGGGCGAACTTTGTTTTTTCAGGCAAAAACGCCTATGTCAGAGCAAACCTGTTAACCTCTACTCAGGCATCTTATAACAGTTCTCCCCAAACATCTTACGATGCAGAGTGGCAAATAGGGGATGCCGTTATTGCCAACGGTGCTCCACACGAATCCAGCTACGGTTCAGGAAAGACAGGTGCTGTTGTTACCAATTACGAAAGCACGGTCACTTACTTAAACTTAAAGGCAGGTGTACCTTATCCTATTTGCGTTGGAAACATAGGGTGGTTTGCTGTGACCGATGTAAAACACCGCGGTTCGGCGTCCTCTCAAGCCGAGTATGACGGTGCATGTAAAGGTATGAAAATACAAGCCGTGCTTGTTCGTCATAATTGGACAGGTAACGGAGAAGACGAGGTGCTTGATTGTGGGAGTTTTGAACTTGACGGTGTAGGTGCATCGGGTCCTCCTTCTGCAATAAATATCAAAGCAACCTCCTTAACATATAACAGCAGCGCAAGGCAAACCAAGCACAGCAAGTCGTGGGAATCATATTATTTAAAAGGGATTGCAGAAGAAATAGCACAAAAAAACGGAATGACTTGTGTCTTTTGCACCGCTAAAAACCCTTTTTATGAGCGCGTGGAACAGTACAAAACCAGCGACATAGCTTTTCTTAACAAACTGTGTTCGGATGCAGGGTGTGCTTTGAAGTGCACCAATAATATCATAGTTATATTTGACAGCGTTGCGGCTGCATCTTCCAAATCCATGGTAATAGACAGAAACAAACTTCCCAGTGATACTAAGTACAACCTTACAACACAGCAAAATTCAGCATATACGAGCTGCAGAGTAAGTTATGTTACTCCTTCAGGTCAACTTATTGAAGCAACAGCGTATGTAGATGACTACGATGCTGAAAACGATAAGAATCAATGTTATGAAGTTTCACAAAAAGTTAGCAACACTGCGGAAGCCAAGGCTTTGGCAGCTACCACTCTTAAAAATGTCAATAAATTCAGCATCAATATTAGCTTTACTTTCCCTTTTACGACCACATTGTTTGCGGGAAGTTGCGTTGAACTTGTTAATTACGGGTATTGGTCAGGTATATATGCTGTATCCCAAGCAAAGCACAGTATCGGCTCTTCTGCATCCACTACTCAGATTACACTGCGAAAGCTTACCGCATCTGAAATTGAAGAAAACGGAAAAACCACATATAACGCCAATAAAAGTATAGAACAACTTGCACTTGAGGTTATTCGTGGAGAGTGGGGCACAGGGCAAGAGCGCAGACGCAGGCTGACGGAAGAAAATTACGATTATAACGCCGTTCAAACTATGGTAAATCAGATATTAAGCAAGGGAGGATAAATATGGAAACGCTAAGAATCGGGACTGTGCAAAGCGTAGATATAACACAACGCACTGTAAGAGTCTTCTTTACAGATACTAAAATCGTTTCAGCTCCTTTAAAAGTTTTAAGGCATTGTGCAGACCTTTCGGATGCATGGTTGCCTAATGTAAATGATACAGTGCTTTGCTTATACAAAGAATCTTTTAACGGTGATGGATATGTCATAGGAGGTGTATGATGAGCACCGGCAGAACAATAGGTTGTTTTGGTGATGTGGTTTTCAGCGTATCTGCCGAAGCTGTAAAAACCATTAGAAGTTTGTCCGTATCTCATTCCGCAAGCATTCAAAGCCATAAACGCAGGTTACAGAAACCTTTACACGAATTCATCGCACCTGACGCAGATACTGCGTCATTTTCTTTGCGGTTATCGCAGTTCCTTGGCGTGACACCTAAAGATGATTATGAGAAGCTGAAAAGTTATCTTTTGCAAGGCATACCAAAGCCTTTTGTTTTGGGTGAAAGTCGTGTGGGAGATAACATGTGGTATATATCAAAGCTAAAAAATATTACAGACCGTTTTAATATAAACGGTAATGCTGCTGATATTGATCTTTCGGTATCCCTAACAGAGTGTCCAAAGGAGTGAAAAAGTGAAATACATTGTAAAAAGCAATGAACCTCCTAAGCTTACGCTTGTCGAGAGCAATGAGGTGAATTCAATACTCCAAAATGTGTATATAATTCTAAATTCATACAAAGGTACAGTCCCTATGTATCGTGACTTTGGGATAAATGCCGCGTACAAGGACAGGCCTATGTCAGCGGCTAAAGCTTTGTTGGTTGCTGACATCACAGAAGTAATAGAAAAATTCGAACCGAGGGTGAAGACTGCTACGGTAATATTCACCGCAGACGATGCAGAAACTTTAGTAGCACAAGTGGAGGTGACCGTATGACCGAAAATTACAGATTTGTATCTACAGATGTAGAATCAGTATTAACTGAGTTACTGGAATCCTATAAAAAAGAAACAGGACATACCGTGCGTCCTGCAGACCCTGAAATGCTGTTTATAAGATGGTTGGCAAACTGCATTGTTCAGGAGAGGATAATGCAAAATTTTGTTGGAAACCAAAACATTCCCAGTCGTGCTGTAGGTGAGAATTTAGACGCCCTTGGGGAAACGATATACAACCTAAAACGACCCGTTGCCCAACGGGCAAAATGCACTATGAGGTTTTATATCCAGACTCAGGGAACGGCTACGATTATTCCGGCCGGAACAAAAGTAACGGATAGCGGCGGCGCTCTCTTTTGGCAAACAACTGCAGATGCTGTTATCAATATGTGGTCTGAATACAGTGATGTGATGGTCCAATGTCTAAGTGCTGGAGACGCAGGGAACGGATACGCCCCGGGACAAATTAACAAGCTCGTAGATGTAGATAATATTCCTCGCTTTTTGCGTTGTGAAAATATCGACACCAGTTATGGCGGTTCAGAAATTGCCACAGACAGTGAATATTTTGAGCTTATGAAAAACTCTCTTGATTCCTATAGCGTGGCAGGTCCTTCGGGAGCGTATGAATATTGGGCTAAAACCGCATCGACAGACATAGCAGATGTCAAAGCGGTACAGCCCAAAGAATTACTTAAAACAAAATTGCCGCTCTATACGCGTCAAGATAAAAGATATGCTTTTTTAGGCGGAGACCAATTGTTGAAAGACAGTCTTGTTGTGCGCCAAAAAGGAAGCACGGATATAGCAGCTCCCAATTTTGAATACACGGTGAATTACCAAGACGGACTTTTGACTATAGAAGTTTTGGATGGAATTCAGTCGGATGAAATTGATGTTGAGATAGAACGCCTTAAAGCGTGCTGTGTCAATATATACGCTTTGATGAAAGACGGAACACCGGCGACGGAGGCGATAAAAGACGAAATATACAAAGCTTGCAATGCTGATTTCGTTAGACCGCTAACGGATTATGTAGCATGCGCCGACCCCGTTGTGGTACCTTATAACATCTCTCTACACTATTACATACCCGATGATACAGTAGATAGTGCAAAAAATATTGAGGTGGCTGTAAACGAAGCGGTTGATAATTATATAGCGTGGCAGTCGGCTAAAATGGGACGCGATATAAATCCGTCCGAACTGTACAAACGGATTATGCAAGCTGGTGTAAAGCGTGTGGAAATTGAGGCGCCTGCCTTTACTTCTTTGCAAAGCGGCAAAAACAACACAGTGCCTCAGGTAGCTTTGGTTGGAACAATCAATGTTGTAAACAGAGGTGTGGAAGATGAATAAAGCTTACGAGTCCACATCATTGCTACAACTGCTTCCCGATGTCTTAATGGCAGATGAATCTGTAAGAGCATTAGCTGTGGCAACCGCTGATGAAAACGCAAAAAATTTTGTTAATACCAAAAATTTACAGGTTTTTACAAGGATAACCGAACTTGAACAGCCTTTGTTGGACATTCTTGCATCGGACTTTAAAGTGGATTGGTATCTCCCCGATGCAGATGTACGCGCAAAACGCGCTCTAATTAAATTGTGCTTTTTTGTGCATAAAACATTGGGGACTAAGGCGGCAATGTTAAGAGCGCTTACAGGCCTTTGCCCGGGTACGGAGCTGAAAGAGTGGTTTGAGTACGATGGTTTACCCGGACATTTTAAGGTGCTGTTTGATATAACAAATCAAACAACACCTGTAAATTATGCAACATTAAAACATTTAATAGAAATTTTCAAACCTAAAAGGTCGATTCTTGATGAGAGTTACGCAGTTTACAATTTGCAGATGTTAAATTTGGGTAGTACCATTTTGTCTTGCACAAAAGAAATAACATTAATATGTGAAAGGAGCTAATTATTATGAGTTTTCCTGCACTTGAATTGACGGAGAATGGAAAAAGACTCTTGTCAAATGCTTTGGTAGGTCAAAAATTAAATTTTTCAAAAATTGCAATAGGTTCAGGAGTTATGTCTGAGGATGCAAAAAAACTTACAGAACTTGTTGTATTAGAAAAAGATATACCAATAAGCGGCATGCAAGCTGAATTGGGTACTGCACGCTTGTTGGCGACATTGGATAATACGGAAACAACAGAGGGCTTTTGGTGGCGAGAAATAGGTATTTACGCAAATGATGAGAACGGCGAAGTGTTGTATGCATACGCTAACGCAGGAGAATACGCTGAATATATTCCGGCGTATACAAGCGCATCCTTTGTCAGAACCACCATAACAGTAAATGTAATGGTCGGTAATGCTGAAAATGTAACCGCAAGCATTGCCGATTATGCGGGATACATAACCTTTTCAGATTTTCAACAGCACTTATCGTCGGCTAATCCCCATAATGTTACCGCTGCAGATGTTGGGCTAAGAGTTACAAACGAAGGCATTTTACAGTACCTTAATAATGGTGTTTGGCGTTCGGTAGCTACCTCTCCCAGCATTCATCTTTATATGAGCGACCATTCGGAATTTGAATCTGTTTCCGTATCTCTTTATAATACTTATGTGGACGAAGGAATGGATGACACTACATTCATAGAAACCATAGAAAAACCCGTAATAGACGGAGCCGCAAGTGTAAGGTTTTTTGTACCCCAATTAGGCGTGTATCGTGTAGTAATAACATGTAATTATAAGGTTGAAGGTGAGGCGCCTTTTGTAGTAAAGAAAAACGTTGTAGTAGATGATGCTATGTCGTATAGCGAACAAATGACTTGAATATGGAGGATAGTATGGCACAGCAAGTAAAAAGAGTTGAATTGGAAGGAAGTATAACACAAGTCATTTTTCCAAATCAATGCGGAAGATACCTTGTAAAGAACTTTTCTGACGAAGATATTTATGTATCGTTCGAGGAATCGGTAGAGTTTAATACAAGCATTAAGATAACCGCCGGCATGGCGCAGGTGTGCATCATAAACGAGCGCAACGGCTCCGGGCAAGAAAAAGCCAATTGTATTTACATAAGCGGAACCGGGGAAGTAGAGGTACAGCAGTTATGGTGGTAAACGATAACAGTTATGTCTTTCCCGTTATTAACGACAGCGGCGGTAGCCATGTTAAAAATCGCAATGTTTTACAACTTCTATACACCGAGGGCGCAGAGATAACGGCGGAGGATTGGGGAAGTGCTAATATCATCACGAATAATAATGCAGACAGTGCTGAAATGCAAGCTGTGTCGTTCCGTGGCACTTTATGCAAAAGTATTGTATTTCCCGATTCGCAAATTAAACCCGTTTCACTTTGGGACAACAAAAACTTAGAGTATTACGATAGTGGAAATGGTATGTATTCCCGTGGCTATTTTGACCAGTCCAATCAAGGGCACACGCTTTTTAAGGGATGCTCTGCCTTAAAAACACTTTGGATGGGTGAAGATTTTTTGCCATTCGGTACAAATGCTTTTCAGAATTGTTCATCCTTAAAAGAAATACACTATCGTGGGACATTAGATAAATGGGCTGAAATACGAAGTTCGGGAAAAGGCACGAACCGACCGTTTTCAGCAAGTGGCGGTGGTAGTTTTTATTTGGGAGATAGCACCGAGCCGTTGACCGAAATAAATTTAACTACAGCCAAAACAATAATGGGCGGCGCTTTTGCCTCTTTCGCCGATGTCGAAAAAGCTATTATAGGTGAAACCGTGGAAACCATACAAGACCAATGTTTCGTATCTTGTGCAAAGTTAAAAGTTGTTATCTTAAAGGGTGATACAGTAAAAACATTGTCAAATGCGAATACCTTTAACTACACACCAATATACAACGACACAGGCACTATATACATTCAGCCTCTAACTGTTGACGAAGCCACGCTTGTGGCAGAATACAAGGCGGCAACGAATTGGAGCGCATTCGCAAATATCAAACCCTTTAGCGAATACACGGGAGGTGCTGAACAATGACATATCAAGAACGAATTGAGCAGTTAAAGCAAGAATATGATATTGTCGCAGACGAAGCGGACGGCACTTTGCACACTATGACTATTCAGCGAAAATCGGACGGAAGCGTATACGCGTTCACTATTTCTGAGCTTTACACTATAGCCCGTGACGGTGCTGAGTATGACGAAGCTATTGACCCTTTAGACAGTCGTAGAGTTTACACGGAAACGGCAAATCTTAAGGCAGGCGTTGAAGATGATGAAGCAACTGAAGCTGATTATCTTGCCGCTCTTGCAAAGTTAGGGGTGAGCGAATGAAAAAAGCGGAGCTAAACAAAAAGACCGAGACTGTAATAAGCGAAGCCAAAGAAGCTTTGCAAACAGTGTATGATGCTTTGAATTCGGGTCAGCAGAAGAAGGTTTTAAAAGACGAAGCCGTAAAGGTCTTGTTCGACCGTTACGGCGTTGAATACTAAAAGGGAGTGCATAGTATGAAAACAAATCTTACAAAATTTACACTTTCGGTGGCATTTGCCTCCATAGGCAGTATGTGCAAGGAGCTTGCGGTTCCGTTTGTTGTGCTGTGCGTATTGATGCTTGCCGATTACATTACCGGCATGGTTAAAAGTTGGCAGTTGGGCACTTTGTGTTCTCGCACCGGTATAAAAGGCTTTATAAAAAAACTTTGCTACGGGCTCGCGGTTGTAGCGGCAATAGGCATTGACTATGTAATAGTAATAGCATCCTCAAAACTTGGCTACGATATCGGCATACAGCCTTTCTTTGGCTGGCTTTGCACTGCTTGGCTTATTATTAACGAATGCATCAGCATACTCGAAAATTTAAGTGCTATGGGTGTACCTATGCCGGCCTTTCTTGTAAAGGCGGCAAAGAAACTTAAGAATAACGTAGAAAGCGCAGCTGATAACGCAAAAGAAAGCGACGAAAACAAGGAGAGGGAAAATGAAAACAAAAGACTATAAAATATACATATCGCCTGCAAACCATTACAAGCAGTACGCTATACCCGGTTATAACGAAAAGCAGCAAATGGACCTGCTTGCACCTAAGCTTGTAGAAGCTTTAAAAAAATACGAGGGCGTTACACCCATACCCGCCACTGTGTTTGCGCTCAGCCGTGATTACCAGGGCAGGCCGGAAGAAGCCCAAAAAATGGGATGTGATATCTACACAGCACTTCATAGCAACGGCGGCGGCGGCAAAGGTGCTTGCCTTTACTATCACCCAAAATACGAGCTTTCCAAAAAGCTTGCTCTCAGTATTGTTGCCGAGCTTAACGCAATATGCCCCATCAAGAGTAATAGAGCCGTACAGCCCGCTATTTATCCTTGGAGTTATAATGAATGGAATTTTGGCGAAGTGAGGGAGCCGGCGAACAAAGGTATTGTACCGGTGCTTATAGAACACGAATTTCACGACACCGTTGAAGGCGCACAGTGGATAATAGACAACCTGGACGCAATTGCCGAAGCGGACGCCCGTGCCATCGCCGCTGCTTTAGGCCTTAAGCTTAAAGAAGTGCCCGGCGATGTAAACGGGGATGGTGAAGCAAACAGCCTCGACGCGGCGCAGATTCTCAAGCAAGACGCAGGGCTTGCATCTTTCACAGAAGAGCAACTTGCCGCCGCCGATGTAAACGGCGACGGCATGGTAAACAGCCTCGACGCCGCACAGATACTCAAGCACGACGCTGGGCTTTAAAAGTTAGAGAAGTTATACATAATGAGGAGTTATACAAACAATGTTGTGTAATTCCTCATTATTTTATCGGTTTCTCCTAAAACGAATATACTGGTCGAAACCATGGGCGGTTAGCCCCCGATAAATGCGACCGAAAAAGAATCCCCCATCATAGGTTGTTATAACCTATGATGGGGGTATTTTGTGTTAATAAACAGTGGATAGGTCAATTACACATTTGGAATGTAAAGGGTATGCTAAAGGGTAAAAGTTAATTTGGATATAAAAAAGACCGCTTAAATCAAGTGTTTAAGCGGTCTTTTCTGGAGCTGGTAGTGGGATTTGAACCCACGGCCTATTGATTACGAATCAATTGCGCTACCCCTGCGCCATACCAGCATCTAAAAACCAAGGCAGTATGCCAATTTTTAAAAGTTGACGTTTTGATTGTGGGCAAGTTAAGCTGTTGATTACGCCCGTTAATCAGTGAAAAAATCAAGTGTGCCAACGTCCAAAGCGAATTATAACACAGCTACTCTGTTTTTGTCAAGCCTTTATTTTTATCTTTGCACACAGTAAAAGCCGCCGCGGCATATTATGTAACATAATTCGTTATTGGAGGGAGTTATGTCTACTAATAAAATTGCAGTTATCGGTGGTGACCGCAGACAAGGAGTTATAGCCGCCGCCTATGCCAAAGAAGGGTGGGAGTGTGCCGTTTACGCTTTAGAGGGTGTGGAAACAGGCGGCGCCACCAAAAGCACAGAGCTTGCGGGTGCTTTAAGTGATGCCGCCGTCGTAGTGCTTCCCTTGCCCGTAAGCCGCGACGGAAAATATGTAAACGCCCCTGCCGCAGAGGACGCCCCAAAGCTTGCGGAAATAGAAGCCCTATGTCCGCCCGAAGCTTTGATTTTGGGCGGTATGATAAAAACCGACAATTTCCCAACCCACAAAGTGCGTGACTATTATGCAGGCGAGGAGCTAAAGCTTTATAATACTTTACCCACTGCGGAGGGGGCGTTGGCAATCGCTATGAACGAGCTTCCCACTACGATTCACGGCACAAAGACTCTTGTAATGGGCTTTGGCAGAGTGGGCAAAGCACTTGGCTTTCTGCTTCGCGGTTTCGGTGCAGATATATGGATAGCTACTCGTAGCGGAACAGAACGCGCCGTGTGCGAGATTATGGGCTTTAAAACCGTGGAATACCAACAGCTTTCGGGGCTTCTTCCCGAAATTGAGCTGATATTCAATACAGTGCCCAAAATTATTCTGGACAGCGCATTGCTTGAAAAAATAGGTGACGATGTGCCTGTAATAGACTTGGCAACCCACCCCGGCGGCGTAGATGCGGTTGCCGCCAAAAAGCTTGGCAAAAAGCTTATTTGGGCACTGTCTTTGCCGGGGAAAGTAGCCCCCGTTACCGCAGGCGAATACATTAAAAAGGCTATAGACAGTATTATGAAGGAGGAGGGGATATTATGATAGCTTTTGCATTTTGCGGCTCTTTTTGCACCCACAAAAACGCGGTGGAGCAATTGCAGGAGCTGGTGTTTTCCGGTTATGAAGTCCTGCCCGTGTTTTCGGAGAAGGTACAGCAAACCGACACCCGTTTCGGCAAAGCGCGGGATTTGATACAGGAGGTAGAGGGCATTTGCGGCAGGGCAGGGGTGAAAACCGTTGCCGATGCGGAAAAGCAGATAACAAGCGGCGGCATAGAATGTGTTATAGTGGCTCCCTGTACGGGCAACACCTTGGCAAAAACGGCGCTTGGTATAACCGACGGCGTTGTAACAATGACGGTAAAAGCTCATCTGCGCAATAAAAAGCCCGTGCTTATAGCCTTTGCCTCCAACGATGCACTAAGCGGCAACCTAAAAAATATAGCGGCAATGCTGGAAAAAAAGAATGTGTATTTTGTGCCCCTCAGGCAGGACGACCCCGTTAAAAAGCCAAGCTCCTTGGTCTGTGATTGGGAAAAGCTCCCCGCCGCATTGGAGGCGGCGGTGCAGGGCAAACAGCTACACCCGCTGATAGTTGTGTAATTTCGCATTTATAATAAGTTTAAGGGAAGCCGATTTGGCTTCCCTTAACTGTATGTCTGATACTATATGTCGTCTCCTTCGCCGCACAACCAATCCATGGATACTCCCAAAGCGTTTGCCAACACTTTAAGCTCTGCATCGCAAACATGGCGCTGATTCTTTTCAATGCGGGATATGATAAGCGGAGTCATATCCATGCCCATAAACTGTATCTTTCTTGCAAGGTCGTCCTGGGTCATAGGCGGCTTTTGTAAGGCACGCCCCAGTCTTACGCGATCTGCACAAATATTGCCTTTAATTAAAAACATACTTTTTGCCACCTTGCACTCCCCCGATTTATACAGTTCTATAGAATTTGTATCTCTGGTATTGATTTTATCCAAAGTTTAGATATAATACTGAACAGATTAGATACAAAATATCTTGTTTAGATGTTGAGGTGCGTTTTTTTGGTTTGTACTTTTATTGGGCACAGGGATGCATCAAAAGATATGAAAAGGGAAGCCGATATGGCTTCCCTTCATTTAAATCATCAATAATGTGATTTTTGCGTTCTGCTGAAATTTTACCTTTCAGAATTAATAAGCAACGCCCTGAGCCTTCATAGCCTCAGCAACCTTAAGGAAGCCTGCTATGTTAGCACCTGCTACAAGGTTGCCTGTACAGCCGTATTCAACGGATGCTTCGTAAGCTGCCTTGTAGATACCCTGCATAATGCCGTGAAGCTTTTCGTCAACTTCATCAAAGCTCCAGGACAAACGGATGGAGTTCTGGCTCATTTCCAAGCCGCTGGTAGCTACGCCGCCTGCGTTTGCAGCCTTTGCGGGACCGAAGGGGATGCCTGCGGACTGGAACACTTCAACTGCTTCGGGAGTGCTGGGCATATTTGCGCCTTCTGCAACATATTTAACGCCGTTGGCAACAAGTGCCTTTGCACTTTCGCCGTCAAGCTCGTTCTGTGTAGCACAAGGAAGTGCAACGTCACAGGGAACGGTCCAAATACCCTTGCAACCTTCAAAGTACTTAGCGCCCTCTACTCTTGCAGCGTATTCCTTAATTCTTGCGCGTTCAACTTCTTTAATCTGCTTGAGAACATCCAGGTTGATGCCGTTTTCGTCAACAACATAGCCTGCGGAGTCACACATAGCTATAACCTTGCCGCCAAGCTGGGTAGCCTTCTGACAAGCGTAGATAGCAACGTTGCCGGAGCCGGAGATAACAACCTTCTTACCTTCAAAGCTGTCGCCTGCAGCCTTAAGCATTTCGTTGGTGAAATAGCAAAGACCAAAGCCTGTAGCTTCTTTTCTTGCAAGAGAGCCGCCGTAAGGAATGCCCTTGCCTGTAAGAACGCCGGTAAACTCGTTGCGAAGTCTCTTGTACTGACCGAACATAAAGCCGATTTCACGGGCACCAACGCCGATATCGCCTGCGGGAACGTCAGTATCAGCACCGATGTGCTTAGCAAGCTCTGTCATGAAGCTTTGGCAGAAACGCATAATTTCGTTATCGCTCTTACCCTTGGGGTCAAAGTCACTGCCGCCCTTACCGCCGCCCATAGGAAGACCGGTAAGAGAGTTCTTAAATATCTGTTCAAAGCCAAGGAACTTGATAACGGAAGCGTTAACGGAGGGATGGAATCTTATGCCGCCCTTGTAAGGACCGATAGCGGAGTTGTACTGAACTCTGTAACCTCTGTTAACCTGTACGTTGCCGTTGTCGTCAACCCAGCTAACACGGAACTGGATAAATCTTTCAGGCTCTACAAGGCGTTCAAGGATACCTGCCTTAACCAAATCAGGGCGCTTTTCAATAACAGGCTCCAAAGACTCAAGAACCTCTCTAACTGCCTGAAGGAACTCCTTCTCACCAACGCTTCTCTTTTCAACGTCGGCATAAACCTTTTGCAAATACTCGTTTTTAAACATTATTTTCCCTCCTTAAAAATATATGGAAAACTATTGATATTTATTTGGAACCGTTATAGGTACTCCAATCAATATAAGGCTCAGGGTTAACCTCTACACCGTCTTGCATTACGCCAAAGTGCAGATGAGGACCCGTAACTCTGCCCGTGGTACCAATAAGCGCAACGGGCTGACCTTTTAAAACAATATCGCCGACAGAAACCAAGGATTTACTGCAATGGGCGTAAAGGGTAGAAAGACCGTCACCGTGGTCTATAACCACCTTAAGTCCGTAGCCGCTGTGCCAGTCGGAGAACACAACCACGCCGTCTGCCGCCGCGTTTATCTCGTGCCCGTAGCAGTTGCCTACATGGGCGATAATATCAATACCGTTGTGAAAATTGCCGCCAAACAGTGAACGCGGTCCGTACCAGGAAGAAACTCTGCCATCGTAGGGGATGGTAAACTTTTCATCGACAGCCATCAGCGAAGCACTGTTTTCGCTGCCTTCCCAAACCACTGCATCAACAGGCTCAGCCACAATAACGGCGTTTTGCAAAACTTTTTCCGTAAGCATGCCGTTAACGTACGTAAGACCGTAAGCTTCGCGCAGAATGCCCTCCTTACCCTCTATAACCGTAACGGATTCACCAACGGCAAGCGCATCAGTCTTAGTGGTGTTGGTTTTATACTCAATCCCTTGGTCCAGATACTCGGATGCGGTTGTAAGCAATTCAAGCTTGGTAGAAATTGCGTTACCGTAAATATCCGCAAGCTTAAAATTGTAAACACTGCCGACTTCACCAAGCAGTTCCTTAAGCCCATCGGTGTTGGTAAAAGCTGTTTTGTCATAATCACCCTTAACAAAACGGACGTCGTTTTTAAGGCTGTGCAACCCGTCGGGCGCACCGTAAACATCGACAAGTGCTGCGGTAATGTCGTCTATTGCCTTTTTTGCGCCCTCAATATTATCAAGTGCCGCCACAAAAGCATCGTCCACATAAACGCCGTAACCCGCCTTTTGCTGTTCTTTAGCTGAAGAATCCGCAACCGCAGATTGCTCCTCAGAAAGTTCTGCTTTTTCACCACCGCCGCAAGCGGTAACAAAACAAAGCACAGCAAGCAAAGCAAGCACCACAGCCGTTAAGCGCTGTCGATACGCTTTAATAAATGCTTCCAAAATACAAAAACTCTCCAATTTAATTACAAAAATAATACAACACAAAAATGAACAATGTGTTACAAACAGTGTAATTTTTTATGTATATCAGCTTTTGTTTCGTGGTTTCCCGGCTAATAATGCAGGAAAATTTAAAAAAACTGTTGCAAGACGGAGATAAAAGTATTATAATTAACCCGATATTGGATTAAATGTTTAAGGAGAATGTGTTTATGAACATTACAATTACACGTACCACTACACCAAAAGCTAAGCCCGATTGGAACAAGCTTGGCTTCGGTAAGCATTTTACAGACCATATGTTTCTTATGGACTACAATAAGGAACAGGGTTGGCATGACCCTCGTATAGTTCCTTTTGCAAATATTTCTCTCTCTCCCGCTTGCGCGGTTTTCCATTACGCGCAGGAAATGTTTGAGGGTATGAAGGCTTATAAGTCTCCCGACGGCAGAAACCTTCTTTTCCGCCCTATGAAGAACATAGAGCGTATGAATAATACTAACGAAAGACTTTGTATTCCTCAGGTTGATCCCGAATTTACCCTTAAGGCTATTAAAGAGCTCATTAAGGTTGACGAGGATTGGATTCCCGTTGATGACGGCAAATCCCTTTACATCCGCCCCTTTATCATAGCGACCGACCCCTTCCTCGGTGTACATCCCTCCGCAAGCTATTTGTTCTGCATAATACTTTCCCCCGTTGGTGCATACTATGCAGAAGGTATGAACCCTGTTAAAATATATGTAGAAGATGAATATGTACGCGCTGTTAAGGGCGGTACAGGTTTTGCAAAGACAGGCGGTAACTATGCGGCTTCCCTCCGCGCACAGGAAAAGGCTGAAAAGCTTGGCTATACTCAGGTTTTGTGGCTTGATGGTATTCATCATGAATATATTGACGAAGTTGGCGCAATGAACGTGTTCTTCCTTATCGACGGTGAGCTTATCACGCCTCAGCTGGAAGGTAACATCCTCCCCGGCGTTACCAGAGATTCTGTTATAAATCTTGCACGCTCCATGGGCGTTAAGGTCAGCGAAAGAAGGCTTTCCATTAAGGAAGTTGTTGCGGCAGCAGAAGCAGGCAAACTTGAAGAAGCGTTTGGCAGCGGTACCGCAGCAGTTATCTCTCCTATGGGTGAGCTTAATGTTGAAGGCAAGAAGATAGTTATCAACGAAGGCAAAATCGGCGCGCTCTCTCAGAAGCTTTACGATACCCTTACAGGAATCCAGTGGGGTAAGATTAAAGACGAATTCGGATGGAGCGTAGAAATCTAAACAGTTATAATGTTTACAGGGGCGATAATTTTCGCCCCTCAAGCTGATGACAAACCTTGTCATCAGCTTGGCAGACTGCTGAGAAAGAGTGCAGACGAAACGAACCGAGGCGAGAACTGTACTGAGTACTGTGAGCCGAGGTTCGTTTTGAACGAAAAATATGAAAACATACAAAAATTTCGGGGAAATTTTCCCCGAAATTTTCACTTTATCGTAACCGTATTTTCTTTTTTCGTGTTCTGTGCCTTTGTCAGCGGTCTGAGGGGCGATAATTTTCGCCCCTCTTTTTCATCGTTATATACATTTAGTGTAAAAAAGCAAAAAAACTATTGACACAGCGGTATTTTTGTGTTACACTTGCTAGTGCCGCGTGTAGTGGGCTTTTTAAGTGTGCCGTTTTTCAGCACCGCCCTCGGACAGCGAGACATAAAAGAAAGGTAGGTGCTTTTCGTGTTTGCAATTATTGAAACAGGCGGGAAGCAGTACAAAGTCAGCGAAGGCGACATCATCTATGTTGAAAAGCTTGACATTGAAGAAGGCGCAACCTATACCTTCGACAAGGTACTTGCATTTTCCGGCGCAAATGGTTTCGTAGCAGGTACTCCCACAGTAGCTTGCAAGGTTACCGCTAACGTTGTTAAGAACGGCAAGGGTAAGAAACTTCACATTATGCGCTACAAGTCCAAGAAGAACGAAAAGAAGCGTATTGGTCACAGACAGCCTTATACAAAGCTTCAGATAGTTTCCATAGCATAAGTTTATGGTAACGGCGTCATTTTTCAGGCGCGGTGCGGAATACACCGGCTTTAAGGTACAGGGGCACGCAGGTTATGCACCCGCGGGTCAGGATATAGTCTGTGCCGCTGTCAGCGCAATGACAATGCTGACGGTTAATTTAATCGAAAACGCTTTCGGTATAAAGTCGTCGGTAACGGTTGACGAAAAAAAGGGCATAATACAGCTTTCCGTAAAGGAAGCAAGCCCCACCGCAAGCAATATTATCGGTGCTTTCAAGCAAGAGCTTGTGGCATTGTCGGTAGACTATCCGCAAAATATTCTTGTAAAGGAGTAGTTGAAATGCTTAGAATATCCATACAGTTTTTTGCACATAAAAAGGGCGTTGGTTCCACTAAGAACGGCAGAGATTCCGAGTCTAAGCGTCTTGGCGCTAAGAGAGCAGACGGTCAGTTCGTTCTCGCAGGCAACATTCTTGTTCGTCAGCGCGGCACCAAAATCCACCCCGGCACAAACGTAGGCATCGGCAAGGACGATACACTTTTCGCTTTGTCTGACGGCGTTGTTAAGTTTGAGCCTATGAAGAACGGCAGGAAAAAGGTTAGCATTTACGCTGAAGCTGCCGCAAAATAGCAATTTAAACGGTAAAAGGAGTTTATCGGGCTTGTTAAACATACCCCGACTAAGCTCCTTTTGTTTTTTTGTCGGCATATATTACCCAAAGTTTGGAGGTTTTGCCCTATGATAGATAAAGTCGCAATAACAATAAAAGCGGGCAAGGGCGGCGACGGAGCCGTTTCCTTCCGCAGAGAAAAATATGTTGCCAAAGGCGGTCCCGACGGCGGCGACGGCGGCAAAGGCGGCAATGTGGTGTTTGTGGTTGATGAAGGTACAAATACTCTGCTTGACTATAAAAACCGTCGCAAGTTTAAAGCGCCCGACGGTGACAACGGTCAGGGCAGGAAGTTTGCGGGCAAAAGCGGCTCTGATTTGCACCTTCCCGTGCCCAGAGGTACTGTAATAAAGGATACCAATACAGGCAAGGTTATCCATGATATGTCCGACGGTCAGCCTTATATTGCTGCGAAGGGCGGCAGAGGCGGTTGGGGCAACACTCATTTTGCCACCGCCACAAGACAGGCACCTCGCTTTGCAAAGAACGGCTACGAGGGCGAGTACAAAGAGCTGACTCTTGAGCTGAAGATGCTTGCGGATGTTGGCTTGGCAGGCTTTCCCAACGTGGGCAAGTCCACCCTTCTTTCAAAGATTTCTGCGGCAAACCCCAAGGTGGCAAACTACCATTTCACCACCCTTGCGCCTAATCTGGGCGTTGTGCGTATATATGAAAAAGATTTTGTGGTAGCGGATATTCCCGGTCTTATCGAGGGCGCGTCCGAGGGATTGGGACTCGGTCACGATTTTTTGAGGCATATCGACCGTTGCAGGCTGATATTGCATATATTTGACCTTTCCGCCTCCGAGCGTGAAGATCCGCTGGAGGATATAAAAAAGATAAACGCAGAGCTGAAGAAATACAGTCCCGACCTTGCTACACGCCCTCAGATACTTGTGGGCAACAAGATAGATACGGGCTATGATAAGGAAACGCTCACCAAAATAAAACGGTATGCAAGCCGCAAAGGGCAAAAGCTGTTTTTGATGTCGGGTCTGACAGGGCAGGGGATAGATGAGTTGATGCGCTATGTTTCCGAACTGCTTGAGACCTTGCCGCCGCTTACTACCTATGAGAGCGAGATTACCGAAGAGGCGGAAATAGATTACACCGACCGAAGTGTTGATATTAAGATAGAAGACGGTGTTTACCATGTGGAAGGCGAATGGATTAAGCGCGTTTGCGGCGGCGTAAACTTTGACGACCGCGAATCCCTTATGTTCTTCCAGCGCGTGCTTAAAAACAGCGGCGTTATTGAAGCCCTTGAAAAAGCAGGCATTCAGGATGGCGACACCGTAGAGATATACGGCATAGAATTTGACTTTGTAATTTAAGGGGGAATATAATATGAATTTGATAAATAAGGGCTATTATTACGGCGGCAGAATATACGCCAACAAGGAAGAAGTTACAGCCGCAACAGGTCTTTCTGCAGAAAACGCAGAACAAAACACCCTATCCTACCGCATACTCAGTGACCATAACAAAGGAAACGAGGACAAGCTTAGAATAAGCTTTGACGCCATGGCTTCCCACGATATAACCTATGTGGGCATAATCCAGACAGCAAGAGCAGGCGGGCTTGAAAAGTTCCCCGTTCCCTATGTGCTTACAAACTGCCACAACAGCCTTTGTGCTGTTGGCGGCACTATAAACGAGGATGACCATGTTTTCGGTCTCAGCGCGGCTAAAAAGTACGGCGGCATCTTTGTACCTGCCCATATCGCCGTTATACATCAGTATATGCGTGAATGCTTTGCCGCCCCCGGCAAGATGATTCTGGGCTCTGACAGCCACACCCGTTACGGTGCACTCGGCTGTATGGCAATCGGTGAAGGCGGCCCCGAGCTTGTAAAACAGCTGCTTTGCCGCACCTACGATATCGACCGCCCCGAAAAGGTTGCGGTTGTTCTTTCCGGCAGTCCGCGCCACGGCGTAGGCCCTCAGGATATAGCACTTGCAATAATCGGCAAGGTTTTTAAAAACGGATTTGTAAAGAACAAGGTAATGGAATTTGTAGGCGACGGTATTGCTTCTCTCAGCGTTGATTACCGTAACGGTATTGATGTTATGACTACCGAGACCACCTGCCTTTCCACCGTTTGGGAAACAGACGGTAAGGTTAAAGAATACCTTGCAAAGCACGGCAGAGCAGACCAGTATAAAGAGCTGAAGATAGAAAAACCCGCATACTATGACGGAATAATAGACCTTGACCTCTCCACGGTAGAGCCTATGATAGCTTTGCCCTTCCATCCCGCTAATGTTTACAGCATTAAGGAGCTCAACGCTAACCCTGCAGATATCCTCAGAGAAAGCGAAAAGAGCGCGGAAGAGCTGTTTGGCGGCAGAGTTAAATTCAGCCTTACCGATAAGCTGGTAGACGGCAAGCTTAATGTACAGCAGGGCGTTATCGCAGGCTGTGCAGGCGGCATCTATGAAAATATTTGGGCGGCTTCCCAAATCCTCAAGGGTGCCAATACGGGCAGCGGTGCGTTCTCCCTTTCCGTTTACCCGGCAAGCCAGCCCGTGTACTTTGAGATGATGCGCTCCGGTGCACTTAAGACCTTGGCAGAATGTGGCGCGGTTATAAAGACCGCATTCTGCGGTCCTTGCTTCGGTGCAGGCGACGTACCCGCAAACGGCGCACTCAGCATACGTCACAGCACCCGTAACTTCCCCAACCGCGAGGGTAGCAAGCCCGGCGAAGGTCAAATTTCCTCCGTTGCACTTATGGATGCACGCTCCATTGCGGCAAGCGCAAAGATGGGCGGCGTGCTCACCTCCGCAAGCGATGTTGATTACGATGACAATGTACCGGAATATAATTACGATGATTCTGCTTACGCAAGCCGCGTTTATGCAGGCTTTGGCAAGGCGGATTCCGCAAGCGATTTGGTTTACGGTCCCAATATTGCGGATTGGCCCAAGATAGAAGCACTTCCTGAAGATATGCTTTACAAGGTAGCGGCTTATATTACAGACCCCGTTACCACCACCGATGAGCTTATCCCTTCAGGTGAGACTTCCTCTTATCGCTCCAACCCTGAGAGACTTTCTCAGTTTGCTCTTTCCAGAAAAGTTCCCGAATATGTGGGCAGAGCAAAGGAAATCCGTACAGCCGAAAAGGCAAGACTTGCAGGCGACGACCCTGTAAAGGTACTTGACGAGCTTGGCGCAGTATATGCGGCGGCAGAAAAAGCAGGTCTTGCACTTGATAAAGTCGCTACAGGCATAGCAAGCCTTGTATACGCCAACAAGCCCGGCGACGGCTCTGCAAGAGAGCAGGCGGCATCCTGCCAGCGTGTTCTTGGCGGCGGAGCCAATATTGCTGTTGAATACGCTACCAAGCGTTACAGAAGCAACCTTATCAACTGGGGTATGGTTCCTTTTACCACCGACCGTGCAGAAGATTTTGCCTGCGGTGATTATATACTGGTTAAAGGTATCCGCAGTGCCATTGATGCAGAGGATAAGGAGATAAAGGCTTATGTAATAAAGGGCGGCATCGTTACCGAAACCACCCTTAAATTACCTGCACTTACCCTTGATGAAAAGCGTATAATTCTTGAGGGTTGCCTTATCAACTACTACCGCAAGTATTAAGCAAAATAGCTTTCCACCAGCTTGTCACATTCAGCAGGGGAGTATCGCCAATAGTCGATATGCCCCTGCTTGATAAAGTAATTCATGGGCAGTGGCTGTCCTTCTGAGGGATAAGTGTCTATTATAACCAGCTTAACCTTCATTTTGTCCTTGATAATGCTTTTTATATAAACTGCGGCGCTTTTTCCAACCTCTGCGCCCTCGCGGTATTCGGCAAGTCCTGCAAGGTTTGGCGTAAGCTCTACAAATACGCCGTAGCTTTCAATGCTGCGTATAATCCCCGCGGCAGTCTGCCCTGCACAGTAAAGCTGTGCATTCTCCTGCCAAGTGCCAAGCAGCTCGCGGTGTGATAGGCTAATACGTCCGCTTTCGCTGTCCACGGCTTTTACAACAACACGTATGTCTTGCCCTGTATACATTCTGTCTTTTGGATGGGCGATGCGCGATACGGATAGAGTGTCTATGGGCAGTAGGGATACAATACCACAGCTTACGTCTGCAAAGGCACCGAAGGATTCAAGGTGCGTAACCCTTGCGGGTATAACGTCACCCGGCATAAGCTTGTCAATATATGCAAGCATCGCTTCCAGTTGTGCCAAGCGGCGTGAAAGTATCAGACGCAGTTCATTACCGTCGTGCCGTAATTCTATAATTTTAAAGCAAACGGGCTTACCAACGCGGCTGATTATGGCAATATCCTTGGGGCGTTCCCCCTCACGCATATAAACACATTCGCTGTGGGGAATAATACCTGTGTATTTGCCTACACGCACGTGTAAATTACGCTCGCTGTCGCAAAGGATGCAAACCCCTTCCAGTATGGTTCCGTCGATAAATGCTCTTTCCAAGCCTTCGGCGTTGGCAGTAGCAATCCTGTTTGCGGTGCTGTTTACAATCTGTCCTTCAGGCAGATATAAATTCTGTTTCATAACTTATGCTTTCCTTTCCTTTTTGTTTCATTTTTATGTACAAACATTAAGGGGTAGAACTAATAATATTGATAGGAGAAAAATATGCTTAACAAACTTGCGGAGATAGAAAAGAAATTTGAAGGCTTGGAAGAAAGCCTTTCCGACCCCGCCGTTGTCAGCAATATAGATAATTATACCGCTATAATGAAGGAGTATAAATCTCTTGAAGAAGTGGTTACCAAGTACCGTGAGTACAAGGCGGCGCAAACCGCGTTTGAGGAAGCTGAGGAGATGATGTCCGACAGTGACCCTGAAATGAAAGAGCTGGCACAGGAAGAATACGCCGTTAACAAAGAAGCTATGGAGCGCATAACGGAAGAACTTCGCATTCTTCTTCTGCCCAAGGACCCTAACGATGACAAGAACGTTATTATAGAAATACGCTCCGGCGCAGGCGGAGAGGAAGCGGCGCTTTTTGCGGGCGTGCTTTATCGTATGTATACCATGTATGCGGAAGCCTCCGGCTTTAAGTGTGAGCTTGTAAACGCCAACGAAACGGAGCTTGGCGGCTTTAAGGAAGTGTCATTTATGGTAGAAGGTGCGGGTGCCTACAGTCGTTTCAAATTTGAAAGCGGTGTTCACCGTGTACAGCGTGTGCCCGAAACGGAAAGTCAGGGCAGAATACAGACTTCTACCGCCACCGTTGCCGTGCTTCCCGAAACCGAAGATGTTGACTTCCAGCTCAATATGGACGAGCTTGAGATTACCCGTCACCGCAGTGCAGGTGCAGGCGGTCAGCACGTTAACAAGACAGAGTCGGCAATACGTATAATCCATATTCCTACGGGCATAGTTGTTGACTGCCAAGATGAGCGTAGCCAGATAAAGAACAAGGACAAGGCGCTTAAGGTAATGAAGTCTCGCCTTTACGATATGGAACAGCGTAAGAAGGCGGAAAGCCTTGCAAGCGAGCGTCAGTCACAAATAGGTACGGGTGACCGCAGCGAGCGCATACGCACCTATAATTATCCGCAGGGTAGAGTTACCGACCATAGAATAGGTATGACCATTTACTCCCTGGAAAACTTTGTAAACGGCAGAATAGACGAAATGGTTGATGCTCTTATTACCGCAGACAGAGCAGAAAAGCTTAAAGCGGGCGAACAGTAAAGGAGATATGTTATGGCAGTAAAAAACTTTAACAGTAAGGCAATAGACGACGCTATAGCCATAGAACTTGAAAACCGCACATTCCCCGGTGCATCCCTTGCCATCGGCGATAAAGACGGGGTGTTCTACAAGGCGCATTACGGCGCCGCATCTCTGTTTAACGACGATAATCCCTGCTTTGACAAGGAGCCTAAGGAGTTTACGGGTGATTACATACCCGTAACCGAAAACACCCTTTATGATATGGCTTCCTGCACAAAGATTTTGTCCACCACTATGGTTGCATTCCGTATGATAGATATGGGCAAGATCGCACTGTATGACAGCATAAGTCGCTTCATCTCCGTGCCTGAGGATAAGAAAGATATAGAAATCCGTCATCTGCTTACCCACACCAGCGGTATTCGTGCACATTTTCTGTTGGAAAACGATGGAAGAGCACCCTCTGAGGCGGCGCAGATAGTTTTGGATATGCCGCTTTCCACACCTACCGGCACAAAGGTAGAGTATACCTGTATGGGTTATATCTTGCTTGGTAAGATACTGGAAAGAGTTGGCGGCAAACCGCTTGACGTGCTGGCAGACGAGCTTGTGTTTAAGCCTTTGGGTATGACAAATACCTGCTACCGTCCTCTTGATAAGGGCTATACAGATATCGCCGTAACCGAGTACTGCGAAAGATTAAAGGCATACAAAAAGGGCATAGTACATGACGAAAACGCTTGCTTCCTTGAGGGGATAAGTGCAAACGCAGGCATCTTTTCTACCGTAGATGACTGTGCAAAGTTTGCAACAATGCTTGCCCGTAACGGTATGACCGATAACGGCGTTTTTATTTCACCTTCTCTTATGAATCTGGCAAAGACCGACCTTACCACCGCCGTACCCGGAGAGGGTAGGGGGCTTGGTTTTGTTGTTAAGCGCACCAATACCCTAAGCGCAATGGGCGATCTTTTCCCCGGCGGCTCCTTTGGTCATAACGGCTACACAGGTACATCTATATATGTTCACGGCGATAACGGTATGTTTGCCGTACTTCTTACAAATCGCGTGCACTTCACCCGTAATTCCGACCGTCTTATGCGGTTCCGCCGTGTTTTCCATAATCTTGCCACGGCAGAATACGAAAAAGCTTTGCTTAAATAGCTTATTGGCATTTGCGGCGCGCCTTGGGTATAACAAGGTGCAGCTCGTAAAAGTCACCAAGATCGTTGTCGGTGCGCTCTACCTCAAAGCCTGCGGCAGCGGCAAGACCTATGGCTTTTTCCACGCTGTTCATAAAAAATCTTATGTCACTAAGTGCGCTTACCGTTCGTCGGTGAGCGCATTTTTGTACCTGCTTTACGGCTCCGTTAAGATAGGCATCAACTTGCTTTTCGCATTCCGTATGGCTCCACCCGTGCGCTTCTGCGCTTTTTAACAGCTTAAGTCGCGCCGTTGCGTTTTCTATCCTCAAGAATACGCGGCACAGTCTTTCTGAAAAATTGCAATCAATAATAATTCTTCGTTCTTCATCGCTAAACCTCAAAAGTCTTAGCTTGTTGGCAACGGTGGATTGCCGCATCCCTAAGCTTTCCGCCAGCTCCGTTTGGTTAAGTCCGCAAACAATCATTATGTTTTGCATTGCCCCCGCTTGTTCAAAAAAGCTAAGGTCACAGCGATATATGTTTTCTGCTAAGGCGATTTTTGCGCTGTCTCCCGCGGTGGCATTCATTATGATACAGGGTAGCTTGTCCAACCCAGCCCGTTTAGCCGCCCTAAAACGCCGCTCTCCCGCTATTATTTCGTATGTTGCCTCCGCCTTTACAATTTGACCGTTGATTGATACTGTTGGTACATCTTCCCTAAGTCGCACGCAAAGCGGTTGCAGTACCCCGTTGGTTTTAATGCTGTGTGCCAGGCTATCAATTTCTTCTTCCGAAAAATACTTGCGCGGTTGCAATGGATTTGCCGTAAGCTTGTTTATGGGGATATAGCTTAAGGACGGTAAAATCGGCTTTTTCAACCCTAATTTTTCTGCAATATTCAATATGCTTCCCTCCTTTGTTGTTGCTTTTATCAATATTACCATTTTTTGGCTGTCGAAAAGGCGCAAAGTCTGACAAATAAAAAAATAAACGAAGTCGTTTTTGACTTCGTTTATTTACTTAAATATTAAATGTAAAAACTAAAGACAGAGCCTTCACCAAGTACGCTTTCTACGTTAACAGTACCTCCGTGTGCTTCTACAATAACCTTTACCATAGGAAGCCCCAAGCCCATACTGCCGTTATTGTCTGCCGTCCTTGCTCCATCTACTCGGTAAAACCTGTTCCAAATATGCTTAATGTCTTCGGAAGAAATGCCTATGCCATCGTCCTTAACCTTGCAAAGGACGTGCCCGCCTTCTTTTTCTTCTATGCTTACAAAAACATTGCCGCCTTCTTTGCCGTATTTAATAGCATTGCTTACAAGGTTTATAAACACACGCATTATCTGGGTTTGGTCGGCGCGTACAAAAACGGCGTTTTCTGTCTCCAAAACAAGACTTATGCTTTTTGCTCTTGCTTCAAACTCTTTTTCTGCCAGTACCATCTCTGCCAGCTCTCTAATGTCAAATCTTTCTTTTTCCAATACCTCAATCTTGTTGTCGGCACGTGCAAGATTTAAAAGTTCAGCCAGCAATTTGTTCATTTTTTTGCTCTGCCTGTTAATGCTGTTTAGTGCTTCTACCCTGTCTTCCCGTGTTGCCTTGGAGTCAAGTGCAAATTCACTTTGCGCCATAATAACCGCTACAGGTGTTCTAAGCTCATGAGAAGCATCGGTTGTAAACTGTTTCTCCTTTTCAAAATTGGCTTCTATTGCATCAAGCATTCCATTGAAGGTAGAAGCCAGGGTGCTTATCTCGTCTTTGCCGTTGCCCATATTAAGCCTTTGAGATAAGTCGTTGCTTGAGGCTATAGTTGCCGCCGCCTCTGTAATCTTTAATACGGGTTTAAAGGCACGTTTTGTTACAAAATAGCTTAGCACCGTCGCTATCAGAATAACAAAGGGGATTTGTATTAAGACAAGACGTGTGGTGTTGTATGCCGCGGTACGGGTGTCGGAAGCATCTACGGCACCGCAAACCCATACACCCTTATTGCTTATTATTGGATCGTCCACAAAACGCACAAAAATATAGTGTCCGTTTTGTGCAAATACCTCATCTGTTTTCCATTCGGTATTAAATTCCAAGACTGCGGGTAATGCACCTTCTGTTAAATTTTCTGAATTGGTAGTCGTTTCTGTTGACAAATCAGATACTATATACAGATTAACACCGCGGTTTTCGTATTTCACGTCCGTGGGGTATATAAGTGTGTATTTATGCGGTCCCTTGCCTCTGTCAGGCGCGTTCTCAGGCGGCTCTTGCAATTCCGGCTGTTTTCCGTGCCCGCCGCCGTAAGGTGGCTCTTTATCCGGGGGTATGGTATCATCGGCTTCAAAATAGAATTTGTCGTAAAGGCTGTTAACCTCTTCACGCAGGGTGTCTTTAAGCTGATGCACGGATGAGGTGCGAGCAAAATTGACGGTAATCATCATCATTGCTACGGCAAAAGCAGAAAGGATACACGCTATGTACAGGGTTATCTTCAATTTTATGCTAAAGTGTTTCATAAAGTGTCGTCCTTAATAATATATCCAACGCCGCGTATGGTTTGTATAAGCTTTGCAGCGTTGTCACCGTCTATCTTTTTCCTTAAATAACTAATATAAACGTCTATAACGTTACTACCGCCCTCATAATCATAGTTCCATATATGCTCTTCAATTTTTTCTCTGGAAAGCACATTGCCCTTGTTTTTAACTAAAAATTCAAGTATTGAAAACTCTTTGGAGGATAAGCTTATTTCTTTGCCGCCGCGGGTAACGCTGTGGGTATTTATGTTAATTACAAGGTCGCCCACCGTCAGTACGTTTGTGGCAATTCCACCTTTTCTTCTGGTTATGGCGTGCAGTCTTGCAATCAGCTCATCCAAAGAAAATGGCTTTATCAAATAGTCGTCGGCACCGGCATTAAGACCTTCCACGCGGTCGCTTACCGCATCTTTGGCAGTCAAAAGTAAAACAGGCGTGTTAATATTACGCTCTCTCATCCATGTAAGCACATTAAGACCGGAAACCTTCGGCATCATAATATCTAAAACTACCGCATCGTATTCCGCAAAGGAAAGATAATCAATTGCCGATTCACCATCATAACAGCTGTCAACAGAAAAATTTTCCACAGATAACCTACGGCTTACAACCGCGTTTAAATCCTTTTCGTCATCGGCAACAAGTATTCGCATAAGCATTGCCTCCTTTCCCTTTTATTAGAATATAGCAGTCCATTGTTAACACAAAATGAAAGCCCCTGATTTTTTTCATAAAAAGCAGGAGCTTTATCTCAGTTAAAAAACATTTTCTTTGCTCTTACCGCAAGCCCTTTGTCAAACATTGCTGTTTCACCAAAGGCAATAAACCCGTTTTTGTCGTAAACTCTAAGCAAAAGTCCTTCGCTTTCTAAGGCAATTTCCTGCATTTTAATCTTCTTGCAGTAAATTTCGCAACCGTTTTTAAATAATTTGGAATAAAACTCAGGCAACACAATCTTTGGATACTCCGCAAAAACGGTTTCTACGGGAATAAGCAACGCAGAAAGAGCTTCCGGACTCATTATCTCAAGTTCTTCGGTGGTATGTGCGTTTTCTATGCGGTAATCGCCCACACGCCGCCTTTCAAGGGAGCACATACACGCCCCACAACCAAGCTTTTCGCCTATGTCTTCGCATAAGGTACGTATATAGGTGCCCTTAGAGCAGTCAACCTCTATGTAAAAAACACCGTCTTTTTCGCTGGGCAACACGGAATATATATTAACCTTACGCGCTTTGCGTTCCACCTCTATGCCCTTGCGTGCAAGGTCAACCAGCTTAACACCGCCAACCTTTAGGGCAGAGTACATAGGAGGCACCTGCATATTTTCACCGACAAAGCTATTTGCCGCTTCAGAAAAAGCATCAAAGTCAGGCAGTTCACCGTCAAATTCTTTAATAACCGTACCTGTTGTATCACCGCTGTCCGTACAAACACCCAGCTTTACGCCTGCAAAATAGCTTTTGTCGTGGTCTTGCATATACTCGCAAGCCTTAACGGCGCGCCCTATAAGTACGGGTAAAACACCTGTTGCCATAGGGTCAAGAGTCCCCGCGTGTCCTACGGTTTTAATTCCGTATATTCGCCGCACAATATTAACAATCCTATGACTGCTTACGCCTGCGGGCTTGTTTATAATTAGTATACCGCTTACATCCATAATACTATAATTTACCGTCCAAATTTTTAACTAAGCACTCTGCTGCTCGGGCAACTTCACCGCCGTACTTGTATCCCGCCGCGTGGGTGTGTCCGCCGCCGCCGTAACTTTTTGCAAGCTCTGCCACGTCAAAGTATTCGTTAGAGCGCAGGGATACCTTTACGCCGTCACCTTTGTGGCGCACTACTGCAGAGACCTCCACACCAAGTATCTGGCGGGGTATTTGGTTAATAACATCAAAATCGCTGTCCGCGGCACCAATGTTCTCTGCCTGCTCCTTACTTATGGCTACTACCGCAAGCTTTCCGCCATAATAAAGCTTTAATGAGGCGTAAGCCGCTTTTTCCAGGTCTATTTGCGTGGGTGTTTTTTGCTCAAACAGCCTTCTGTTTATCTCAGCAAAATCAATCCCCGTTCTTAAAAGCGCACCTGCGTATTCGTAGGTTTCGGGGCGGGTGTTGCTGTATCTAAAGCCGCCGCTGTCAGAGCAGATGGCGGTATAAAGCGCCTCTGCAATATCCTTATCGGGCTGTACGCCTAAACACATCATAAGCTCGTATATTATCTCTCCGTTGGCAATGTAATCCGCCTTTAAAAGTCTGCGTTTGCAGGGCAGGGTGCTTACCTTGTGATGGTCTATGGCAAGCTCAAATGTCAGCTTGTCGCACAGCTTTTCAAAACCGCCAAGCATAGCGGCAGAAGCCACGTCCACCGATATTGCGGTTTCTATATTTTCGGGTAACGCTTCTGCAAAAACGCCGTCCTTTACAAGGGGCATAAGCTTTTGCGGTATAGGGTCGGCGCATACAGCCACAGCATTTTTACCCAAGGCGCGCAGGCAGCGAACCAAGGCCACCGCCGAGCCTACGGTGTCACCATCGGGATTACCGTGGGTAAAAACGACGAAGCCGTCGCGTTCCAAAAGGAACGCAGCAGCCTCTTTGTAACCAATGTTATTCATCGTCGTCCTCCAAAGGAGTAGTGTACTCAATATCCTTAAGGATGCCGGAGATACGCATAGCTCTCTCTGCGGTATCATCCTTAATAAAGTTTAGCTTGGGTGTTGTTCTCAGGTTAAGCCTTGATGCCAACTCTCCCCTTATATAACCGCTTGCAGAAACAAGCCCCTTTGCCAGCTTGGGGTCGCTTTGCCCCAAAACGCTGTAATAAATCTTTGCAAAGGAAAGGTCTGCCGAAACATCAACGCCCGTAACGCTTATAAAAGCACCTGCCACACGGGGATCTTTAACGTTACGAAGGATATCCGTAAGTTCTCTTGCAACGCTTTCGTTAATTCTGTCAATCCTGTGTGCCATTAAGCCTTTACTTCCTCCATAACAAACGCTTCAAGAACGTCGCCAACCTTAATATCGTTAAACTTTTCAAGACCTACGCCGCACTCAAAGTTCTGTGCAACCTCTTTAACGTCATCCTTAAAGCGGCGCAGGGAGGAAATTTTATCCTCAAATATAACAACGCTGTCGCGCACAACGCGTATAAACGCGTTCCTTGTAATCTTACCGTCCTGAACATAAGAGCCGGCGATAGTGCCAACATTGGGTACGTGTATAGTCTGTCTAACCTCGGCACGACCAAGTATAACTTCCTTAAACTTGGGCGCAAGCATACCCTTCATTGCCGCCTCAACCTCTTCAATACATTCGTAAATAATACGGTATGTGCGTATATCTACATTCTTTTCATCAGCAGAGGAAAGGGCAGACTTATCGGGTCTTATATTAAAGCCGATTATGATAGCATTGGAAGCATCTGCAAGCATAACGTCGTTATCGCTTATGCCGCCAACGCCTGTGTGTATAACTCTAACCTTAACTTCTTCGTTTGAAAGCTTTTCAAGACTTGCTTTAACTGCTTCGGCAGAGCCTTGTACGTCAGCCTTAACTATAATATTAAGCTCCTTAACACCGTCGTTAATCTGGCTGAACAAATCGTCAAGGTTAACTTTGGCATTACGGCTGAATTCCGCATCCTTCTTTTCCTGCTTGCGCTTTTCAACCAGTTCTCTTGCCATTTTTTCGTCCTTAACGGCATAGAATACATCGCCTGCGTCGGGTACTTCGGAAAGACCTGTAATTTCAACAGGGCAGGAGGGACCTGCTTCCGTGATGCGCTGACCTTTGTCGTTAAGCATAACTCTTACTCTGCCTACAGAGGTGCCTGCAATAACAATGTCGCCATGCTTCAATGTGCCGTTCTGAACCAGCAGGGACGCAACGGTGCCTCTGCCCTTGTCCAAACGCGCTTCTATTACAACGCCCTTTGCCGCCCTGTTGGGGTTGGCTTTAAGGTCCATAACCTCGGCGTTAAGCAAAATCATTTCCAAAAGGTCTTCTATACCTGTGCGCTTCATTGCGGAAACGGGAACGCAAATAACGTCGCCGCCCCATTCTTCGGGCACAAGCTCATACTGAACAAGGGCGTTCTTTACATTGTCGGGGTTGGCAGTGGGCTTATCCATCTTGTTTATAGCTACAACAATGGATACACCTGCCGCCTTGGCGTGGTTAATAGCCTCAACGGTCTGGGGCATAATGCCGTCGTCTGCCGCAACAACAAGCACGGCTATGTCAGTTATATTGGCACCTCTTGCACGCATTGCGGTAAACGCGGCGTGGCCGGGGGTGTCAAGGAAAGTTATATCTTCGCCGTTGATGGAAACGCTGTATGCACCGATGTGCTGGGTTATACCGCCTGCTTCGCCGCTGGTAACGTTGGTGTTACGTATGGCATCCAAAAGGGAGGTCTTACCGTGGTCAACGTGACCCATAACAACAACAACGGGCGCTCTGTGCACAAGCTGTTCTTCGGTGTCAACACTTTCGTCAAACAGTTTTTCTTCTATGGTAACAACAACTTCCTTTGTTACCTCAATGCCCATATCGTCACAAAGTAGAAAGGCGGTATCAAAGTCAATTGTTTCGTTAACGGTAGCCATAACGCCCATTTTCATAAGACGCTTAATAACCTCTGCAACCGCGGTCTTCATTCTGGAAGCCAGCTCAGACACAGTAATCTCGTCGGGCACTTCTATGCAAAGCTTAACGGGCTTGGGCTTAAAGGGGGTCTTCTTAGGTTCGTTCTTGTTAAAGCCGCCCTTGCCTTCCTGCTTGTTAAAGTTGTTCTTCTTCTTTATGCGCTGTACGTTCTTGCTGTCTTTGTCAGAGCGGGTGTCGTACTTTTCAAGCTTTTCGTCATACTTGGAAAGGTCAACTGCAACACCGCCTCTTGTATCAACGTGGCGTACTTGTGTTTTATCCTTCTTTTTAACGGGTGCCGCGCCCTTCTTAGGCTGTTCCTTGGGTTTAACAGGCACACCGGCCTTGGCAGCTTCCTCAGCAGCCTTAGCTTCTTCAGCCGCCTTCTTTGCCTCTACCTCTGCTTTTGCGGCAGCCTTTTTGTCGTCGTAGTACTTAAAGTAAGCGGCAATATCTACCTGATTTTTTTGTGTAACATATTCAAATATAAGGCTAAGTTCTTCTTCTTCCAAGGTAGACATAGAAGTCTTTGCCATACCGTGGTCGCTAAGCAACTGAACCAAATCCTTATTCTTTACGTTTAATTCCTTCGCCAAGGTGTTTATCTTGTATTTTTCAATCGTTGCCATATATTATCGCACCTCCATATTAGACGAAAGCTCTTCCAGCTTTGTGTATATTTCCGCGGGTATCTGAGTGTGTAAAACCTTGTCAAGGCGTTTGTTTTTCAAAAGCTTTTTAAGGCATTCGCTTTTCCCGCAAAGATAAGCTCCGCGCCCGTCAGCTTTTCCCGTGGGGTCAATTCTTACGCCCTCGCCGTCCTTAACTATCCGTATAAGCGACTGCTTAGGCAGCATCTCCTGACAGCCCATACATTTCCTTAAAGGAATATGCCTTTCCTTTTCTGCCATAGCCAAACACCTTTCTTAAATGCCTAAAGATAACCGCGGTGGGTAAGTAATCAGTTCTGTTCCTCTTCTACGCCTTCAGCAAGCTCTGCCTCGGCGGCGCGGTTGCTTTTAATGTCTATCTTGCAGCCGGTAAGCTTTGCGGCAAGTCTGGCGTTCTGCCCCTTTCTGCCTATGGCAAGGGAAAGCTGGTCATCGCTTACCAAAACTCTGTAGGAGTTATCGCCGTCAGCAGTTTTAACCACTGAAAGCACTGTTGCGGGTGCAAGTGCGGCAGATATAAACTCAGCAGGGTCCTCGCTGTATTTTATTATGTCTATCTTTTCGCCCACAAGTTCGGCAGAAATAGCGTTCTTACGGGCACCCTTGGGACCTATGCAGGAGCCTATGGGGTCAACCTCGGGATTGGTGGAGCTAACAGCTATCTTTGTTCTGCTGCCTGCTTCTCTTGCTACTGCGTTTATAACAACTGTGCCGTCCTTAACCTCAGGCACTTCCAGCTCAAACAAGCGTGTAACAAGACCGGGATGCACTCTGGAAAGCACTATGGAAGGACCTCTGGACTCTCTGCGTATTTCGGTGATAAATACCTTAATACGGTCGCCAACCTGCAGGTTTTCGTCTGCTATTTGCTCATGCTTGTACAAAGCCATCTCGTTTTTGCCAATCTCAAGGGTAGCATTGCCTGTGGTGGGGTCAACTCTGGTAACGATAGCGGATACGATTTCTTCCTTTTTCTCGTCATATTCCTTTATCATCATTCCTCTTTCCGCCTCACGTATACCCTGTATAATAACTTGCTTGCCTGTTTGTGCGGAAATTCTGCCAAAGTTCTTGGGCTTAAGCTCTATCTCATAGACGTCACCCACCTTATATCTCTTGGACTTCATCATTGCGTCCTCCAAGGATATCTGGGTGTTTTCGTCCTCAACAGTTTCAACAACGTCCATTCTGCGGTAAAGTCTTACTTCTTTTTTAACGGGGTCAAGCTTAACGCGTACGTTTTCCTGTCCGCCGCTGTCTCTTCTGTAGGCAGAAACCAAAGCAGCCTCCACCTTTTCCATCATATAAGCGGCAGAAATGCCTTTTTCCTTTTCAAGTAATTCCAAAGCTTCAAAAAATTCTTTGTTCATTTGTGTATTCCTCACATATTTATTGCGGCATTATAAAACAGCCGTTATATTTTTATATTCTGATGATAAATGCAAAGTCTTGCAACAGACTTTTTGGGTAGCGTAACCACACTGCCGTCTTTGTCAAAGCTAAAGCCATCGCTGTCCCAAGCGGTCATAACCGCCTCAAATTCTTTTACTCCTTCAACAGGGGCAAAAAGCTTAACGGTTACCGGAAGCGCGGTTTTTACCGCGTAATCGTAATGCTCCGCCCTTCTAAGCGCACGCTCCGCTCCAACGCTGGAAACCTCCAGACAGTAGGAAGAGGGGATGGGGTCAGCCTCATCAAGCATAGGGTCAATTGCCCTTGTAACCTCGGAGCAGTCGTTAATGGTAATACCCTCTGGCTTATCAATGGTAACCAGCAGATTAAGACCTGCGCCTTCCTTAACCAGCTCCACATTCCAAAGTTCAATACCTAATGACTCAACCGTAGATTTGATTAAATTTTCTACATCCTTAGCAATGTTTTTTGCCATAAGCCACACTCCAAATTAAAAAGCACACGAAAAAAGTGAGCATTTTAAAATGCTCACTTATAAACTATGCTATCATCATTAAGATTATTATACCACAAAAAACAGTAAAAGCAATAGAGTTTAACAAAAAAATAGCCTAAAATTTAAAAAAATCATACTTCTGCGCTGTAAAAACCCTTGCTTTCAGCCAATTCCCAATCAACAAACAAAACATCTTTTGCGGTATGTCCTCTTCCACCCATATTGCGCTTACTTATAACTCTTCCTTCTATAAGCTTATCAAGGGCATAGGTAATCTTTTTGCGCTCCAAGCGTTTATCTTTAGCCACTGCATCAACCACCTTGGAAAAAGTGGGTAAGTTTTTGGAATGTTTGTTTTCTTCGTCTTTTAAATGCTCAAATATTTTTCGGTAATAAAGTCCGTAAACGTCTGCTTCGTCCGGCAAAGCTACCGTCCATGTAGAGGTCTCAATAAGCTGTCTGCTAAAACAGCCCTTTATGGCGTAAACGCCAACCTCTTTACCGTAAATGTTTTTAAGGAACGCCGTAACCGAGCTGAAATGTCCGTCGCCCGAAAACAGCACAAATGCTTCGATATCGTCTGCCAGCAGTGCTTTTTGATAAATATTGTCAAGTATTATAAAATCCGTAAAATCCTTTTTAGTACCGTTTGGAGAGCGTGTGTCGATAATCTTGTTAGTATACGGTCTGATACGCCCAATCTCATCCGCCAAATTCTTGTGTGAAAAGTCTGCAAAAAACATAACCTCTTTCACATTAACTCTGGTCTGCAAATCCTCAAACCAAGCCTTAATATTGGGGCGTATACCGTAATTGTTGTTTAGTGATATGTACCAATGCTCATAATCTACAAAGACCGCCGCCGAAGGCAACCCTTCTTTTCCCGTTTTGATGGGGGAGGGCAGCTGCTTCGTTTCTTCGCCGCCTTTGCCAAATAACCGTAATATAACCCTTTGCACCTCCTTCCTCAGTATTATTTATACGAAGCATTCTGCACAAAAATTATAACACCGCGGTATATGTTTTGTCAAGTTATTTTAGCCAATCCCCATTTTGCAAAGCTCGTCCTTCAGCTTTTCTATTATTCGTTTTTCCAGCCTTGAAATATAGGATTGCGATATGCCAAGCATATCCGCCACCTCTTTTTGGGTAAGCTCCTTTCCGTCGGGGTTTCCAAAGCCAAAGCGCTTTTCTATTATCAGCCTGTCCCTTTCGCAAAGCTTGCTTATGGCGGCGCGTATTATCTTCCTGTCCTCGCCGTTTTCTATGGCACTGTATACAAAGTCGTTTTCCGTGCCCAATATGTCGGATAACAGCAGCTCATTTCCGTCCCAATCGGTGTTAAGCGGCTCGTCCAAGGAAAGCTCCGTTTTGCCGCTAAGCTTTCTCATATACATAAGTATCTCGTTTTCTATACAGCGCGACGCATAGGTGGCAAGCTTTATTTGCTTGTCTGCCCTAAAAGTGTTAACCGCCTTCATCAGTCCTATTGTGCCGATAGAAATCAAATCCTCTATCCCAGCCGAGGAACTTTCAAATTTTTTCGCTATATAAACCACCAGCCGTAAATTGTGCTCAATAAGCTTGTTGCGGGCGGCGGAGTCGGTTTCTGCCGCTATGGTAAGTGCAAGCTCTTCTTCTTTGCTAAGCGGCGGCGGTAAAGTCTGCGGTCCGTTTATGTAAAATACTATGCTTTCGCTTTTAAAAAACATTTTTGTCAAAAGCTTCAAAACACTTGATACAATCTTGTTGCTTTTCACTGTATAACCCTCTCAAAATATATTAGCGGGTGCAATACCATCGCAACCGCCAAAGGTTTTTTCACTAAAATCGATGGCAATGCACAGGCGTTTTTCTGTATATTGCTTTTTGCCAAACAAGCGCACCTTTGCTTCATCCGGTACAAAAGACGGTAGAATTACGCTGCCGCCAATCCCGCGTATAGGTATGGGACGCAATCCGTTGCCTGCAGGTGTTACTTTCAGCGCTTCCAGTTCTTCTTTGCCAAAAATTCCATTTACTGCTTTTGCCGAAGCGATAACCACGGGTAAAGCGGTAAAAGGACAGCATAGCAGATTTCCGCTGTCTGCCAAGCAAAACAGCTTGCAGTGCTTGCCACGGTAATACAACTCTATATCGCCGTGTCGCGCCCGCGCCCGCCCTTTGGATTTCATAATGCATAGCAGCAAAACAACACCTGCTGTCACAGCAGACAAAAGAGTAGCCGTGGGAGAGAGCTCTGCATAAAACGCACCGTTATAAACGGCAAAGGCGCCGCAAAGGCTATAGATTGCCAAAAGGCTTCCTCCAAGTAAAGCGCAGGATACAAAAAAACAAAACGCAGAAGCAACGGCAGAACGAAAGCTTTTGGCAGGCAATGCCGTAAAGCATATTGCAAACGCGGCAAATCCGTGACACGCCAAAGCGAAAATGGGATGCAGATCACCTAAGAACAAAGCCGCCAAGGAGTACAGCCCGCCTAAGGCACATCCGCACAAAAAGCGCAGTGGAACAAAAGCTCTGCCCAGTATAAGGGCGGTCATTCCCAAACAAATCCCATCGGTAACAAAGTTCAAAAAAAACAACACATCGGCGTATATGACTGTTTCTTCCATTCGCCGTTGCCTCCTTCGCCAAAAATTATATACCAACCATGGGGGCTAATAATGTCATATTTACGCAGCCTTTTTAATATTTTTATTGTTAGGAGGTAGTTTTTATGAAAATACAAATCAAAACAGGCGGCGGTGTTTTTTGGCTTGCGGCGTTGGTGCTTATCTTGGTTCTGGGTATATATTTGACAAAGGATAACAGCGCAGGGCAGACGGTACAAACTTTCAGCGGCGGTTATCAGGTGCCTAACCGCAGTTTTACCGATTTGTTTGTAAGATAGCTTATGTATATAGAGTATACAAAAAAGGGAATAAGGTTAAATCTACTTGTGCCGGTGGGTATTCTGTTTTTGTTTTTGCTTAACGGCTTTCTTTCAACCACCGTCATTTTGCTTGCCGCTGTCGTTCATGAGTGCGGACATATAGCCATTGCCGCCGCTTGCGGTGCAGGTATAGAACGTTTTGACATAGAGCTTTGGGGCGGCAGAATGTACTACGGCGGTATGAACAGCTATCGCAAAGAGTTGTATATTTCCATGGGCGGTATCGTTGCCAACCTTCTCTTTGCACCAATTGGACTTATTGGGCTGTTTGGCATTTACGGCAAGTTGTTTTTTTGTGCTTCGGTTTGCTACGCTTTGGTTAACATAATACCCGCAAAAACCTTGGACGGTGGCGAGGTGCTTCGCTGTATGCTTTGCCTTGGATGTGACGCAGACGTAGCATACGCGGCGCAGACCGCAGTAAACACTTTGGCAGTGCTGTTTTTGTGCGCTGTGGGTCTTAGCATGGCAGTGTTGACTGGCTTTAACTCCAGCGTGCTTATGCTGTCGGTTATAACCGTGGTGTTGGCGTTGGAAAAGTGAATTCCCCCCAATAATAAAAAGAAGGGGCTGAAATCCAGCCCCTTTCAAGCTGATGACAAACTTTGTCATCAGCTTGGCAGACTGCTGAGAAAGAGTACAGATGGAACGAACCGAGGCGATAAAACACCCCATTACTCACTTCGTTCGCAACGGGGACCCCGAGAGCTGTATTCCCACCCCACAAAAATACATTTTTGTGGGGACCCCGGTGAGTACTGTGAGCCGAGGTTCGTTCCAAACGAAAAAATGTAAAAATATACAAAAATTTCGGAGAAATTTTCCCCGAAATTTTTCACTTTACAGTAACTATATTTTTTTCGTGTTCTGTGCCTTTGTCAGCGGTCTGGAAGGGGCTGAAATTCAGCCCCTTTAGCATTTGCATTATTTAATAAACTTTATTTCGTCACATTCTTCGCTGTTGCTAAGCCAAACGTTGCCGTCGCCAAGCTCCCAGTTGTCACACCAAAAATCGTCGGTGCTAAGGCTTGCACCCTCGGAAAGCTTGTAGTTTGCGGTCAAAACCGTTGTGCCTTCGTCAAAGAAGGTTGCGGTAGCAAAGGTAACAGCTACGCCGTTAAAGCTGCCATTATCGTTTACAAAACCGCCGTTTCCGGAGCTTGCAGAGCCTTCAATATAGCTAAGCTTGTCAGAAACGGTAAGAACAACCTTGCCGTTGCCTATGCCGGAAGGGAGTTTTGCGCTTATTGTAACGGTGCCGTCGCCGTTTTCCTTGGCAATAAGGGTAATAACGGGCTTGTCGCTGTTATCGTGGGTGCCGCTTTGGCTGTTGTCGGGCTTGGGTGCGCTTTCGGTGCCGCTGGTATCCTTGTCAGCATCACTCTCTGTACTCTGGTCATCATTGCTAGCTGCATCACTTTCGGCTGCTGCGGCGGATTGTTCTGTTTTGCTGTCGGTGGCAGAAGAACTGTCTTCATTTTTCTTATCCTTATTACAGCCTGCCAACATACTCAAAGCTAAGCAGACTACCAAAAGTAACGCAAAAATTCTAAAACATTTCATAATCAAAAAACTCCTTGTTATCTATAATTTTTCCCTTTGCGGCGTTGATTTATCCGCATCTTCACAAATTATAGCATTGTTTTTACACAAAGTCAATACTGCGCTATAACAAAAGGAGTTGCGAATTCGCAACTCCTTCAGACCGCTGACAAAGGCACAGAACACGAAAAAAGAAAATATAGTTGCTATAAAGTGAAAAATTTCGGAGAAAAATTCTCCGAAATTTTTGTATATTTTTGTATTTTTTCGTTCAAAACGAACCTCGGCTCGCAGTACTTAGTACAGCTCTCGCCTCGGTTCGTCTTGTCTGCACTCTTTCTCAGCAGCCTGCCAAGCTGATGACAAACCTTGTCATCAGCTTGAAGGATTTGCGAATTCGCAAATCCTTATCTGCTAACTATTCGTTTTCAAGCGCGTCCTTGCGGGAGAGATTTATTCTGCCTTGGTCATCAATTTCGATAACTTTAACCTTTATCTCGTCGCCTACTGTAACAACGTCTTCAACTTTGCCAACACGCTTCTTGTCAAGCTTGGATATGTGAACAAGACCTTCCTTGCCGGGCGCAAATTCAACAAAAGCACCAAAGGTAAGAATCCTTGTTACCTTGCCGGTAAATATGGTACCAACCTCAGGGTCAAATGCAATAGCGTTAACTATTTCAAGTGCCTTGTAGCCGGCTTCCTTATCAACAGCGGCGATGAATACGGAACCGTCATCTTCAATATCAATCTTCGCACCTGTATCGGCACAAATTTTCTGGATAACCTTGCCACCGGTACCGATAACCTCGCGAATCTTGTCCACGGGAATCTTGGTGGATATCATCTTGGGCGCGTACTTGGAAACATCTTCTCTGGGCGCTCCTATGCAGGGGAGGATTATATCGTCAATGATATAGAATCTGCCCTTGCGGGTGGTATCCAAAGCGGAACGGATGATTTCGGGAGTAAGACCGTCAATCTTAAGGTCCATCTGAATGGATGTGATACCGTTTTTGGTACCTGCAACCTTAAAGTCCATATCGCCGAAAAAGTCCTCAAGTCCCTGAATGTCTATCATTGTCATCCATCTTTCGCCCTCGGTAATAAGACCGCAGGAGATACCTGCAACGGGAGCGGTGATGGGCACGCCTGCATCCATAAGTGCCAAGGTAGAGCCGCAAACGGATGCCTGAGAGGTAGAGCCGTTGGAGGAAATAACCTCGGATACTACACGGATTGCATAGGGGAAGTCTTCCTTAGAGGGGAGTACAGGTTCCAAAGAACGCTCAGCCAAAGCACCGTGACCGATCTCACGTCTGCCGGGGCTTCTGGAAGATTTAGCTTCACCTACGGAAAAGCCGGGCATATTGTAATGATGCATATAACGCTTGGTTTCTTCGGGGTCAATACCGTCAAGCAGCTGCTGTTCTCTTATAGGTGCAAGGGTAGCAACAGAGCAAACCTGTGTCTGACCTCTGGTAAACATACCGGAGCCGTGAACACGGGGGAGAAGAGAAACTTCTGCAGCCAAAGGACGTATTTCGTCCATACGTCTGCCGTCAACACGCTTCTGTTCTGTAAGCAACCAATGGCGTACTATCTTTTTCTGCAACTTGTAAAGGCACTCGTCTATCATAATCTTGCTGTCGGGATATTCCTCTGCAAGCTCTTCATAAACGCGTTCATAAATGGGCTGCATTCTTGCATCGCGTACGCTCTTGTCGTCGGTATCCAAAGCCGCCTTAACGTCTTCAGCTACCATAGCCTCTATCTTATCAAACATATCGTGGTCAACTTCGCAAGAAGGATAAGCAAATTTTTCCTTGCCTATTTCCGCAACTATTCCGTTGATAAATTCAATAAGGGGCTTAATGGTTTCGTGGGCAAGCATAATGCCCTCGTAAACCGTGTCGTCGTCAACTTCCTTTGCACCTGCTTCAATCATAACCACTTTCTGCATAGAAGCGGCAACAGTCAATTCTAGACTGTTGTTTTCCTTCTGTTCAGCAGTGGGGTTAACAACAAGCTTGCCGTCAACCAAGCCGATAGAAACACCTGCAATAGGGCCGTTCCAAGGGATGTCGGATATGGAAAGTGCAATAGAAGCACCTATCATACCTGCAATTTCGGGTGAACAGTCGGGGTCAACAGACATAACCATAAGGTTAAGGTTAACATCGTTTCTCAAATCCTTGGGGAAAAGAGGACGAATAGGTCTGTCGATAACGCGGCTGGTGAGTATGGCACTCTGACCGGGTCTGCCCTCACGTCTGTTCCAGCTGCCGGGGATTCTGCCCACGGAATAGAGTCTTTCCTCAAAGTCAACGGAAAGAGGAAGAAAATCTATACCGTCACGGGGCGCTTTAGAAGCAGTTGCTGTGGCGAGTATTGCTGTTTCACCATAGCGAACAAGGCAAGAACCGTTGGCAAGCTGTGCCATCTTGCCGGTCTCTACAATAAAGGGACGACCTGCAAGAGTGGTCTCAAATACTCTGTAATTCTCAAACATATTAAACTCTTCTCTCTTACTTTCTCAAACCGAGTCTTTCGATAATGGAACGATAACGCTCAATGTCGTTTTTGATAAGGTAGTTAAGGAACTTCTTTCTCTTGCCAACCATCTGCTGAAGACCTCTTCTGGAGTGATGGTCGTGGGGATTAGCCTTAAGATGTTCGGTCAAAGACAAAATCCTGTTGGTGAGAATAGCAATCTGAACCTCGGGAGAACCTGTGTCACCCTCGTGTACCGCATACTCCTTAATAATAGCCTGTTTCGTTTCCTTAGATATCATGGTTACACCTCCATAAAATTATTCGGGAAAGCCCTGCAAAAGGTCGGGTGAAACGAAAGCACCGTCCGTTTTTATGGTGCCCCCTGACTCCTAAAACCGAGCTAACCGTATTTTCTAAGATATGGACCTTTTTCCATATCCACTCAATAATAGCACAAATAAATCGGTTTGTAAATAGTTTTTTCAAAAATTTTCTTAGCTGTTTTTGGTGCGTTTTTTGTATAATATAAATAAATGTTGTAGAAAACATAAATAGCTATTGCAAAAGTGCTTATGATAGTGTATACTTATCATTGAGTGAAAATATAAAGGCGGTACTGTCGGTTAATATTATGAAGAAAAAAATGCTTTTAATGTTGGTACAATATATGCTTGCCATAGTTATGGTGGCTGTTTCCGTGCTGTATGTTTTCGCCTTTGACGCGGGTGTACTGCCGTTTATGGATGATGATTATCTTAATTCCGCCGCAAATCAAGGGGTGGAGGTTCCCGTGCCCGAGGTAGAAGAGGAAACTGAGGCGGAAACGGTAATCACCGCCGACCTCTTTACTTCGTCCCTTCCTATAAGAGCGGGCAAGCTTTACGGTGGTATCTATGATGGTGAGCTGTGCGGCATCGTCAATATCCCCGTTACACCTTTAGGCAATATAGGTGACGGCTTTTTGGATTTGCGTATGGGCTATATTCATAAGCTGGATGCAAACGGTGCCACCGTTGCGGTTTACAGCGGCGAAAAAGGGCTTCCTGATGTAAGTGTGGTATTTGATAAAACGGAACTGCAAAATCTGCGTGACGGAGAGGGCAGGGTGTTGTTTTATGCGGATGGCAATTACTTCTATTTGGAAAACAATCAGCTGTTTACCACTCAGTATGACAGCGCAAATTTCGATAAAGGCGTAAATTATTACCCTTCCTACCTGGCAGGCAGTAACGATTCATATACCGCGTTTACGGAAGGTGGTTGTTGGGGCGTTAAAAACGCTGAGGGCAGGGTTATAGTGCCCGCAAAATACAGGGATGTATACGGTGCTTCCGAGGATAGGATTGTTGCTGTAGGCGCTTCCGGCGGCTTGTATGTTTACAGTACGGGTGGCAAGCTTATAAGCGGCGAAACTGCTGTATATAAAATTCCCGAGCAGGCAGAGGATGCCGTTGCCGCAGGTAACGACTTACCGGTACTTGGTTGCTATTTTTACAGCGGCGGTCTTACCCGTGCTTACAATTCCGTGGGTGAAAGCGTAATGCTTACAGCCGATTGCAGAGAAGTAGTGTTGCCTAACGGCTTTGATATAGTTGCTTATTCCGACGGCGTTATGCTCTTAAAGCAGGTATACACCGACAAGGACGGCAACCAAAAGGATATGTACGGCTATATGTCTGCAGGCGGAGAATGGATAGCAACACCGGATTACAGGGCGGCACATCCTTTTTATGAGGGGCTTGCCGCGGTTTGCGGTGCAGACGGCAAATGGGGAATGATTGATACAAGCGGCAATGTGGTTATTCCTGCAGTGTTTGACCGTATAAGCGACTGTCAGGACGGACTTATTCTTGCCTACGATCAGAAGCAGGGCAATTGCATTCTTGGCAAGGTTGCAAAATAGAAACAGTAAGGAGGCGCGCAAAATGGCAGATAATCTTGCATTATATCTGTTTAAGCAGGGGACAAATTACCGTGCTTACGAATATTTGGGCGCACACAAAAACGAGGACGGCAGCTATACTTTTAGGGTATGGGCACCTAATGCCGATGCCGTTTATTTGTGTGGCGATTTTAACAATTGGCAAGCGGATTTGCCCATGACGGATATAGGCGGCGTTTGGGAGATAAACTACGCCAATGAAGAGCTTGTTGACGGCGCGCGCTACAAATATATCATTGACCGCGCAGGGGCACGCAGGTATAAGGCGGACCCTTATGGATATTTTTCAGAAACGCTGGCAAATACCGCTTCCCGTATTTTTGATATAGAGGGCTTTGAGTGGGAAGACGAGGCGTATTTAAAATATCGTAAAGAAAATTACGGTTGCCTTGCCAAAAGCGAAACCCCCGATGTGCCTATGAACATTTACGAGGTCCACCTTGGTTCTTGGCAACGCGACGAAAAGGGTGACTACCTTGATTATCGTGAGCTGGCAGACAGGCTTTCTGCTTACGTAAAGCGAATGGGTTATACTCATATAGAGCTTATGCCCGTAGCAGAGCACCCCTTTGACGGTTCTTGGGGTTATCAGATTTGCGGCTACTATGCGCCTACCTCTCGCTTCGGTAATCCTCACGATTTTATGTATTTTGTTAATAAAATGCACAGTGTGGGTATAGGCGTTATAATGGACTGGGTTCCTGCCCACTTTCCAAAGGACGCCCACGGACTTTATGAGTTTGACGGTGGTCCTTTATACGAGTATCAGGGTTGGGATAGGCAGGAGCATAAGGAATGGGGCACCCGTTGCTTTGACGTTGCCCGCAACGAGGTTAGTTGCTTCCTCATCTCCAACGCAATGTTCTGGGCAGAAAAGTATCATATAGATGGTCTGCGTGTGGATGCCGTGTCATCTATGCTGTATTTGGATTACGGAAGAAACGCAGGCGAATGGTTGCCTAACCCCGACGGCAGCAATATCAATACCCAAAGCGTAGCATTTTTGCAAAAACTTAACGGCGAGATGAAGGGTAATTATCCCGACGTACTTATGATAGCCGAGGAGGCTACTTCCTATATAGGAATAACCCGCGGTGACGGCTTAGGGTTTAGTATGAAGTGGAATATGGGGTGGATGAATGACACCTTAAAGTACATTTCCGCCGACCCGATTTACCGCAAGGATATGCACACTAAGATGAACTTTTCACTGATGTACGCTTACAACGAGCGTTATGTATTGCCCATCTCCCACGATGAGGTGGTGCACGGTAAAAAGTCCTTAGTGGACAAGATGACGGGCAATTATCATAATAAATTTGCAACTGCCCGCACCTATTTGGCGTATATGATGACACACCCCGGCAAAAAGCTGTTGTTTATGGGCTGTGAATTCGCACAGTTTAGGGAATGGGACTATGAAAACAGCCTTGAATGGTTTATGTTGGACTACGATATGCACGCCCGTTTCCAACGTTACGTATCAGAGCTTAATGCTTTTTATCTGCAAGAGCCTGCATTGTGGCAACAGGACGGCAGTCCTTTGGGCTTTGAGTGGATAGACGCAGACAGGAATAACGACAACACCTATCTTTATCGCCGCTACGCTAAAAACGGTGAATATATAACGGTAGTGGTGAACTTTGCCCCCGTGGAGAGGGAATATTACATCCCCGTAAAAGAAAAAGGTGTCTATAAGGAACTTATAAACAGCGATAACACGGACTATGGCGGCGGCGGCTGTATAAACTACGGGCTTATGTCCTCCTGTGATGACGGCTACGGACCGTACCTTAAAATAAAAATACCGCCTGCGGGCTTTACGGCAATAAAAAAATTTGAAGGGAATGATGAGGAATGATTAAAAAGAAAGAATGTGTGGCAATGCTTCTTGCCGGCGGACAGGGCAGCAGACTTTACCTCCTTACGCAAAGGGTGGCTAAACCTGCGGTATCCTTCGGCAGCAAATACAGAATAATAGACTTTACCCTTTCCAACTGCATCAATTCCGGTATAGATACTGTAGGTGTTCTCACGCAGTATCAGCCTTTGGCACTTAATGAATACATAGGCAACGGTCAGCCTTGGGACCTTGACCGTACCTTTGGCGGTGTAATGGTGCTTCCCCCTTATCAAGGACAAAAGCGTGCCGATTGGTACAAGGGCACGGCAAACGCCATTTACCAGAACCTGCACTTTTTGGATAAGTATGACCCGGATTATGTTGTTGTGCTTTCCGGTGACCATATCTATAAGATGGACTACAGCGCAATGGTAGACTATCACAAGCGTATGGGCGCGGCTTGTACCATAGCCGTAATCGATGTTCCCCTTTCCGAAGCAAGCCGCTTCGGTATAATGAACACCGATGAAAATATGCAGGTTTACGAGTTTGAAGAGAAACCCAAGAATCCCAAGAGCACATTGGCATCTATGGGCGTTTACGTGTTCTCCAAGAAACAGCTTTACGAGTATCTTATAGCTGACGAAGCAGATGAAAACAGCGATAAAGATTTTGGTAAGAACGTTATCCCCGCCATGCTTGGCGCAGGCGAAAAGTTGTTTGCTTATCCCTTTAAAGGCTATTGGAAGGATGTTGGTACCATTAACTCTCTTTGGGAAGCTAATATGGACCTGCTTGGTGACAGACCCGCACTTAACCTTAATAACGGCAATTGGCGTATTTTCGCACGTCACTCCTCCAACCCGCCCCACTTTCTCGGTTACGGCGCGCAGGTTGAAAACAGCCTTGTTACAGGCGGCTGCGAAATATACGGCACCGTTATCAACAGCGTGCTTTCCAGCGGCGTAAAGGTTGCAAAGGGCGCTGTTGTTAAGGATAGCGTTATAATGAAGGACTGCGTTATTTCCGAAAACGCCCGTGTTGAGTATTCAATAATGGACAGCGATACCGTTGTGGGCGTTAACGCCAGCGTAGGCGAAGCTAAGGATGCAGGCAAGGGAATAGCTCTTGTTGGTTTTGGTCTTAATATAAAGGCAGGCACAAAGGTGCCCGGCGGCGCAATGGTGGATGAAGCGTTCCTTGCGTCTCTTGAAGCAGGAAAGGAGGAGGCATAAGCTATGGCAAGCGTAGTAGGTATTATTTTTTCTAACATACACGATAAAAACGTAAGCGAGCTTACAAGAAGAAGAACCATGGCAAGCGTGCCCTTCGGTTGCAGATACAGACTTATAGACTTTACTCTTTCCAACTTGGTAAACTCAGGCATAACCCACGTTGGCGTGGTAACCCACTACAACTATCAGTCTCTTATGGACCACATCGGCACCGGTAAGGATTGGGACTTGGCAAGAAGGTCCGGCGGTATTAAAATATTGCCACCTTTCATAACCGCTTTTGCAAACACTCAGAATTCCCTTTACAATACCCGTCTTGAGGCTATGAAGAGCATGATAGAATTCATTTCTTCCTGTAAGGAAGAGTATGTTATTCTTTCCGACTGTGATATAATATGCAACATCGACCTTGGTGAAATGATAAACGCTCATATAGCAAGCGGCGCGGATATGACTATGGCTGTTAAGCGTATGTACATCACCCATGACGTTAGAAACGCTGAGGTGGTAGAGTCGGATGCGGAAGGAAGAATAACCGATATATCTGAGGCAAACGGTATAGTTACAGGCTACAGAGACATTAACCTTAACATAATAGTAATGCAACGCAAGTATCTTGTAAATTTGATAATGGATGCTACTGCCCACGGTTACGACAGCTTTACCAAGGATATAATCGCAAAGAATTTGGAAAACTGTGATTATCGCGTGTACCGTTACGATAATTATTTTGCGGCAGTTAATTCCCTTACCGATTATTATATGTGTAATATGGACCTTCTCAGCTCTTCTGCAAGGGATAGTCTGTTCAATGTTAAAAACCGTCCTGTTTACACAAAGATACGCAACTCCAGCCCCACCACCTATGAAGAGGGCAGTAATGTTAAAAATTCTCTTATTGCCGACGGTTGCGTTATCTATGGCACAGTTGAAAACTCCATCCTTTTCCGTGGCGTAAAGGTTGGCAAAAATACGGTAATTAAAAATTCCATACTTATGCAGGATACTCTTGTGGGCGAAAACGTAGACCTTAACTGTGTAATTACCGATAAGGATGTTGTTATCCGCGACGGTAGAGTGCTTTCCGGTCACGAAACCAAGCCCTTCTATATAGACAAGCTTACAGTGGTATAAACTTATATAAAATAAGGAGGCTTTACAATGAGAAAGCAAAAAATACTGTTTGTAGCTTCCGAGGCGGTGCCTTATGCATCTTCCGGCGGTTTGGGCGATGTTATAGGCTCTCTTCCCGCGGCGCTTTGCAGTGCCTCTAAGGGAGAGCTGGACGTTCGCGTAATTATGCCCCTTTACGGAAGTATGAAGGACAGCTATAGGGAAGAGCTTACTAAGGTATGCGAAACCTATATCAGCCTTTCTTGGCGCAGACAATATTTGGGTATATACAAATTGGAAAAGAACGGCGTTATATATTACTTTTTGGATAACGAGTATTATTTTAAACGCCCCACCCTTTACGGCAGTTATGATGACGGCGAACGCTATGCCTTCTTCTGCCGCGCCGTAATGGAAGCTCTGCCCATTATAGATTTCTTCCCCGACGTGCTTCACGCACACGACTGGCAAAGTGCACTTACGGTTATCTACCTCAAGCGTCGCTATGCCCACGAGGAAGGCTACAAGGACATAAAAACCGTGTTCACCATCCACAACATTGCTTATCAGGGTGTGTACGGTCACGAGATACTAGGTGACGTATTTGACCTTGGCTATGGTGACAGGGAAATAGTTGATTATAACGGTGCCATCAACCTTATGAAGGGCGCAATAGTTTGTGCCGATACCGTAAGCACCGTAAGCCCAACTTACGCGTTGGAGATTCTTTCTCCCCGTTTTTCCAACGGTCTGCACTATGTGCTTGAGCAAAACAAGGGCAAGCTTCGCGGTATACTTAATGGTATAGATATTGACTATTATAATCCCGAAACGGATACAGAGCTGTTCGCAAATTACTCCTCCAACGACCTTGGCGGCAAAGCAGTTAACAAAAAGGAACTGCAAAAGCTGGTAGGTTTGGAAGAGAGGGAAGATATCCCCGTTGTGGCAATAATATCCCGTCTTACAGGTCACAAGGGCATAGATATAGTAATGCTTGCTGCAGAGGAGCTGCTAAAGGATAAAATACAGCTTGTTGTGCTGGGACAGGGCGACTATACCTACGAAAATTATTTCTGGCATCTTGCAGATAGTTATAAGGGTAAGGTAAGCACTTTGCTTATGTACAATAAGGATATGTCTAAAAAGATTTACGCAGGTGCCGATATATTCCTTATGCCTTCTAAGAGTGAGCCCTGCGGTCTTGCTCAGATGATAGCTTCCCGCTACGGCACAGTGCCTGTTGTAAGGGAAACCGGCGGACTTTACGATTCTATTAAGGACGTAGGCTTTGAAAACGGAAACGGTTTTACCTTTGCCCACTACAGCTCCGAGGACCTTATAGGTGCCGTAAGGCGCGCGGTAAATGCATATAACGACAAAGAAAACTATAAATCCCTTGTTAAAAAAGTAATGGAAGTTGATTTTTCTTGGGACAAATCTGCTCTTGAATACATTAAAATGTATAAAGAGCTATTAGCATAAAAATCAGTAATTTAAGGAGATACAAAAAATGACCGTTAATCGCAATCAGATTGAAGAGGCTATACAGAATAAGCTTTCTCGCTTTTTCAGTGTAGCAATTGAGGAGGCCGATGCCAACCAGATGTATAAGGCAACGGTTCTTACCGTAAGAGATATTCTTGCACAAAAGCGTAAGCTTTTCAATGCCGAAACCCGCGCGCAGGGCAAGAAAAAGGTTTATTATATGTGTATGGAGTTCCTTATGGGTACGTCCTTACGTACAAATCTTAACAATTTGGGTATAGAAGCAGAATATAAGGACGTTTTAAAGGCGCATGGCTTCAACCTTGATGATATTTATGAGATGGAGTCTGACCCCGGCTTGGGTAACGGCGGTCTTGGCAGACTTGCAGCCTGCTTTATGGATTCGCTTTCCACCCTTTCTTATCCCGCCCGCGGCTACTCTATTCTTTACGAATACGGTCTGTTTAAACAGAAGCTGGCAGAGGGTGAGCAGATTGAGCTGCCCGATATTTGGATGCCCGGCGGTGATGCTTGGCTTGTTCCCCGTCAGGATAAATCCTGCGTTGTACGCTTTGGCGGTACAATTACCGAAAAGTGGGATAACGGCAGATGTGAGATAATCCACGAAAACTATGAAGAAGTAGAGGCTGTTCCTTACGATATGCTTGTTTCCGGCGCAGACAGTAAGGCGATAACCACTCTTAGACTGTGGAAGGCACAGGATATCCGCAACTTTAATATGGAGTTGTTCTCTCAAGGTCAGTATATCAAAGCCGTTGAAGAAAACACCATGGCACAGACCATTTCTAAGGTGCTTTATCCTAATGATAACCATCCCGAAGGTAAGCTTCTCCGTCTTAGTCAGCAGTATTTCCTTGTAAGCGCATCCCTTCAGAATATTATCAGCGACCATATTTCTACCTTTAAGAACCTTAACACTCTTCCCGAAAAGGTAGCTATCCATATTAACGATACTCACCCCGCTCTTTGTATTCCCGAACTTATGCGTATACTTATGGATATGCATAACTATTCTTGGGAAGAAGCCTGGGATATGGTTGTTAAGACCGTTTCTTACACCAACCACACCGTAATGCCTGAGGCGCTTGAGTGCTGGAACGAAGGACTCTTCCGTCTTAAGCTGCCCAGACTATATATGATTATCCGTGAAATTAACGAGCGTTTCTGTGCAGATGCTTGGGAACAGTTCCCCGGCAACTGGGATAAGGTTGGCAGAATGTCTATAATCAACCACGGTCAAATCCGTATGGCAAACCTTTCCGTTGTTGGTTCTCACCATATAAACGGCGTTTCCGAATTGCACTCCGATATACTTAAGAACAACACCTTTAAAGACTTTAACGATATGTATCCCGAAAGGTTCCTTAATGTTACCAACGGTATTGCACATCGCAGATGGCTCTGCTACTCCAACCCTCGTCTTGCCTCTCTGCTTGACGAAACTATCGGCAACGGCTATCGCACCGATGCTGCTCAGCTTTCTAAGTTCCTTAAGTATCAGGACGATAAGAGCGTTCTTAACAAGCTTGCAGATATCAAGCACGCCAACAAGGTGGACTTCTCTAATTATATCAAGCGCACTGCAGGCGTTTCTATCGACCCCGATTCTATCTATGACGTGCAGGTTAAACGTATACATGAGTATAAGCGCCAGCTTCTCAACGCTATCCATATCATAAGCGTTTACTGCGCTCTAAAAGAAAACCCTGACCTTGACATTAAGCCCGTAACCTATATGTTCGGCGGTAAGGCTGCCCCCGGTTACTATATGGCTAAGGATATAATCCGTCTTATTTGCTACATCAGCGCGGATATCCAAAAGAACCCCAAAATAAGAGAAAAGCTTAACGTTTTGTTCCTTGAGAACTACAACGTAAGCCTTGCAGAAAAGCTTATCCCCACCGCCGATGTAAGTGAGCAGATTTCACTTGCAGGTAAGGAGGCAAGCGGTACCGGTAATATGAAGTTTATGATAAACGGTGCTGTTACCATCGGTACCCTTGACGGTGCGAATGTGGAAATGTGTGAAGAGGTTGGTAAGGACAACATCTTTATATTCGGTCACACTGCAGAAGAGGTTGATGAGCTTTGGAAGAAAGGCTACGCTTCTTCTTACTACTATAACCGTAACGAATCTCTTAAGAAAGCAATTGACTATTTGCAAATCGGCTTCAACGGCAGGTCCTTCTCCGATATAGCCAATTACTTGCTGTTCTCCTACGGTATAGCAGATCCCTATATGTGTCTTGCAGACTTCGACTTCTATCAGGATGCACACAAGGATTTGGTTAAGGCTTACGAGGACAAGGAAGCCTGGAATAAGAAGAGCCTTATCAATATAGCAAAAGCAGGCAAGTTCGCGGCAGACAGAAGCATAGAGGACTATGCAAGAGATATCTGGAAGCTGGAAAAACAGCTTGACTAAATCGCAAGAGGTAGTTTGTGTCTTTCAATGTATTAAACAGGCTGACGGAAATGGCCTACGGAAAATTCTTTCAGCCTACAGTATTTGTCAATAAAAAAGAAACAAATCTATGTACCGCACCCAAGGGAAAAGCTATTAGCTTTTCCCTAAGGGCGTTGCGCACTTTGGGTGTTCTCAAAGCGTACCTCATTTTTACAGAGGATGGCTGTGCCGACCAAAGATACGAGGGTAAGTGGCAGAGCTTGGAAAACGGTATGGATGTATACAGCTTTGATTTATCTGTAAAACCTGCCGCAGGTCTGTATTTTTACGGTTTTGAGGTGCATACCCCCAGCGGTGTGTGGTATGTAGCAGAGGACGGCTCCAAATGCCGCCACAAAATCCATACCGACCGCGTGCTTGTGTATAACGAGAAGTATAAAGCCCCCACTTGGCTTGACGGCGGTATTATATACCACATATTTGTGGACAGATTCTATAAGGGTGAAAAGCAAGTTCCCATAAGGGACGATGTGGTAATGTATACGGATTGGGAAAACGGTATCCCTGAATTTCCCGAATATCCGGGTGCATTTCTGCGTAACAACACCTTTTTCGGCGGTACCCTTTGGGGTGTTATAGAAAAACTGCCTTATTTGAAGGGACTTGGCGTTTCCTGTATTTATCTCAGCCCCGTATTCAAGGCGTATTCCAACCATAAATACGATACGGGTGACTATATGCAGGTGGACGAAATGTTCGGCGGCGATGATGCGCTTAAGCAGCTTTTTGCTAAGGCAAAAGAGCAGGGCATTGGCGTAATTCTGGATGGCGTGTTTAACCACGTGGGCGACGACAGCTTGTATTTTGACCATTTTGGTAAATACGGCGGCAACGGTGCCTATTCCGGCAAGAAAAGTCCCTATTATAAGTGGTTCAGTTTTATTGATTTCCCAGATGTTTATGAGGCGTGGTGGGGCATAGGTAACCTGCCCCGCGTTAATCGCGTATCTTCCTTCCGTAAGCTTATTTACGGCAAGGGCGGCGTGGTTGAAAAGTATATGGGTATGGGCGCTTCCGGCTTCCGCCTTGACGTTGTTGATGAGCTGGAGCGGGATTTTACCGAAGGCCTTTGCGCCGCTGTTAAAAAGCATAAGGAAGATGCGTATATGGTGGGCGAAGTTTGGGAGGATGCCTCCGACAAAATAGCCTACGATGACCGTAAACGCTATTTTCAGGGTAAACAGCTGGATGCAGTAATGAACTATCCTCTTCGCAGCGGAATCATTGAGTATGCGCTTTGGGGTAATGCAGAGTTTTTGGCAGATACGGTAAATACCCTTTACCGTCATTACCCGCCCCACAAGACTGCGTATATGATGAATGTGCTTGGCACCCATGATACGGAGCGTATTTTGACGGTTCTTGGCGGCGACAAAGCAGATGACCGCACAAACGCAGAAAAGGCGGTTATGAAAATGAGCGCGCAACAGCGCGAAAACGCTGTTAAACGCCTTAAAATAGCCTCTTTGTTGCAAATGACCCTTCCCGGTATTCCTTGTGTGTATTACGGTGACGAGGCGGGTATGGAGGGATACAAAGACCCCTTTAATCGCCGTCCGTACCCTTGGCACAATGTAGACGGTGATATATACGGCTGGTATAAAAAGCTTACGGAGATAAGAAAAAAAAGTGCGGCGTTTACAGCCAATGAGTTTAAAATAATTAAGCGCCACCGCGGTGTTTTTGCCTTTGTCAGAGGCGAAGGTGAGGAAAGCGTAACCGTTATCACAAACATGGGCAACGGAGATGCTACACTAAACGGAAGTTATATTTCACTTCTTAACGGAATGCAGTATAAGGACGGCTGCACTTTGCCGCCTTTCAGCGGGGATGTGCTTTTGCAAAACAAAAATTGATGTACGCGCATATACTTAAAACACAGGTGTGTAAAAATATTTAAGATAGGTTGGTGTCAAAATGGATCAACTGTTCGGCGAAATATGTAAAGCGTATGAACTAAAGGGCGCTCTTTATAAATGGACCCGTTTAAAGCGCGGACATATAAATGATACATATAGGGTTGACCTGCTTGAGGACGGCAATGAAAAGTCTTACCTTTTCCAAAAGGTAAACGACTTTGTTTTTAAAAAGCCGGAGCTTATTGTTAAAAACGTAAAGGGTGTTACTGCCCACATCAGATGTAAGATGGAGGCAATGGGCATCTCCGATGTAAAAAGAAATGTTTTGAAGCTGTACGAAACCAATGGTAAAGGTCTGTACTATACCGCCGACGGGCAATGTTGGCGCGTGTTGTCTTTTGTGTACAACGCTACCACTTATGACGAATTCGACCTTAAAAAGCTGGGGGCAATAGGCAGAGGCTTCGGCGTTTTTCTTGCCCTCCTTTCGGATTTCCCCTGTGGCGATCTCTACGAAACTATACCTGATTTTCATAATACCCCCAAACGCTTTGATGCCTTTTTTAAAGCCTATGAGGCGGATACAGAGGGTAGAGCGGCAAATATAGCAGAGGATGCGGAGTATATCCGTAGTGTTGCCTGCCATGCAGACAGATTTAATAAGCTTTATATGGAAGGTAAGCTTCCTTTGCGCGTTACCCATAACGATACCAAGGGCAATAATATAATGATGGATATTACCACAGATGAGCCTTTGGCGGTTATCGACCTTGACACTGTTATGCCCGGCTTTGCTATGCACGACTTTGGTGATGCGGTGCGTTATGCGGCAAACACCGCCGCCGAGGACGAAAAGGATCTGACAAAGGTGTCCTTGGATTTAGAGCGTTACAAAGCATTGGCAGATGGCTTTTTGCCGCCGATGATGGGTAAGTTTACGGATGTGGAAATCCGCAATATGCCTTGGGGTGTTATACTTATAACGTTGGAAACAGCTGTTCGTTTTTTGACCGATTATTTGCAGGGTGACGTGTATTTTAAAACAGAATACGAGGAACATAACCTTGTAAGAGGTCGTTGTCAGCTTGCATTGGCAAAAGATGCTATGAAAAAGCTTTGCGATATGGAAAAAATAACCGAAAATTACCTTAAAATTTAGTGTATTCTTACAAGCGCAAAATTTTTAAAAAAACTTGACAATCGATTAAAAAATGATATAATTAGTCTTAGAGCTGTGCAAATGTTCGGCTTTAATAGCTAAAACGGTTGGTCTGATAGATGAACAATGGCAATGTAATGGAAGAAAACGCGTTGGTTGCCTCTGCCAAAGAGGGTGACAACAATGCATTTGACTTGCTTGCAAGTCGGTATCATGGCTTTTTGAACGCCTATATCTCTTCTTTGCCCGTGCTCCCCTCCGAAAAAGAGGATTTGATGCAAGAGGCGTTGATAGGTCTTTTGCGCGCAGTACGTAGTTATAATTCAGAAAAAGCCGGTTTTTCTACATACGTTTCCGCTTGTGTAAAAAACAGTGTTATCTCTTACTTAAGGAAGTATGGCAAGCAAAACAAGGCTTTACCTATGGAAGACGTTGTTTCCGTCGGTGGTGATTGTGACACAAACACGCCGGAGTTACAGTTTATTGATTTAGAGACCACAGCACAGTTGCAAGAAAAAGTTTTCTCGGTTCTTTCGCCTTACGAAACAAAGGTTTTTGAGATGTATTTGGCAGAAACCCCTTATGCGTTAATAGCGAAACGGCTAAACAAAAACGAGAAAAGCATCGATAACGCTATACAGCGTATCAAATCCAAGCTGAAAAAGCTTGTTTGATAAATATGGGGTGACCCAAATAATCACATTATACCAAAGCGAGGTAAAAATTATGTACGAAGACAAGACCTTAGTTTGTAAGGAATGCGGCGCAGAATTCGTTTTCTCCGCTGGCGAACAGCAGTTCTATGCAGAACGTGGCTTCCAGAACGAGCCTCAGCGCTGCAAGGCTTGCCGCGATGCTAAGAAGAACGCTGCAAGAGGCCCCAGAGAATTCTTCACCACCACTTGCGCAAGCTGTGGTAAGGAAGCAAAGGTTCCCTTTAAGCCTTCCGATGACAGACCTGTTTACTGCAGCGAATGCTTTGCAGCTCAGAAGCAGTAATTTGCGAGTTTGTGGTTTATAACATAAACAATAAATAAGCACATAAAAACGCAACCGATTTTCGGTTGCGTTTTTTGGTTATACAAAAGTATTTACTGCTTAATACTGCCGTCCGCATTAAACAGGGGCAGGGGCTTGAGGTATAAAATATCATCTCTGCTTTGTGCATCACCCTCTGCAAGCACTGCCATTTTACCAACAATGTTGCCGCCCGCTTGCTTTACAAGCTCTTCAAGTGCCGCCAAAGACTCGCCCGTAGAGATAACGTCATCAACAATAAGTATCCGCTTGCCCTTCATCAGCTCGGCATCCGCCTTGTCAAGATACAGCTTCTGCTCCTTAGCCGTGGTTATAGAGCGCACATTTACTTCAAAAACGCCTGTCATATAAAGCTTAGGCGCCTTGCGTGCAAGCATATAACGCTTTTCGCCGTTTTGCCTTGCCATCTCGTGTATAATAGGTATACCCTTTGCCTCAGCGGTGATAATATAATCATGCTCAGGCGCAATTTTCAAAAGTTCTTTGGCACACTCCACAGTCAGCTCATAATCTCCAAAAACTACAAAGGCGCCGATATACAAATCATCGGTAACAGGGCAGATGGGCAGTTGCCTTTCAACCTTGCCTATAGTCATAGGATAATAATGCATTATTTCACATCCCCTATAAGTTTTTTCAAGGGTATTATATATCTCTCGCGGTCAAATGTCAATAGCCTTGACAAAACAGCAAGCTATGTATAAAATGTAGTCATAATACAAAACGAGGTAAAAGTATGAATATTGCCATAATAACAGGTGCCTCCTCCGGTATGGGTATGGAGTTTGCCCGCCGTATAAGTGAAACCGTAACCTTGGATGAAATGTGGCTGATAGCCCGACGTGAGGACAAGCTTAAGGAGCTGGGGGCACAGCTTAAAATTCCATGCCGTGTGTTGCCGTTGGATTTGAGCGACTCTAGGTGCCTTGAAAGCCTTAAAGCTTTGCTAAAAGGCGAAAAACCCGTCGTGAAGGCGCTTGTTAATGCCAGTGGCTATGGCAAATTCGGTTCTTTTGAGGACATCCCCATAGAAGAGCAATTGAATATGATTGACCTTAACTGCAAAGCCCTTACCAAAATCACTTACGATGTATTGCCGTACACAGAAAATGGAAGCCAAATATATCAGTTAGGCTCACTTTCCGCTTTTCAGCCCGTACCCTATATCGGCGTTTACGGCGCAGGCAAGGCCTATGTTTTAAGCTTTAGCCGCGCTCTTAACCGCGAACTTAAGGGCAGGGGAATAAAGGTAATGGCGGTATGTCCCGGTTGGGTGCGGACGGAGTTTTTTGACCGTGCCGTAAGGGATGACACCATAACTTATTATAACCGCTTCTACACCCCTGAACAGGTTGTAAATCGGGCACTGCGGGATATGAAGAAGGGCAAGGATGTTTCAATATGCGGTCTTGCCATCCGTATGCAGGTAAGAGCCACTAAACTGTTGCCCCATAAGCTTGTTATGTCAATCTGGTGCAAACAGCAAAAGAAGGGGTGACGGATTTGAAAAAAGGCTTGGTAATGGAAGGCGGCGGTATGCGCGGTCTGTTTACCGCAGGCGTAACGGATGTGCTTCTTAAAGCAGGAATAGAGTTTGACGGCGCTATAGGTGTTTCCGCAGGCGCTACCTTCGGATGCAATTTTAAATCCCGTCAACAGGGCAGGGCGTTAAGGTATAACCTCCGCTTCTGCGGTGACAAACGCTATTGCAGCTTTTATTCTCTCATTAAAACCGGCGACCTCTTCGGTGTGGATTTTTGTTATAAGCAAATCCCCGAAATCCTTGATGTTTTCGACACAGAGGCATATAACCTAAACCCAATGGATTTCTATATAGTTTGTACCGATGTAGAAAGCGGTAAGCCTGTGTATAAGCTATGCAACGATGGTGCAGAGTCCATAAAATGGATGCAGGCGTCGGCATCTCTGCCCTTGGTTGCGCGGATAGTGGAAATAGACGGCGGCAAATATCTGGACGGCGGTGTGTCCGACTCAATCCCCGTAAAGTATTTTGAAAGCATGGGCTATACCAAAAACATAGTGGTACTTACTCAGCCGCAGGGGTATGTAAAAGGTAAAAACCCCACAATGCCACTGATAAACCTCAAGTACCGCAAATACCCCAATTTATGCAAGGCGGCAAGAGAACGCCACCTTGTGTATAACGCCACGCTGAATTACATAGCAGAGCAGGAGAAAGCGGGAAAAATGCTTGTAATCCGCCCGCCGCAAAAGTTACCTGTGGGCAGAACGGAAAAAGACCCTCAAAAGCTACAAGCCGCCTACGATATAGGCGTAAGTACAGCAAAAGCAAGACTTGAAGAAATAAAAGAGTTTATAAAGTAAAGGAAGGGCAAAACACCCTTCCTTTAAACATTTATTCCACTACAATAAGTTCGTATTCCCTTGTGCCGTAGCCCAATTCTGCGGCGGCTTCTATGGTGTGTACGCCGTTGCGGCTTTCCACACGCTTTAAAAAGTGGGCTTTGCCCTTATCATCGCTTGCGTAAACCAAATCAATACAGACTTGGTCTATAGCAACGGGGTCGCTTGACACCAGAACGCCTATATCTGCTATACAGGGGTCCTCGGCAACGGCGCAACAATCGCAGTCCACGCTCATATTTTTCATCACATTGATGTAAACAATATTGCCGTCAAAATATTTAACAACGCTCTCTGCCGCATCTGCCATGGCTTCAAGAAAACTGTCGTGGTCGGCAGTCCATATCTTTTCGGGCTCGCCCGCACCGTGGATATACGCCTTGCCGTAAGAGGATGCCACGCCAATGGAAAGCTGTTTAAGCGCACCGCCGTATCCACCCATGGGATGCCCTTTGAAGTGGGACAGCACCAACATGCTGTCATATTTTTCTATATTTTTACCAACATAGTTCTTTTTTATAATCCTGCCGTCGGGTATCTCAAGTACCTTGTCGGGTCCTTCAGCATCCAGCAAATCCACATTGTAAAGTGCGTTCCAACCGTGGTAATCAAAAAGTCTCAAGTGCTTTTCCGTGCTGTTGCGCTCCCCATCGTAGGCAGTATTGCACTCCACGACCGTGCCGTCCACACGGTCTATAACAGGCTTCCAAAAGTCGGGCTTTAAAAAGTTTTGGTTGCCCTTCTCACCGGAGTGTACTTTTACCGCCACATTACCTTGAAGCTCCTTGCCCAAAAGATTGTAAAGCTTCAGTACCTCCGCAGGGGTAATAGTCTTGGAAAAATAAACCTTAGCTTTGTTCATGTATTTTCTCCTTTCGGTTCTTTTTAATTCATTTCTGAATTTGAAGGCGTTTTTAATTGTGCTGAATAATCCCATTTGCGGCACCTCGCTTTGCAGTTTTTCATAGCTTGACTCTATTTGTATCCAGCGTTCTTGCCAAGCTGATAAAACGCCACGGCAGAAGCGGCGGCAACATTCAGTGAGTCAACACCGTGATGCATTGGTATTTTTACAGTATAATCGCATTCGGCTATAGTCTTGTCAGAAAGCCCGTCACCCTCGGTTCCCATTATGACAGCAAGCTTCTTTTCGGCTGTCAGCCTTGGGTCGTCTATGGCAATGGTATTATCTTTGAGTGCCATAGCTGCGGTTTTAAAACCAAGTGCTTTTATTTCGCTAAGGCTATCGCTTTCCAAAAATGTCCATTCGATTTGGAATACGGTGCCCATGCTGACTCTTGCAGCCCGTCTGTACAGTGGGTCGGAACATCCCGGAGTGAGCAAAACGGCATCCATTCCAAGTGCCGCAGCAGAGCGGATTACTGCGCCCACATTGGTGGGGTTCATAACTTTGTCAAGTACAACTACTCTGCTTTTGTTTTTGCAGATTTCTTTCACAGTGGGCAACTTTTTTCGTTTCATGGCACACAGCATACCTCGGGTGAGCTTAAATCCCGTAAGCTGTGTCAGAATATCAAATTCAGCTGTAAAAACGGGAACACCTGCTATTCGGGAAAGGATATGCTTGCCTTCAGCCTCGATATGCTTTTTCTCCATGAGGCAGGAAACGCTCTCGTATCCGGCATCAAGGGCGCGCTCAATAACCTTTGGACTTTCTGCTATAAACAAACCTTTTTCGGGATGTTCGTTGTTCAAGAGCTGTGCTTCGGTTAACCGTGCATATACATCCAGCTCAGGCGCAAGAAAGTCTGTTATTTCTATAATATTACTCATTTTATTCTCCATAGGGTTAAAGGAAGACCACCCAATAGGGTGGTCTTCCAGACCGCTGACAAAGGCACAGAACACGAAAAAAGAAAATATAGTTACTGTAAAGTGAAAAATTTCGGGGAAAATTTTCCCGAAATTTTTATATATTTTTATATTTTTTCGCTCAAAACGAACCTCGGCTCACAGTACTCAGTACAGCTTTCGCCTCGGTTCGTCTTGTCTGCACTCTTTCTCAGTAGTCTTTCGGTATGTAAGACCAAAAATGTAGTTTAAGGCACCGCCTTATCATACAAGCAACATATTAGATTCAAGGTTTTTGCGTTTTTATTGATAAATCTCCAGCTCAGACATAAAGAATATCGTGTTTGTAATACTCTTTACACCTATCTGCACACAATCAATCTGTGTTGCATCAAAATCTGCAAAGAATGCAAGCGTCATATCATCGTACTTCATACAAACCGAATCAGCATCGAAGGTAGCAAGAACCTTCCATTCTATACTGCCGTCCGATTGTGTAACACCGCCGAGCAAGTCAAAGGCGTCGGGTGCATTCACTCTGTTAAAGAACACCCCTACACCGCTTGCGCTTACCGCGTTGGTTAGGTCATAGCCAATCAAAGATATATACGCCTGCTCGTTGCTTGCGGCAGTTTTGCCGTTTGCGTTATAGGCATCGCCAAGGTTATTTACCTTCCAATAGGTTTCACTGCCGTCGGTTTTACCTTTGCTTCCGCGCACACCGTCGCAGGATGCTGCCATCCCCTGGATAGAGCTGTAGCCGGCGCGGCCCCAACCCGATGTTGTCTTATAAAACACATTGCCAAGACCTGCAAGCATATAATCCTTAACGGTGCTGTAGCCTGCGGCGCTTACATCATCGTTGCTGATGTACATGTGGTTAATGCCGTTACCGTCCGTTTCCTCAAGACTGATGCTGCCGCAAAGGGTGCATTCGTGCGCCTTAAGACCTGCCGATGCAAGAGCTGAATCGTTTGCGTTGTTTAGGTATTCGGTATTGCTGTGCTCGCCGCCGTCAAAAAGGCTGAAATTGTATTTTTCAAGATACTTATCCATAAGTGTTTGCAAACCCAGCATATCGGGCACGGAATCGAAAACCGCGTCAAAATTAGTTGTGCCCGCGTTGTAATAACTGGAGATAAAAGCATCGGGATCGTATTTGCTGTTAATGGAAGTATCGGTACAATACTCATAGCTTTGGCCGACAGCGCTTTTACCGGTTATCGCACAATACGCCATTTGCGCGGTGATGTATCCCGAAAGCATATTTTCGTGGTGAGTATCGTTTTTGTTAACTATAAATGTGTCCTTATTGTAGGTTTTCGTAGCGCCGGGAACCGATTCGTTCCCTTTCCAAACATCATACACAAGCTTGCCCCAGTTCACTATGCCAATGCCCTTGTCCTGTAAGGTGGAAAGGGCGTTTTTGATGTTGCTGTGTCCCGCCTGATAGGTATAAGAATGGCAGAGGTAATAGAACTCTGTTTTGGAAGACGGATAAAGGTCTATTATTTTTTGTATATCCGATACCAAGGCGGAATTGTTTTCGCCTGCTTCAGAGATGAAAACGTAATCTATCGTGCTTAAAAAATCCTCGGTACAATCTACAAGATAATTTGTGTAAATATATTCAAGGTTTCTTCCACCCCAAACATAGTCGTAAACATTAACGCTTTCGCCGTTTGCCGTGCACAACTGCTTGAAGTATCCTTTGTCTGTTTTTGTTTGGCTGCCGTTATTTACGCAATATCCGTAATATATAAACGAGTTGCCTATAAACATTACGTTTTTGCCGTCTATAGAACGGATTGCCGCACCGTTTTCCGTATAGGACTTTTCGGTTTTATTACAAATACTGCAAGTGCGTGATGTTATTATTTTGCCCAAACAGTTATATGTTCCGGTTTCCGCCCAGCTTGAGTAATTGTGCTGACAAACAAGCAGATTTTCACCGGATAAATGTTTTCTTACGGCGGCAATGTCCACGGTAGAAACAACACCGTCGGAATTAACGTCCGAAGCGGCAAAGCTCGATTCCGACAAGACACACCCGCCGGTTAAGTATAATCTCAACATAACGTAATCGGTAGTGTTGACAATACCGTCACCGTTTGTGTCACCAACTAAAATTTCACCAACATTTGCGCTGACTGATGAGGCTTGAACTGCTAAAGAAATAAAGGATAAAAGTATTGCTATGCACAAAAATAATGAAATCCTTTTCGTCATAGTACCATCTCCAATTCTAATTTTTATCGCTTTGATAAGTGCATGTCTTTAGTGATGTCAGCAAAGTCCTGCCCATGCATGTTCAGTGTATCATATCTCTTTTCAAATGTCAATTTTTTTTAAGGAATATAATGCCGTTTTTGTATAGTCTAAAATAAAGATCGTTCTTTACCCTGTTGCGGGAGCAGGAGTCAAACCTACGCCCGTTTGCGGTGCCCGAAAAAGATGCCGTTATCTAGAATAATATTTCCAAAGATTTGCCAAGGAGTGTTTCGCTTTTCTGATTTTCTCTATTTCGTCGAAAGTATACAAATCGGTGACAGCAGAAGAATAGATTTCAAATTTTTTACAATCCAAATAAAAGCCATACTCTTTTTCACTTATATAAACAATGTTTTGTAGACTGTCTTTTACCAACTCTCCAACGAAGAATTTATAGGCAACGCCACTTTGAGGTTCCCTCATGTATCCCAAAAGGAATACCCTGTTTTCTTCGCAATTATATTCAATAGCCTTCAAAACAACATTGTAATCACTATATAGAACTCTCTTCTTCAAAGAAAAATCTGATGTATCATATACGGAAAGTGCAGTTTTACAACTGTCGATATGTCGTTCTATATTATAAAACTCTGTGCAGTCGGGGGAAAAGCAAAAATTATCATCCTGCGAACCGTTAACTTTTGAAAAACGGAATTTTTTTATAAGTGTGTAAGATTCAAGCGAATAAACCGCAAGCCTACCTTCCGTTGACTTCACAACAAAAATTTTTCCATCAGGTGAAATCATAGGAGAATAAGCATATCTCAAATCCTTGAATTTTGCAAGCTCTTTGCCGTCTTTGTCATATAAATAAACTGTTTGTCCTGTGCAGCCAACGGAATATTCACCGTTTGAGGTAAAGCCTACAAAGTTTCTCATCTTTACACCGTCATTCATTTGTTTTTTGAAATTCATCGTAATCTCGGAGTAATTTTGGTTCTTATCAAATCAAGTATGCCATTTCTAATTATCCATATTTTTCGATAGTTTTACGATAGTATTTACGGATCATTTCCGTTGTTTTTTTATTTTTAGGAATACAAGCTATCTCGTGAAAGGGGATCTTTGTTTTGAAATAAACAATTTCATATTCTCGCCACCACGGAAAGCATTTGTCGCAATGATCCTCAATATGTTTAATATCTTTCCAAGATAAAAATGTTTTCAAACCGAAGCAATATCTGACGGTAATGCCTTCCGATGAAAAAGTATAGCCGTTTGGCATAATTAAAGCATAACCTAGAATTAAAATAATGCAGGTAGATATAATTGCTATAGATATACCTGTTTCTTCGCCCAAAGTCATAAATCCAAGTAGAATCAAAACGAAAAACAGCAACACAAAAAATATCCAACGTTTGTTAATAATTGTTTTCTTCATTTGTTTTCCTTTGCAGTGTTGATTGAAGTTATTATATCAAACTTTTAACTAAAAATCAATGATATTACTTCCCTTAATTCTTTTCCCTCCGTCCGTTTGCGGTGCCCGAAAAAATCTTCGCATTCGTAGGTGCTTGATTTTTTCTAACGCTGCACCCAAAACTCCTCGTTGTATCCGCCGCAGGCGGCGCTTCGGAGTTTTGACCTCCGAGTTATTCGCCCTTCGGGCTCATAACCCGTCGGTCATCGCACCAACCACACTTCAGAACCAAAACGAAAAACCACCCTGTTTGGGTGGTTTTTCGTTTTGAGTAGAGGTGCCGAAAAAGATGCATCTATTTGTTTTTCTTTTCAAATTTCCGCAACCACTTAAATGCAGTTATAAGCTGGCGATTTATCTCGTTGCAAATTTCAACGGCAGTCTCATCATTGAATTTTTGCACAAGTCGATATCCCCTAGGGGGTACGAAATTTGCTGCATGTTTTTCGCTTACGTTATGATATATTTTTCCAAAAAAGATAGTGCGTTTAGCATATAAATCTCTATAATAGAACCAACCGTCATACATCCCCTCCAGGCGATATCTTTCATTGGTATTCCAAACTGTCAGTTGTTCTATACCCAAGCCATCCCATTCTACATAGTTTTTATTGGGTGAATCAGGGAAAACACAAGATACCTCAATGGTAAAAGAGCCGCCCCATTTATTTGTTTGAATGCTGATGAGTTCGATGTGATCTGTGAACGTTTTGCGAAAATGAGGGTACTTACCCTTAAACCCCTCCTCCACAAGCGGAGCGATAACTAATTTTTTTAGATAAGATTTCATTATTTCATTGTTAGTCATGTCTTCACCCCTTGGCAATCTGTTGACACAATTATACCACCAAATCGCTTACTTTTCAATCTAAAAAAGCTTTTTGCCACGGCAAAAAGCTACATCTGATACCTTTTCACTATTCACTATTACTTATTACTTCCAAAAAAATTCCCTTGCAGAGATTAGTGAAGAGTTAAAAGTGAAGAGTGAAGAGTGAAGAGGTAAAAAAATACCCTCGGAACAAGTCCGAGGGATTTTTCTGGTTGCGGGAGCAGGATTTGAACCTACGCCCGTTTGCGGTGCCCGAAAAAATCTTCGCATCCGTGGGTGCTTGATTTTTTCGACCGCGGCACCCAAAACTCCTCGCTGTATCCGCCGCAGGCGGCGCCTCGGAGTTTTGACCTCCGAGTTATTCGCCCTTCGGGCTCATAACCCGTCGGTCGTAGGTCACCAAACTTATAAATCAAAACGAAAAAACCACCCTGTAGGGGTGGTTTTTCATTTTGGTTGCGGGAGCAGGATTTGAACCTACGACCTCCGGGTTATGAGCCCGACGAGCTACCGGACTGCTCTATCCCGCGAAATATATGACACGGTCAACCCCCGAGGGGAGACCCTGTATTGTTAAAATGGTGCCGGAAACCGGGCTTGAACCGGTACGAGATTTGAGTCTCACGGGATTTTAAGTCCCGGGCGTCTGCCAATTCCGCCACTCCGGCGTCAGCAAAGAGTATTATAACCTAAAGCCCCTCGTTTGTCAAGCCCTTTTTTAAGATTTTTGTGTTTTACTTTTCGACATTATGCAAAAAGCTCCATTTTATACAGCTTGTTTATCCCTTCACAGGCGGTGTAGCCTATGTGAAACTCCGCAGGGATTTGCGGGTGTGAGACTGAGAACCGTCTGCCGTTCATCTCTGCAAAAATTGTACCGTCCTTAACCTCAACAGCCATATCAATAAGGCTTCCGTCTTCAATTTTAAAGCTTTCCGCAAGAATTTTAGTGGGTCTTACGGGGTGCTCTGTTCTTTCGGGGCAGGGGACGATGTACCATATATTACAGCCCTGCTCCCAAGCCACCACCTCAAAATGCACGCCGTAAAACAGATGCTTTTTGCCGTCCTTGCCCACAGCCTCGCTTATATCGTTGCCGAACACAATGATGGGCGCGCCGTATTTGTGGAAGTCGCACTTCGCTCTAAGCTTTGCGCTCTTATATGTATCGGCGGATATAATGCTTATGTATTCGTAGTCCTCTAATCCTTCGTCGTAGCGGTTAACAAGGCAGTTCTCCTGCTCCTCAAATGTAGGGTAGCTTTTTACAATGGGCGAGTAGACATACATAAAATCCTTCTGCCAGTCCGATGTTCCCCCAAAATCATAGCTCTTAAACATAAGCATCCCTCCTATGAGCTATTATATCGCAAGCGCCGCCGTTTTGCAACAGCAAATTGACATTTTCAAAGGTGAGGGTTATAATCCCTCCGTAGGAGGTGCGGCTATGGGCTGTTTAATAGAGCTTTTTTGCGAGGTCGTTTTTGAGATGTTTGGTTTTGCCTACATAAAGCTCATGACTATGATAATCCCCAAAAACAGGCTTGCTCAGGCAAAAGAAGCAAAACTGCGCAAATTTGTTACGGTCTATGCGGTAGTACTGGCGCTTGCGGTGGTGGAAGGCTTGTTAATGTTGCTTTTCGATAACCAAGGTGTAAACCGTGCAGGCGGCTGCATTGCGTATATTTCCGCAGGGCTTATAGTATTGCAGGTTATTGCAGGTCTTGTTGTCAAACTCGTTACAGACAAATAAATCATAACCGTTTGCTATTGCAGACGGTTATTTTGTTATAATAAGTGAAACAAGAATACTTGGCATACTGCCAAGCACACTTCCCAAAAGATAACTCCAAAACGGAAAACCTGCATTTCCCATACACATCCCAACGGTTTTGTAAGGTATAAAACGCACACAGCACAAAACCAATGCGGTGAAAAATCCGCCGGAAGCGGGCAGGTTTACCGATGCACAGCCCGAAGCTCCTTTGTGTTTTCCAAAAAAATAAGAAAACGAAAACACCAATGCACTGCCGCAGATGCACATAATTAAGCCTTGGCGAAAGGGAAGCACCATTCCGCAAAGGAGATATATAAACGACAGCGGCGGAAACACCCCCAAGGCACAAACACCGAAAAGCACTGCGATAACACAGGCGGCACGTATGGGCGTGGCGGCAATCAACAGCAAAAGGGGGCGGCTTTGGTCTTTGTACAGATAAAGCATAAGGGTAACAAAAACCGTGCTGAAAACCAAACGCCGCATAAACTGTTTTCCTATAAAAACACCTCCCGTATTACAGCAGTTAACAATTATATGCAGCAGCGCGCCTAAATATTAAATAACGGCTTAAATTATTTGTCATATTCTATTGCAATTTGATAATTATGTTGTTATAATGTAGTTTGATGAAATGGGAAAGGATGTGTCCGAATAATGAAAGGTATAGTTCTTGCAGGCGGCAAGGGTACAAGGCTTTATCCCCTTACAATGGCGGTTTCCAAACAGCTTTTGCCTGTTTATGATAAACCCCTTATCTATTACCCTCTTTCCACACTTTTACTTGGCGGTATAAATGAAATACTTATTATTTCCACACCTGCAGATATAGAGGATTACAGAACGTTGCTTGGTGACGGTTCGGGGTTTGGCGCAAAGCTTTCTTACGCTGTGCAGGAAACACCCCGCGGCTTGGCTGATGCGTTTATTATAGGCAGGAACTTTATCGGTGACGACAGCGTTTGCCTTATCCTTGGTGATAATGTGTTTTACGGGCAGGACCTTACCCGTATACTACAGCGCGCGCTTAAGCGTACGGAAGGCGCAACAATTTTCGGCTATCCCGTTAAGGACCCTCGCGCCTTTGGCGTTGTGGAGTTTGATGAGAACAAAAAGGTTGTTTCAATAGAAGAAAAACCCGCAAAACCCAAGTCCAATTATGCGGTGCCCGGTCTGTATTTCTATGACAACCGCGTGTGCGAGATTGCCGCAAACGTTAAACCTTCCCCTCGTGGTGAGATAGAGATTACTTCCATAAACAACGCATATCTTGAGATGGGGCTTCTTAATGTGGAGCTTATGGGCAGAGGTATGGCATGGCTTGATACAGGCACGCCCGACGGTCTTTTAAAGGCGGCTATGTATGTGGAAGCAGTGCAGTCCAGACAAGGCTTTTACATAGCCTGCCTTGAAGAAATAGCGTGGAGACGAGGTCTTATCACCAAAGAGCAGCTAAAAGCAGTAGGCGAAAAGCTTAAGATGACGGAATACGGTCAGTACATACTTTCACTTGTGGAAGATTGAGAGGATATAACGTAATGAAAAATATACTTGTAACGGGCGGCGCGGGCTTTATAGGCAGTAATTTTGTAAAGTATATGCTTAATGAGCATAGCGAATACCGCATAGTGAACATAGATGCACTTACTTACGCAGGTAATCTTGAAAACCTTGCAGATGTTAAGGAAGGTACAAACTACCGTTTCGTTAAATGCGATATTAGGGACAGCGCGACTGTGGAAAAGATTTTTGCGGAAGAGAATATCGACACCGTTGTTAACTTTGCGGCAGAAAGTCATGTTGACCGCAGTATTGTGGACCCGCAGGCGTTTTTGACCACTAACGTGCTTGGCACACAAGTGCTTCTTGATGCGGCTAAAAAGTTTTGGAAGCTGAATCCCGATGATAAGTATGACAGAAGTTTCCGCGAAGGCGTAAAGTATCTGCAGGTTTCCACCGATGAGGTTTACGGCGCGCTGGGTAAGACGGGTATGTTTACCGAAACAACGCCACTTTCTCCCAACAGCCCCTATTCTTCCTCTAAGGCATCTGCAGACTTGTTTGTAAGAGCATATCACGAAACTTTCGGTCTGCCCGTTAATATTACCCGTTGCTCTAATAACTACGGGCCTTATCAGTTCCCGGAAAAGCTCATTCCCCTTATGTTGAATAACTGCATAAAGGGTAAGCCCTTACCGGTATACGGCGACGGCTTGCAGATTAGAGACTGGCTACACGTAAGCGACCATTGCAAGGGCATTTACACCGTTCTAGAGAAGGGTAGGGTAGGCGAGGTTTACAATATCGGCGGCAATAACGAAAAAGCTAATATAGAGATAGTAAAGCTTATAATAAAAGCGGCAGGCGCATCTGAGGAGCTTATAACTTACGTTAAAGACCGCCCCGGTCACGACCGTCGCTACGCAATAGATAACACCAAAATCACCACAGAGCTTGGTTGGGCGCCCGAGTATACCTTTGAACAGGGTATAGCGGAAACAGTAAAATGGTACCTTGATAATCAGGAATGGACCGAGCACATCATCAGCGGTGACTATGCAAACTATTACGATAAAATGTATAAAAACGCGTAGGTAGAGGTGAAAAACAAATGATTCCTTTTAATCGTCCCCCTTTTGTGGGCAAGGAAACAGATTATATAAAAGAAGCTATAGCCGCAGGTAAAATATGCGGCGACGGCGCATTTACCAAAAAGTGTAACAAGTGGATAGAGGAAAAAACTGGCACCCCCAAAGCATTGCTCACCACTTCCTGCACCCACGCTTTGGAGATGGCGGCACTGCTTGCGGATATCAAAGTCGGTGACGAGGTTATTATGCCCTCCTACACTTTTGTTTCCACCGCAGATGCTTTTGTTCAAAGAGGCGCGACAATAGTATTTGTGGATGTGCGCCCCGATACTATGAATATAGACGAAAACCTTATAGAAGCGGCAATCACACCCAAGACCAAGGCAGTTGTTCCCGTTCATTACGCAGGTGTTTCCTGTGAGATGGATACCATAAACGCCATAGCCAAAAAGCACGGGCTTTGGGTAGTTGAAGATGCGGCACAGGGTGTTATGGCAAGCTATAAAGGCAAAGCACTGGGCACTATTGGTGACTTTGGCTGTTACAGCTTCCACGAAACCAAGAATTACAGTATGGGCGAAGGCGGCGCTTTGCTTATCGGTAGAGAAGACCGAATAGAACAGGCAGAAATAATCCGCGAGAAGGGTACGGATAGAAGCCGCTTCTTCCGCGGACAGGTGGATAAATACACTTGGGTGGACTATGGCTCCTCCTATCTGCCCAGTGATATGAACGCCGCTTACCTTTATGCACAGCTTGAGGAGGCAGAAACAATTAACAATGCCCGCCTTTCTGTTTGGAACCGTTATTACAATGGGCTTAAAACCTTGGCAGATGCAGGCAAGATAGCTTTGCCGGTTATCCCGGAAGGTTGTGTTCACAACGCACATATGTTTTATATTAAAGCGGCTGACCTTGCACAAAGGACTGCGCTAATTGCCTCTCTTAAAGAAAACGGCGTGGGCAGTGCGTTCCACTATATCCCCTTGCACAGCGCACCCGCAGGCATCAAGTTCGGCAGGTTCCACGGCGAGGACAAGTATACCACGGCAGAAAGTGAAAAGTTACTACGCCTGCCCATGTATTACGGCTTGACAGACGAAGAAGTAGAAAAGGTAATTTCTTCGGTATTGGAGTTTTATAAAACAGTATGAAAAAGATTGCAATAATAGGCGCAAACAGTTTTCAGAACAGGCTCATATTAAAGGCTAAAGAAATGGGCTACGAAACCCATGTTTTTGCTTGGCAATGCGGCGATGTGGGTGAGACTACTGCGGATTTTTTCTACCCCATAAGCATAGTGGAAAAAGAGCAGATATTGGAAGAATGTAGAAAAATAAAGCCCGACGGTGTTGCTTCCATAGCATCGGATTTGGCGGTTATTACCGTAAACTATGTGGCAGAAGCTTTGGGGCTCACCTGTAACGACTATAAGGATAGCATTATATGTACCAACAAGTACGAAATGCGCCGTGCCTTTATGGCAGGCGGCGTACCTGTACCAAAGTTTTTAAAAGTAAGCACTACTCCTGCGGAAGAAGAGCTTGCAGGCTTCAGTTATCCTCTTATAGTTAAACCTACCGACCGTAGCGGCAGTAGAGGCATAACTAAGATAAACTCTTACAGCGAGCTTGCCGCAGCAGTAGAGGCTTCTGTTTGCCACAGCTTTGAGAAATGCGCGGTTATTGAAGAATTTATAGAGGGCAACGAGTACAGCTGTGAGTGTGTTTCATATAACGGTAAGCACCATTTTCTTGCCCTTACAAAGAAGTATACCACGGGCGCACCTCATTTTATAGAGACAGGGCACTGCCAACCATCCGACATTCCGGCGGAATATCAGAGCGGCATAGTTAAAAGCATATTCAAAGCCCTTGACAGTCTTAATATCAAAAACGGCGCATCACATTCCGAGTTCAAATTGCTCACAGGCGGCGATATACGCATAATAGAGATAGGCGCACGCATGGGCGGTGACTGTATCGGCAGTGACCTTGTGTACCTTTCCACGGGCGTGGATTTTGTGGGCGCGGTAGTGGATATCGCCTGCGGTAACGCCCCCGACCTTGAGCCCAAGCACGCACCTCAAAAAGCGGTCATACGCTTCCTGTTTGATGAGGCAGACCTTGCGCTAGTTGACGAGGCAAAGGCGGACAGCACTAAGAATATTGTGTTTGTAAGCGATATTGACAAGGAGAATATGGGCAAGGTTACAGACAGCTCTACCCGTATGGGTTATTACATTTATACACAAGCATAAGCGGAAGCAAATCCGCTGAGCATAAATTAAACACCTTTAAGGAGGAAAGTATGGGAAAATTCGTAGTAAGAGAAACAGCAACAGGTGTAAAGTTTGACCTTAAAGCAGGCAACGGTGAAGTTATTGCAACCTCCGAAGTTTACACCACAAAAGCCGCTTGTCTTAACGGTGTTGAAAGCGTTAAGAACAACTGTGTTGGCGAAATTGAAGACCAGACCGTAGAAAACTTTGAAAAAGTAAAGCATCCCAAGTTTGAGCTTTATCAGGACAAAGCAGGTGAATATCGTTTCCGCCTTAAGGCAAAAAACGGCGAGGTTATAGCTACCTCGGAAGGTTATAAGACCAAGGCAAGCTGTGAAAACGGTATAGCAAGCGTTAAGAAAAACGCGCCGGACGCAGAAGTTGCAGAAGCTGAATAGTTAAAATAAACAGGACTGAGCTTTTATGTTCAGTCCTTCACTTTTGTTATTCAAATATCTCTTTAAGTTTCGCGTTATCTTCATTGCTCAAAAAGTAGTTGCCTTGGATGTAGCCGCTTCCCAAATTGGGCTGATATTCAAAACTTACAGCAAGCCCGTTTTTAAGTGACAGCTTGACTTGGATTGCTGTTTGCTGCTTTTTGTCCAGCTTTTTGTATTCCTCGCGTGCATCACAAAGCCAGTCTGGGTCGCCGGAAAGGTTGCTTTCCCGAATATACGGCTTAAGCTTTGTAATTATCTCCGTTACGGCGGCAATCTCCTCGTAATCTGTTACTATGGATGCTTTTTGAACTTCCATAAGAGTACCTGTGGGCACCTGTGTAATATAGCTTAGGAGTTCTACATCCTCGGCACTGTGTGCGCCCTTAACCTCAAGCACTTCGGCAATACTGTGACCTTCTTCGGAAAAACCGCAAAACTCAAACAGATTGCGGTGTCCGTTCCCTTCTACAATAATAAGCCCTTGGCAGTCAATGGGCGCGTACCAAAAGACATCACAGCCCCTCAGATTCGGCTCCTGTGAGCAAGGGCTGTTATCTGCCTTATCCCACGCACCTATCTCCTTGACGGCGCCGAGCTTTTCCCCGTAAGCGGCAGCATCGAGCCTGCCATCCTTTACAAAAGCGCGGCATTCTGTTTCCCCAAGCTGTGTATACACCATGTTGCCCTGCAGAATAATTTCCACATGCCGTAGCTCGTCTTCCGCAAACCAATCCTCCCCGTCCGATGGGGGCGTGGCTGCAAAGGGGGAGAGCATACCGTCTTCTGTAGACACAGCAGGCGCAGAAAGCGTTTCATCGTTTGGCGGTGTTTTGCGGTCGCCTCCGATTAAAAGTAAACAGACAGCTACTGTAATGCAGGCACAGGCGGCAATAGACGCATATTTCCAAAACTTAGGCATAGACCTTTTTACAGGCTCCGCTTCGTTTATGTGACTGTCGTCGATATCTCCGATAAGCTGTAATAAACGCTTATTTTTCATATTTCAATCCCTTCCTTTTCCAATAAAGCTTTTAGCTTTTTTCTGCCGCGGTGCAACAATGTTGCAACCTTTGAATGAGTAAAACCGTACATATCCGCAATTTCAGCAACCGAGCTCATATACCAATACCGCCGCACAAACACCCGTCGCATATCAGTGGGCAAGCCTTCAAGGAAACCGTTAAGCAGTTGCTTTATGGCAATATCATCGGCAATCCGTCCGCCGTCGCTGTTTGCGGGGATGCATTCCGCAAGCTCTTCAAGGCAAAGGGCTGCCTGCCCGCCGCCGCGCTTTTCTGCCGACCGCTTTTCGTATAGTTTAAGTGACAGGTTGCGCGTTATTTTGCCTATAAAGGTTCTAAGTAGTTTTGGGCGTTGGGGCGGAATACAGTTCCAAGTGTTCAAATAAGCTTCGTTTACGCACTCCTCAGCATCCTCGCGGTTTTCAAGTATCCCGTATGCAATGCTGTAGCAGTACTTTCCGTATTTGTATGCGGTTGCTTTTATAGCTTTTTCATTTCTAAGCAGGTAAAGCTCAACTATTTTGTCGTCATTCACGGATTTTCACATCCTTTCGTAAAGGCCCCTTACACTATAATACACCGATTTTGTGTGGCAAATATTACAAAGATATTGCAAAAAAATTTATTTGTGATAAACTAATAACGGTGGTGTGTTACACCAAAGGAGGCGTAAAATGAATATAGATTTTCAGAATCCTGAATATTTAAATCTTATAAAAAGCATACGGCGCAAAAGGAAGTGCGTTATGGCGGTAATGGTTATTTCCATACTCGCCTGCTTACCCACAGACATAAGCTTTGGTGATACGGTGATAATTGATAAGGCGTTTTCACCTTGGATTTCCGTACTGCTTGTTTTACTTTGTCTTTTCCTCGGTATTGTAGCTTATGCGGCTGTGTCTATACCCTTGCAAACAGCAATGGACAAAGATTGTGACCCGGAAAAGCATCTCGTTTTAAATGCGGCATTAACCTCAAAAACGGGTATTGATAATGTGTACGCAACGGATTATCTGTATTTGGGTTATTTTACTGAAGCGCTTGAATACGCTATGCGTATGACCTCCAACGCTAATCCTCAAGTGTCTGTTATAGGCTGGTTCAACAAGGCCAGATGCGCTTTCATGCTTGAAACCACTTTTGTCAAGGGCAAAGTGTGTATGTTTACAATTTCTTAACACTTGTGAGGTTAATGTCAAAAATGCTTTCCAAAAGTGTACTTATTCAATTGAATAAAGAAGAACTTACAAACATTCACGCATCTACAAAAAAGGCGGAAAAAGATTTAGGAAATTTAGAAATAGTCGATAAAACCTATTGCATTTTCACTCAATTTATGTTATAATTGTTATGCGGATAGTAACATTTGAAATCCGACACTTTATAATTGGAGGTGGCATCATGAATATTCGTATCAACAAACTGTCTGATTTTATGCGAAATCATATTTTGTACCGCTCCCGGTTATGGGGAGGACAAAGTAAACGTCTTAAGATGAGCGCATAAGTCGGACGATTGATAGTAATTGTCTGCTTATGCGCTTTTTGACTTTATAAGATAATATCAACTTAAAAATTTCAAAATCTTTATTAAGGAGAAAGGATTAGTTATGTTCAAGAGAGTAATATCTGTCATTTTGACATTAGTACTTTTGTCTTGTCCGTTAACGGCGAACGGTGCTACTATTGAAGCAATCGGCACTAATCAGTTTGCATTAACGATTGTTGATGGCGACACGACAAATAAAGATATGTCGGGAATTGAAATTGATGTATATTCATCAGTTCTATCTTCGTATGATCCTACTTCAGAGGTATCTGAATATACTCACACCTATGCTTTTTCTGTAAATACAGATTCGAGAGGCAAGGTGAATTTCACTCGTCCATCTGGAAATTTTTTGATCATGATAGATTTGGCGACATTGCCAAAAAATACGGGAATTGATGTCCAAACAAAATTTTATAGAAATAACATTCACGATGATGTTTTGTATGTGACAGAGATCGATGATGTTGTTTTAGAATTGAACGAGATGGCTGAAAATGGAGTTTCTGTTATAGCGCTTGATAAGCAAGATGATGTGATAAATGCCCATTATACCATAGAAGAAACTACTGAAAAACTTTCCACCGCATCTTTGCTATATTCATCTTCGCAAATCCTGTCGGGCAAAGTGTACATTGGGGACTTCGTAGAATCTTACAGTTATGAAGTAGAATACGACGATGAACAAAAGATGTCAATAGTCGAAACCGCTATTAAAAAGAATAGTATTACTAAAACCGAAGCACTAAATTATTATATTGACTATTTTGAAGAGCATGGAAGAAGTCCGGAATTATACGAAAGGGTTTCATCGTTAACCTCCGATTCTGCTTGGTTTGAAACACTTTCTTCTGCTCAACAGAGTGATGTTAATGTAATATTGTCTGCTCCGTCGTATAACAAAGAGTATGAAGTAGGCAATTTTATAATTCGCTATAATTCATCATCCTCTACTGTTCCGACATATATTCAATCCGTTATGACGGCGCTTCAAGCTTCAGACTCAAGTTTGGTTACTGGGTTATCACTTAATAGACCCAAATCAAATTGGCTTGGAACTGCGAAATATCATATCTATGTTACAAGTGACTATTCCAGCTCTGCTGCGTATACTCAACCAGAAACTCATTTAGGAATTCGAACCTCATACATTGTAATTCCTAACATAACCGATTTGACACAAAGTTTGGACGATTTTATGCAAGGCACTGTAGCACACGAGTATCTGCATGCAATAACACATGATTATCGGAGCTCAGGCGAATTACCATCTTGGTTTAAAGAAGCATGGGCAGACTGGGCGGCAGTGCGAGTATTTGGGATTGATGCAACAGATACATGGAGAGTTAACAACTACCTTAACAATACATGGAAATCATTGACAAGCAATGAAATTACTTACGGTAAGTTCTTATATCCGCTTTATATAAGACAAGTACACGGTGGCGATACTACTGTAGCAAATGTTATCAAAAATTTGTCATCGACCGCTGATGTTAAGACAGCTATAACTAATGCATTACCCGGTAGCAATACTTTTGACTCGATCTTTCCCGCATATATGCGATTTAATTATGCTCCTAAAACATTTTATTCAACGAATTTATCTGGCTGGAGCGATCGACCATTTTTGTCGTCTGATTATCCATTAGACGGATATCCCAATAATGCTGGAGTATGGAACGTTAACCCATATGCAGCTCATTATAGGGAATTTGCTGTGCCAACAGGAAGCACATATCACTTGGATATAACCATAAATTTGACGGAAAGTTCATCTACTTTTTCTGGCAAACTGCTTATGAATGGTTCTTCCGGCGTAATAACCAATTGGAACTTTACCGTTTCTGGAACACTTGTTACATATTCAACAAATATCGGTGCATCTTATGTCAAAGGTGGTTTAATGCTTGTTGATTCTGGCAACGATGACGTTACGGGTTACAGAATAACTATTACAAGAAGTTAAGTTAAATGACCAATGGGGTGATTGTTTTGTGTAAAAATAAAACAATTGCCCCTACTTTTTTATGAAAACGAGACGGAATTTGTAACCTTCACCTATTATTTTTCGCTATAGAAGGTGAAAGCACATAGATAAGTAAAAAAGGGGGGGCAATGTGTTGGATGATAAACAAATTGTGAATCTGTACTTCGAGCGCAATGAAGAAGGAATAAGACAGACATCGCTCAAGTATGGTATTCGACTACGTAACATCGCAAATGGGATCTTGAATAATTACGAAGAAGCTGAGGAGTGTGAAAATGATACCTACATACAAGCTTGGAATTTAATTCCACCCAATGATCCGAGCGAATATTTTTTTCCTTTCTTGGCAAAAACCATTAGACATATTTGCTTGGATATATGTAAAAAAAGACAGTCAAAGAAAAGATATGTTCAATATGTTGAACTGTCAAAAGAGCTCGAAGAGTGTCTATCGTCTCCGAATGATGTAGAGGAATACATCGATTACATTGAATTGTGCAAAGTAATCAGTGACTTTCTAAACATTCAAACAGATGAAAAAAAATTTATTTTTCTCAGACGATATTGGTTTTTTGATAATATTTGTGAGATTGCAAAAAAGGCAGAGATATCCGAAAGCAAAGTAAAAACTACTTTACATCGATTAAGAAATGAATTAAAGATTTATCTACAAGAGGAGGGGTACGTATTATGAAAGGTGATAAATTGTTGGTAGGAATGACTCACATAGACAATAATCTGATTGATTTTGCTGAGTCATATAAAATGAGAAAAAGAATAAGTTATAAAACAATTCTATCGATAGCTGCTTCATTTTGTCTTGTTATGAGCATAGTCATTATTTTTGCAACCAATTTTCAGAACGCCAAATATGAATATGGCGAAGACGGCAAAATCAATATTTCATCGATACCTGGCGCTATTCAAATTAACACTTCCAACAAAGTGTTTTTAGCAGACAATGGGAATATTTATCCGCCAGAAGAATTTATTGATGTGCATAAAAATAACGGTAGCACCATTGTCTATGGCTCAGTAAAAAATGTGAAAACCGTAAGCATTACTGATGGCGATTTGATTTGGTATATTACCACATTTGAGATTGATGTAATTGATGCCATCAAAAAAGTTGATAAGTCTTCTACAGTAAAAGCAACTTCTATAAGCTGTTATGAAAAAGGCAACCCCAATTTTATTGGCAGTCTCTCAAGTAACATAAAGATTGATAAAAACACTACAGGTCTATTTCTTCTAAAGAACTCACCAGCCGATAAATATGAGATTAACGGAGAAAAGTATTCCGCAGATCAGTTCGCGAGTTATTATGCTATGAGTCAGTACGATTGTGATGGAAAAAATTTTGATTATTATGGCACAACCATTGAAGTGGATAAACTTAGATCTCCATGACTTCACGCTCGAATTATTAGCCTATCTTACTGAGTGATTAGTTAGCGTTTAGGAATTATGCTACTTAACCGCCTTATCTATCACAAAAAATTCTTGAAATCTTTGGTATTCGTTGAAGTATGAAGTTTTTATTTTGCTCTTTCGCGCTTATCTGTGTAGTAGCTGTGCTCTACAAGTAAAGTGATATTGCAGATTATATTACTGCTCCTATCATTCACAACGATCTGTGTGACGAAACAGCAGAAAAGTTAGCGAACAAATAATATGACCCTCGTGCCAACTTGCACGAGGGTCTCTCTATTATCTCTCATCACGATCATCTTTCTTTTTCCTTCCTCTGATCCAACTCGGTGTAGGAACAGTTTGCTTATTAGGTTCTTGCTTTTCAATATTCGCAGGCTGTTCACCAAGCCGCTTGGCAACTGCATTTTTGCTTGCGCGGAAAAAGGCATCTTCGCAATAGCCGTAGATATCGGATATGCGCTTCTTCGCCGTTTCTTCTTTCTGCGGACGGATGCCCATACGCTTCTCGTTTAGCTTTTCTTGGTCAAGGTCTGCCGCTTTTGCTTGCAGTGCGCGGTAGCTCTGCATCTGCTTCTGAATAGCGTTCTCGTCGGGATAGCCGTTGAGACGGTCATATTCAAGAGCAAGCATATTCACGCGCACTTCCTCCATTTCGTCGGCAATGCGGTCAACAATGGCAAATATGCTCTTGACGAGATACTTGATAGCCTCCATAATATTCCGCAAGAAGCTGTTGTCCTTCCGTATCTGCCGGTTGATCTCACGGCGCTCGGATATAAAGCCCTTGCGTTCCATTGCGATGGCAATAACGCCTTCGTGAATGGTCGGTTGTTCGATCTGCCCCCGATCTTTATGACTTCGGTGGTCGATGCGCTCTTCAAGCTCACATCCCTCAAGCTCGCGGTTGACGTAACGCGCCCACATCTTTCTCCAATACAAAATCTGTTCTTCGCTGTTCCATTGCTCGGAGATAGGGTTCTGTCTGCCGTACTTACTGCTCTTGGGATATTTGTTCACACGCTCCAAGCCTTCCGCTTTTGATGGCGGGAGGTATTCTTTTTTCTTGCCGATCTTGTAAAGGTATTGTTTCTCCCAACCGTCCTTTTGTGCTTGTAAAAACTCCGCCGCCGTAAAGCCACGCTCCTCTCCGTTACGAACACAGAGATATTCCTTTTCGGTCTTGTGCTGCCAAGTACCGTCCTTATTCAGCGGTCGCACCGTCAGCATAATATGCGCGTGAGGATTATGACCATCGGTATCGTGATAACAGACGTGAGCGCACATACCTTTGGCGACGCACTCCTTTTCAACGAAGTATTGTAGTAAGAACTCATTGGTTTCTTGTGACAACTCTTTCGGGAGGGCAACGATCAACTCCCGCGCCAAGCGGCTGTCCTTGGATTTCTCACTTGCTTCAACGGCGTTCCATAACACACTTCTGTCTGCCCATTCCTTTGGAGCGTTCTCGGGAAGGAATATCTGCTCCCACACAAGACCTCGCTTTCGGGTGTAATCGTGGGTAATGCCGTCGTAATCGTTATAGATACGGGAACAGCTCATATAGGCGGCTGCCGCCACCGCAGAGCGTCCCGTACCTCTTGTGATGACTTTTGCTTCAAGATGGTATATGGCGATAGGCAATCACCTCTTTTCAGCGCGATAGGATTTCTGTCTGCAACCATTAGAGCAATACTGCGCGTCGGTGCGCTTGGAAGAAAAGATCTTTCCGCAGACCTTGCAGATATGCTCCGAGTGATGCGCTAACTTTCTTTCCTCTGTCCGTTTGCGCTCGGCTTCGGCACAACAAGCATCACTGCAATATTTACGGAAATTACAGATCGTGTAATATTCCTTGCCGCATTCAAGGCAGACGTGCTTGCGGACGGTGTACCACTTCTTGTCCTCATACCTTGCCCTCAAAAAATCTTGGTTCTCATATTCCCACTGTGCATTTGACATACTACTTGCTCCTTTCTTGTGTAACGATTGTAAAGATATTGGCGCGTCGCGACGACACATAACCTCGTAGAGCGCACGTCTGCCGCAGGCAGTACACCGCCGACTTTGTCGGTGGTGAGTAAGTGCGCCCTTCGGGAAAGAAAGTAAGCGCCCCGGTCTCCCGAGACGCTTTTTCCGTTATTCTGCTTTCTTGGATATAGCGCATAGCCGGTTCTCCAATTCCTCAAGATCGGCTACATTTTTTACCCAAGGAAAGACTTTTTCAAGAATCGCGCCCTCTTGAATGAGCCGCCTTGTACGCGCTTTTTGTTCTTTGGAGCGATTTCTCATCTGTGCTTGCTCCAAGCGGTGTTGCTCTTGAATGAGCTTTTTCTGTTCGTCTAACATTTTTACGTTTCCTCCGTGATTGCATTTTTCATAGGTTTTGATATCATCGTTCGCTCCGCATTCGGTCTTTGTGATTGCAAAAACGCCCTTTTTTGATATCATCAAAAGGATTTCAAAAATCCCAAAAGGACTTGATCATCTACGTTTTCTTCCTCATCCATACTGGCAGGAGAGACGGGAGTGGCATACTGTAATGCCGAAAGTATTCTTTCAACAAAAGCATCCTCTTTCTCCCGTGTCTCAAAATACGGATCGTTTTCAAGCCTTGCCTTGCGCTCATAAAAATCATTGACCGCCCGAGACACAAGCGCAGCGTATGAGCTGTATTTCGAACGGTCACGGTTTTGAAGATAATCGTAGGCTTTTCTTTCTTCCTCGTTGGCAAGATCAAAACGTAGGCAAAGCGGCTTTATATCTTGCTTTGCCATCAGAGCTTACCGCCGTTCTGCTTCATTTTCAGTTTGGTCAAGAACTCATATCCCTTTGCCGTGGCGCAAATATCATCCTTTATAACCACTCGATTGGGATCGTACTGACCGAAATTCTTTATCAGACAACCACCGCCGCCTACAACGTAGAGCTTCATAAGGTCGGGGTTATATTCGTGCTCTCGGAGCTTGCGGAAGATGCCCTCAACATATTCAATGGCAACGCTGCGAATGACCATCAAATATTTCTCGGCAATATCAAGAGTGCCAAAGCGAAGGACACCCTCGATGATCGTATCATCGGGAACAGAACCAAAGCGGCGCATAAGCTGTTCGCGGATGTTCAGTACACATTGATGTGTGCCGTATTTCTCGGTAAACATCTTTTCGACTATCGGGCGGTGATCGTTGATATACATTACGTTCATTGTTCCGTTGCCGATGTCACAGATCATATTCACACCGCGAAACTCGCCCATTTGGTTGGTAACTGCCGCGAAGCCCTGCGGTAAAATATCAGCACCTACGAAGTCCACGTGAAAAGTTCTTTTCTTAAAAACAAAATCCACGTGAGGCTCTCGGAGAAGATAAGCCTTGAACTCGTCCTTTTGCTCACTTACCCAAGTCAGAGGAAGTCCCGCAGCAAGATAGACCGACGCGCTCTCCAAGTTCCTTGCATAAAGCTCACGGGCAACAGCGGCAAGGGTGAGGATATAATAGTCATCGTCGTTCTGCTTCTCGGGAATAAACTCCTTGTGTCCCTCCCCGATGATATAATACCGCCCGTTATAGACAAGCATATTGCTTGTAAAGGTCGGCTCGGTGTCATAGGCTTTCACGCTTGTGCGGAAACAAGCGGATGCAGTTTTGATGTTCCCATAGCCGTGGTCGATGCCGATCACGATGGGCGTCCCGGATTGATTTTTGTTTACGTTCATAATGATTTCTCCTTTTTCTTTTTACGGGGCATTATTTGTCCCTCTTAATCTTTAATTATCCCTTGCATAACATTTCAAGGGCTTTTTGTGATATAATTGTAAAAACAATTATGGGGGTATTAGAATGGCGAACACGAATGACTATTTAGACCACTTGTTGAAAGGTTTGAACTATCAAAAGCAGATCGTAATAAAACAACTCGACAAAATAGATATTGCACCACCCGATGCTTTGACGCTATTTGAAGAATGGCAACAACAAATTATAGAATACGCAATCGCCAATCCGCCGGTCTATTATCTAAAGTCACTCATTCTTCTTCAAGATACAAACCAACACATTCAAAGCATTTCATACTCCTACTGCAATGAATTTGAATATACAGATTATGTGTCTGCTTCGATTTGTTGGAATGAAGAAGATTATAATAGCCTAACCCGATCTAAATCAGTGGTCAAAATTTGACCACTGATCCGTAATTTTCAGTGGGCGAATTTCGCCCGTTGATTTCAAAGTGTCAAAATGACCCTTTGCTCCTTGATTTCATCGGGTGTTTTCCGCCCGATGATTTTTACATAAGAAAAGCGACCTATGATCTCTCACGAGTCGCAATCCTTTTCTGTTCCGTTACGGATAAGCAAGTGTTCTTTGTGACTACTTGGTTATCCGTAACACTTTTACGGTATGCTTTCTGTCTGCAAGCGTTGGAGCAATAAACACCGTCCGATCTTGTCGGCGTAAAGACCTTGCCGCAGACCTTACAAACGCGGTCTTTCCGCGCTTCACGCGCCCGCTCTGATAATTCCTTGCGATAGCCGCGATTTCCACACAGATGGTAAAGACAATACTTTTTTGTACTGATCTGCGTGTAAAACTCTCTGCCGCAGCCCTTGCAGATGATCTTTCTGACCGCTAAATTCGGCTTTTTACCCGATATTTTCTCTTGATACCAAGCCTTCAGCGTCTCTTGGTTTTGGTATTCCCATTCGCTGTTTCCCATTTTAATTTCACCTCCAATCAGAAAAGCGACCTGCCTTTTACAGCAGATCGCTTGATTTGTTTATTATCTTGCATCTTTATCTTTATTTTCTCGCGTTTTCCACAATGCCATCGGATGCGCCTTTAGACGTTCTAATGCTTCTCCCTCAAAAATAATCTCGGGACAATACTGTCCTTTTTTGAAGTTCTCCAAGAAGGAGATATCTTTATCCGTAAGATAAAGGTTTTTATCGAGAAAAGCCTTAACAGCATCCTTAGCGGCATTCAGCTCAAAGGCATCGCGATCACGAATCACGGGTTTTAGATCGGTCATAATCTTATGCGGTGTAATCGTTTCCATCGCCCGATAATCAATCTTGGTTATCGGGGTGTCTGTCGCCACAGCCAAGTAGAACACCACGCTTTGGCGATACAAGGCAAGTTCGTCCTCGGAAAAGAGATCGTGACTTACCATATAATTCATATCGTAAAGATCTCTCGCCGCGCCACGAGTGAGAAGCGCCACCGTCTTTGTGGCGTAAATCTCAATCGGAGATACAGTGTTGACATCAAAGCCTCCGTCTACAATATCGTTTGGCATTTTGATCTTCTGTGTGGGCAGAACGTGGGAACGAAGCGAATAATTGATCTCGATCTTGATATTATCCTTCATTCCTCCGGCGTTGGTATATTCAAACACATAGGAATAAAGACTGTGATAGGTTTTGGATTTCGGGCTCAGCGTATAACCCGAAGCGGTCATATACTTTAAGAGCTTATCTCCTATGGTTGCTCTGAAGGACATCATTTCCGTTCTTCCTACGTTAGCGCAAAAATCAAGGTCGATATCAACGGACAGACGAGGAAGATTGAAGAACAATAGATTGATGGCAGTACCGCCCTTTAGAGCAAGTTTGTTTCTAAAAAGCTCACTGCTATCGAAAAATTTCAATATTTCGCAAAGTCGTAACACCTTTTCAAAGGTATCTCTTACGACCGAAAGTTCTTTTGCCTTACGCGCAAGCTCGGTTTTATCATATATCGGCATCTATATCACCTCCGGATAGGTTGTTCCATAAATTTTTAGGATAGGTTAAGCGCCATTTATTACTGAAATCCATATCCGCGCCCTGCATATCTTTGAGCAAATATCTTGAACTGTTTCCCGCGCGCACCTTACATATACGGAAGAATTCGTCTGATAGGTCAAAATTGTTACGGAAATGCTCAAATATAAAGCCAGCCTTCTGATAAAGAAAACACTTGCCATAGGCTTCAAGATAGGAAAGCATTTTGCTCTCGTTTAATATGGGGATTGCAGATATACACTGTATCAGTTCTTCAAAGCCCATATCCTTTTCAAAATCGTTGACAGAATCCAAAACCGTCCGTTCAAGATCTGTGATCCTCTCGCCGCGCGATGTGGTTTCTATACCTACACCAACGCTTGCAGGTACTCTCGTGAATACGTTACCTCCAAACTCAAAGGTATTGAACTTACTCTCAGAGGACACGAATACACGATATGATACTTGATTGGCATAACCGTGATATTCAAACGCGGAATGATGAGATATAACGGCGGTTTCGGTTAACTTTGTGCCGATCAGATACTTGTTGGCAACGGGTTCTTTGTCAAGCGGATTGATTGCTGAATACAATCCCTTTCGTATCTGCACGACCGCGCCGTGCTTGGTATAATACAATAGCATTGAAGCTGCCGTTACGTTATTACCCGTCAAAGCAACTGCTTCATCAAACGAAAAACAACCAAGTTGTAGCAATTTTTCCGTATATTTCATAAAAAACATCCTCCTTTCGATTCATTGTTTATATTATACTCGATTATCGGTTGTTTGTCAATATGTTTGAGAACATTTCAAACATAAAATTCTGATAAAAACTAAGCGACCTGCCTTTTACAGCAGATCGCTTGATTTGTTTAATATTTACTTGATAATAGCGGTATTTTCAATACCTTTGGGCAATACTTAAATTAAGCGCTCGGTACTTGTCTGACCTCAAAGGGCAGCGTCGGGGGATTATCCTTCATATCCTCCGCGAAGCTCTCGATGATATCCGCTTGGGTTTGAGCAAACTGTGCGGCTTTCTTCGCCTTTTCCTCCGCGCGTATTCTCTTACGACGGGCAAGCTCCTTGTCTCTGCGTTTGCGGTACAGTTCCTTCCAATACCGATCCTTCTCCATCTGCTCCAATTCCTCGGGTGTAGGTTCGGGCGCGGGAATACTGATATTGCCGACAAAGTTCAAATAGATCTCGACCTCTTGGATACGCTCTCCTGTGGAACGGTCGGGGGCGTGAACTACGATCTTGTCGATAAACTCGTTTATCATCGGCTTTGTAAGCTCGGAGAAGTCTGTGTACTTGGCGGCAAGAGACAGAAAAGCGTCGATGTTAACGCTGTCTTTCTCAAACTGTTCTACCGCATTTTCCGCTTCGGATATGGATATTTTGAGTTCCTTCTGCTCCTGCTCATAGCCGCTTGAGAGCATATCGAACTTTTCCTCGGATATTTTACCGACAGCGTAGGATTCGTAAAGACGTTTATAGAGAACGTCCAATTCCTCATAGCGCCGCTTGTCCTTGTTCAGCTTACGCTTTAATTCCTTTGCGGTGTTGTCTTGCTGTACCGCCGACGCTTCACGAACACGGGCAATAAAGTCATCCTTGTTGGCAATGGCGTATTGGCTGACCGTTCTGACGGTAAATAATACGATCTCTCTTAAAGAATTGGTACTGATATGATGTGCAAAGCATCCCTTGCCCTTATTCTTCTTGGATAACTTATAAGTTGAGCAATTATACGCATCCGTTCCCGAATGCTTCGTTCCAATCGAATCCGTAAAAGGACGCGAGCGTTGGTTATACATCTTCTCACCGCAATCGGCGCAATAGACAAGTCCCGTAAATGGATTGGATTCTTCAATCGTATCACAGCGTCGGGGCGTTCCCAAGAGCTTTTGGCACAACTGCCAAGTTTCAAGGTCAATGATGGGTTCTTGAGTCCCTTCAAATACTGCCCACTTTTCGGGTGGGTTCTGAATACTTTTCTTATCCTTGTAGGATTTGCTTGTGGTACGGAAGTTGACAGTATATCCAAGATAGTCGGGCTTGGTCAGTATATGCTTGACCATCGTGCCACTCCACTTATATGGGTCTAACACATCAAGGCGATTCTTATATACACCATTACTCCGCTTGGCTTGATAATAGCCGGGTGTTTCGATCTTATCCGCTTGCAGTTGCTTGGCGATCATCTGTATGCCTTTGCCCTCAATGCAAAGCCGATAGATGCGTCTGACGACCTCTGCCGCTTCTTCATCCACAAGCCAATGATGCTTGTCCTCGGGGTCTTTCTTGTACCCATAGGGCGCGTGAGAGGAAATATGCTTTCCCGAATTGCCGATGACCTGCTTGGTGGCTCTGATCTTGCGGCTGCAATCTCGCAAGTACCATTCATTCATCACGTTCAAAAAAGGTGCGAACTCGCTACTTCCTTGATTATCACTATCCACTCCGTTGGCAATGGCGATAAAGTGGATGTCCTTCTGCCCGAAATAGATCTCGGTGTAATAACCGACTTCAAGGTAATTACGACCGATACGGCTCATATCCTTCGTGATGACCATACCGACCTTACCTGCTTCAATGTCCTCGATCAGACGTTTCCAATCGGGTCTGTCGAAGCTGCCGCCGCTGTAACCGTCATCGGTGTAGTGGACGATATTGGTGTAGCCGTTCTGTTCGCAATAGGTTTCGAGCATTTTCTTTTGATTCACGATGGAATTGCTATCGCCAAGCTGCTCGTCGTCTCTCGATAGTCTTTCATAAAGGGCAGTAATCAATCCGTCAATCTGCTTGTTGTTCATTCTTGAACTCCTTTCAAGCAGGACGGCTCATTTGTGGTGACTCTATTATACCACACTTTTCGCCGTTTGTCGATACCTCATTTTTAATCATTCGTAAAATTTTATCCTCCATCGTTTCTTTTGCGGTCTCGCTGAAGAAAACCTTCAGCTTGTAGGTGGTGCTCCCGATGCGGCGGGTGATGACGTTTTCCTTCAAATTGTTATTCTTTTCGTTCAATAGGCTTTCCTCCAAAATTCAAATTTAGATTGGTCGCCGATCTGAGCGCGTCTGTCAGCCTCCTTACGCTTCGTTATTTGCGTCTGTGATCGACTTATGTAAAGCCCTGCAACCGCATTTGCAGGGGAAATATCCACGTGGACACGATGTCCACTCGGGTTATATAGCGCGTTACGGATAATCTGTCTGTGTGGTGTGGGTCATTTTGACCCATACCACGCTCTCCGATTAAACGTAACAGCATACTTTTTATGTATCCGTGCGCTGTTCTCCTATCCCATTCTCTGCGACGTATTCCGTATTGGCGTGCTCGGTCAAAAGACTGTCTTGGCACACATCGCCTACGGTAATATCCACACGGCGTTATTCGATTTTCAAGGAACGTAAATGTATAAGGCTAAATTGTGGGGGCAGTGTTCAAGTTACCTCTCACTATTTAGTTGGGAACTTTCTCGGCAAAAATTAGCCATCGACCAAGAAATAAATATCCCTCTAAGTGGTAGGCAGCGAGAATGGCTAAAACCCGCCACAAAATCAAAAAAATATTTTATGACCTCATCTAATAGGACAAAAATACGCGAATTGTATAGTGTCTGTAAAAATTCCTCTCTATTAGGTAGCCAGCGAAATTGGTAAAAACCCGACACGATTTCAAAATATCCCCCTAAGTAGTAGGCAGCGAAAAGGGCAAAAAGACAACCATAGCCTCAAAAAACTCTCCTTCACTTGACAACGGACATTTTTTCATTGAAATCGGGGGTAGGTAAACTCACCACTCTCAAATTTTCTCTCCTACTATTCGTTGCTGACTTTTTGGGAAAATTTTGCGTGCCTTTCTAATATTCGTTACTGACTTTTTTGCAAAATAATAGCCTGAGAACATCAAAAAAATCCCCCTCTAAGTGGTAGCCGGCGAAACGACCCAAAAAGGGCAAGATTTTCAGAAAAAATTTTACTCCTCAATAGGTAGGCAGCGAGAACGGCTAAAACCCGACATTTCCTCTAATATTTAGTTGGGAACTTTTTTGTCGTTTGAGCCAAACTTTTTTGAAAATAAAAGTCCCTCTAAGTGGTAGCCAGCGAGAAGCCTTGATTTTTGCACTTTTGTGTAAATTTGTCCCTCTAATTGGTAGGCAGCGAAATCGCAGAAAAAGGGCAAGATTCTGAAAAAATATTTATCCCCTCAATAGGTAGCCGGCGAAAACGCGTAAAACCCGCCACTTTTTTCGTTTCTATTTTATTACCGTATCGAAAACGGCAAAATTGTCCTACGAAAACAAGCTCTCAATTGGTAGCCATCGAAAACCCCAATTTTATACCCCTCACTATTACGTTGCTTACTTTTTTTGAATTTGGCCGAAAATTTTTTCAAAAAAATTGAAGAAAATTTTTGCTCCCTTAAGTAGTAGGCGATAAGAATGGAGAAAACTCGACACTTCCTCTAATATTTAGTTGGGAACTTTTTTCACGTTTGGACGAAAAATACTTTGAAAAATATGTCCCTCTAATTGGTAGGCAGCGAGAAGCCGCGATTTTTGCACTTTTCAGAAAAATTGTCCTCTACTTTTTAGTTGGGAACTTTTTTGAGAAATTTTGCGTGATACTTACAAATAATTTATCCTTCTAAGTAGTAGGCAGCGAAAAGGGCAAAAATATAAGGCTGTTCGTAAAAAACAGCCTAAAAATTGAAAACGGCGGTGGAATTTTGTTTTCCACCGCCGTTTAAGGTCATTTATTCAATTTGTTTCCATAACTCTTGCACAAGCCTCGGGTTCATATTTTATGCTTTCAATCATTCGCTTGATGTTGTCTCGTTTCATAAAAGCTTCAATCTGATCTCGTTGTTCGTCGTTTTCAACCTCGTGTGTGATTGCTAAAACAAACCCGTTTTGTCCTTCACTGTTCATCGGATAGCCGAGTCGTTCTTCGTAGTATTCGTAAGACCACCCGCCGTTCCGATAGAAAGAAGCATAACCACTCATTCCATTACGTTCAACGGGAAAGATATTCCCGACGTTCTCATTTTCATCGTAAGCGAGGATCTGCGCTATTTCTCCATACGGAGATTTATCAAATTCTTCTGCTCCTATATCGATCTGAAATCTTCCATCGTAGGTTTCGACTATAATCGTATCGGGGGATACAACGGACGGATCGGAAACAAAACACATATCCTCGGGCAATTCAAACGAAAAGCTCTGAGTATATAATCTTCCGTTTTTTATGTATAACATTTATTTTTCTTCCTTCCTGTTCGGTATAAATTTGTTCCAATTCGTATTGGTAATGCCGAGGTTTTCAAGCTCCACGGCAACCTCTACGATAGACTTTTTTCCCAAGTCCTTGATGCCCATGATCTCGTCCTCGGTAAGTTCAACAATGTCCTTTACCGTCTCATATCCTTTGGCGATAAGGCGGTTTATCGGTCTTACTGAAATATTCAATTCACTGATTCGACGCTGATACTTATCTTCACTGTAACGCTCTTCCTTTTCCAGCGCTATTTCTTTACATCTTTCCTCGTAGGTATGCTTACCGTACTTTATGTATCCAATCAACGGGGGATGATGAAGTTTAGAGATAGATCTATGCTCTAAGGTGCGGATGCGTTCTCCCGTAACGTCAAACTCTTTTGCGATAGCAGTATAGGTCATTTTCCGTGCGTAACGCATTTCGATAACTTTCTGATCGCGCGGCGGCAACGTAGAGAGCGCATATTCAAGTCCGGCAACCATATCCTCGGTTATATTATCCACGGGAATCTGTACGTTGAACCATTTATCTGTTGCAAGCGTTAAAAACAGATTGCGTGGGTATGGCTCCTTGTATGCTGCTTTAAGTATATTTTTTGTTTCATTATCCAATGCTTTCATCCTCCTTGATCACTTTTATACATTCCTTGCACAAGCAGTATTTCGACTTGGCAGGGATAACGGCACCACAGCTATGACATACTGTTTGCTTCGGCGTTAAGACGATAGCTCCGTCCTTGACCTCCATATCAAGATCGCATTTCGTATCGACACTCAATGCCTTTCTAAATTCTATCGGAAGAACGATCCTTCCAAGCTCATCAATCTTTCTTGTAATTACCAACATTTTGTTTCTCCTTCGCCTTCATATTATTTTACCATATTTTTTACCATTTGAAAATGGCATAGCAGTTCAATTTTTGCTGGCTCAGCAGTTCATTGATGCTTTTATTCTCGTTGTCGAATAATGACGAAGGGTGCTTTGCGTTTCGACATAATATTACCCACCTTTCTATCGTGTTACGATTGCTCTTATCGCTACGCTCACATTATAGCATAGGCGTATTGTCGAATTATGTTATAATCTCGTGTCGAAATAAAAAAATCTGCGATTTCTCGCAGATTATGTGGATAAGCTATTCAATTTCGTTTATTTTCTTCTTGCCGTTCTCAAAAGAGCATCGAGCACTTCAAAGATTCTTTGCTGTTCTTCAGCAGGAAGTGTTGCGATCTCGTCGGAAAGGCGAGAGGTGCGGTTCACGTAACCGTTCTTTATGACATCACGGAAAAGGTCGTCAGCCGTAATGTCAAGACAGTCGATGATCTGAACCAACAATTCCAACTTGATGTTGTATGCACCGCGCTCCAACGCACTCATATAGTTCGGAGAAATACCGATCATCTCGGCAAGCTTCTCTTGGGGAATCTTTTTCTGTTTGCGAATTTCTTTAATTCGGCGTCCGATCTCCTGTTCAATCATAGTTTCACCTCCAATTCAATCGGTATAGCATAAGTATAATTGTTTTCCGATTGATTTAGAAGTAAGGTCTCCGATAGGAGCAATCGGAAACCGATAGACAATGCCGCTTTTCGATTAGAAAATTGAAATTTGTAATGTCCGCTCAGCATTGTCTTGTTGATCGTCTTTATATTATATCATAAAAATGTTAAACTTTCCACCACGATAAATAGCAAGACGGCGGTGGAAAATGTGTTATTCTCCACCGCCGCAGCGTTATTGGCTTTATTCAGTTGTATCGTCACCGATAGCCGCCAAAGTGTTTGCGATCAATGTCTCGGTAGAAACGCCGTATTTAACCGCATTTTCATAAGAGCCGTCCATCGTAACGATAGAAACCTTAGACTCATCAAGTGCATCCGCAACCGCGTTAAGCTCCGAAGGAGTACCAACCACTCTGTTGGAGGATGCCATTACGATGGTCTTAGTATCTGTGTTCTTTGCGTACTCAATGGCTTTTTTTAACGCATCGAGGCTTTCCGCACGGCTACCAATTGTGCTGACGGTCTCGCTGACGTCATAGCCTTGCTGCTTGCAATAGCTTTGAACCTTTTGCACTTGTCTCTCCAAGCACTCTGCCGCGCCGTCGTGATTGCTTTCTCTTACGTAAACAACCACTTGTTTATTTTCAGAAGTCATAAGACAGCTCCTTTCTCATTGATAAATCGAACGTATTTATTATACCATAAAAATTTGAAAAAATCCAGTTCTTTATCACATTTTTATTACGAATATATTTGAAACGTATAAACGCTATTCTTTGTCGTGAAGATCAGATAATCTTCGCGGTATTCATACGTTCCGCAGCTTGTTTGAAGATAGCGTCCGTCTCGGCTTTCGATATACATAAATTTCTCGCCGGGGTGTTTGTGTTCGCTTTCAAACATTCCAAGTATACCTTCCATTCCGACGTATCTCATTCGCCAAGACCATTCGTTTTCCTCAGCCTCGGTGATGGGAATGATCTCTATGAGCTTGGCGATATATGCGTTTACCTTTTTAGCCATAGCTTGTCCTCCTTAAAGCGTATCACGATGTTCACCGCTCAACACTTCAAGCATAATCCGAGCGCCGAGCCTAAAGGCGTACGTAAATATCTCTCGCTCGTTGATCTCGGACAGCTCTGACCAACAATCGTCAAACCTTTGCAGAATGTCCTTCTGCTTTTCGTCAAGGGTTGCGGATAGGTTGTCGTGATGGGTGGCAATGTAGCCGATAAGCTCCTTTGTTTCCTTCGTGGCGATTCTGCAATCGCTGTTCGGAGAGATATTGCCGTACCATAATTCGTTCAGTACCGTCATCTGTAGATCACCTCCCGCAGCACAAACTCCTTGGCGCAGGCGCGGACGTTATTCATTTCTTGCACCCAGCGCATTTGATCTGTAGCCTTGAGTTCCTCGGTGATGCCATTCTTTTTGACAAGTCCCGCAACGATTGATTCCATCTGTGCAACCGCTTGCTCATCAATGCTGTGAAGGTGCTCGTTGAGCCTACCTTCTGCTAAAAGGGTGGTGTAAGTCCCGCGTCGGTGGTTTTTGAGAAACGCGAGATGCAGGTTGCCGTACTTGCCGATCTTATAGTCGGTCTGTTCGGGCAGTTCAAGCTCGGGGTAAAACTGATCCCCGATTTGTTTGTAGCGCAGTTCCATACTGTATTCCTTTCTTTGCTGTAATGGATTAGTGGGTTTCTCAGCAGTTGAGAATAGCTTTTATTGCTCCTTTCCTCATAACTGCCGTTCTATTCACCACAAATGAGCCGTCACAGCTATGTATTTATTAGGTTCTGCGTGACGTACACACATTACCCTTTATAGAATACAATATGGGGATACAGAAGGACTGCATCAAAGTACCCTTTGTTTTTCAAACTCTTTGTCTGACCCTAAAATTCCTGCAAAAAGTGCACGGAATTTTAAGAAAATGGAACTATTATTAAATCTGATGTGCGCTGTTGCCGATAACGACACGGACCGCATAGAAGAACTGCGCATCAAAGCCGAAACTTGGAATACTTCCGTAGCTACCGCAGGCTTTGTGAATTATATTAAGGGCATATCCGCCGTAGAAACAGATGACAAGGTAGAAGCCGTATACAGATTCAAGCTTGTTACGGAAAATTGCCCCAAAACCGTTTTTGCAAGACTGTCTGCTGAAAAGATTGAATCTTTAAACATATAGGCAAAAAATTTCGCCCGCTGTGCGGGCGAAATTTTTACGCTTTTGTTTTTTCAAGGTCCTTCTTGCGAATTTCCACACGCCTTACCTTGCCGCTGATGGTCTTGGGCAGCTCTTCCACAAACTCCACAATTCTGGGGTATTTGTAGGGCGCGGTGTGGGTCTTTACATATTCCTGAATTTCCTTCTTCAAGGCATCCGTGCCGACGGTATTCTTGGTAAGCACTATGGTCGCCTTTACAATCTGTCCGCGTACTTCATCGGGTACGGGGGTGATTGCACATTCCAACACATAAGGAAGCTCCATAATAACGCTTTCAATTTCAAAGGGCCCGATGCGATAGCCGCTGGACTTGATAACATCGTCGATACGACCCACATACCACAGATATCCGTCTTCGTCCATGGTTGCCTGGTCGCCTGTGTGGTAGAATCCGTCGTGCCATACTTCGTTTGTTTTTTCTTCATCAAGATAATAGCCAATGAACAATCCGCAGGGTGCGCCGTCCTTGGTGCGGATACAAATCTCGCCCGCATCACCGGTCTTACATTCGTTGCCGTCGGGGTCAAGAATTACCACATCGTACAAAGGACTTGCTTTACCCATAGAGCCAATCTTGGGTGTAGAGCCCACAAAGTTTGCGATGGAGAGCGTTGTTTCCGTTTGTCCAAAGCCTTCCATAATGGTAAGCCCAGTTGCCTTCTTAAACTGGTTGAACACTTCGGGGTTAAGCGCCTCACCTGCTGTGGTAGCGTACTGAATAGAGGAGAGGTCGTACTTAGAGAGGTCTTCCTTGATGAAGAATCTATACATCGTGGGCGGTGCACAGAATGTGGTAATACCGTACTTTTTAAAGAGGGGAAGAATATCGTCGGGATGGAACCTGTCAAAGTCGTAGGTGAAAACACCTGCTTCGCAGAGCCACTGACCGTAGAGCTTGCCCCAAAGTGCCTTACCCCAGCCTGTATCGGAGATAGTGAAGTGCAAGCCGTCACGCTTAACATTGTGCCAATGCTTGGCGGTGGGGTAGTGACCCAACGCATATTTGTAGGAATGGGTTGCAATACGGGGGTAACCCGTAGTACCCGATGTAAACAGCATAAGCATGGGGTCGTTACCGCAGGGGGTATCTTCCTTGCGGTAGAAATGGGTACTGAAACGCTCCATTTCCACATTAAAGTCGTTCCAGCCGTCTTTTTTGCCGCCCACAAGAATCTTTATCATTTCGGGGAACTCTGCTGCCGCTTTTTCTGCTTCTTCCGATACAGTGCCGTCTGCTGTACAAACAATGGCCTTTACCTTGGCGGCTTTATACCTATAGGTAAAATCGTGCTCGACAAGCTGGTTAGTAGCGGGGATGGCAATAGCGCCAATCTTGTGCAGTGCAAGCATACAGAACCAGAACTGATAATGACGCTTGAGCACCAGCATAACCGTATCACCGCGCTTTATACCAAGGGATTCAAAGTAGTTTGCGGTCTTAGCGGAGTACTTCTTCATATCGCTGAAAGTGAATCTACGCTCGGTTTTATCACCTGCAACCCACATCATAGCAAGCTTGTCGGGGGTCTTTTCCGCAATAGCATCAACGCAGTCAAAGGCAAAGTTGAATTTATCCTCGTTTTTGAAGCTTATGCCGTTGAATACGCCCTGTTCGTCGTAGGTGGATGTAATAAAGTTGTCGGCAACGGTTTTAACCTCGGTTTCTTCCTTAACAGCCTTTGCGGCGATAAAGGGCGCTTCGGGATAAGTCTCGCTGTAATCCCCGTCCTGAGGATTAAGTACCACTGCGTGGAACTCACAGCCGCCCTCGCTTACGGCAATCATACCATGAGGGATAATACTGTTGTAAAAAATAGAGTCGCCTTCGTTAAGTACGCTTATGTGGTTGCCAACCTGTACTTTAAGGGAGCCTTTTACGATAACATCAAATTCTTGTCCGTTGTGGGAATTAAGCTTAATGGCTTTGTTTTGCTCTTCTTCCATGTAAGGCATTTTAACCAAAAAAGGCTCTGCCAATTTATCCTTGAATTTAGGTGCAAGGTTGTAATAAACCCCTGCCTGCTTTTTAATTATCTCAAGTCCTTCGCCTTTTCTCGTAATGGCAAAGGAGGTAAGTGTGGTACTTGTACCTTCTATAATATCAACAACCTCGACATTACATGCCTTGGCACATTTGTAAATGAATGTAAAGCTAAAATCGGTTTCGCCCTGTTCAAGGAGTTTGTAGTCCTCAACAGATACGCCCGTAAGCTTTGCCAGCTCTTCTTGGGAATACCCCTTAGCTTCACGCAGGTCTTTAATTCTACCTGCAACATCTTTCAAATTGAACTCCATAGTTTTTTGCTCCTTTCGTTTCCGCTTGCTTCGTTATGAAGCATAAATTTTCGGATTTGAATAAAACAAAACAGACCCATCTCAAATATACTTTGAGACGGGTGCAATTATACATATAAAATCACACTCGCGGTACCACTCAAATTGCGGACAAATAATCCGCCACTTTGCAGGCTCTAACAAGCCCTTGCTTTAACGCAGCATTACGGAAGAAGCCTACTGACCGCTTGGGTGTTCAGCCCTCCAACTCGGAAGTGATGGGTCATTGGAAAACTCTGCCATTGGCTCGCAGCAACCGCCAACTCTCTTAAGGCTCGGTAATCCGACCGTCTTCGTCATAGTTGTTTGTGATATTCAAATTTCTTGTTATGCATTATACTCGCGCAAAAACTGTTTGTCAATAGTTTTTTGTGAAAAAATTAAATTTTTTTGTTATTTCTTAAGCCCCAAAATTTCGGCAGAGTCATCACGCATTTTGTATTTAAGAATCTTGCCCGCCGCATTCATGGGGAACTCGTCCACAAACAGGAAATAACGGGGAACCTTGTGGCGTGCTATGTAAGCGTTGCCAAACTCTTTCATCTCCGCTTCCGTTGCAGTCTCTCCCTTGTGCAATATTATCCATGCACAGCATTCCTCCCCGTACTTTTCGTCGGGAACGCCAACCACCTGTACATCGCGCACCTTGGGGTTGGTAAGATAAAACTCTTCTATCTCGCGAGGGTACAGATTTTCACCGCCGCGGATAATCATATCTTTAAGACGCCCCGTTACCTTGTAGTATCCGTCGGGTGTGCGACAACATATATCGCCGCTGTGCAACCAGCCGTCCGCATCTATAGCCTGTGCGGTAGCCTCCGGCATCTTATAGTAACCCTTCATAATATTAAAGCCGCGGGCTACAAATTCGCCACTCTCGCCGTCGGGTAACTCTTCTCCTGTTTCAGGGTCGATAACCTTACACTCCACACCGGGGAAAGGACTGCCTACGGTTTCCACACGGTGGTCAAGGTCTTCGTTAACCTCACCCATGGTACAGCCTGGGGACGCTTCTGTCTGCCCGTAAACGGAGATAATCTCTCGCATATTCATTTCGTCTGCGGCGCGGCGCATAAGGTCGGCAGGGCAGTTTGCACCTGCCATAATGCCCGTACGCATATAGGAAAAATCCGTCTTTGCAAAATCGGGGTGGTTAAACATGGCAATAAACATAGTAGGTACGCCGTTAAAGCAGGTTATATGCTCGTCATTAACGCAAGCCAAGGACGACTTAGGTGAAAAATAGGGGATAGGGCAAAGTGTGCCGCCGTGTGTCATCATGGAGGTCATGGAAAGCACCATGCCAAAGCAGTGGAACATTGGCACCTGTATCATCATACGGTCGGCAGTGGAAAGGTCCATCCTGTCGCCTATGGTCTTGCCGTTGTTTACAATATTGCGGTGGGTGAGCATAACCCCTTTGGGGAAACCTGTTGTGCCGGAGGTGTACTGCATATTACAAACGTCGTCGGGTTTAACAAGGGATGCGCGCCTGCGTACCTCCTCCACAGGAACAAGGGAGGAGCGGGAAAGCATTTGTTCCCAAGTAAGACAGCCTTCCATGGAAAAACCTACGGTAACAACGTTACGCAGGAAGGGTAAAGCCTTAGAGTAAAGGGGCTTACCGGGTGTAAGACTTTCAAGCTCCGGACAAAGCTGCTTAATAATCTCCTTATAGTTGATGTCCTTGCAGTACTCAATCATCACAAGTGTATGAGTGTCTGACTGCTTTAACAAATACTCTATCTCGTGTATCTTATAAGCAGTGTTAACAGTTACCAGAACAGCACCGATTTTAGTGGTTGCCCAGAAAGTAATAAACCATTCGGGCACGTTGGTTGCCCATACCGCCACATGGTCGCCCGCCTTCACGCCCAAGGAAATAAGGGCGGCGGCACATTCGTCAACATCGCGGCGGAACTGCTTATAGGTTCTGGTATAGTCAAGGGTAGGGTACTTAAAGGCGTACTGGTCCGGGTAGGTTTCAGCCATAGTGTCAAGTACGTCACCAAAAGTAGCATCAATAACGTCGTATTTCTTCCACACAAAGGTGCCAGTTTTTGCCCTGTTGTAATAAGCGCGGTCGTAATTCTTCTTTTTGCGGCCAAGGGATGAAACGTAGTTTGCAAAATGGGTAAGCACTATATCCGCATCGTTTATTTCCTCGTTCCAAGCGGCACAAATAAAGCCGTCAAAATTAAGGGAGGAGAGGGCATTGATAAGCTTTTCTACGGGCAGTTCGCCTTCGCCTATAAGTACTGTCTTCCCGTCCTTCATATCGCCCAACCGTACATACTTGATATACGCACCCAGCGTTTTAATGGTGGTTTCAGCCGTCTCTCCTTCGCCGAAATATGTGCCTCTCACATTCCATGAAGCACCTATTACCGCAGATGAGAAGAAGTTTATAATATCTATAACATTTTCCGTATTTGCCAAGTAGCCTACAGTCTCAAAGAGGATACCCACATCAGCGGATTCAGCACGCTTTATGGCCTTGCTCAGCTTTTCCTTCAGCAATTCGTAGGGCGCTTCCTCCTCTATACGAACGATGATGTTTTCAATTCCTGCGCTTGCCGCCATATCCACATATTTAAGTACTGCATCGGCAGTTGCATCCTCGCTGTCCAAGGGATGAGGATAGCTCAATGCGGAAACAGCAAGCCCGCGGTTTACAAGCTTTCTTTTGGAGTCCGCCGTACGGTCGCGGCGCAGAATACTGTCGTGGTGGGTGCTGCGCTCGTTTATTGCATCGTAAATCTCAAAGCCCGCAAATCCGTAGTCATAAGCATAACGGCAAAGCTCTATAAAGGAGGGACGATTTACGTACTTTGTAGAAAAAACAATTTTCATATTACTCCTCCTCAAACACAATCTTGTTCAGGGCGTTGATATATGCTCTTATACTTGCCGCAACAATATCTGCTGAAATACCGTTGCCTGAATAAAGCTTGCCGTTGTTTCTGAGCCTTACCAAAGCAGAGCCCAAAGCCTCTTTGCCTTCGGTTACGGATTGCACCTGAAAATCGTCCAGCTCATAGTGATAACCTATGCACTGCTCAATGGCACGGAAGGCAGAGTCAATAGGACCGTCCCCTGTGCTTACACCGCAAATAATGTCGTCGTTGAATCTTAGTGTTACCTGTGACATAGAGCTTGTAAGGTTACTGCTGTTTGTGGTGTAGCTTTCAAGGTGATAGGTAGAGGGCGCCTGCATAGCGGCGCTTGCAATAAGCGCGTCAAGCTCCTTTGCGCCTACGGCATCCTTCTTTTGACATACCTGTATAAGCGCCTTGTGCACTTTGCCGCAATCGGCCTCGGAAAGGTCGTAACCCAAAACACTTGCCGCCTGCGCTACTTGTGCAATGGTACTGTCACAGTCAAGCAAAATCTTTTTCTTTTCGCTTACGGTGCTTTCGCTTTCGTAAACCTCGTGGTTTATTTTTGCAAGCATATCGTCAATACTAGCATGTATTTTTGTATTATTAAGCCCTGTTCCTATACCCAGTCGGTCAGAACAAACTTTAAGGGCATCTGCAATCTCACCCGTCAAAAGAGCATCGCCGCCCGCCATAGAGCATTTAACACCGTCTGCGCCGTTGGCAACAGCGGCTATTGCAGAAGCTACCGCCATATTTATCTTATCGGAAACCTGCACGTATACGGGCACGTTTACAGCCGCTTTTACCGCTTGGGTCAGCGCGACAATCTCTTCTGGCAGAGATATTCCTGCATCATCACACAGTGTAATAAGGGTTGCGCCGTTAGCTACCGCTTCTTTGGCTGCATTAACTACAAAGTCTGCTTCTGCGCGTGTAGCATCAAGGGCAGAAAACTCAACGTCCTCAGTAAGCCCTTTTGCAGCCTTTACAAGCTCTGCAATCTTTGCCAACATTTTGTCCGCCTTAATGTGGTAATTGTACTCCATTTGAACGGTAGAAACAGGAAGCTCTATCTGTAAACGGGGGCTTTTTGCCGATTTAATGCACTCCCATGCATCAACTACAGAGGCAACCGTAGAGCCTACGGGGATGGCAACCGTGGCGTTTTGCACATTCTGCGCTACAGTTTTATATACAATGGAATCCTCACGCAGACTCTTAATGGGTGCAAGCTCCACGCTGTCGGCGCCGATAAGGTCGGCACAAACGGCAATAGCGGTTTTTTCGCGGAAAAGCAGGGCAACCTGGCGGTCTGCGGAAAGCTTTTTAAGTGTAATGTCGGATACATTGATTTTTCTCATTTTCTAAAACCCTTTCACAAATAAAATTGGTGCCTTGGAATATCAACAAAAAAACGTCCCCGTCCCCTTGTCGAATCAAAGAGACGAAAACGTTAAACACAATTTAACTTTCCGCGGTACCACTCTTCTTCATCCAGTAAAGGATGCACTCAGATGCCAACACATCTTTACTCTGTAACGGGAGCTACCCGTCTGTCATTACACCTAAAACAGGTTCACAACAGCCGCTCCGCGGTGAGTTCAGCAAGCTTTTCCCAATGTCTCACACCGACCGACATCTCTCTCAAGGCGAAAACACCTGCGTACTATTCCGCATCACTGCGTTTACTAATTGCTTGGAATTTTATCACAAGAAAATTTCTTTGTCAAGAGTTTTTTAAAGTTTTTTATCTTAAAACATAAAAAAACAGCATACGGACATACTGTTTATATGCCAAAAAAGGAGATAACGATACTATGATAGAACAAGATACCGTAAAGCTGCTGCGTGAATGTGACGCCGGCGTAAAGATGGGTGTAAGCTCTATTGACGATGTGTTGGATTACGTAAAATCCGACAGCCTGAAACAACAGCTTATCCATTGTAAAGACGAGCATATAAAGCTTAATCGTGAACTGCAAAGCCTTCTTGACAGATATCACGACGACGGAAAAGATCCCAATCCCATTGCCAAGGGGATGTCTTATATCAAGACAAATGCAAAGCTGGCTATGGAAAAGAGCGATGCCACCGTGTCTGACCTTATTACCGACGGTTGCAATATGGGTGTAAAATCTCTAAGTCGTTATTTAAATCAGTATAAAGCGGCAGATGAATCCTCCAAAAATATAGCTAAACGTCTTATTGATTCAGAGGCAAATTTGGCGGAGCAGTTAAGAAGCTACCTTTAAATTTTCCAAAAAAACATTGCAACTGCACACCGATTGTTGTATAATTAAAATGACTTAAGGAGGTGCAGTTGCAATGCAAAACAATATTTCCGAAAAGGCATTGTCTATAATCAAAAAAATGCAACAGAATGAGCTTACGGAAAGTGTAATTTACAAAAAAATTGCCGCTTTTGCCAAGGGTAAGGAAAACAAACAAACTCTACATAGACTTGCAGCAGAAGAAAAAGCTCACTACGAAATATGGAAAAACTACACTGGGATAGAGATGAAGCCCCAGAAGGGTAAAGTGCTTAAGTACACCCTTATCGCCCGTATTTTCGGCTTTACCTTTGCGGTTAAGCTTATGGAGAAGGGTGAGGAGGCGGCACAGAAGGAATATACCGCTCTTGCAGAAGAAGTGCCCGAAAGTCAGCATATTAAGGAGCAGGAGGAGGAGCATGAGCAGTCTCTTCTTGCAATGCTTGACGAGGAGCGACTTAAGTACGTGGGCAGTATGGTACTGGGGCTTAACGATGCGCTTGTAGAGCTGGCGGGTAGTCTTGCAGGATTTACTTTTGCTTTACAAAATACAGGGCTTGTAGCTCTTTCGGGTTTGATAGTGGGTATCTCGGCTACATTTTCTATGGCATCCAGTGAGTTTCTTTCGGCTAAAAGTGAGGGCAGGGACGATGCCTTTAAGTCCTGCTCCTATACGGGCGTAGCATACCTTATAACCGTTGTGTTGCTTATCTTGCCTTATTTGCTGTTTGAAAGCACTCAGTATATCCCCGCACTTGTATGTATGTTGCTTATCATAGTGGCTATCATTGCGGCGTTTACATATTATACTTCCGTTGCTCAGGACCGTCCCTTTGCTTCACGATTTTTTGAGATGGCATGTATCAGTATCGGCGTGGCGGTAATATCCTTCGGCGTCGGTATCCTTGCCAAAAAGCTTCTCGGCGTAGATGTTTAACAATGAGTATTCATATACTAATAAAAATAGGCTTATATATTCCTTTTGCGGGCATAGCCGCCATAGTTGTTGCTTTAATTGTTTAACACCTAAGCTCAAATGTAAAGGCTTAGACAAAAAATGCAGACTTGTTGTGGTGTATCTGCAGTTATAGCGGCGGCTGTTGTCTGGCTGATATTGTTGCTTGTAATATGCATTGTATTTTGGAATATTATCAGTTTTACTTAACAGGATTTTAAAGTATGTATTCTTTACTTATAGCTGTTATATATTTAGCATTTATCGGTCTGGGTCTGCCCGACTCGCTTCTCGGCTCTGCTTGGCCCAAAATGATTACAGAGCTGGATTCGCCTCTTTCCTACGCAGGCATAGTTTCAACTATCATAGCCTTGGGCACCATCGTGTCAAGTCTTCTTTCCGATAGGCTTACCTTAAAGCTTGGTGCAGGAAAAGTAACACTGATAAGCGTGGGTATAACCGCCGCGGCACTTTTCGGCTTTTCTCTGTCTACCTCTTTTGTGTGGCTTTGTGTGCTTGCTGTACCCTACGGTTTGGGCGCAGGCGCTGTGGATGCAGCACTTAACAACTATGTGGCGCTTCACTACTCTTCGCGATATATGAGCTGGCTTCATTGCTTTTGGGGCGTGGGCGCAACCGTCGGACCTTACATAATGGGCTATGCTATATCAGCAGATAAAGGTTGGCGTTTCGGCTACGCTTCGGTTGCCTGCATACAGGCGATTATTGTTGCTTTCTTGTTTTTTTCTTTACCGCTTTGGAAAAACAGAAGGGCAGAGGAAAAGGGGGTAGAAGAAGCCCCTATCGGTATAAAAGATGCACTGAAAATTAAAGGTGTTAAACCCATTTTGCTCGCCTTTTTTGCCTATTGCGGTGCGGAGACAACTGCAGGCCTTTGGGCAAGCAGTTACCTCGTTATTGGCAAAGGTGTGTCGGTTGAAATCGCCGCAGGTTTTGCTTCTCTGTTTTATTTGGGAATAACGGCAGGACGATTTATCATTGGCTTTTTTGCCGACCGTGTTGGTGACAAAAATATGATACGACTTGGCACGGCGGTAATGGCATTGGGGCTTGCTTTGGTGCTGTCACCCATGGATAACAACGAATTTGCTCTTGCAGGGCTTACGGTAATAGGCTTTGGAGCGGCGCCCGTTTATCCTGCAATAATACACGCAACACCCAAAAATTTTGGAAAAGAAAACAGCCACGCTATAGTGGGAATCCAAATGGCAAGCGCGTATTGCGGCAGTGTTATTGCACCACCTTTGTTTGGCATAATAGCTCAAAAAATAGGTATGGGGCTGTATCCGTATTATTTGGTTCTGTTTGTGCTGTTGATGTTTGTTATGACCGAGTGTGTTAATAAGACTTGCACAAAACAGCCCAAGCATAAGCCCTTGTTATAGCTTATAAAAGCATAAAAAACGGCTTTAATACATATTAGAACGTAAAACTGTTTGGACAAACAGTTTAATTGTGTTATAGTCAAAATGAATACAATATTTTTGGAGGGACGTTGTATTGAAAGTAAAGAATATGCTGAAAGATTTGAATAATTTAAAATGGCAAAACTTTATTATGCTGTTTATAGCAGGCTGTGTTAACGCTTTCGGCGTAACGGTGTTTTTGGCACCGGTTAAGCTTTACGACAGCGGTATTTCCGGTACCTCCATTTTGCTTTCGCAAATAACGCCGGAATACTTGTCTTTGTCTTTCTTCCTCGTTATCCTAAATATACCGTTATTTCTCTTTGGGCTTAAAAAGCAAGGTGTGGCGTTTACCGTATATTCAATTTTTACGGTAATCGTATATTCCGTTGGCTCGTGGCTTATAACCGATGTGTTACCCATAGATGTAAGTATCGCATCACCTCTTGCCGGTGAGGATTTGTTACTTTGTGCTCTGTTCGGCGGTATGATTTCCGGGGTGGGAAGCGGTTTAACTATACGGTACGGAGGCGCAATAGACGGCGTAGAGGTTATGGCGGTTATCTTTGCAAAAAGGTTGGGGGTAACCGTTGGTACTTTTGTAATGGTATATAATGTGCTTTTGTATGTTGTATGCGGTGTTGTTATCAACAGTTGGATTTTGCCGTTGTACTCCATTGTTACATACGCCGCCGGTCTGAAAACCGTTGACTTCGTAGTTGAAGGTTTTGACCGTTCAAAGGAGGTTATGATAATCACAAGCAAGCCTGAGGAGATAAGTATGTCTCTTATGGAAGCCTTTGAGTGCGGAACTACAAAGATAAGCGCCCTCGGAGGTTATTCTAACACGGAAAAGACAATCATTTATTTTGTCGTTAACCGTTTTCAAATTTCAAAGATGAAAAGTATAATATACAATATCGACTCTAAGGCATTTGTCACAATAAGTGATGTGGCGGATGTGTTTAAGAGCAATGATTGACAACGGTTTTTGTATAAATTGCATAAAAACAGCAAAAGCTGTTGCATTTATGCATTTTATGTGCTATAATAATACATCTTTACAGCACTAAACAGTTAAAGGAGAATTGTTAATGGAATTAGTTGCTTTTATTGCTTATTTTGCATTGATTCTTGCAATAGGCGTTTTCTTCTTCCTCCGTTCTAAGAGTGGGGACGAAAAAGAGTATTTCCTAGGCGGTCGTTCTATGGGGCCGTGGGTAACGGCTATGAGTGCACAGGCATCCGATATGTCAGGTTGGTTGCTTATGGGCTTCCCGGGCGCTATTTTAGCGTTGGGTATGGGTCAGGTTTGGATAGGCATCGGTCTCGGCCTCGGTACTGCGGCTAACTGGATACTTGTGGCAAAGCGTTTGCGCCGCTTCTCCCGTGCATCCGGTGACTCTATTACACTTCCTCAGTATCTTACAAACCGATTTGCTTCACAAAACCCGTTGCTTAAAATAGTTTGTGCAGTAATCTTTTTAATAAGCTTTACCATTTATGTTGCTTCCGCTTTTGTTGCGGGAAAAGGCGTTATGTGTGCGGTTATCCCTTCGTTGGCAGATAAGCCAATGATTGCAATGGGCATTTTTGCCGTACTCATACTTGTATACACCTTCCTCGGCGGTTATAAAGCTGTTTGCTGGACAGACTTTTTCCAAGGTCTGCTTATGCTGGTAGCTATTCTTGCAGTGCCTATAGTTATGTCTTTTGGCGACTTTAACTCTGTTTATAACGGCAGTTTCGGTATTGACGTAAACGGTGAAGCAATCAAGGCTTTCGGCTCCAATCCCTTTGTGGCACCTTGGCAGGAGATTGTAACAGGTCTTGCGTGGGGGCTTGGTTATTTCGGTATGCCTCATATAATCGTAAGATTTATGGGCATACAAAAACCCTCAATGGTTAAAAAATCCGCAACCGTTGCAATTACTTGGGTTGTTCTTTCCCTTGGTGCAGCTATTGCAATCGCAATTTTGGGCAGAACATATATTATGTCTGACGGTCTTTCTTTGGCAGGTGTTTTACTTAATAACGGTGCACAGGAAAACATTTTCATCACCGTTGTTCAAGATATATTCCCCGGCTTTATTGCAGGCTTGTTGTTGGCGGCAATAGTTGCTGCGGCAATGTCTACCGCAGACTCTCAGTTGCTTGTTGCTTCTTCCGCGTTTACCAGCGACCTTTATAAACCTATGATTCGTAAAGAAAAAGCTACCGACAAAGAAGTTTTGTGGGTTGGTAGAACAGTGGTTGTTATCGTTGCTGTTATTGCGTTTATTATCGCTGCGTTGGGTGAAAGCGGTAAGGCTGATTGGGCAAACAGCATAATGAATTTGGTTTCAAATGCATGGGGGCTTTTCGGCGCCGCATTCGGTCCTGTAGTTATTCTGTCTCTATTTTGGCGCAAGATGAACTATGCAGGTGCTTGTGCAGGCGTTATCGTCGGCGCTATAGTGGATATTGTTTGGCTCGTTACCCTTACATCCTCCACAGGCGTTTACGAGCTGCTTCCCGGCTTCATCGCAGGCTTTATAGCAACCGTTATTGTAACTCTTGTAACAAAGGCACCCGGTGCTGAGGTTATAGCGATATTTGATTCCGCAACTGACACAAGCATCGACGACTAAATTTATCAGATAACAATCTAAATGGGCCGCCCCGTATTTCAATACGGGACTGCCCATTTCTGTACTCCATCATATACTGTATACGGAGGTGGCGAAATGACCGCATTTTTTGACAGCCTTTTGAATTTTGAAAAGGATTTGAATATGCTTACTGTTGCATTTAGAATCCTGCTTGCCGTGATTTTTGGCGGCGTAATAGGTATAGAACGTGGCAGACATGGAAGTCAGGCAGGACTTCGCACCCATATTCTTGTGTGTCTCGGTGGTACTATGACCGCGCTTGTTGGTGCTTACAGCACTGAGCTTTTGGGCTATGGCGGTGATCCGTTCAGAATCGCCGCACAGGTCGTTTCCGGCATCGGTTTTCTGGGCGCAGGTATGATTGTTGTTAAAAACGATAAAATGATAACGGGGCTGACTACCGCCGCCATAATGTGGACAACTGCAATTATAGGCATCGCACTTGGTATCGGTTTTTATAGCGGGGCCTTTTTGGCAATGCTTGCCTGTGTATTTACTGCGGCTGTGCTTACCCGTATTGAACACAAGAGAAAAAAGACCATGCGTATCTACATTGAGGTAAACCAGCTTGATTTGCTTGAGGAAATAACAGAGCATTTGAAAAGATTATTGCCACCGGATGCTTACGTGGAGGTAACGGCTCCAAAAAGTGCCACGGCAGGAAATATGGGCGTAGTGGTTATCAGTGCTCGCGTTGCAGATACTGATGCGCTGAAGGCGCAAATTAAAGCTCACGGCGGCATACATTTTATAATCATTGAATAGCGGACAAGCACGGGGGCGGTTTTACCGTCCCCGTAAATATATTAAAAAGCTGTCTTAGAGGTCATTGACCTCTAAGACAGCTTTGATTTTTGTAAGGGGGTGATTTATGCTAGCAAGAAAAACAGAAAATACAGAATCATATACAGAATACACAAGCCGCATATAACCACAAGCATGGGCACAAACATCATCTTCATAGCCCCAAAAAATGTCTGTGACTGAGCTTTTAAGCTCTTTATAGGTGCTGTCCCCTTATACTCGAATTTTGGCTTGCTGTCAAGCTTTGACATATCGGCAACGCTACTGCCGTCATCATAGTATACAATCTTTTCCTTCTTTTTCTTTTTGCCCATAATTTACTCTCCTTCAAGTAAATGGCAGGATGCAAAGTGTCCGTTTTCGTATTCCTTGTATTCAGGTGTTACCTCAGAGCAAATAGGCTTTGCATAGGGGCAACGAGTATGGAAACGGCACCCCTTGGGCGGGTTTGCAGGGGAGGGGATATCGCCCTTAAGCACTATTCTTTGCATCTTAACGTCAGGGTCGGGATAGGGGATTGCGGAGAACAATGCCTTTGTATAAGGGTGCAAGGGATTGGCAAAAATATCTTCCTTGCTGCCGTACTCCACAATACTGCCAAGGTACATAACACCTATTTTATCGGAGATAAACTTAACTACCGAAAGGTCGTGGGATATAAACAGGTAGGTAAGGTTCAAATCCTTTTGCAACCCCTTGAGTAGGTTAATAATCTGTGCCTGAATGGAAACATCCAGCGCGGAAACAGGCTCATCACACACAACAAGTTCAGGCTTTACGGAAAGTGCACGGGCTATACAAATACGCTGGCGCTGACCGCCTGAAAACTCGTGAGGATATCTTTCGTAGTAATAATCCCTAAGTCCGCATTTCTCCATAAGCTCCAGTACATAGGATTTGATTTGGTCCTTGGGGACTATGCTGTGCACCTGCACAGGCTCGGAAAGAATGCCGCCAACAGTACTGCGTGGAGGCAAAGAGGAATAGGGGTCTTGGAATATTATTTGCATCTTCTTGCGTATCTCGCGCATCTGGGAGGGCTTAAGCTTTGTAATATCCTTGCCGTTAAACAAAACCTGCCCGCCCGTAGGTTCGTGCAGTTTAAGTATAGTTCTGCCCATGGTAGTCTTGCCGCAACCGGACTCACCAACAATACCCAGTGTTTCGCCGCGCTTCAGCTTAAAGGAAACATTGTCAACCGCCACAAGCTCGGAGGTAACCTTGCCCGTGATAGTCTTCTTTAAAGGAAAGCTCTTTCTAAGGTTACGGACCTCTAAGATAATATCGTCATCGGGGATGTTGTTAACAGTCTTGTTCTCATCCATTGTTTTTTGCCTCCTCCCCGTAAATATGACACGCCACAAAGTGGGTGGGGCTGACCTGAATCATATCGGGATATTCACCGCCGCATTTTGCTGTGCAACGGGAGCATCGTTCTTTGAAATAGCAATGGTTTGGCATATTTATGGGGTTTGGTACATTGCCGGGGATATTGTAAAGAGTGTCGCTGTCGGAATCCAATGTAGGCTTGGACTTCTGCAAGCCGATGGTGTAGGGGTGCATGGGATTATGGAAAATCTCATCAACAGTACCTTTTTCAATAACTCTGCCTGCGTACATAACAACCACATAATCTGCCATCTCCGCAATAATACCAAGGTCGTGAGTTATCAGCAGAATAGAGCCGTCGATTTTTGTTTTCAAATCCCTCAGCAGGTCAAGTATCTGTGCTTGAATTGTAACGTCAAGAGCAGTGGTAGGCTCGTCGGCAATAATAAGGCGCGGGTTGCTTACCAATGCCATAGCTATCATAACGCGCTGACGCATACCGCCCGAAAGCTCGTGAGGGAACGCGTTATAAACGCGCTCCGGCATTGCAATACCTACAAGATTAAGCATTTCCATAGACTTTGCCTTTGCGCTCTCTGCGGTAGCCTCGGGGTTATGTATAAAGCTCACCTCGTCAAGCTGTTGCCCTATGGTGAACACAGGGTTAAGGGAGGTCATAGGCTCTTGGAAAATCATAGCAATCTCTTTGCCGCGTATACGGTGTATTTCGTGTATGGGCATTTTTGCTATGTCATAAACCTTTTTTTTGTTGCCGTCAAGGGCGGCAAAACGGATATCACCGGAATATATCTGCCCCTGAGGTCCCTGTATAAGGCGCATAACTGACATACTGGTAACTGATTTACCGCAGCCCGACTCTCCAACAACGCCAACCGTAGCGTTTTTGGGCACATCAAAGGATACGCCGTTAACGGCCTTTACAACGCCTTGTTCTGTAAAGAAATAGGTGTGAAGGTTGTCGATTTCCAAAATGTTTTCTTCGTTCTTCAGCTGAGAAAGGAACTCCGCCTCATCTGCGTTACGGTTTTTGTACTTTTCAAGCCGTTTTATTTCCTTGGCGTTAGCCTTGGCTATTGCGCGTACCTCTTTACCCGTAAGGTAACCCTTGGGCTTGGAGGATGTGTTGTTATTTTCTTTATTCATCGTTTATCTCCTTGCCTTCGGGTCAAGTGCGTCACGCAGACCGTCGCCCACAAAGTTAAAGCCCAAAACGGCAATAACTATGCAAACACCTGCGGGAACCCAAATGTTCAAATAGTTCTGCATAACATCCATATCCTTGGATATTATCTCTATCATCGTACCCCATGCGGCGTAGGGCGGCTGTACGCCCAGACCAAGGTACGAAAGTGTAGCTTCGTAAAGTATCATACTACCCAAGCTGAGACTCATTTGTACAATAAGCTGGGGCATAACATTAGGCACCAAATGCTTGAAAATTTTGCGGGGGGTAGAGTAACCCATAGCCTCCGCCGCAACCATGTATTCCTGCTCTCTCAGGGAGAGGATCTGACCTCTTACAAGTCTTGCCGTACCCGGCCAGGAAAATAGGGTAAGGTAGATCATAAGCAGGTAAATTATGTACTTTTTGTCAATATCTGATGCGGAAAGAATGGTGCTTATAATAAGCAGAATCGGTATACCGGGAAGACAAATAAGAATATCGCATATTCTCATTATTATGTTGTCGATAATCCCGCCGAAATAACCTGCAATACCGCCAAGCACGGTGCCAAGCAGGGTAATAACAAATACCGCAATAAAGCTTACTGTAAGGGATATTCTGCCGCCGTACATAAGCCTTACAAAAATGTCATAGCCCTGAGTATCCGTACCCAAAAGGTGCTCTGAGGAGGAGGGCGCAAAGGAGTTATCCTTCTGCCACGTCTCCTTTACTTGCTTAACGGTATATTCAACTCCGTCAACGGTGTAAGTAGTTTCGTCCACGGTGTAAACAATTTTACCGCTTTCGTCAAGCTGTGTTTCGCCCCACTTGTCGTAGATAAGAGGACCGAAAAAGCTGAAAATAAACAGACCTACGACCATTATAAGCCCTACAATACTAAGCTTGGAACGGAAAAATCTGCGTACCACCATTCTGGTGGGGGACATAAGGCGTAAATTCTTATCCAAAGGGGCTTCGGTGTCAGCTGCTTCGTTTTGAACATTCTTGCTGTTAAGCTCTTCCATTGTTTACGCCTCCTTACTCTAATTTTACTCTTGGGTCAACTATAGCGTACATAAGGTCTGCAAGCAAAACGCCTATAACGCTAAGCAACGCCAAAAACATATTGTAGCCCATGATAAAGGGAATGTCACCGCGGTTCATGGCATCAAGTGCTACTTTACCGATACCGGGCAGGTCAAACACCTGCTCGGTAATAATCGCACCGGAGAACAAAGAGGGAAGTAATCCCGCTAAGGATGTTACCAAGGGGATAAGCGTGTTACGGAAAGCGTGCTTGTTTATAACCTTGCTTTCCTTAAGCCCCTTTGCTCTTGCGGTTCTGATATAGTCGGAGTTCATAACCTCAAGCATTGTGGTTCTTGTCATCCTCATTCTTGCACCGATGCTTAGGATTACGATGGTGAGTATGGGGATAAATGCGTGGCTTATGTACTGCCCCCACATACCCAGCGCAGAATAGTCGGATGTTGCATCCACTAAGCCGGAGGCGGGGAACCACCCCAGCCTCAAGGCAAAGAATTCTTTAAGTATCTGCCCAAAGAAGAAGGAGGGCAGAGAAATACCTATCATAACAAGTACGGTAACCACATAGTCACGCAACTTATATTGATGGGTAGCAGCAGTTATACCCAAGGGTATGGCAATCATAAACTCAAAAATGGTTGCCACAAGTGCAATAAGGAAGGAAACGCCCATGTGTTCCACAATAACATCTGCTACGGGTACTGCGTGAACAAAGCTTGTACCAAGGTCAAAGCGCGCCAGCGCACCAAGCCAGTTTACATAGCCGGACAATATGCCCTTAAAGCTGTTATCGCCTAGTCCGTAGGTTTCGTAAAGCGCGTTTACCGTTTCTTCGCTTACCGTTGCACCGCCTTGGTTTATTGCATTTATCTTATCCTGTACAAAATCAACGGGCATAAGCCTTATAAGAAAATAAATTATCATTGACACGCCAAGCAAGATAAGCAGGGCAAGCCCCAAGCGTTTAAGAATATATTTCAGCATAAATACACTCCTGAATTAAGTTGATTAAGAAGCAAATTCAAGCTCCCAAATACGGTCAAGAGGAGAGGAGTAGGGGTTGATGTTTTCAGGCAAACTGTCAGATGCTATAACATTGGAGTTGTATGCATACAAAACATCGCGCTGGTACACGGGCAGCTCTATTGCCAAGTCAAGGATAAGCCCCATTGCCTGTTCATAAAGCTCACTGCGTACTGCGGTATCGTTGGTAGAACGTGCATCTTCAATAAGCTTGCTAAGGTCGTCAAGCAACTTAAGTTCTTCAGCGGTGCCACTGTTCTTGATATAGTCATAGCCCCATGCCTTGGTGCTTGTAGCGGTAGAATTCTTGTGGTAAACCTGATAAAGGTCGGGGTCAAGTGCAGAGGACCAAGCAGCAGCCCAAACTTCAAGAGAACCGGTGTTTATCTTGGTAAGTGCCTGAATATCGCAAACAACGTCTATATCCCAGCCAAGGCTTTCAAGTAATGCTTCCGCATCTCTGAATACCTTATAGGTGGGGTGGTCCTGAAGGTTTGCACCTGCAATGGTGAAGGTAACCTTAAGGCTGCTGTCGCCTGCGCTTACGCCTGCTTGTTGCATATAGTTTGTGATGTTAGCCTTTGCAATTTCTTCGCTCCAAGTGCCTATCTGGGGATAATCCTTGCCGTTGTCATCAACAAAGTCGCCGTTGTCATCCTTGGGGTAAGCCCAGCTAACTTTGGACATGGGCCAGAAAATTCTGTCTGCAGTACCTGCGCGGTAGTAATCCAAAGCCAGGGAGGTATTCATAGCGCACATAATTGCTTTACGCAAATTAACGTCGCTAATCTTCTTAGCGTTAACGCCTATATAACCGTAACCAAGCTGGTCGGTGGTTATGGTAACCATACCGCTGCTCTTAAGCTCGGTAAGCTTGTCGTAGTTGTTGGTGGTAAGAGAGGGGGAGATATAGTGAACGGTGCCTGTTTCCAATGCGGAAATAGCGTTGTTGGAGCTTACTATCTGGTAACGAATCTTGTCAATCTTTGCGTTTTCAATGCCTGCACCAACGGTATTGAAGTTGGTGTTAGCTTTGAAGTATACAACATTGTTGGTGTAGAACGCGCTCTGGTCGGGGTTATCGCCACCGTTGCTGTCGGTTGCCTTGTAAGAGCCTGCGCCCATAGGCAACTTAATGTTTCTTGTGGATTGAACGATGTCGGTCATAAAGCTGAAGCTTGCGTATTCAACGCCAAACTTGCTGTTAGCTATATCCACGCCAACTTTACTACCTTCGCCGTAGTAATGCTGAGGTGCAACAGGGATGGCAAAGTTCCATATAGCCTTGGGGTCAACGCCTTCTATGGTTATCTGAAGAACATCGTATTCATCGGGGTTGGTAACGGTGCCGTCTTCGTTGTGACCGGAAGCTATGGTGTATTCGGTGCCGTTAACGGTAATCTTTGTACCTGCGGCATCGGTGTGACCTAAGGAAACAATACCTTCAATGTCTTTAATAAGAAGCTCGCCGTCTTTTGCGTTTTCTTTAAGGATAACTTCCTTTGCCTTTGCGGTATATTCGTTAAGAAGAGTGGTGGAAGTTGCCCAGTAAAGAAGGATTTCATCAAGTGCAGACTGAATCTTGCTGGTATAAACGTAGTTTATAGCCTCTTCCTTGGAGTTTACGTTGGAGTAGTTCTTTGTAAGGCTTTCAAACTTGGTCTTGTCGTCCTTGCCGTCTTCACCCTTAGCGTACTTAACGCTTACAAAGCCTTCGGAATACATAAAGCAAAAGATTTCGTCCTTAAACTCTTCATAGTTTGTATAAGGAGCATCTACATAGGATTCTTGCGCGTTTGCATAGTCGGATACAAGCTCTTCTTTAAACAGCTTAAGTGCGTATTCATAATCCTTAAGCAAATTGTCGCTTGTAATCTCGTCGGGGTTGTTGGAAAGCGCCGCCTTATAGCCGGAGCTTACGGACCACGCCTTTATTGCATCAACCATTTCATCATAGCTAACTTCGCTGGTAGAGGAATTTTTACGCAGGGAAATGTAAAGGTTTATAAGCTCATAAAGTCTTGCTTCCGCTCTGCCTGCGGCCTGAGAAGCAATAAGGTCGTCGCCGCCGTTTACACCGCTGCTAACGGTTTGGGTTCGATATTCGTTAAGACCCTTGATTTTTGTGGAATAAAGGGTGTTGGAGCCGGTGTAAACCGGGTCAAGGTAAACGTAAAGGTTAAAAAGCACGTCTTCCATTGTTAAGGGGTGACCGTCGGAGAAAAGTATGCCGTTTTTAAGGACAAAGTTGTAGGTAACACTGTCATCTGCGTTGTTAACTATTTCATAATCCTTAACAACAACAGCTTCGTCATCGCCGTATGCAACCTTAACTTCGCCGTTCTCGAATTTGGAGGAAAGCATACCGATTTGAGTCATGCTAACTATGGTGCCGTCTGCGGCAGAGGTAGAGAAGAAGGGGTTAAACAAACCGTCCAATTGGTCGGTCATTATAACCAATGCGTTGGGAGTTTCGCCGCTTACGCCTTTGCTTTCGTTATCTTTGTTGCCGTCGGAGTTCCCGCCGCAAGCAGCAAAGCTTACGCACATTGCAAAGCACAGAATAAGGGATAAAATTCTTTTCATTTTTCTGCTCCTTTATATGTTGTTTTTTTAATTATTACTTGCTTCGTCGGTGGAAACTTCTTCATCAGAGGTTTCCTCTGCATCGCCGTATACAAGCTCAACCGCGGTGCCTTCAACTTTTATGTTGTATTCGGGCTTGCCGCCTTCCGTTACAACACAGCTTATATCGGAATGGTCAATACTTAAGGTGTTGTTGCCGCAGATAAGGTCAATTGTATAGTCGTCTGTGGCAAAATAAATATCGTGCGCCAGTGCCAAGGTGCTGTTGTCGATTGTCACGTTTTCAATCAAAGCATTGCTTACCGTGCCTGCAAATAAGCCATAGTAGGTGCCGGGCTTACGTGCACCCTTGCTGATTGTAAAGCTTATGTTATTAAATTTAACGTCACTTATCTTTGCGGTGTTTTCCAAACGGCCAAACAAGCCAAAGCTTGTCTTGTCTGTATTATTACACTCAACGGCTATGTTGCTTATTGTGTGTCCGTTGCCGTTTATACTTCCGCTGAAAGCACCTGTAACCAAAGAGCTGGGCCAGTTTATACCCGTAAAATCAAGGTCGCCGTAAAGAGTATAGTGGGCGGAGGGTGAATAGTTTTTAACAAATTGTTCTGCCGTGTATATGCGGTATTCCTTAAGTTCAGACCATTCCACATACACGTTCATAGAGGCTTCACCCTCTATCTCACCCGTTTCGCTGTTAAGGGCACCTATATGCTTAAAAGTTTTGCCCTTAAGCTCTTCTTTGCCGGCTTCACCGTCGGTATAAGCGGCTTTAAAGGTAAAGCCTTTCTTCTCAGGTATATCGCCTAAATTAGCGGTAGCTTCACCGTCTACCCAGTAGGGCAGGGTAAACTCTGTACCGTTTGCGGGGTTAAATTCCTTAATAAAATAAGGCTCTGCACCTTCAGCGGCGTTAAGGTCGTAAAATTTAATCTCAAACTTAGGCGCCCAAACCGCATAAAGGGTCAAAACAGGTTCTTCTGCCTTGTAGCTTTTGGTAGGGTCAATCTTCAGCGTGTCCGGCTTGTAAGCGGATGTACCAATGTTTTCGGCATCAAAATTCCACTTGCCGCCGTAGCTGTAGTAGGTTTTGCCGTTATCGTCCGTATGTTCTGTCTTTTCTGCAAACCAGCCAACAAAATAATAGCCGCTGTTTTTAACCTTAAGGTTAAGGTCTGTTCTGTTTTCGTCATCCGGAGGAATAATTGGCAACTCCACCATTCCGTCAGCGTTTTCCTTCATCCCCTTGATGTTGTAAGAGTCGGAAATTGCCCAGGTATTACTGTCACCAAAGCTTCCCCCGTTAGCGTCATATCTGACGCTAACGGTATATCCTTCTTCGTTGTTTGTTTCGTATGCCGTATCTTTCCCCGCACAGCTTGCCAAGGTCAACATTGCCGCGGGTAGCAGTAATGCACATAAAGCTTTTTTAAAACTAAAACTCATATCATCACATCCTCGTAATAAATCCGCAATTATTCTTTTTCGGCACCGTCATCCGCTTCAGTGTTCTTTTTCTTTCCCTTAGCGGTGCTAATAATTGCAGTTATAAGGGCAACTACGGCAAGCGCGCCTATACTTATCCATACAGGAGTCATAGAAAAGTCACTCGCTTTGTTGTTGTCACCCTCGGCATCGGAAGAATTTTCTCCGCTTTCTTCGGATTCTTCTCCGCCCGAAACCTCATCGTTAGGTGTAAGTGCGGTTATTCTCTGCTCTGCGGAAACAAGCGCGGGATAATTGCTAACAAGTGCCTGCTGTTCGGTAGTTGCTACCTTGTTGTATGCGGCTCTTGCCGCTTCTACCAACGCCTTGTCGGTGTATTTAACCTGTTCGGGCAGTTTGTTTATTGCGTCGATCGCTTCCAGCGTAGTGTCGTCTGCTGCAGAAGCACCGTCCATAAATGTGTCAAAATACTGACCCAAAATATAAGAATCGTAGTACAAGCCGTTAACGGGTCTTATCATGGTAAGCTTGTTTTCTACCTTGCCCACGTAATTAACAAAGCTGGCACCGTAAAATACGTTAGAGTACATACCGTCGGTAGAGTTCCACATATAGTAGGGGATTAGTCCCGTACCAAATATTTCCACTTCGTTACCGTCATAATCGGTGTAGGTGCCAAAGTTACCGCTACCGGGCAAATTTTCAAAGCATTCGTAGTAAGTGGGGTCAAATTCTTCTTCAAGTATGGGTGCTTCAAAGCTGCTGAACACAACCGTGTCGAGCTTATCACAGCCAAAGAATGCTTTGTGACCTATTGCTCTTACGGTGTAGGGCAGGGAAACTGTCTTAACATCGGAGTAAGCAAACGCCATAGAAGAAACGCGTACCGTGCCATCAGCAACCTTTGCAAAGTCACCTTCGCCTGCATAAGTGCAAAGGATAAGTCCCTTGTCAGTTACACAGTAAATAGAGCCGTCTATAATTTTTACCGTATCGCTTATATCATAGGTGTAAACATCAACGCTGTAATCTGTTCCGTTAAAGCTTTCCTTTTCGGTAATCTTAAAGGCATCTATCTTGCACATGGCAAAAGGATTATCGCCAACTCTTGTAAGAGCATTACCTATGGTAACATCAAACTCTGTAAGTTCTTCTTTCATAAACGCATGCTTGCCCAGACTTTCAGCACCGCTTATATCCGCCTTAACAATGGCGTTGTATGCAAATGCATAGTCGCCAATGTTTCTAACATATTTAAGGTTGCTTACGGTTGCCAATACTTCGCAGTAGGAAAAAGCACCTTCACCAACATCTACGCCGTTTTTATTAAAGCTTACGCTTTCAAGGGCGTTACAGTATACAAACGCGTAATCGCCAACAGTTTCTGCTGCGGAAAGGTTTGCGCTTGTAAGCGCTGTTTCTGTAAAGGCATAGCCGTCAACGGTTACTATTCGTGAAAGGTCAATTTCCTCCAAGGCTATACAGCCTGCAAAAGCATATTCGGGTATAACGGTAATCTTTTCGCCAAGCACTACGGACTTAAGCTGACGGCAGTAGGAGAATGCGTTAGCGCCAATGCTCTCCGCGCTTGAAAGGTCAATAGACTCAAGTGCAAGTCCGTGGTAATCGTAAACATAATGCCCCTCAGAGTCAACTGCCGCAACGGTCATATTCTCGTCGTAGCAAACGTAGTAAACGTCGCCGGAGAAGGCATAGTCGCCTATTTCAACTGCACCGGACAGGTCGATATCTTTAAGAGAGCAGTTGTTGTAGAAAGCCATATAGCCTATTTTTGCACCCTTGCCAAGTGTAACGCTTTCCAATGAGGCGGCGTTAGCAAAAGCATTTTCACCTATAACGGCGTTTTCTCCTATAGTAAGAGTTTTAAGGGAGGTGGAGAAGACGTAATAGTACATTCTGTCTTCGCCGTCTATATAATAGTCTACTGTAAATACATAATCCTTGCTGGCGTTAAACGCGTATTTTCCAAGGGTTACGTTATCGCCTATAACAACCTCTTCCAGCTTAAACAGCTCACTAAACACGCCTTCTTCAACGGTCATACCGTCAGGAATCCTTACGTTGGTAACAGCTGAATGAGCAAATGCGTACTTGCCTATGCTTGTTTTTGCTGTGAATTCGGGCAGCTCGGTAATAGCTGTTTCGAAGAAAGCGTATTCGCCTATAGAATCAAGCTTGCCAAGACTTACGGAAACAAGCACGGGGTTGGAGGCAAATGCGTAATCGCCTACAGCGGTAACAGCGCTAAGCTTAATATCTGTAATGGTCTTGTTGTGAGAGAACGCACCGTCCGCAACTACGCTTACCTTAGCGCCGCCTATATCGTCATAGCTAAACTCACCTTCAAAGGTGGGTGCAACGGCAACAAGTGTACTACCGTCTGCGGAAAGAATATAGCTGTTCGTCTGAACTTTATAAGCCTTGTTTCCTTCGGAAACTACAAAGCTTTCAATTTTTGTATCTCTAAATGCAAATTCGCCTATATCATTAACTTCGGGTCCCACGGTAACTTTTGTCATATTTTCACATTCGTAAAACATACCTTCGGGCAATACCGCCGCGTTAACGTAAAACTCGGTCAATGCTTCGCAGTCAGTAAACGCATAAGCACCGTACTTAACCTTAGATGCCCCTATGGTAACCTCAGAAAGGTTTTTACAGCCCGCAAATGCGTATTGACCTATAGAAAGCAGGGTATCTGCCATTTCAATACCTTTAAGCTCTTTGTTGCCCGCAAACGCATAGTCAGAAACAATGCAGATGGAGTCAAGCTTGATTGTACCCTGCAGGTTGCAGCTTTCAAAAGCATTTTGGTTAATAATCTTTAGGTTGTTTTCGCTACTGAAGCTTATCTTTTTAAGAGAGGTACAGCCGTAAAACGCACCGTATTCAACGGCTTCAAGGGTGGAAGGGAATACTACCTCTTCAAGTGCTGTCAGGCTGGCAAAGGCATAGCTGTTAATTTTCTTAACGCCTTCCGGTATAACAACCTTTGTAATGGTTGCATCGCCGATATACCACATCTTAGAGGTTTCTGCATCGTCAAATGCAAGTTCTTCTTCTGTCTTTAAAACATATTCAAAGTTGGAAAAAGCAAAAGAGCCAATTTCTTTAAGTGATAAATCCGTAGGTATGACAACCGCTCCGCCGTTGCCATAGTAGTGGGTAAGACTGCCGCCGGTGGCAATATAGGGGTCCTTTACCTCTACAGTTACGGTTTGAGAGTAATATGTGCTTCTTCCGTCCATGGTAAGCTTAATTGTTACAGAAGCCAAACCTTCGGAAACAGCGGTAACAAGCCCTCCTTCGTTAACTGTAACAATGGATTCGTTACCAGATTCAAATACCACCTGAGTATCCTTGGGAAAATATGCATCAAGGGTGTAGTTAAGCAATACAGACTCGGAGGGGTACATGGACAGATTGTAGTTACCCTCAAAGAAACGGGTGTCGCCGGTATCACCGATGTCCTTTTCGTCGTTATCCACTACATAGTATGCTTTGATAGTGTCGTAACCGTCCAAACGGAATATATCTGCAACGGGCTTATCGTATCTCATGTAGCCCTCGTCGCCCTCACCAAGTACGGTAAGGGTGAATTTAACGCTCTTACCGCTTTCGGGGTCTCTTGCCATTATCTGGGTAACACCGGGAGCTACTGCAACTATCTTGTTGTTAACTATCTTGGCAACGGAGGTTTTTTGGGAGGTAAACTCTAAAAGTTCTACCCATTCGCTGTCGGGATAACTAAGCGGCTCAAGCTTAAACACTTCGTTGGGGCTCATTGTAAGACCGTTTTCAAAGCCTTCAAACAAAAAGTCTACATAGTCGTCGGGTAAGCCCACCTCGTAAGAGGCAATATTAAGCGCGTAGTCATAGCAGGTCAAAACAAAGGTCTTGCGGTTGATAAGACTGCTATCTTTAAGCTCGTAGATGTAATCCGTAAGCTCGAAGGTTACATAAGTTGTGTCGTTACGCTTTGAATAAATGGGGGTAAGGTACTGCTCAAAGGACTTGAGCAAGGAGGTTTCGTTGCCTTCCTCGTCTTCGTCGCTTACAACGTAACCAAGTTGTGCCGCCATTGCAAAATGGTTGTCGTATATAGCGGCTTTTGCGTACAAGCGGTTTATCTTTTCCGTATTGTCATACTCATAATAGAATTCCACGTCTTTAAGTGTGGGTGCCTCAAAGTCTACGGTAAGCGGGAATTCAAAGGTGTTGTTCTTGTTGGTGGTCAGCGCGCCGTCGCCATAATCCATATAGCCCACAAGTTTAACGGTGTATTCGCTGTTGTTTGCAAGGTTATAATCCTGTGTGTCAAACTCTATCTCTATGTTTGCGGGGTATATAGAGCCGCCATCACCGTAGGACTTTCTAACATCGTCATCAACACATTCAAATACAACCTCACCGGTTATATCGTCGGTTATGCTTATTTCTATCTTTGCGGCGTTTCTCAAAAGACCTGCCCATACAAAGCGCAAAGAGTGGATTGTGCCTTCCTGATTGGAAAGGGCAATATAATCTCTGTTTGCGGAAATAACAATGTCATCGGGATTTTGTATAAAGTAATAGGTGCCCAAATAGCTTACGTAATCATCGTAAACGCCGCCTATGGGACGGGTTGCGTAAGCATCTGCCATGGTTTTGTCTTCAAAGGGAATAGCATCATCCAATTCGTCAGCATGGGTAGCAAAATAGTCAAGGTCAAACATGGGGGCGGTTGTCCAGTCACCATAAAATGCAAGGTAAGGAACATTAAGACTTATCTCGGTGCCCTCATTTGCCTTAAGGGTTATAAAACCCTCTACATACATACCGTTTTCAAAGGATTCGTCAAGATATTTCTTGTCGCTGTCGCTAAGAGTAATAACGACCTTAACGTCTGCGGTTTCACCTGCACCAACGGTAAGCTTTGTACCGTTCAGGGTGCCGCCTTCGATAACGCTTATGTCAAGCACAGCACCGTCAAGTATATAAGCTTCCTCGGTTATGGTGGTTTTACCGGCATTTGTCTTGGTTTCGCTAACGCCTTCAGTCATTACGTAAGCACCGATATCATAGCTCAGCGCCTTGTCACCAATGTTGTTTACTGAAAAGTGCATTTCGTAAACGCCGTTCTTTTCGGGGTCATCGCCAAGCTCCAGCTTGGTGGTATCCATTTCAGCGCCAGTTTCGTCAAAGGTAGTTATATAGGCGGGTGTGGTAACGGAGTTAAGCAGATTTGCAAGCCCTGCACCTTGCTTTCTTACGGCATAGGGCACACCGTTGGTGTTTATCGCTATATCAGCTGTAGACATCATAAGGCGGTTAACCATTGCGGTAACCTTTGCGTTGTCATCGGCAATAGAGGGGAAGTTTTCCACTACATATTGACGCAAAAGAATTGCAACGCCTGCAAGGTTGGGACAAGCCATGGAGGTGCCGGAAAGTCTGTCATAGCCGCCGCCTGTTACGGCAGAAAGAATATCGCCGCCGTGTGCTGTAATTTCGGGTTTAATGCCAAGGTCAGGGGAGGGACCCCAAGAGGAAAAGTCGGACATAAAAGGACCGGAGGTTTGTTCAACGCTAATGCTAAGCATACCGCTTCCAACAGCTGCCAGCATTTCACCGTCGTTCTGGGATATAGAGCATACTGCCAGTGTAGCATCGCCAACGTTCATTTTTATATCGCCGGATACATTGTTGTAAATGATTATGCCTGCTGCGCCCTGCTTTTGGGCAACAAAGGCTTTTTCTTCAAAGGTGGTGTCACCGCGGCGTACAAGGGCAATCTTTCCCTTAACGTCAAGCCCTGTGTAGTCTGCGCTTCTGCCTATACCGGGTACGGTAACAAATTCAATTTCTATAGATTTTTCGTCGCCAAGCAAGGTTTCAAAAAACTTGTTTTCGATAGCCGCACCGTTGTTGGATTCATCAAAATATATAATGGTTTCGCCGTATTTGATATAAGGTGTCTCTACGCCTTTGATGGACGCAACGGAAATAACACCCTTGTAAGTGGAGGGAGAGCCAACCGTACTGGTATCGGGATTTGCGGTAAGCCCCAAGTTACCGTTAGCCTCAGAGCCGTAGGCGGAGCTGTAGCTGTTGGAGGCGGCGGCAATAACGCTTATACCCGCCTTGCGTATCTTGTCATAAACCTCATCTTCGTGGTCCTTGTCGCTTTCACGGCTGAAGCCGCAGGCGGTACCAAGGGACATATTTATAACGTCAACACCCAAAACAACGCAGTCCTCAAGCGCGGAAAGAATCCAAGCACTGCGGGCGGTATCCATAACATCGGAGAAAATTTTCATAGAAACAAGCTGTGCGTTGGGTGCAACACCGGTAATGGTGTCATCCTTGCCCACAATAACGCCGGAAACGTGGGTGCCGTGCTCGTTATGGGTAGAGTATACGTCAGGGTCGCTGTCCGCATAGTCAAATCCAAAGGGGACTTTTTCGTTGATGTAAACGTCATCAACGGAAAGACCTTCTCTAAGGCCTGCTGCCTTTGTATCTTTAAGAACTTTCGCCACATCATCATAGGTAAGGCCAAGCTTCTTGGATGTGAAGTTTTCTACGGAGAAGGCAGAGTGGCCGGAATCCAAGCCGGTATCCAAAACTGCCACAACCATACCGCTGCCGTCATAACCGCAACCTTCGCTGTTAAAAATACCCGTATCATAAACGTTTACGGTGTTTTCAACCAGCTTGGTGTCACAAGGCTTATACACTTCACCAACAATGGCATCCCTGCCCTTGCCAAGGGATTTGCATACAGCCTCAAAGTCACCGGCTTTTATAACAATTTCAAAGCCGGAAAGCAAGGTGTTATAGTTTTCACCCGTAGTGTAAGCTATACCAAGCTTGTCGATGGCAGAAAGCACTTCCGCTTTTTCTTCTGCAATTTTTGCATCTGTTTCTGCTGCTTTGTCACTCTTGGTAACAAAGTCCAACAAGCTTATTTTTTTGTCGGTTTTTTCGTAAGCATCGTACAGATTTTCCGTGCTTAAAGTGATGATAACCGAAAGGTCGGTATCATCGCTTATACCTTCATTAAGCTTGTAAAAAACGGAATTGTTAAGATGCTCTGTATAATCCACCTTAACATCATCTAAAACGCGTATATATGACGCATCATAGCTTGAAGCCACAACCTCCTCAGAAACCGAGGAAAAATTGCTAAGTAATGTGGCTGCCGCCAAACCTGTTACCGCAAATGCTTGCAGTGCTCTTTTAAGTCTTTTCTTGATCATGGAACAAACGCCTTTCCTTGTCTTTTATGTGCGGACACACTTACAGCACATATCACTATACTATACAATATTTTCGTTGCAATTGCAATAGTTTTACAGCAAATATGATAAATTATATTACATATTATATAAAAAGTGGCATTTACTTTTTCAAAAAGCTGTGTTATAATCAAAATGTGATATGATTTGGAGGTGATATTTATCAATAACAAGCTTATAAAAGTCTTTCACGTGTTTTTGAATGTAGTTACCACGGTTATGTGTATGGTTGCGGGCCTGTGTCTTATAGCCGCTTGTGTGGATATCTATACGTCAGGCGACAAGCCTTTTTCCGCCGAGGCTGTGGCGCAACGTTTTGATGTGATTGATGTGCCCGTTTATATGTGCTTGGCTGTTATCGCTTTGGGTTTTCTGTTTTCCCTGTTTTTTCAAAGCAGTGAAATGAAAAACAAAGCTCAGCGATACAGCGCAGCCTGCATAAACAGCCTTTACAAAAAGGCAGATACGGAAAAATGTGATATTGGGCTGGCTTACGTAGTGAAAACGCAGCGCAAAAAGCGTTTTGTGCTTTTAGCGGTTCTCGTCGCTTTAACTACGCTTGGTACACTTGTGTTCTTTGTTTTTGCTTTTAACTCTGCCAATTACAAAACACAGGACGTTAATTCTTCGGTAATAAAGCTAAGTCTTGCGGGACTTATATGCCTTGCCCCCGCTTTAGTATGGGGTATTGCCTGTGAATATATGGCACTGGGCATAAGAAGAACCGAGGGAGAGGCGCTGCGTAAAATAATATCCGCCGGCAACACAAAGCAGGTTCCCGCAGATTGCTACGGCAAGCGTTTGGAGCTGGGGGTTAAACTGGGGTGTATTGCCGTTGCCGCGGCGTTTATAGCCTACGGTTTTGCAACAGGCGGTAGCGATGCTGTTTTGGGTAAAGCAGTTAACCTTTGTATGGAATGTGTGGGATTGGGGTGATTTGGTATGTCAAATATAAACAACAAGGTAAAACGTTACATTCCCACAAAGCGTAAGCTTGTGCAGCTTTACTTTGCCCTGCTTTATAATGTTAACGTAAAAGGCTTTTCTTCGGGTACCTTGTATAAAGGCGAAAGCAAAAGATTTTGCGTACCGGGCATAAATTGCTATTCCTGTCCCGGTGCGGTGGGCGCCTGTCCTCTTGGCTCTCTGCAAGGAGCTTACGGCAACGGAAGAAGCACACTTTTTTATATGGGCGGCATTATACTGCTGTTTAGCATAATGTTCGGCAGGCTTATCTGCGGCTATGCCTGTCCCTTCGGCTTGATACAGGAGCTGTTTTATAAAGTAAAAACTCCCAAGGTTAGAAAAAGTCCCGTTACCCGTATTTTATCCGCAGTAAAATATTTTATCCTTGTGTTCTTAGCGGTTATAGTGCCTATAATGTACGCCTTTAAAGATCAGGCTGTACCGGGCTTTTGTAAATACATTTGCCCCGCAGGTACTTTGGAAGGTGGTATAAGTCTGCTGGCTAACAAAGTTAACAACAGTTACTTTTCCTCCTTGGGACCGCTGTTTACGTGGAAGTTTGCATTGCTTGTAAGCTTTATAGTAGGCTCTGTGTTCATTTTTCGTATCTTTTGCCGCTTTGCTTGCCCCTTGGGTGCACTGTATGGCTTGTTCAACCGCTTTTCCGTGTTCGGTATAAAGCTGGAAAAAGATAAATGTGTTCACTGCAATTTGTGCATAAGCAGTTGTAAGCTGGATATAAAGCATGTGGGTGACAGAGAATGTATAAGCTGTGGCGAGTGTATTAAGCTTTGCCCTACAAACGCCATCAGCTGGAAAGGCTCTTTATTTAAGCTTCCTCCCAACGAAGTCGGGGAGAAGAAAGAAACGATAAAGACAGACAAAAAACGCCGAATTGTTCAGATAATAAGTACCGTTGTAATGCTTAGCGTTTTAGTGGGCGCGTTCCTTTATTATTGGAACGACAGCCCCAAAATAAGCAAGCCTGTTATTGAAGAGCAAGGGCAGGAAGAGGGGGCGCCTCCTTACGGTGTTGAGGTTGGAAACAGTTGTAACGGATATAGCTTAGACCTGTTTGATGCAAGTGGCTTAAAAGGCGAAAAAACAGACCCCACCAAGTACGGTAAGGTCACGGTTATAAACTTCTGGGGCGTATGGTGCGGACCCTGTGTTGCAGAATTGCCACACTTTAACAGCCTTGCCAAGGAGTATGGCGACAGAATTACGGTGGTGGCAATTCATACCGATAATATGTTTGATGGTGCACCTGCATTTGTTGCCGAAAAGTATTCCGACAGCCCGATAGTTTTTGCCAAGGACGAAGCAACAGAATTGTATCATACTTATTTGGAATGTGGCGATGCCTATCCCGTAACCTTTGTTTTGGACAGCAAGGGGGTAATTTCAAGCAAATTTGTTAGCTCTGTTACGGAAGAAGAACTGCGCGCGGCTATAGAAAAGGCTTTAAAAGAATAGTTTTGTAAAACAAAAGCCTATGGTTTTTAAGAACCATAGGCTTTCTTGTCGGGATTATTTGTCTTTACAGACGGTCTATAATTCCGGCATCATACCTCAAAATTGCTGCCGCATCAAGACTGTTAACATCTCCGTCACCGTTGACATCGGCATAGCTTAAACGATGGGAGTCGATAGTATATAACATAGCATCGTGCCTTAAAACTAAGGCGGCATCCAAATTATCTGTCTTTCCGTCACCGTTTACGTCGCCTTTAATACCGTCTTCAGGCTGTGCTTCATCCTCCGCAACGGAGATGGATATACTTGCATCCTCCAAGTGGCTTACAACCTCGTATTCAAAGTACTCGTCATACAATTCCATAAACTGCCAATCAAAGGCAGGTGTGCCACTGTGCACCGCTTTGAAATTTAGCTTAACAATAAACTCATCTTCCAAGCAAATCAGGCTTTCTTCGTTAAAGAAAGAGATAGATACCGTTACCATATTGGCAACACTTTTGTTTTCGGCTTCTACGGCACCAAGACCCATGATGCCGCCATAGTTGCTGGCATCTGTCCAAACACCGTTTTTGCCAACGATTGTAACATCGCTTTCTGTGGCAGTTTCCAGGACGATGTAGCGGGTATCGAAGGCAAACTGTACCGCAAATGCGCTAACGCAGGTATCAAACTCATACTCGCTCCATTTAAAGCGCATCTCAAAGCTTTCACCAACATCAACTTGTGCGGGTGCGCTTATCTCAAACTTACACGGAAAGCTTGTGGGAGAATAAAGGGTGCATACCGTATCCTCTGCATAAGCAGATATGCCAATCGCGCTTGCAATTGCAGTTACCGCAAATATAACAGCAAGTGCCTTTAAAACCGTGCTTCTACTCATACAGCCCATTATTCGGCAGAAGTGTAAACGATGGTTATTTCTGTAGCATCTTCAAAATAAGTGTAATCTTCAGTGCCTGCAATACAAGCCTTGTAGGTGCCTTCTTCCTTTTGGAAAACAACAACGCCTTCTGCATCGGTCTTTGCGGGCAAGAAACATGCACTTTCGCTGCAAAGCTGAACGCTTGCATCTGCAACGGGATTGCCGTCGGCATCCACTACCTTAACGGTGTAGTCAACAAGTGCAGGTTTTTCCTCAACGCTTGCTTCGGAAGAAGCAAGTGCGCTTTCTTCTTTAGATACTACGCTTTCCACTTCGGATTTTTCGCTTTCTTCTGCGGGTGTACTGCTGTTTACGGTGCTGTCTGCAGTGCTGTTATCTGCTTCTTCACCACCGCAGGCACAAAGACCGATAACGGTAAAAACTACAAGTGCAACTAAAAATATGCGTTTAATAATAGACATAATTATTTCTCCTTAATGTTTAACCGATGTAGCAACACATAAACAGCCAAGCGTTTTCTACGTTTATATTCAAATCAGGGTTGCCGTTTCTGTCTCTGAATATGTATCCGCTGCTATCTGTATTCCACCAACCAACGTAGTCACCGCGTTCCTTGATTATATGCTCAAGGTCCTTGGTAAGGGGATAAACACCGCTGTTTTCGTCAGCACACTCAATGTATTCAAGTAAACAACTGTCAAAACTTTCTTTTTTAATGCAAGCTCCGTTTTCGTCAAAAGTGTATTTGTTAACACCGGAACGGTCAAGTATGGTCTTAAAGCAAGCCATATATTCAGGATCTTCGGTTAATCTAACCAACACTAACGGACCGTCCGCAGAGTTAAGGTGATAGAAACCGTCGTTTTCGTTATAAACAAGGTTATATGCTGTAGCAGCCTTAAGGTCAAAGTTTACAAGATTTGCGCCTGTAGGTGCTGTATAGGGGGAAAGACTGGCGGTTGTTTGGTAAATATCCCAAGGAATATCTTCTATTGTGGGCTGTGCTTCACCGGTGCGTGTAATCGTAAGTACGCAGTTTTCCGTTGCTTCTGCAACGTTAATGCCAATAACCAGCTGTGTAGTACCTGCACCTGCGGTGCTTATGCCGGATGCACTTACGGAAACTGTAAGTGTGTTGTTGATAACGTCACCCACATTGTTACTCTGTACAAAATGAGGAGAGCCGTGATAGCCTATTTGTGCATTTGCGGCAGAGGGCTTAAACGCATAGGTACCTGCAACGGTAGGGGTAAATACAAAATAGTTCATACCGGCAGAAAGAGAAACCAAGGTTTGTCCTGCAGAAACATCGTATGCGTTAAACTCATCTCCTGCAACGTAAAGCACAAAAGGCTCACCGCTAAGGCTGTTGCACAAATCAATCGTCAGTGTGTTGTCGTGACCGTCAAGTGTAAGGTCGGTCTGAGCGTAAAAATACTCATCGCCTGTAAAAGCCAGCTCCACAGTATATTCACCGGTGGGAAGCATCTTGGAGGCTACACCGTTGGAATTGGGCACCTGCATAGAAACCTGCTCTCCGTTTTGCATGAACTTAACAACAACGCCGGATGTGCAGGGGTTTCCATCGGGAGCTTTAACCGTTACGGCATATTCTGTTTCCTCGGGTAAATCCTCGTCGCTTTCAGCTGTTTCGTCACTGCTTTCAACGGCCACGCTTTCTTCACTGCTTTCAATTACAACGCTTTCTTCGCTGCTTTCAAGCTCAGAGCTTTCTTCCTCGCTTTCGGAAACATCTTCGCTGCTTTCGCTAACCTCGCTGTCTTCGCTTGACGTGCTGTCTTCACTGCTTTCCAAAACGGAACTGTCCTCACTGCTTTCGGAAGAAGCTTCACTGCTTTCAGCTTCAGAGCTTTCCACAACAGAGGAGCTGTTATCCTTTGCGACAGAGGAGCCTTCTGCTTCATCGCCGCCGCAAGCGCTAAGCGCGGTGCTTAAAGAGAGTAAAGCTGCCATAAAATAAACCAAAGCTTTTCTTTTCATAGTTAATTTCTCCTAAATGTATTATGCGCCCAGATAATTGTAGTAATAGCAAACCTTAAGCCAAGAGTTTTCTACACCTTCAAAGGTGTATTTATCCATAAGAAGTTGCAAAAGCTTTGCAAGTTCTTCATCAACCGGAATGCAGCCATCCATAACGGAACCGTCTTTTATTATCTTATCTTCGTATGCCTTTATAGTCTCGGAAAGATCTTCGCCCTCGCCGTGGAATATACCTGCAAGAACATCATCTACCTTGTAAGATTCTGCATAATCGTCATAACTTTCGCCCCACATCTTCTTAAGGTATTCCTTAGTCTTGTCAACATCGTTGTCGTTTAATTTATAATAGCCCAAAACATAAAGGTCGTCCTCGGTTTTGCTGAAATCAAAGCCGCCCAAGGAAATCATGCCTTCTACTTCAACGGGGTTGCCGTCTTCGTCTTTGATGATGTTTCCGTTTTTATCATAAGCGTAACCGTTGCTTATGGGCTTGTCAAAGATTGCGGTAACGCCCGTAAAGTCAGCATAAAGCTTGCTGCCGTAAAGCTGGTTGCCGTTTTCGTCTGTGCCCAAATCGTGATAATAATAACCGTCATCCTTAAGGATGGGGGTTATACCACCGCTTATGGTGTAATACATTTCGTTACCGGCAGCATCGGTATCGTAGGTAAAGAAACCGGGGGACGCTGCTTCGAACAGGTTGTAGCTTGCGCCAAGATATTCAACATCGAAATAGATGTAGCCTACTTCGTAAATATCCCAGAATGCGATATTGATAAAGTATTCCTTGCCGGCTTCCATGTATACTACCATAGAAACTTCGCCGTCTTCAACAAAGGTTCTTTCGCCGCCTTCGTAGGTATAAATGGGGTCTTTGCTTTCGGCGTTGAAAATCCAGCCGTCAACGCCTTCCATAGATTCGTTATGGGAGGTAATGCGGTATACACCACTGGTTGCAGGCACAAACTTCTTAAACATACCTCTGGGCATAATCGCCCTGTCATAATAGAAAACGTTTTCTGCCTTATCCTTGCCAAGCACGGCTTCGGGAGCTGCGAATTTTGCTATGCCCTGAATAGGGTCGGTAAGCTGAGCGTTGTCACCGCCGTAAACTTGATAATATGTACAAGCCTTAAGCCATTCCTTGTCATTGCCTTCAAAACCAACGGCATCGGCAACAACCTTCAAATGTTCTGCTAGCGCCTCGTTAACGGTGCACACGCCTTGAAGGGCAGAGTTGGAAGCATAGGAGAAATAGTCCACCATGCTGTCATAATAGCTTTTGCCGTCAACCATTACGTCGCCGTCGTAAAGGATGTCCCAAATCGCTTTCTCTTCGTTAAGCTGGTTTTCACCCATAAGGTTAGCTAAAAGAAGGGGGCCGTCCACGCTGCCTACGTGGTAATAATTGTCGGTTTCGTTAAGGAATATCTCAACGTATTCAAAATTCAACCCGTCTTCGGAAAGGGTAGCGGCGTTGCGGGGAATGTAGGTAAGCACATCTATATCAGCCGCATCGACAACACGCATATCCTTTATGTATACTGTGTCATCGCCTTCGTTGGTATCAGAATCCTTAAGATAGCAAAGAGCCAGCTCGTAAACACCGTCTTCTTCTGCAACCCAAGGATAACAGCTCTTCCACTCTTCGGTATCTTCATTGCCGGAAATCTGGTAAATGTCGTTATCGTTAACTATAACGTAAAGTATATCGGAATACTTTTCAGAGGAGGCAATATAGTCAAAACCGATTGCCTGACCTGCCTTCAGCGTAATGTCAGCATAAAGAATTGAAAAGCTGTCCTCAAATCCTTTGTTGGTAGCATAAACACAAGCTTCACCGTTCTTTTCTGCGGTAACAAAGGGCCAAGAATATTCTGCGCTGTCCCCCTCTGTTTCGGGACGGTAAGTAACCTCTATATCACCATCGTTGATAGCACCTGCAACTGCTTCGGAGCCTTCGAATTCAACAGTAGGCTTTACCTCGATAACAAGGTCACCAATGCTTGTGCAAAGCTTTTGCTCATACTCTTCAGCTGTAAAATGCTCAAAAGCGGCAACAAAAGGTCTGTTTGTGGTTATTGCACCTGCTTCAATAAGGCAAACAACTCCGTAACGGTCTATAAATACAGAGGTGGGATATCCCGTAACGCTAAAGGTGTTAGACCATGCTGCAGGACAGTCTGCCATTTTAAAACCGTAACCGTACTGCTGTGCAAACGCCTTAACGGCGTTAGCACCGTCAAGAGGGTTAATTGCAAGAATTTCCACATTTTCACTGTACTGGGAATATACATCGTTCATAACGGGGAATTCTTCAAGGCACCAAGAGCAGGTCGTGTACCAGAAGTTAAGCACAACAAGTTCCTTTTCCTTTAATACTTCGGAGAGGGTAATCGTTTCGCCGTTACAATCGGTAACGGAAAAATCGTATATAACATCGCCAAGCTCCATAACCGTATCAGAAAGACTTTTACCGCTGACAGGGGCAGAGCTTACTACTATCTCGGTAGAAGCACCCTTAAAGCCGTAGCTTTCCTCAACGATATAGCCTTCGGGTAAGCCTGTAAGAGAGATAGCCATTTTGCTTGTGTCCTTGGCTATTTTAAGACTGACAACACCTTCATCGTTAGTCTGTCCAAACTGCACAAGGTCGGTAAGGCTGTCATCTTCGTATACCAATACGTCTATGCCGGACAAAGCAAGTCCGCCTGCGGATTTAAGGCTTATGGTGTAGTTGCCTTCTTCGCCTGCAGGTGCAGAGGTATTATCGGTATCGGAAGAATCTTCCGTGCTTTCTTTTGCATCGGAAACTTCTTCGCTTGTTTTCTCTCCGCTTACATCAGCGGCAGGTGCCGAACTTTCATCACCTTTATCGTCACCGCAGGCGGCGAAGGTAGAAAGCACCATAATTACGGCAATAAGTAAAAACAAAACTTTCTTAAATTTGCTCATCTTGCTCTCCTGTAAATAGCTATACTAAGCCGATTTAAACCTTTACATTAAAAGTCCAAATAATATAATAGCATAGTTTTGCCTGCGTGTCAACAAGCAAAACTATGCTATTTAAACTGCTATTTTGTATCTTTTATGTCTGTAACCGTCAACACACCGTCCCTTACCCTAAAGAACACCTCCTGATTGCAAAAAAAGAAACCGTAAACTCTTTCGCCGTCATCCTTATAGGATGGGCGCGGGTCCTCCGCAAGTAGCTTTTTAAGTGCCTCTCTTTTGCCTTCGGGCACTCTTGAGGCAAGCTCCTCGGGTAGTACAACTTCAAGTGCGTAGTCAAATTTTTCTTCAGCAAACCCGGCTGCGGCATGTGGCTTGCTGTCCGCAAACGGAAGGTAAGGCTTAATATCGTAGATAGGCGTGCCGTCCATTAAGTCAGCACCTCCGATACGCAGTACGGTGCCGTGGACAGGGTCCTTCTCCACCCCCAACAGCTTAACGCAGGAAAGCCCTAAAGGGTTGGGTCTGTAGGGTGAGCGAGTGGCAAACACTCCCATACGCTTGTTGCCTCCAAGTCGGGGCGGACGCACCGTGGGCGACCAGTCCTGCCGCACAGCCTCCGAAAACTGCCATATAAGCCAAATGTGGCTGTAGCCCTCCAGCCCGCGGAAAGCTTCTTCGCGGCTGTATTCAGGCAGTAAAACTATTTTGCCCTCCAACTCCTCCACCAGCCCGCTTTGTCTGGGGATACCGAACTTGGTAGGGAAGTCTGTGTGTATATGCCCTATAACCTTGAGTAAATGTTCCATAAAAAGTCCCTTTAAGATTTCTTTGTTAAAACTATGTTTTCTCTTCCGTCAAGCTCGGTCAACGATTCTATAAGCTTGCCGTTTACATAAGTATCAATAGATATATACTCAAGTGTTAATTCATCTTTCCTGATTTTGCATTTGAATTTTGTTTCCTCTTTGACTATATCTGTCGTAGTTGATTCGCTGCGAGTAAAAATTAAAACATTGTCTTCCGTTTTGTATGAATAGGTAATTGTGCTGATGTCGGTTATGTCAAGCCGAGTGTTTTTATAATCCTGTATGTATTCACATGTGCCGTCGTCTTTGAATACATAGCTTTGTATCAGCTGTTTTCCGTCGTTTATGCGTGTAGCACTCCATGTACCAAGCAGCTCTTCGGTACTGATACTGCCGCAACCGCTGAAAACGCAGAGCAAGGTCACAAGCATGAGCGCAACAGCAACACATCTTGTAAAAAACGCTTTGGGTATACCGCTGTTTCTGTATAACATATCCTTAACCTCCCGTATATTGTGTTGTCTTTATTATAAGCGTGAACATAAATTTTGTCAACGGTATGTTATTGTCTTGACTTTTATGCCAATGGGTAGTAAAATCAAAGCATAATTACTTGGAGGATAAATATGGAATATAATGCATTGAAAACAGAACAAATAAATGAAAAAAGCTTGCACATTGACGAGATGGACACACTCTCTATGGTAAAGCTCATAAACGAAGAAGATAAAAAGGTGGCACTTGCCGTTGAGGAAGCGGCAGAAGCACTTGCAGAGGCTATAGACCGCACCGCTGCCCGACTTAAAGACGGCGGCAGACTGTTTTATGTGGGTGCAGGAACATCGGGTAGACTGGGGGTTTTGGACGCTTCGGAATGTCCGCCTACCTACGGCACTCCTTATGAGATGGTACAGGGCCTTATCGCAGGCGGCAAAGAGGCGGCTTTCCGTGCCGCAGAGGGTGCTGAAGACAACGCAGAGGCTATGGTAGCCCAGCTTAAAGAGCAGGGCTTTTGCTCTAAGGATGTGTGTGTCGCTATTTCTGCCAGCGGTAGCGCACCCTGTGTTCACGGCTCCTTAGAGTACGCACGCAGCCTCGGTGCATTGGCAATCTCCGTACAGTGCAACAAAAACAGCACCGCAATCCCATTGTCCGATGTGGCAATAGTTGCGGAGGTAGGCCCCGAAGTAATAAACGGCAGTACCCGTATGAAGGCGGGCACAGCCACAAAGCTTATACTAAACACCCTTTCCACAGGCGTAATGGTTCGTCTCGGAAGAGTAAAGGGCAACAGCATGGTATATATGCGCCCCACTAATAAAAAACTTATGGATAGAGCCGTTCGTATGGTAATGAACCAGACAGGTAAAGATTACGATACCTGCAAGGCGGCAATAGAAAAAGCAGACGGCGATATAAATACCGCCGTTGCATCATTAGCTTAAAATCATATTTATAAGGGTGTTAGATACTCTGAAACCTCTCTCCGTAAGGGCAAGAACCCCGTTTTGGTATACGCCAAGTCCTTGCTTTATGATAATCGGCGGCACACGGCTTTCGTCTATTTTAACGCCCTCTTTCATTCTAAGCCCCAGCATTATGCGCTCCTCCTCGGCTTCTGCGGCGGAAACAGGTTTCGAGCTATGGTAGTCGGTAGGCGCAAGTAAACCGCCGCTTGCTTTAGCTATATAGTCGGCAATAGAAGCGGGTGTGGCAAAACGACGTTCGTTAAAAAAAGAGTGGGCACCTGCACCAAAGCCAAAGTAAGGTATGCGCTTCCAATAACCGGTGTTGTGCCGCGCTTCTTTTCCGACCGTGGCAAAGTTGGATATCTCATAATGGCTGTATCCCGCCTCGCCCAATAGTTTACACAGCATTTCATACTGCGCCTCCTCACCCTCCTCGGTGGGGAAGGCGTATTCTTTTTTGCGCAAATACAGCGGCGTGCCCTCCTCAATGCTAAGCCCGTAGACCGAAATATGCTCAGGGGCAAGGGAGATAAGTTTGTTAACGCTGTTCTCAAGCATTTTTATGTTTTCGTTTGGTAAAGCAAAAATAAGGTCAGCACTGATATTGTCAAATCCTGCCCGTCTTGCGCTTGCAAAACATTCTTCAAAATCCGCCGCCGTGTGTGCGCGGTTAAGCAGCCTTAAAGTACTGTCGTTAAAGGATTGTGCACCCAAGGAAAGTCTGTTGAAGCCCTCTTCTTTTAAAGCGCGTAGCCCTGTTTCATCAACTGTTTTCGGGTTGGCTTCAAGAGTTATTTCGGCTTGACTGTCAATGCAAAAACGCTCCTTTACCGCCGCAAGGACCCTGCACAGTCTTTCCGCGCCCAATATCGTGGGCGTTCCGCCGCCGAAATAAATTGATACAATTTTGTATTCCTCACTATTGTCAAAAGCGGCAACCTGCGCTGTCAATGCATCGGTGTATCTTTCCAATAGCTTACTATCCCAAGCAGGACTTGAGTAAAAAGCGCAGTATGCGCATTTGGATATACAAAAAGGGATATGAAAATAGAGCATTAAATCTTTGAGCATGACGAAGCTCCTTTGAAAAATAAATATGGCGGCGGGAATACCGCCGCCTCAAGCTGATGACAAACCTTGTCATCAGCTTGGCAGACTGCTGAGAAAGAGTGCAGACAAGACGAACCGAGGCGAGAGCTGTACTGAGTACTGTGAGCCGAGGTTCGTTTTGAACGAAAAAATATAAAATATATAAAAATTTCGGGAAAATTTCCCCCGAAATTTTTCACTTTATAGTAACTATATTTTCTTTTTTCGTGTTCTGTGCCTTTGTCAGCGGTCTGTGGCGGCGGGAATACCGCCGCCTCAGCATTATTCGTCCATTTTAAGAACTGCCATAAATGCTTCCTTGGAAAGCTCTACGCTACCCAAAGAGCGCATCTTCTTTTTACCTTCCTTCTGCTTTTCCAGCAGCTTTTTCTTACGGGTAATATCGCCGCCGTAGCACTTGGCAAGCACGTCCTTACGCAATGCCCTTACAGTTTCGCGGGCGATAATCTTACCGCCTATAGCCGCTTGTACCGGCACCTCAAACAACTGTCTGGGTATATTGTCCTTCAGCTTCTCAACAATCCTTCTCGCTCTTGCATAGCTCTTGTCAGCATGCACTATAAAGGAAAGTGCATCCACATTTTCACCGTTAAGCAAGAAGTCCAGCTTAATAAGTTTGGATGCCTTGTAACCGTCAGGCTCATAGTCCAAAGAAGCGTAACCTTTGGTCTTGGATTTTAAGGAATCGAAAAAGTCGTAAATTATTTCGTTAAGGGGCAATTCATAGTGAAGCTCTGCTCTGTCGCCCGCAACGTATTTCATATCAATAAAGGTGCCGCGTCTGTCCTGACAAAGCTCCATAATACTTCCAACATAAGCGGTGGGCGTAATAACCGTTGCTTTAACAATCGGCTCTGCCGCCTCCTCAATTTCGTCGGGGGAGGGGTAGTTTGTGGGATTGTCTATATAACGCACCTCGCCTTTTTTGTCGGTTATCTTATAGATTACACTGGGCGCGGTGGTAATAAGATCAAGATTAAACTCTCTTTCAAGCCTCTCCTGTATTATTTCCATATGAAGAAGCCCTAGGAAGCCGCAACGGAAACCAAAGCCCAAAGCGGCAGAAGTCTCCGGCTCAAACCCAAAGGCACTGTCGTTAAGTCTAAGCTTTTCAAGCGCATCCTTCAAGTCGCCGTATTTTGCGCCGTCAGCGGGGTAAATACCGCTGTATACCATGGGCAGCACTTTTTTAAATCCGGGTAACGGCTCTTCGGCAGGCCTATCAAGAAGGGTTACGGTATCACCAACTTCGGTATCCGCAATGCTCTTTATACTGGCGGTAAAATAGCCAACCTCGCCTGCGGTAAGCACACCCTTGGGATTAAAACCAAAGGCGGAAAGTGTACCAACCTCCACAAGCTCAAAGTTCGCACCCGTGTGCATCATCTTAACGGTGTCTCCTACCTTAACAGTACCGTCCTTCACTCTAATGTAAACCACAACGCCTTTGTAGGAGTCATAGTAGGAGTCAAATATCAAAGCTTTAAGAGGCGCGTTGCTGTCGCCTGTAGGGGCGGGAACAGCCTTTACTATCTGCTCAAGTACATCCTTGATGTTCGTGCCCATCTTTGCGGATATGGCAGGTGCATCATCGGCAGGAATACCTACAACCTCTTCTATCTCGCTCTTGGTTCTTTCAATATCTGCGCTGGGCAGGTCCATTTTATTTATTACGGGTAGTATTTCCAAATCGTTGTCAACCGCAAGATATGCGTTGGCAAGTGTTTGTGCCTGTATGCCCTGTGTGGCATCAACAACCAATAAAGCACCCTCGCATGACTGTAAGGAGCGTGATACCTCATAGTTAAAGTCTACGTGACCGGGAGTGTCTATCAGGTTAAGGTCGTACAGCTCACCGTCATCAGCCTTATATTTAAAGTTTACGGCACGTGCCTTAATAGTAATGCCGCGCTCTCTTTCCAGCTCCATACTGTCAAGCATTCTGTCTACGGATTCACGCTTAGAGACTGCCTCCGTATACTCAAGCAGTCGGTCAGCCAAGGTGCTTTTGCCGTGGTCAATATGAGCTATTATAGAAAAATTGCGTATTTTGGATATATCTGTCATCGTTTTCACCTAAAGCGTAAATTATTTATCTTTTACAAAGTCCCAACTGCTTTTGCACATATCTTCCAGTTCTCGTTTCGCTTCCCAGCCAAGTTCTTCCTTTGCTTTGGTGGGGTCAGCGTAAACCACTGGTACGTCACCTGCACGTCTGGGGCATACCTTGTAGGGTACATCCACATTGTTGACGGATGCAAAGGTGCGTATAAGGTCATAAACGCTGTAGCCTTTACCTGTACCAAGGTTGTAAATGTGCACGCCGCTTTCCTTTTCTATCTTGTTTAAAGCCGCAAGATGTCCGTCTGCCAGGTCACAAACATGGATATAATCTCTTACACCGGTTCCGTCGGGGGTAGGGTAATCGTCACCGAATACGGTAAGCTCCTTCATTATACCCTTCGCCGTTTGGCATATACGGGGCATAAGATTATTTGGAATACCGTTAGGGTTTTCGCCAATCAATCCGCTCTCATGAGCGCCGATAGGGTTGAAATATCTAAGCAGAGCCACGGAAAAATCTTTGTCAGAAACGCATACATCTTTAAGTATACCCTCAATATAAAGCTTGGTGCTTCCGTAGGGGTTAGTAGTGCTGTTGGGGAAATCTTCTTTTATGGGAACAGTTTTGGGTTCGCCGTAAACAGTGGCACTGGAGGAGAAAACCAACCGCTTAACACCGTATTTTTCCATAAGCTTAAGCAGATTAACCGTGCCGCTTATGTTGTTTTCATAGTAAAGCAGAGGCTTTGCCACCGATTCTCCCACAGCTTTAAGACCTGCAAAATGTATAACGGCGTCTATGTTATTTTCTTTGAATATCTTTTCCATAGAGTCGGGGTCTCTGAGGTCGGCAGTATAAAAAGGAAAATCCTTACCCGATAATTTTTTAACAGCTTCAACTGCTTCTGCGGTGCTGTTATAAAAATTGTCAAAGCCAATTATCTCTCTGCCCGCGTTGAGAAGCGCTAATGCTGTGTGAGAGCCGATATAGCCGGACATACCTGTTACAAGTATCATAAACGTCGTCCTTTCTTGTTAAGTCTTACTAAAAAAGCCGTAAAGGAGGTATCCGTTACGGCTTTTTGTATGCATATTTTACTTTGCTTTTGCCTGCTTCTTTGCAGCTGCCTTTTCTTCTACCTTAAACCATTTTCTAAGCACGGACCAAATGGGTGCTGCAAGGAAAACGGAGGAGAACAAACCGGCGATGATGCCTATGATAAGAGGCAACGCAAAGGCCTTTATGGAGGTAACACCAAGGATATAAACCAAAATTATGGTAATAAGGGTGGTTATCGTGGTGTTTACTGAACGCAACATGGTGGAGTGAACACCGCTGTTTGCTGCGGCATCAAAGTCAGCTTCCTTAACGTTATTTTCACGGATACGGTCGAAAATAACGATGGTTGCGTTGATGGAATAACCAAGGATGGTAAGACAAGCAGGGATTATATCAAGAGTCATTTCCCACTGGAAAACAGCGTAGAAGGTAAACATCATAAACAGGTTGAAGAACAAGCATGCTACGGATGCAAGACCGGAAGCAATCTGCTTGAATCTGAAGGTGATGTAGACCAGCATAAGCACAATCGCAACAGCGGCGGAGATAAGAGCGGTTTTTGTCTGAGCAGAAGCGCGATTCTTACTGATGGTGCTGATTTCATCGCTAACAACCTCAAACTTTTCATCGTCGTTTACTTTGGCGATTATCTTTTCTTCAACAGAGGTGGAATAGTAGTTAACGGTAACAACATTCTTTTCTACATTTACGCTCTTAAACACTTCGTTTTCCTTGTCAAGTGCATTAAGCTTTGCTTTAAGGTCATCTTCCTTAACCGTAGGTTCAGCGTTAAGCTCGAAGGATACGTAAGCGTACTCGTTACCTTTATCGTCGGCAGTAGTTTCTTTGTCGCCAATAGTCTTAACATCAATGCCGTACAGAGAAGCTATTTCTTTGATAACAAGAGTATCGAAGGAAGTAACGGATTTAATGGTAACAATAATATCCTTTTTATTGGTGGTGGATTGAACCAAAGATACAAACTTGTCTTCGCCAACAATATCCTTAACATATTTTTCAACAGCATCAAGATCCTTAGAAGGGTCCTTGTCCATATGCATAGTTATCTTGGAACCGCCTGTGAAGTCAACGCCCATATTAAAGCCTGCGATTACAAAGGAAAGCAAACCTGCAACCAAAAGAACGGCGGAAACAATAAATGCTATATTCTTTTTCTTAAGAAAATCAAAATTCTTCATCAATTGTTACCTCCTTTTACCTTGGGGCAGTACTGGGAAGGCTTAACAAAGCCCATACCTGTGAACAAACGCAACAAGCCCTTAGAGAGGAAGAAAGCGGTCATTACGGAAACAACAACACCGATGAATAGTGTTATACCGAAGCCCTTAACCATACCGTTACCAAGGAATATAAGCACAAGTGCTGCGATCGCTGTGGTAACGTTAGAGTCGATGATGGCGGAAAGTGCTTTCTTAAAGCCTGCTTCAGAAGCGCTCTTAACGCTCTTACCTGCTCTTATTTCTTCCTTGATACGTTCAAAAATAACAACGTTTGCGTCAACTGCCATACCTATGGAAAGAATAATACCCGCAATACCGGGAAGGGTAAGGGTAACACCAAAGGTGATGATACAGAGAATAACGATTGCCGTGTAAGCACAAAGGCTGATGGAAGCAACAACACCGGGAATACGGTACATGATAATCATAAATATCATAACCAAAACAAGACCGATAAGTGCTGCCATAACGCTGGTATCAAGTGCTTCTTCACCGAGGGTTGCGCTGATATAGCTCATAGAACCATAGGTGTCGTCACACTTAAGCTCGTACTGCATAACACCTGCGTTGATGTAGCTTGCAAGACGTTCGGCTTCAGACTGGTCTTCCTCAAAGGAAGGGCTGGAGATTATAACGCTGTCGCCTGTAATTTTTTCTTCAACGGTGGGCTGAGAGATCATCTCATCGCCAACATAGATAGCAAGGAAGTTATTACCTTCGGTTTTCTTGGAGATGGTTTCGGTAATGCTGCCGAAAAGCTTCTCACCCGCGGATGTAAGTGTAAGCTGAACAACGGGCTTATAGGTAACGCCGTCTTCACTGGTGAAGGTGAAGAACGCTTCCTTAACTGCGGTGTAATCCATAAGAACTTCGTCATCGCTGTTTCTAAAGTTCAAAGAGCCGCTCTTACCGTAGTGGTCAACAACCAAACGAGGGTCATCATAACCGGGTATGTCAAGCTGAATTTCTGTATCGCTTATAATATAAACGCTTGCTTCCGGGTTATTAACACGCTTTTCAAGAATACTTCTGGTATCCTCAAGACCTGCTTCGGTAACATCCTGACCGTCCTTGGGAACGACCTCAAACACAACAGATGTACCGCCTGCCAAGTCCAAGCCCAAAGAAATCGCGCCGTCTTCGATAAAGCCCTTTTGGTCAATATCAATTCCTAACCAACCAATTCTCATATTCAGGCCGAACAATGCTGTAAATACAAGCAAGGTTATGCACAGAAGTACAAGAATGGTACGTGCAACGTTATACGCACGTGACATTTTCATAATCCTACCTCCGGAAAGTGAGTTACTTTATATATTTAAAAATATATAACAAGAGTTAATTAGCTTCGGCGGTTTCGCCGCCCTTAAAATTTAACTAAAGTACATTATACTTGCACAGCTGCAAAATGTCAAGCACAAAGTTTTAAAAAGTCACAATTTTTGGTAAAACTTTTACCCAAAACCGCAACATTTAGAAAAAATTATCTAAAGAAATGCTTTTTGGGGACAACAAAATTGATTGCCCGCTTATGGTTTTGTACCGTAACCGCCTTGCTTGTTTCAAGCTTTTCACCGTCTACCGTAAAGCACGGCTCCTCTTCAAACAACATATTAACCTTAGAGGCGTGATAAAGTTTTATGCAGCTGCAGTTTAAGTGATTTGACAGTATCGCAGTGATAAGTTCTGCAGATTCTTTTATGTTTGCGGGCTTTCTTACAAGAACCAGCTCAAAACTGCCGTCGTTAAAGTTAACCGCGTCTTTGTCAAATTTCACCAAGCCGCCTACAGAGGTGGTGTTACTTACAGAAGCGTAAATAAAGTTGCCCTCGGTACGTTTTCCGTCAAAAACCACCTTCATACGAAAAGCTTTTATTTTTGCAAGGTATTTGGAGCCTTCCAGTATATACGCAAAATGTCCAAGGGAGTTTTTAAGCTTTTGCGATGCGGAATAAGATGCTCCGGTAAAAGCGCCGGTTGCCAGTATGTAGGAGAAGTATTTGCCGTTGATACTGCCAAGGTCGTGGGGTACAATAGTACCTCCAAGTATACCCAGCGCTGCAAGCTTGGGGTTGCGGGAGATATTCATATTAGAGGCAAAATCGTTGGTGCTGCCCATGGGAATATAACCTACGGGCGTATCTGCACCACTTGCATAAACGCCGCCAAGCACTTTGCTTAAAGTGCCGTCGCCACCGCAGCACACCACTAAATCGTAGTGCGGTGCCTCTGCCTTAACGTAATCCTCTGTTCCCTTTTTTTGCGTGGGGTGCACGGTAACTCTGTACCCGCCGCCGCTGAATATGGAAACAATATCAAACAATACCTTTTTTGCCATACATTTTCCGGCTTTGGGGTTAACAATCAGCAATAAGCTTTTACTTGCGTTCATCTGAATATACACTCCAAAATTAAAGTTCGTGGGGCTTTTTTATGCCTCTTTCCGTAATGAAAGCTGTAATAAGTTCAGCAGGAGTCACATCAAAGGCGGGGTTGTAGATTCTTGCCTTTTTCGTGACCATGCTTTTTTCATACCAAAGGGATCGCAGTTCTTCCCCGCTTCTTTGCTCTATAATAATGTCCTCCCCCTTTTTGGTGGAAAAATCCACGGTAGAGTAGGGGGCGCAAACATAAAACGGTACGTCAAAATGCTTTGCAAGTATTGCAAGCATATATGTGCCTATTTTGTTGGCTGCATCGCCGTTGGCAGCAACGCGATCACAGCCCGTAAATATTGCGTTTATCTTTCCCTGCGCCAAAACAGAAGCCGCCATATTGTCACATATAAGGGTGGTATCAACACCGTTCTCCGTCAATTCGAAGGAAGTTAGTCGCGCACCCTGTAACAGTGGGCGAGTTTCCATAGAGTATACAGCAACCTTCTTGCCGTTTTCCGATGCTACGTATACGGGCGCAAGTGCCGTGCCGTATTCTACCGCCGCCAATGCGCCTGCGTTGCAAACGGTCATTACGGTGTCACCGTCCTTAAGAAGAGCGGCACCGTGTTCACCTATAGCTTTGCACACGGCAACATCCTGCTCTTCCACATCCTTCGCTTTAGCTTTTAAAGCAGATTTAACGGCGACAACACCTTTACCTTTGTGACTTTCGGCGCAGGAAATCATCTCCTCAAGCGCCCAAGATAAATTGCGGGCGGTGGGGCGGGTTGCGTTTAAAATGTCCGCATCTGCCTTTAGCTTTTGAAAAAACTCATCTTCGTTCTTCGTATCGTATCTCTCTGCCAAGCAGTAAAGCCCTGCGGCTGCGGCAACGCCTATGGCGGGCGCGCCTCTTACGCGCAGTTTCTTTATGGCGTCGCACATCTCGTCAAGCTCTATAAGTCGCAGTAATTTAAGCTCGTTTGGCAGTAAGGTCTGGTCTATTATAACAAGCTCCGCCTTTTCCGTATCAAGGGTTACGGTGCGAGGCAATCCGCTTTCCTTTAGCATCTCTTTATTATCTCGCTTACCAAGCCGCCCAGCACCAAGCTTTGCTTTCTGCCTGTTTCAGCTACTTCCTCCATCGTAAGCTTGTTGCCCGTTATCCCTGCCGCCATATTCGTTATAAGGGAAAGGGTAAGCACTTTAAGCCCGCAATGAACTGCGGCAATAACCTCGGGTACGGTGGACATACCAACGGCGTCGGCACCAAGAATTCTAAATGCGCGTATTTCCGCAGGCGTTTCGTAGGAGGGCCCCGTGCACGCTATATACACGCCTTTTTTAAGGTCGATGCCCAAGTCGGCGGCGCATTTTTCTGCAATCGCTCTAAGCTCAGGATTATAAGCATAAGTCATATCGGGAAAACGCACGCCCAGCTCCTCGTCGTTTTTGCCCATAAGCGGGTTCCGCCCCTGAAAGTTTATGTGGTCCTCTACAAGCATAATATCGCCAACCTTGAAGGAGGTGTTTATGCCGCCCGTAGCGTTGGTAAGGAAGATTTTGTGTGCACCAAGCTTTCGAAGTACGCGGAGAGGGAACACCAAATCAGCGGGTGCGTGTCCTTCGTAAAGGTGCAGTCTGCCGTCCATACAAGCAACGTTTTTGCCTTCAACGGTACCAAGTATAAGCCTGCCGTTGTGATAGGGTGCTGTGGAAACACCAAAACCGGGGATATCGCCGTAGGGGATGATTGCCTTGGCATCAACGCGGTCTGCAAAACCTGCAAGCCCACTGCCAAGCACTACTATAATTTCAGGCTTAAAGCCGCCGGAAAGCTCATTGATTTTACTGCAAGCATTGTTGTAGTCCATAATAATTAACCTCCTAATTTTTCAGAAATGCGTTTTGCTCTTGTTTCTGTTTCAAACCGCGCTTTTTCTACGTCTATCGTAGTGTATTCTCCACGGTCGTAAAGGATTTTACCGTCACAAATCGTGGTAATCACGTCACAGCCTTGCGCGGAGTATACCAAGTTTGCCGCCATGTTGTGAACAGGGGATAGGTAAGGCTTGTCTATATCAAGCACGGTGATATCTGCTTTAAAGCCTTCCTTGATCAAGCCGCAATCGCTTCTTCCCTGTGACAGCGCACCTGCTCTTGTGGCGGCATACAATGCCTGTGCGGGTGTAATAAGAGTGGGGTCGCCCGTCAGAGCTTTGTTCATGGTAGCAAAAAGCTTTAATTCTTCAAACAGGTTAAGATTGTTGTTGCTTGCCGCACCGTCGGTACCCAATCCCACATTTATACCTGCCTTCAGCATACTTGCCACATCGGCAAATCCGCTTGCCAGTTTAAGGTTGCTTATGGGATTGTTGGCAACAGTTACACCCTTACGCGCAAGTATTTCAAAGTCCTCACCCTCCAAGTGAACACAGTGTGCGGCGGTACAGGGTACGTCAAAAGCACCCAGCTTTTCAAAATAAGCGGCAGGGGTCATGCCGTGTCTGCCTTTGCATTCCTCATGCTCAGACTTAGTCTCCGACATATGCAAATGCATATTCATTTTATATTGCTTTGCCATATCAGCTGCGGCCTTTACAACGGTGGGGTTTGTGGTATATTCTGCGTGTACCGCCATATCCAGCATAAAACGCTTGCTGTTTTTTATACTTTCGTTGCCAAGACATTCCATATATTCCTTGTATTCACCAAGGGAGGTAATATCCGTGTTGCCAAAGCATACAATGGCGTTGGAAGCGTTCATTTTAAGTCCGCTTTCTTCGTTGGCTTTGAACAAATAGGGAAGTTTAAAATACATTTCGGTAGAGCTTACGCAACCAAAACGCAAAAGCTCTGCTTGTGCCAAAAGGGTGGCATGATAAATATCCTCACCCGTGATCTGCGCTTCAAAGGGGAAAACCCTTGTGTTAAGCCAATCGCTGAGAGCAAGGTTTTCCGCATATCCTCTCAAAAGCACCATGGGTAAATGGGTGTGGATGTTGTAGAAAGCGGGTATTGCCACAAGACCTTTGCCATCCCTAACAACTTCATACTCCTCACAAGGTGCAATTTCGCCTACATAATCAATGACCTCGCCCTTAATACCAAGATACATATTGTTTTTTATTTCAAAATTTTCGTCTGCAAGGCTGATGTTTTTGTAAAGAATACTGCCCATATAACACAACTCCTTCAAAGTTACAAAAATACAAGATGAATTATACCACGTTTTTCTTCCGTTTTCAAGATGCTAAATGTAATACCCGTTAAATAAAAGCAAAAAGAAAATAATACTTGAAATTGCAAAAAAGCTGTGTTATAATTTTAAGTAACAAAATAGGGTTAGTGTATCCTTATAAACACACTATATTTTTGAAAGGACGTGTATTTTATATGAACAAGTATTTTTATGGCGTTTGGGTTGCAAGCGTTCTCAATTTGGATTTTCCTTCCGCACCCGGTATCCCCGTTGCACAAATGAAAGATGAGCTTGAGGATATTATAGACACCTCTAAAAAGTCCGGTCTTAACGCTATCCTTTTTCAGGTAAGACCTGCTTCCGATGCTTTGTATAAGTCTAAGCTTTTCCCTGTTTCCAAGTATCTTACCGGTACAGAAGGATCTGAACTTCCCGAGGGTTTTGATCCTCTTGATTACATGGTTACCCGTTGTCACGAGGAGGGTATAGAGCTTCATGCTTGGCTTAACCCTTATCGTATAACCTTGGGTAGCGCAGATAAGCCTAATCAGGATCTTTCTGCCCTTTCCGAAAATCACCCTGCAAGATTGCACCCAGAATGGGTTGTTGCTTATCCCGACGGCAAGCTTTACTTCAACCCCGGTATTCAGGCTGTTCGTGACCTTATAGTTGACGGTGTGCGTGAGGTTGTTGAGGGTTATGACGTTGACGGTATTCATTTTGATGACTATTTCTACCCTTATCCTATGCGTACCGAGGTGGACGGTGTTTCTACCGTTATTCCTTATGACGACAAGAAAGAATATGAAGAAAGCGGTTGCGGTATGTCCCTTGACGACTGGAGAAGAGACAACGTTAACAAGCTTATAAAGCAGTGCTATGATGCTATACACGCAATCCGTGACAACTGCTCCTTCGGTATATCTCCCTTTGCGATTTGGCGTAACAAGAGCGATTCTTGCCCCGAAGGTATGGAAACTAACGGTCTTGAATGTTACTCTGCTCTTTATGCAGACTTTACCGCATGGGTAGATGGCGGGTATATTGACTATATCAACCCTCAGATATATTGGAAGTTTGATACCGCAGTAGCACGCTTCGGTGTTATCCTTGATTGGTATGATAAATATATGGAAGGCAAAAATATAGGTCTTTACGCAGGTCACGGTCTTTACAGGTGTGATGCTGAGGGTTGGGAACCTGATGAAATCCCCAATCAGATTGACTACTGTAAAGAAAAGAAAAACTGCAACGGCAGCGTTTTCTTCGGATATTCCAAACTTAAGGAAAACGCACTTGGGCTTCGTGAGGTAATAGCAAAAAAGGCTTAACTATATTATAGGAGGCTGACTTTATGACTAAGAAACTAATAGGTTTATTTTTAATCATTGCAATGCTTGCAAGCTGTTTTGTTGCTTGCGATGGCGATGATAAGGACAACGCAAGCTCCAAAGCACCCGAACAGTCCGTAAGCGGAGAATCTGCTGAAAGCAATGACGTTTCCGATGAAAACAGCAGCGGCTCCGATGCTTCTTTCGGCAGCCTTTCGGATAAAGAAAAGCTTTTTTATCTTTCTGAAAAAGATAACGGCTATGTGGATATAGGTGATAAGTTAAACAATATTTTGGATGCTGTAGACGAAGGTATTTCTATACCCGGCATAACGCAGGAAGATACTGTAAAGCTTGGTATGGATTTTCAGCTTACAGAGCTTAATGTGGGCGGCGTTGATATACTGAAAGAACAGTTTGGCGGTTCTTTGGGTTTTGATTTTAAAACTCTTTTCAATGTAAACAGCGCGTTCATAGAAGCAAACGCAAGCGTTATGGGAATGAGCGTGAACTTGGATGTAAAGGGTGATAAAAACGGTACCCTCATTACCTCTCCGTTTATTTTTAAGACCCCTGTGTTTATAGATACAAAATTTATCAGCAGCATGGCAGAAGGTGCCCAAGACCCCAAGGCACTTGTCGAAGCATTAAAGGAGCTTTGTTCCGCTGTTGTTGAGCTCAACAAGGACGGCACTTTGTGCACTCTTCTTGTCAACAAGACAGCAGAGCTTATACCCGATGATGCGGTTGCTTCCTCCAAGGTATCTCTCGGTAACGAAAGTATTGCTTCCGATGCGGAGGCTGACTGTGTTGTTCTTACACTTAATGCAGAACAGTTGGCAGGTATCCTTGGCGGTCTTCGTCAGTTTGTAAGTGAAGATGAAAGCTTTAAGGCACTGACCGCAGACCTTGCTGCAAGCCTTGCTAAGCTTTTTGAGCTTGGGTTTATCTACGGCACTGAGGATGAAAAGCCCTTTGAGTCTATTGATGGGCTGTATGCATCTGTTTTTGAAGCGGTGGACGAGGCTATAGAAGAGCTGAAAAAGCAAACAGATTTCAGCATGACCTTAAAGCGCTACTTTGTAAACGGGGTAAACGTACGTGTGGATGCTGAAGTTAGCGCTGATGATGACAACATAGGCATATCCTGCTGGGATATCTATGAAGGCGAAAGCAACAACTACGGCATAGTTCTTACTTCTTTTGAGGATACTATGCTTGAGCTTAAGGGCAACAGTGAAGGCGATAAGACAGAGTTTTCCTTAAAGGTAAACGATTACGCCTATAACAGCGAAATGGACGAAGACGGCATTTATCAGGATGAAGCTGTGCTTACCACTTTGTTTACCGTTGACGTTAATAAAGACGGCGGCAAATATGTTCTTTCCGCAAACGCTTCCGATGAATTTAAGCTTGACTTTGAATATGCGGAAAACAAGTTTAATGCTACGGCTGTTATAGAAGGAACCGAGTATAAGCTTGACGGCACCGTGGAAGAAAAAGACGGCGGCGTTACCGTAAACGCAAAGCTTAAGCTGGCGGATAACGAAATAGAGCTCATATGTACTCGTACCTCTACGGTTAAAGATACTGAAACCGCTGAGGATATAGAGCTTAAGGTTAAAGCTTCCGCTGAGGGAAAGGATGTTTCTGTGGCTGCAAAACTCACCTTAACAACCGACCTCGACAGCGAAGAAACTATCGAAGCGCCTGTACGTAGCGAAAATGACTTCGTTATAGATGCAGAAGAAGATTTTGAAGGTTTGACTTCCAACTTTACAAGCTTCTTTTTAAGCCTTATCAACGGCGAATCTGTGTAAGATATTACAATAGTTAAAAAATACAAGTGCCGAAGCGTAACGCGCCTCGGCACTTTTCATTTTTAAAATCTATATATAACCGAAAAAAACGAAACAGTCTTTGTTTTTAAAGGTCATCAACATCTTGCACAGGTCGGTTGTCGCCTTCCCGTGTTATGCCCGTATAACTTCCAAATGGGTCAGAATCGCTGTAAAGCATTTCCTCGCCTGCTTCGGTATTAAAAAGCATACCTGCTTTTCCATTCGGGCGTATCTGTTGTTGTGACATCGGACGTACAAACCCGCGAATAACGGGTGTTTTCTGTCCTTTTCTTTTATCGTTTAAAGCTTTTTTCTCTTCTCGCATATCAAAAACACCTTTCAAACACCGTTTCGTTTTCTATCGGTGTGCTTATTATGACCCCAAAGCTCGATAAATATTCATTTGAAGTTGACAAAAATTTTTAATCTTGCTATAATTCATTTTGTCCGTTGAAAAGGAGAGTGTAACAGGTGAAATATATTGGTGTGGATTTTGGCGACGCCCGCGTTGGCATCGCTTCTACGGACTTGGGCGGCTGTATCGCCTCTGCCGTGGGTATAATAAAGGTCAAGGGACTTAATGATGCAGTTGAAAAGGTTGCCGCTAAAGGCAAGGAGCTGGGCGGTCAAGCTTTTGTAGTGGGCCTGCCCAAAACCGCATTTGGCACAGAGGAATACAGAGTGGAGCGCACAAAGCGTTTTGCACAGCAGTTAGAGGAGGCTTCCGGTCTGCCCGTGCATTTCTGTGACGAGCGTTTTTCGACAGGTGAGGCGCTAAGGTATCTGTCAGAAGGCGGCGTTTACGGCAGCAAACGCAAACAGGTTTTGGATGCCGTAGCGGCACAGATAATACTTCAATCCTATGTGGACGGACTTGAAAGAAAGGTATAAATAATATGCGATATATTTTCCCTTTTAATTCTTCCGCTACAAATGTATATATGCTGATAGCTATAACAATGTCGTATATAAGTTTTCCCATAATGGCTTTTTTGGTAGTTCATACTGCCTGCGTATTTTTGGGCGTACCTACCCATAATACGCAGTTTTCAGCCGCAACAGCGTTTTTGTTGGTGGGTATATACAGCATCGTGGGCGCAATAACTATGTATATAGGATATTTCAAAAGAAAAAATAAAAGATAAAAGTAAAAAAGCCCTTGACATTCGCCTCTTGTTGTTGTAAAATATCAAAGGTTTATGCGGCTTCTGTTGCCGCAACCTTAATATTTGCGGGTATGGCGGAATTGGCAGACGCGCTAGATTCAGGTTCTAGTGGAGGCAACTCTGTACAGGTTCAAGTCCTGCTACCCGCACCATCAAAAGGCTACAAAAAAGATGTAGCCCAAGAAACCCCCGATTTTATCGGGGGTTTCGCCGTTTCTACGGCAGAAAAAACAACAAGCGATTTTGTAGATGTGAAAAAGATACTTTTCCCTTTCTGAAATGAGTTGAACTCTCACACAACCGAATATCCGCAGTCAAGCGCATGGATCAATCAAGTCCATGCGCTTTTTTTATTTCCGCTGAAAGGAGGAAAATGATGCGAAAGCAAACCGACTTAGCCAAGGTCAAGCAAACAGCCCTTGCTCTGCTCTCCACAGAGATCAATGAAACTTCATACTCACCGATGATCGTCAAGCACCCCTTCACCGACACCGGAGTAAGTGCCATTCCCGATGGCAAAGGTGGCGTGGAGATGATCGATCTCACAGAAGATGATGCACAGCTCAAGTGGCGACAGTCTATGGCTCGGCAGATCGATAAGGCAGATAATGCCTACGCAATATATATGATGGTCACCAAGCCCTACGCGCTGACCTTTCTGAAATTCGCAATGCCCCATCTCTCAAGAGAAGATATGTCTCAAATCCTCGCCAGCGCATGGACGAGGTCAGAAGCACCGCACCAGGACGTAAACGTTACCGTCAACCAGCTCCTACGGATGTTCAAGCAAGCCGATCCCACTTGCCTCATGGAGCAAGACGAATATATCCAGTTCAAGACATTGGACGATACGGTGACCGTCTACCGAGGTGTAACCCCACACAACGCCAAAAGCGTGAAGGCATTGTCCTGGTCGCTGAATCAGGAAACAGCCGAATGGTTTGCCCACCGCTTCGGTGAGAACGGAACGGTCTACGAAGCACAAATCGATAAAAAGCATATATACGCATACTTCAGCGGAAGGAACGAATCCGAGGTGATCGTCGATCCTTCCTATCTGACAAACATTACGGAGGTACAGGATCTGTCCTCCGATTTTTTATTATCACAA
>JAFQHL010000046.1 GCA_017397955.1 Clostridia bacterium
GTGAGTAGTGGGGAAATTATGCGGACATGTGCCGCAGAAAATATACTTTAGTTTCCGCGAGTGCCACGAAGTGGCGCGAAGGCGCGAGCGAACGGAAATGGTGTTTAATATTTTTCGGGGTCCCCGTCACGAGCGAAGCGAGTGATGGGGTGCTTTATTTGTCGGTCATTGCTTCGATGCCGGGAAGTGCCTTACCTTCAAGATATTCAAGGGAAGCGCCGCCGCCGGTGGAAATGTGGCTCATCTTATCGCCAAAGCCGAGGGTGTTAACAGCTGCTGCGCTGTCGCCGCCGCCGATGATAGTGGTAGCATCGGTTTCTGCAAGTGCCTTAGCGACTGCGATAGTACCCTTAGCAAGAATGGGGTTTTCAAATACGCCCATAGGACCGTTCCAAACAACGGTTTTAGCGTTCTTAACTTCTGCTGCAAAGAGTTCACGGGTCTTTTCACCGATATCAAGGCTCATCATGTCTGCGGGGATAGCATCAGCCGCAACGATGGTGGTTTCTATCTCAGCATCAATGGGGTCGGGGAAATCCTTGGTGATGGTGCAGTCAACGGGAAGAAGAATCTTAACGCCCTTTTCTTCTGCGGTCTTAAGCATATTAGCGCAGTATTCAATCTTTTCGTTATCAACAAGGGAAGTACCTATTTCGTAACCCTTAGCCTTAAGGAAGGTATAAGCCATACCGCCGCCGATAATAAGGGTATCAGCCTTATTGAGGAGGTTTTCGATAACTGCAAGCTTATCAGCAACCTTAGCACCGCCGAGGATGGTAACGAAAGGTCTTACGGGGTTGTTAACAGCATCGCCGAGGAACTTGATTTCCTTAGCCATAAGGTAGCCGTTAGCGGATTCTTCAACAAAGGAAGCAACACCAACGGTGGAACAGTGCGCTCTGTGAGCGGCACCGAATGCGTCGTTAACAAAGAGGTCAGCAAGGGAAGCCAATTCCTTGGAGAAAGCTTCGCCGTTCTTGGTTTCTTCTGCGCGGTAACGGGTGTTTTGAAGAAGAACGATGTCGCCATCCTTCATTTCAGCAACAGCCTTCTTAGCATTTTCGCCTACAACTTCGTCATCAGCGGCAAAAACAACTTCCTTACCGAACTTTTCACTAAGTCTAACTGCTACGGGAGCAAGAGAGTACTTGGGGTCAGCAACGCCCTTAGGCTTGCCTAAATGAGAGCAAAGGATAACCTTTGCGTTGTTATCAAGAAGATACTGGATGGTGGGGAGAGCCGCAACTATACGGTTTTCATCGGTGATAACGCCGTCTTTAAGAGGAACATTGAAGTCACATCTTACAAGAACGCGTTTGCCTGCCACTTTAAGGTCTTCTACGGATTTTTTTACTGCCATTGTTAAAACACCTTTCTTTATATAAAAATATTTTAATATCCGAGTTATTTTAGCATAAAATGCCGCTATATGCAAGGGTTTTAACCAAAAACCCTGTCAGAAAACTTATAAAAAAACTGTTTATCCTCGTCCTTGATGTTAAGGTTGTCTTCGCTTGCCAAAAGTCTGGTGCTTACGTCGTATACCTGCGGCAAAGAGGAATAGAAAATGCCCAAATCATAGCTTAAGCTGTTTTCTATAAGATTTAACATCCGTGCGCTGTCGTTATTCCAAAAATAGTAGTTTATATAGGTGGTTTTAAGCCCTTCATCCAGTCCGTTGGTACTTGCCGCAAGAAAGGCGTTAAGCATAAATCCCGCAAATGCACTGTCTGCGCTGTTTTTGGGCACCGCGATACAGCTTGTAATATCGTTTACGGGTGCAAAATAGCCCGCCTGCGTTGCGCTAAGCTTTGGCATAGGGAGTATGCCCCACTCTACAAGAGGGTCGCCGTTTTCGGGCTTTTCGCTTATTGCTGCCACGCTATCCAAACGGGCAACCAGAAAAGCGGTTTTGCCTGCCTTAAAGTCGGCTATGGCATCTGCACCGTTTTCGCGTTCCGGTGCCAGCTCTGTATTTTCAAACAAAGCGGTGTTTATGCCGTTTACCGCCTGTACCGCATCGGTATTATAGCTTATTTGAGGCTGTGCTGCGGTGGGGGTTATAAATTTATTGCCTGTAGAGGCGTACAGTGAATATAAAAGCTCTTCCCTGTCAAGGGCACAGTCAATGCCGTATTTGCCCATATCTGCCGCCGTGTTTGCCATTTCTGCCAGTACGTCCCATGTAAAATCACCGTCAAGCACCTTGGAAACAGGCTTTAGTTCTGCGCTGTCCGTTATGCCCTTATTGTAGAACAGTACCGTTGTGCTGTTAAGGGAAAGTGTAGCATCGCCTGAATAGAAGAACAGCTTCCTGCCGGTGCTTTGTTGGGTCAGGGACTCTCCTGGCATATAGTCTGCATCAAAATCCACATAGGGCAAGGTGTGCATATTCTCTAAAAGCCCCATTTCCGTCAGCTCTGCCATCAGCTCAGCCGATGCACAAACAAGGTCTGCGTAATGGCTTCCTTTTTCAGCCGCTTTACGCATTGCCTCTTTTATGTCTTTCTCAGAATCCTCAACCTTTATCTCAAATTTAACGCCAAAGCTTTTGCTAAGCAGGTCCATACGGTCACTTACGGCTTTTTCCAAGGGGTTTTGTTGGCTTCCCTTCCCCTCCTCCTTTTTGCTGTTTTGAAAAAGTGATGGGTTAGTTGTCGCTATAACATACGTTCTGCCAATATATTTGCCGTCCAGGTCGTCAAGCAACTCTATATTATCCTTGGGGTTATACAAAGACTCATCATTTTCCGTTACGGGTGCTGAGGATGCTTCTTCTTCCTTATTTTGCGGACGTCTGCTTTCACAGCCCGCAGTGGCAACTACGGCAAGACACATAAGGAAAGCCGCAGTCTTCCTCCAAAAGTTATAAAACATAGGAATCCTCCTAAAATGTTTCACGTGAAACAATTACGCCTCTACGTAAAGGGTGGCGGTTTCAAAATCGACATCGAGGAAACGAACGCTTATATCGCTGCCAAAGCCGTAGCTATTGTCACCTAAAGTAAACTTTTCATCCTCTACATTAGTATTGCCGTTTTCGCCCGTCTTCAACACTGCAATACAGCCGTTGTCCAACAAAATCTTTGCGCTGTCGGCTTCTACGCTTAACACCAAACCGTTATATGTCTTGTTGCGGTCACGCTTCAGACAGTCAAGGGCGGTAAGGTCCTCTGCATATTTTTCACAGATGTTAACCTTGCTTTCGGTGCGTGCCGACTTTATTGCAAGTGCAACCTTTTCTTTAAGTAATTGCGTATCAAAATCACCGTCAATCAAAGCTTTTACTATGCGCTGAGTGCCAAAATCCGCACAGCGATTAAGGGGATATGCAAAGCGGGTGTACATTTCCGTGTTGTGTATAAAGTGCTTGCGGGGCGCATCTGCAAAATCGGTTTCAGGCAGAATTGAACGTAGCTCGCAAAGCAAAAGTTCTTCCTCGTGCATACCGCGTATGCTTTCTGCAACGCCTGCAAAAAGCCGTTCATCACTGTAAAGCTCGGTATCCACGCCTATAATTGCTGCATGGCGACGGAAACGGGCAAACTCCTCTGCCGTAGGTTTCGCCTGTACGCGGTAGATGGCGGGAATACCGTTGTTATAAAAATACTGTGCCAGCTCTTTGCCTGCTACGGACAAAAACTCTCTTACCAAACGCTTGGGGTCGCTGTCCTTGCGGAATACGACACCAAGAGGCCTTCCGCCGTGGCGGCTGTAAACAAAGCGCCTTTCCGCTTTGTCTATATCCGCGCCGCCCCTCAATACCCTTGCGTTTTGCAACGCTGCGCCAAGATTAAACATATGCGCCATAGTGGGCAATACAGAGGCGTATGCCTTGCGGAGCGGCATTATTGCAGAGGTGTCGTAATCCAAAAACAACGCCTCTATCTCACTAAACAGGCAGTTTGCCGCTGTTTTTATTACGCTTTCGCAAAAATCAAAGGAAAGCACCTTTCCGTCCTCATCTATGGTAAGGAAATAGCTTATCGCCAATCTGTCCTCACCTACCTCCAATAAGCAAGGCCCCTTGGTTATATGATCGGGCAACATAGGTATCTCTTTCCCCGGCAAGCTTGCGGTTTTACAGCGGGTGAAGATGGCGTTTTCCAAAGCACTGCCTTTTTCAACAAATTCTGCTACATCTGTGGTATGAATACCCAATATATAGTTGTTATCAGCATCGCGCTCCACAGAAAAGCCACATTCGTTGCGGCTGTTTTCGGTTTCGCTTAATGTTATTATGGTCTTGCCGCGCAAATCCGTGCGATTTGCCATGCGTGCCGTTATCTCCGTAAAAGCGGTTTCTTTTGCCTGCATCATTGCATCTGCGCTGAAAGCCGCATCCAAACCGTAGTTGCGAAGCATGGCTTTGATATTAGGTTCCGCCTCTGAAGAAGAACCAAAGTTATCGGTGATTTTGGCGAAGTCGCCGCTTACGGTAACAGCCAGCTTGTCACCTTCCTTGCAATTGGCGGGCAATGCTCCGTCTATGGGGTATGATTGGCCGCCAAAGGTCTTTACGCTGTAAATTCCGTTATCAAAACACAGTGTGCCTGTGGTGTCGCAAAACTCGCTTGCGGCATTGTGTGTAGCTTTCATGGTCAAATCCATCATCTCTTGCATAAGGTACCTGCTTTCCAAAACAAAAAGCCCCCTGCTTATGGATATAAGGAGGAAGCTTTTGAGTTTTTCTGTATTTTTTAATCAAATGACAACCTCACAGTTGTATAAAACCCGCCACGCTCCGCGCGGCAAGGGTGCAACCCGTGCTTTGTCTTATAAGTTTATTCTGCTGCGGAAACAGAAGCTTCAGCACTAACTTCGCTTGCTTCAGCACTTGCTTCTTCAGAGGATGCAGGTGCATCTGCACTTGCTTCTTCAGAAGTGGAAGCTTCGGTGCTTGCTTCTTCGGAAGAAGCCTTATCGTCCTTGCTTTCTTCCTTCTTGCTTTCTTCCTTGTCAACCTTAGATTCGGTCTTGGATTCGTCCTTATCGTCTTCTACCTTAGAAGATTCTTCGGTCTTATCGTTCTTGTTAGCATCAGCAGCCTTTTGGTCGTTCTTTGCGTCAACAAAGAGAAGAACAAGTACAAGCACAACGAAAATAAGGGCAACAACGTTGGTTATCTTGGACAAAGTTTTATCAATAGCCTGACCCTTTTGCTTACCAAAGAAGGTTTCCGCACCGCCTGCAATAGAGCCGCTGAGCCTCTTGCTCTTGCCGCTTTGCATAAGTATGGACACGATAAGGAAAAGCGCCATTATTAAAAGAAGAATACCAATTACAATTTCAGTTCCGGTCATAGTAGATTAAACCTCCGTATTAAATGCATAAAAATCTATAACATTCGAATTATAGCATAGTGAAAGCTGCTTTTCAAGCGTATATATAAAAATTTATACATACGACATAAACTGTTCACAAATGGCCCTTAATCCCCTCTGCCTGCCGCAATATACTTGCTTATTATGCGGGAAAGGAACAGCACAAAGCTTAAAATAAGATAGCCGCCAAACAGTACCGCCGCACACAGGTAGGCTTTTTTTGCACCGTCGCTGGTAAGCAGGGTCTCTATTTTGTCTATGGCGGAAAGCATGCTGCTTTCGCTTACGGCAGAGTTGGTAATAAGGTTGGTTTGCAACACCGTGTCGTTATAGTAAACGTAAACCGTGCCAACTTTTTGCCCCTTGGATATGGGCGCGGTAAGCTCCTCATTAAGCCATTTGTACTCTACCTTTATGTCCGTATCGGGGTTAACGGTGGCGGGTATAAGCAGTTCTATATCGTTTTCTGCCACTATGCTTACGCCGTCGCTGTCCTTACCGGATTTTACCGGCAAAGTTTTAAGGGCATTAAGGGTACTTACCACCAGCTTGTATCTAAAGGTGTTAAGTGCCCAAGGCATAAACTCCTTTACCGTGTCATAGGCGTTTTGCTTGGTCGCCGCGGTCTCTGTAAACGCCGCAACGCAAACCATTACGTAGTTTACGCCCTCTTGCGTTTCGCCTGCGGCTACCACGCAGTAGGGGCTTGCGCCTTTGTTGCCCATCCAGCCTATAATTATGCCTGTGGTGCCTTCTATGCCCGTATAGCCTGTAAGATTGTCGTTGCTGCTCATAAGCGCGCTTTTGTTAAACAGCACATTAGAGCCTGTGCTAAGGGTATAGCTGGGCTGACTTGCTATCATCATCAGCTCCGCATTGTTGTAAAACGCCTCTGCTATCAGGGCAATATCCTCTGCCGTTGTGCGTGATGCGGGGTCTACGGCGCCGGTGCAGTTGGTAAAATAAGTGTCCTCACAGCCAAGGGCGGCAACATAGCTGTTCATTCTGTCCACAAAGCTGTTTATATGGGCTTCCTCTACAGTTGCCGCGCTTACCGCGGCATCATAGTCGTTGTAAAAATCCGTCTGTTCCTTATTTTCGTAGCGGATTGACGCAACCGCCAAGGCTACGCAGGCATCTGCCGCAGAGCTGACTATTACCGCGCTAAGCAGGTCATCTACCGTAAGAGAGGAGGAGTTTTTGTTGTATTTAAGACCCAAGGAAAAGTCGTTCAGTATGGCACTTGCATATTTATCCTTGGTCAGGCACAAGGGCGCGGATATCTTTTGCTCACAGCCCTTAAGAATATCGTTGGCAACCATTGCTGTTACAAGCTTTGCCGCCACGCCCGTTGCGCGGTAGTTTACGCTTTTTGCCGCATCAACCTCCACATTAAGCCCGGTATTGATGTTTTTAAGCACCAGCACCGAGGTGGTAGAGGGCGGCGCGGCTTCTTCTTCCTCTGCCGCACCCGCGCTTATAAAGCAACAAGCAATACACAGGATTGCCAAAAACAGCGCAAATCCTCTTTTTATCATAGCAGGAATTCTCCTTTCAAATCTTCAAAGCTTTCTTCCGCAAGCACCGCCTTGGCTACCGCAGCATCCCGCGCTATCTGTGCACGCAGGGCTGACAGGCTTTCAAAGCGTTTTTCCGCCCGCAGATGCTTGCATAGGTAAACCCGCACCTCTTTGCCGTACAGGTCACCCTTAAAGTCAAATATATTGGTCTCACACAGGTGGGTATTACCGTCGCTTACCGTGGGTTTTACCCCTATGTTTGCTACGCCTTTGTAAAGCTTGCCCTCTATGCCGCACAGCGCCGCGTACACGCCAAAAGCGGGCAATGCCCTGTCGTCGGGAAAAAGCTGGTTTATGGTGGGGCTGCCAAGCTTTGCACCAAGCTGTCTACCGTGTACCACGGGCAAATTAAAGCTGTAAAGCCTGCCAAGCAGTTTTGCTGCCGCATACATATCCCCTGCCGCTATCAACGCGCGCAAACGGGTAGAGCTTACGTGCTCACCCCCTACGGTTATCTGCGGCATTATCGTACATTCCACACCATGGGTCGCCAACAGCTCCTTCAAAAGCTCCGGCGTGCCCGTGCCGCCCTTTCCAAAGCTAAAGTTGTAGCCACAAACCACTTGCTTTGCGCTAAATGTGTTTACAAGCAGTTTTTCCACAAACTCCGCCGGACTTTGACGGCGCACTTTGTTAAAATCTATGGGGTAATACAGGTCTGCACCTGCGGCGGCAACAAGCTTTTCCTTGTCCTCTGCGCCCAGCAGATACTTAAATCCGCTTTTAAACAGCAGGCTTTGGGGGTGACGGTCAAAAGTCAGCACCAAGGAGGGCAGCCCAAGACTGCGCGCAGTGACAGCGGTTTGCCCTATCAGGGACTGATGCCCCAGATGCACACCGTCAAAATTGCCTATTGTAAGCACACAGCCACTTTTTAGCGGCAAATTTTCCGCATCAAGCTTTATCATGACTCTTGCCTTTCGGAAAATATTATACCATTATATCACACTTTAAATATATAGCTTTTTTTGCCATTTGTCAATAGCGGCGGCGGTTTTTGTATAATTTTGCCGCCTTTTGCGGAAACTAAGGAACAAACAAAAAAGGGAGGCGCAATTAAGTGTGCAAATATGCGGTTGTGCTGGCGGGCGGATTCGGCAAAAGGCTGTTTCCCCTTACTCAAACCTTGCCAAAGCCGCTGTTGCCCTTGGGTGACAGCACTGTTTACGGTATCCTTACGGACAAGCTGGCGGCGGCGGGCTTTGAGCAGGTTTCCGTTACCACAATGTACAGGGGCGAGCAGGTGGAGTCGTACCCCGTAAGCCTTAAACGGGTTAAATATTTTAGGGAAACTATGCCGCTGGGCACGGCGGGCTGTGTTAAAAACGCCGCCGCAGGCTTTGACGACAGCTTTTTGGTGGTAAGCGGTGACACCGTAAGCGATTTTGATTTTAAGGCTGTTATGGAAAAACACCGTCGCCACGGTGGGCTTATAAGCGTGGTCTGTAAACGGGTAAACAGTCCTACGGAATACGGCACCGTTACCGTAAAGGACGGTATTATTACCGAATTTACCGAAAAACCCTGTTGGAAACGCACGCTTACCAATCTGGTAAACACGGGGATTTACGTTATGTCTCCCCGTCTGCTTCCGTATATCGGCGCGGGTCAGCAGGATTTTGCCGCCGACCTGTTTCCCCGTCTGTTAAGAGAGGGTATCCCTATCCATTGTATAGAGGAGCAGGGCTATTGGTGCGATATAGGGGACGTAGAAAGCTACTATCAGTGCTGTTTTCGCTTTAAAAACGGCAAAAACGTGATTTTCGGTGATTGCAACGTGGATGACGATACCGCTCTTGACGGCTGTGTACTGCACGGCGGCGTTAGCGTTGAAAAGGGCGCGGCAGTATACGGCAGTATTCTGTGCGGAGGCGTTAGCGTGGGCAAAAACGCCTTTATCGGCAAAGGCTGTGTTATCGGCGCGGGTACGGTGGTGGGTGACGGAGCATATATCGCCGGCGGTACGGTCTTACAGGCGGGACTGAGTATAGAAAAGGGGACACGGGTTATGAAAAGCGTTATTTTTGGTGAACTTAGAAGAAGGTATATTGAAAACGGAAAAATAAGCGGCCGTTACGGCAGTTATATAAACGGCGAGCTATGCCTGCGGCTGGGCGGCGCGCTGGCGTATGCGGCGGGCGCAGGTTCGGCAGTAGGTGTGTTTGGCGACGGAAGTGCGGAAGGCAAGGCACTTGCAGACAGCATCCTGTGCGGAATACGCATTTACGGCGGGCGCGCCTACGACTTGGGCGAGGGTTTTGGAGCTTTGGCGGCGTTTTCGGCAGTGGAGTACAAGCTTGCCTATGCGGTTACTGTGAAGATAAAGGGCGGTGTTGCCACTTTGTCGCTCTTTGATGGTGACGGACTCCCTCCCACCACTAAGGAGGAGCGCGCCGTGGAGGCGGCATTGTCCCGTCCCGTGCCCACCGCGGTCTCTGCAGGGGAGCTTATTACGCTTGATGGTGACGATGCGCCGAAATTCCGTTACGCCGCAAGGCTTACCCATACGGTGGAGAGCCTGCGGGGCGCAAAGCTTTATGTAGGCGAAAAGAACTCTGCATCAGAGTTTTTATATTCCGTTGCTCACAAAATGGGGGCAGAGGTGGACTACGGCAAAGGTGCAGACAGAGATGTGTTTTACGTTTCCGCCGACGGGCTGTATGCAGAGGCGCGGTTGGGCACCGATACGGACTGCGGCTTTTGGGGGCTGTTGTGCATAGCGGTCAGCGGCGGTGCGGGCGAGGTGGCGTTGCCCACACTTTGCCCTCGATTTGTGGAGGAGGCTGTGGAACGCGCGGGCGGCAAGGCGGTCTTTTACGGCGATGCCACGGGCAGACAGCGTGAGTCGGCGGCACGTTGCTTTTGGAGCGTTGACGGCAATGCTTTGGTGCTTAAATCCTTGGAAAGCGCGCTAAAGCAAGGGAAAACGCCTGAGCAATTGTATTGGGAATGTCCCCGCCGCGTTATAGAGTCCAAAACCCTGCTTACTGACGAGGACAAGAAGGCAGAAACTATGGAAAAGCTTTCCGCACAGGGAGAAAAAGGTCGTGGCGGAGAGGGGATATTGATAAAGTACCGTAGCGGCAGTGTTACGGTTATCCCTCAAGGCGGCGGCGCGTTCCGTTTGTTTGCAGAGGCAGTAAGCAGCGAGGCGGCGGCGGAAATATTTGCGGAAACGGAAAAGAAAATGAAAGAATAGAAATGCCCCATTGCTCACTGCGTTCACAACGGGGACCCCGAGATAATGCCCCACTACTCACTTTGTTCGTTGTATACGAAAACCCCGCCATAGTGGCGGGATTCAAAAGCGGTTAACCTGTGAGGGGATACGATATATGTGAAATGCTGCGTCCGTGATGATGGGTAACGGCACGTCGTAGGGCGGGGGTTTATCTCCCGCCGTCACATAGCAATTTGGTAAAACACCTCGTTTTGTAGATAAA
>JAFQHL010000047.1 GCA_017397955.1 Clostridia bacterium
CGAAAACGCAGGTGGTGAGGAACTACCTGCGTTTTTGGATGAAAGGCTCATTATGGGTATCATCGCCAACAAGGAGGATGACCTTAAATTCAAAAAGCACCAAATTGAGCTTTTCTTCTCGGTTCACACAGACCCGAAGGAACGGGCGGAATATCTTAAATCAGCGTATCACGACCGCTATACCGAGGTTATTTTGGACGGCGGTGTACGGTGCGGATATAAGCCGCAGGAGGACGGACTTCTTATGTGGGAGGGTGCATACCTTTCCCGCACCAAGGAGTCCGTTTTTTCGTGGGATTGTATTGTTGGCTTTACCGACCAACTTATCAAGAAAAAGGAATATTCTCCCGGTATTATCAACCGCCGAACAAAGAAACTGCCCCCGCAGGACTCTAATCAGCTAACCTTATTTGACGTGTTTGATATGGGTGTGGCTGATACTTCCGAAGAAACACCGCAGGTATCCCTTTTTCCCAAGTGGGAGGCTTCACAGCAAATTATTGATGAAACCCTTTGCATCGGAGCCAACGAGCGTAAAAGCCTTTTGGATATTTGCGCCCGCTTTATGAAGGATAAGTCCGTAGAGGAAAATGCCGAATGGCTGAAAGAACATTACCGCACAAGCGGCACGGGATTTTTCTTTGAGGGTCGCAGAATTGCCGTATGGTACGATGAAAACGGTATCCGTATCGGTGAGGGCGACACCGCACAGCGCTCCACAGCCACAGTTGTCACTTGGGAGCAAGCCGCAAAGCGTATCCGAGAACTGCTTGACCTTGGGCGGTATATGCCGCAGAAACTCATTGACCAAGCAGCCGACCACGAAAATATGCACATTGCAGAGTATCTTATTTTTGCAGTGCGTGATTTTTCCGAAGAAGCTGACAACGCAGGCTATGTGCCGATTATTCAGCAAGTAATAGCGGAGCACCGTGTTTTCCCTGATATGCCCAATAAACTAATTGAGTATTTCAAAGATCCACCTATGCTCCAAAAACTTGTTGACGAATGGGCAGAATTTACCGAAGCGCACAAGGCTAACCCACGCCTTATGCGATTTAAGCACCACAATCCTGCAAAAATATTGGGATGGTTGCAGGATCTTCAGCGAGAGCCGGTTATCTTCCAAGCCGCAGAGGGTTTTGACCCCAAGCGGGAGCGATTTATCACCAAGGATGAATTGGACAGACTCTTGCGAGGTTCGGATCAGCGTTCCGATTACCGCCTCGGTGTGTATTCTTTCTTCCGTACCCACAAGGATACAAAAGAACGTGAGAAATATCTGCGTGAAAAGTTTGGTACGGGCGGCGGCACTTACGATGGCAACGCCTATACCAACCACGACGGAAAAGGGTTCTCCTTTAGCCGTGGCGATATTATGAGTCCGTTTGCAAAAATAACCTTATCCTGGGCGCAGGTAACGAAGCGTATAACCGAGTTGTATAATCGCAACGCATTCCTTACCGAGCAGGACAAGGAAGGTATGGCGGAATATGAACTCCGTCAGCTTGGGCATATCGTTCACAACGGCTTTTTCGGTGCTTCGGATGAACACCCCAAACCGTTCACCGATAATGATACGGTGAGATATTGGGATAATGTAAAATCCGTTGCCGAGCAGTTAAAAGACCCCAACCGAGCAGAGGTTATCTATACCACAATGCTTCTACCTTTATGGGAAAGTACCCTGCCCAACGACCGCTATTATGAGCACCGCAAAAAGGCGGTTGAAGCCTTACAGCAGTACCGTGACGGTGTGTTCTCCGTGTTTGGAAACGATCACAACTTATGGTTGGAGCAGATAAAGAAACAGCCGCAGACCGCAGAACCCGAAAAGCCGATGAACCCTATATTGAAACGGCTGACGGAAAATCGAGCAAAATACCCCGAAGCAATCATCCTTTTGCGTGTTGGCGACTTTTACGAAGCCTTTGATGAAGATGCTCATATTCTTGCGAAAACCTTTGATTATACGCTTACCTCCCGTCCC
>JAFQHL010000048.1 GCA_017397955.1 Clostridia bacterium
GACGGCGGGAGATAAACCCCCGCCCTACGAGCACATCGTCACCCATCTTCACGGACGCAGCATTTCACATATATCGTATCCCCTCACAGGTTAACCGCTTTTGAACCCCGCCACTATGGCGGGGTTTTCGTATACAAGAAACGGCAGTTCGTTTCGAACTGCCATTTCTTTTATTTAAAGCTGTTTATAGCTTTTCCACAATGCCCGCATCGTATTTAAGCACCATAGAGGCATCCAGGCTGTCCACCCTGTCATCGCCGTTTACGTCACCTGCCGCAAGCGCTTCCCCTGTAAGAACAGCAAGCATAGCATCGTGGCGGAGAATAAACGCCGCATCCAAATTGTCGGTAACGCCGTCATCGTTCACGTCGCCCTTTAGATAAGCGGTTTGGTCTTCGCTGCTTTCGGAGCTGTTGTCCTCATCTGTGCCAAAGCTAAGCTCTGCATTTTCCAGCGCGCTGTTGCCGTAGGCAAGGTTTGCTGTAAGGGACTCCCATTCCTCCGCACTGCCGGAGTAATACACCTGTGCAAGGGCGTTGCAACGGTCAAAGGTGAAGGGCGGGATTGACGTAAGGGTGCAGTTGAAACGCACTGATTCAAGGGCAATACATTCTTCAAAAATCGCTTCCTCCAGCTGAGTAACGCCTGCAGGCAGCTCTATACTTTTAAGAGCGCCGCACATAGAAAAGGCGCCGGACATTACGGTAACAAGGCTTTGAGGCAGGTCTATTTGCTCAAGGGCACCGCAGGACTGAAAAGCAAAATCGCCGATAGAGGTGATGCCCTCCGGCAAGCTTACGCTTTGCAAATTGTCAAAGCCCAAGAATGCAAAGCCGCCAATAGAAGTTACGCCCTCTTCCACAACAACGCTTGTAACGCTGTCGCTGTAGGCGTGCCACTGACCAAGCTCAAAAACATTAAAATCCTCCATGGCGCCGTTGCCGGATACGGTAAGCACGCCACCGTCTATCCGCCAGCTAAGGTTGCCAAAGTTGCCGCTTTCCGCAGCAAAGGCATTAAAGCTTACGGCGCAAAGGCAAATAATAAAAGCCAGTAATAAAGCTGTTATCTTTTTCATAAACACAAACAACCTCCGTTAATTCGTATAAGTTTATTATAACAGTTTGCCCCTTTAAAGTCAATATATTACGTCTTGACACCAATATACCGAAATAAAAAGAAGGAGCAAGCTTGCCCCTTCTTTAAATAACTATTGATTTCTGCCGTCAATAAGCTGACCCAGCTTGTTTATGCCCTTGCTTATAAGCATACTGAAGAAATAAACAGCAATAAATGCAAAGCAAGAAGCAAAGATAAGCATTGTCACGTCGGTCCCTTCGCCCTTGGGCAACATAAGCATTGCCGCTATCATAAGTGCAAAGTTAAGTGCAACGTGAAGCACGCGTTTTAACGACTTGTTAAGGCCCTTAATATCAAATATTAAAAAGCTAAAGCCCACAAGCACGGAATAAACAAATATTAAAAAAGCGATATCTGCAAACTTAGACGCACTAAACGCCACCTCTACTTTGGTAAGCGCGTTGCTTGCCGCGGAGAAAACGCCGCAGACAAACAGCATAAGCAAACTGAAACACAATGAGGCGTAAAGAGCTACATCCTTAATTCTTTTCATTCCGCTTCTACCGCTAAGAACTTTTTAAGACCTTCGGGCAAATCCGCCTCTGCAATAGAGGAAGTTATAAAGCAGTCAACGCCCATTTTCTTGGAGATATCATCCAACTTATACATAAACTCTTCAAATGCCGCAACATCGTCGCCGCAGATTTTAAGTGCGCTGTCAACAAATATTTCGGTTATATCGTAATTACAAGCCAAGGTGCCGCAAACAAAACCGTAGAGGGTGTTAGCATCTTTAATTTGATAGTCCTTAGCATCAATAAGACGTGCAGAGGTGCGGATGTGATAGGTAAGCTTTCCGCCGTACTCTATGCACACAACCAAGCCCTTGGAGGCTTTAGCGGCTTCGTGTACCTCATCTACCAACATTTTTGTTTTGCCTGTTCCTTTAAGACCAACTTTAAGTGTTACCATTTTTTTCTCCTTAGATTTATAATGCGTGTATTTTTGTTAAAAGTTCTTCTTTAAGCTCTTCATAACCGGGCTTACCCAACAGCGCGTACATATTGCGCTTATACGCCTCTACACCCGGCTGGTCAAAGGGGTTAACCCCCAGAATATAGCCGGAAACCGCGCAAGCTACAAAGAAGAAATAAATCAGCTCACCCAGATTTTCCTCGTCACGCTTATCATACTCTACAATAAGGTTGGGAACTCCGCCGGCGGTATGTGCAAGCAGGGTACCAATCATCGCCTCATCGTTAACGGAAGCCATTTTTACGCCGGACAAAAAGCCCAGCCCGTCAATATCCACCGCGTTGGAGGGGATAAACATATCCTTACGCACCTGCTTTTGCTTAACTATTGTTTCAAACAGAATGCGTTTGCCATCCTGAATATACTGACCGAGGGAATGCAAATCCGAAGAGAAAATAACGGATGCAGGGAAAATACCCTTGCCGTCCTTCCCCTCGCTTTCCCCAAACAGCTGCTTCCACCACTCGTTCATCATACGGAAAGAAGGCTCATAACTACCAAGGATTTCCACACACTTACCCTGCTCGTAAAACAGATTGCGAAGCACCGCATAACGGTACGCATCGTTCTTCATACCCTGCTCATCAATACGGTGGCGCATATTTGCCGCGCCCCTTAGAATAGCACGGATATCCGCACCGCAAACAGCTATGGGCAACAAACCCACCGCGGTAAGTACAGAGAACCGCCCCCCTACGTCATCGGGGATAACAAAGGTGTTGTAGCCCTCTCTGTCCGCAAAGGCTTTAAGTGCGCCGCGCTCTTTGTCCGTAGTAACAAACACCCTCTCCTTAATTTCGGAATTGGTGTATTTTTTAAGCATCATGTGGCGAACCATACGGAAAGCTATAGAGCTTTCGGTGGTGGTGCCGGACTTGGAGATAACATTTACCGCTACCTCTTTACCCTCGCAGAGAGCAAGCACATCATCAAGGTCGTCACCGGAAAAAGAATTGCCCACAAAGTAAATCTCCGGGGTGTCTTTTTTCTGTATATTGTAATAGCGAGAGCGCAAAAACTCTATTGCTGCCCTTGCACCCAGATAAGAGCCGCCTATACCGATGACTATAAGCACGTCACTTTCGGTACGTATCTTCTCTGCCGCCCGTTCTATCGCCGCAAGCTCCTCGGTATCATAATTAAGGGGCATATCATACCAGCCCTTATAATCATTTTCCTCAGAGCGCGCTTTAAGCATGGCATCCGCCTTTACAAGGCGTTCTTCCATTGCGGCAAAAGCGTTGCTTTCTATGAACTCATGTGCATACTTGTCGATAAGTCTTACAGACATTTAGTAAACCCTACCTAATTTATTTTTAGATATAACAATACATTTGTTATTATACCCTCACTTTAAGTATTTGTCAAGCCGATTAAACAAAAGACAGAATATTTTTCCAAATTTTGTTTAAAAGCTTTCCGTATGTTAACTTTTCTACAGTTTTGTCGGCGGTTATATCCACGCGGCACAGCTCTTTGCCGTCGGCACTGAACACCGCCTCGCCTATTTTTTGCCCCTTAGCAACGGGCGCGGAAAGGTCGCTTACAAGCACGGTTTCCGTTTTTATATCCCCGCCACCCTTTTCCGCAAGTATGGAAGGCGGCGCGTAGCTTGCGGTAACCGTGGCAGCACATCCGCCCTTTACCGCAACGGGAGCAATTTCCACCGCCGCAGGCTTTACCGTACAGTAGTTTGCAAAGCCAAAGTCCAGCATCTGCTTGGCGGCGGCAAAACGTTTGTCGGAGGAGGGGCTGCCCAGCACCACCGCAATAAGCTGCATACCGTCCCTTAATGCGGTTGCGGAAACACAGTACATAGCCTCGGTAGTAAAGCCCGTCTTCATACCGTTTGCGCCCTGATAAAAGCGCACCAGCCTGTTAGTATTGCTAAGCCCAAAGGCTCCGTCCCGCACCGTATCCATCCAGATGGTGGTGTAATTAAAGATTAGTGGGTGATTAAGCAATTCACGAGTCATAAGTGCCACGTCAAGGGCAGAGGAATATCCGCCGTCGTCAAGCCCCGTGGTGTTGGCAAAATATGTGTGCTCCATCCCCAGCTCTTTGGCGCGTGTATTCATTGCCGCCACAAAGCTTTCCGCGCTGCCGTAGATGTGCTCTGCAAGAGCGACGGCGGCATCGTTGGCGGAAACAACTATAAGGCACTTAAGCAGCTCGTCAACACTCATCTGCTCGCCCGGCTCCAAAAACACCTGCGACCCGCCCATAGAAGCGGCATAGGCACTTACGGTAACCGTGTCATCTATCTTGATTTTGCCCTTGGCTATCGCCTCGCACACAAGCAGTGTTGACATTATTTTTGTTACGGAGGCTATGGGCAGCTCTTCGTTCTCGTTGTTTTGATACAGTATCCGCCCCGTGGATGCCTCCATAAGCAGACCTGCTTTACACTCCAAATCACCCGTAAGACTTGCGGTTGTGGTCCATTCCTCAAAAACGGCATAAGCGGGTGGAAACAGCTGTGGCGTTTCCGTGGCGTAAACAGGCATCGCTTGCAATAAAAACAGCAGCGACATTAAAAAAGCAAGGCATTTTTTCATACAATTTTATCCTTTCCGTAAAGGGTTTTAGTAAAAAATATGCTTTGAGGACGGAAATAAGCACCACGCCGCAAAAACTAATTAAAAATTTTCTTGACAAGAGGTGTAAAAGTGTATATAATAGTAAAGGTCGTAGGGATATAGCCAAGCGGTAAGGCAACGGACTTTGACTCCGTCATTTCGCTGGTTCGAACCCAGCTATCCCTGCCAACAAAAAACGCACTTTTGTCTACCGACAAAGGTGCGTTTTTTGAATGATGTTTGCCTTCGGCAAATGATGACGGCTACGCCTAATGATGTTCGCTGCGCGAATGATGTGTGCCTGACGGCACATTTGGCAAACATTGCATCATTGCGGAACGAAGTGGAGCAACATCATTTTGAGCGAAGCGAAAAACATCATATCGCCGCAGGCGATGCATCGTTTGACAAACATATGAATTTATGATATAATAACAAAAAAGGAGGTGTGATTATGAAAGAAAATAAGCTCGTCGAACTTTCTATGGACTTTTCGGTTGATATTATAAATCTCGTTAAATTTCTAAAATCCAATCACGAAACGATTATATCCAACCAAATCGGCAGAAGCGGCACCTCAATCGGTGCAAATATTCACGAAGCACAATACGCACAAGGCACAAAGGATTTTATATCGAAATTTGAAATCGCGCTCAAGGAAGCAAGTGAAACGGGATATTGGCTTGAATTGCTTTATCGTACAAAATATATCGATGAGCAGACCTTCAAAACACTATCTTCAAAATGTACTTCTTTGAGAGTTATGTTGATTGCATCGTGCAAAACCGCAAAGGAGAATGCAAAATGAAAAA
>JAFQHL010000049.1 GCA_017397955.1 Clostridia bacterium
TCTGACCGTAAGAAAGCACTGCGACGGCTCTAATAACATTTACGGATAATAAAAAAGTATAATAGAAAGAGGCGGGCATCAGCCCGCCTCTTTCAGACCGCTGACAAAGGCACAGAACACAAAAAAAGAAAATACAGTTACTACAAAAGTGAAAATTTCGGGGAAAATTTTCCCGAAATTTTTATATATTTTTATATTTTTTCGTTTGGAACGAACCTCGGCTCACAGTACTCAGTACAGCTCTCGCCTCGGTTCGTTCCATCTGTACTCTTTCTCAGCAGTCTGCCAAGCTGATGACAAGGTTTGTCATCAGCTTGAAAGAGGCGGGCAGCAGCCCGCCTCTTTCTATTCTCTCAAGTCGTCATACAGCGTACAAAAGACTTCTCCCGCAAGCCTTGCCGCTGCTTTGGCTTCTCCCAGCGTATTGGCGGCACTTCCTACCTCCAAAAGCATACTGCCCGCGCACAGCTGTTGGTTGTAACTCGCTCTACGCAGATATACGGGGCGTGCAAAGGTAGGGTAGGCGTTGAGGAACTGCTGATACTTTGCACCTACCGCAAGATTTGTTTGCCATCCGCCGTGTGCGGCACCCGCCTCGTCCGTGCCGATAACAAGCATAACCTGTGCTATGGATTGCCCTTCCACCGTGCAAAGGGTCTTTTGGTTTATGCCATCTCCATCGGTTATCGCATCTCTGTGTATGTCTATTATATAGCGTATATCGGGATGACGGCTGATCCATTCTTTGCAGGCGGCGCGGGAGGCTGTGTAGGAATTATTATAGGAAAACTCGTCGTACAGGCTTTGGTCGTGGTATACCTGTATACCGCGGCTTTTTAATGTTTCGGCAAATACGGCACCTACGGCAACTACGTTTTCCTCAGTGTCGGTGCTTCTAAAATCTTCATCCTTGGTGTAATAATTCTCTCCGTCGGGCAAGTACGCCTCCGTACCGTGGGTATGTATAATCAAAACCGCACCCGCGCCAATGCTTTTCGTTGTGTTGGCAAGGGTGTTTAGGTCAACGCTGTATTTGGTTTCGTTGGCAATAAGCAGTCGCGGTGTCTCCGTAGGCTCCAACCGTGACAAGTTAACCGCCTGTACCGCTATGGCATCGTCGGGAATAAAGCTTTCCACACTTTCAAAACTTTCCGCGCTTTCTTCTGCTGATGCGGATGTATTCTCCGCGCTGTCCTCTGTAAACAGTTCGCTTTCTTCTTCATAAAATTGTGGCTTGTCCGCCCATGGGTATGGCACATAGAGTGTGCCTGTTGCAAGCCGCTCCAAATATTCCTGCCCCTTTTCGGGTATTGCCGCCGCCCCCTTTGGCACCGCAGTAACGGATATAGCCACAGCGGTTACGATAGCAAATATGCCTTGTTTCACAAAAATCCCTCCCGTAAATATATATATTCACGGAAGGGACCATTTATTACAGACTGCCCACAAAGGCACAGAACACAAAAAATATCGTTGCCAAAAAACAGATAATTCGGGGACTCACAGACTGGAATTATCCGTTTTGTTTATTTTTATGTTTATGCTGTGCTTCGGTAACAAGCCGCGCCGCAAGGGTTGCCAGCGTAACTGCCAGCGACATACTGCCCGCAACCAACAGGGTAGATACCGCGCCGTCAACGCCGCCGGAATTATCACCTTGCCCAAAGCTAAGCATTGTGCGGTACAGCATAAGTCCCGGCACCAAGGGGATTATTATAGGTATGGAAAAAACAGTTGCGGGCGCTTTCATTATTCTTGCCACCGTCTCGGCGCATATACAGCCGAAAAGTGTGGCAAAAAACACCGCACCCACTTCGCTAAGGCGACGGGAAAGCAACATATAAAGCACATAACTTGCCGCGCCGATTAAGCCTGCCACGATTGAGTTTTTGCGTCCTGACCTAACACTAAGAGCAAAAAAGAAAATAGAAACCGCGCTTGCCAAGCCCATATACAAGTAATCCACCGTGCCACCCCCTTACATCGCCAGCACCATTGCCACGCCTGCGGCTATGACAACGGCGGTTATAAGGGCATCAAACATACGGGCAGCACCGGATATCAAATCTCCGCTTATAGTATCTCGCAAGGAGTTGGTAAGTGCAAGTCCGGGCACCATGGATATAATGCCGCCCACGATTATTGCTTCCTGATGGAAAACAGGGAAAAGGGCAACCACACCCCGTGCCAGCGCGGCGGTTATGATACAGCTTAGCATAACGGAAAGAAAGTTAAAGTTGCCAAGCCTGTCTGCATAAAGTTTAAATATCTGCGCTATAGCTGTAACAAGCACCGTGGGTACAAAATCCACCGTGCCGCCGCCGAAAACAAAGGAGAAAAAGCCTGCCGCAACCGCGGTATAAAGCACCGAAAGCCACGGACTACCGCTTTTTATGCGGTCAAGCTCTTCAAAGGCACCCTCTACGTCCAGCTCGCCGGCGGTAATTCTGCGGGAGATGCTGTTGTACGTAGCAATGCCCTCCAAATCCACACCGCGGCTTTTAATGGATACAGACTCCGCCCTGTGTACGCCTTCCACGTATGCACTTACCAGCATAGCGGTGGGAAACGCCACAACGCTTATGTCGATAGCACCACAGGCCTTTAAAATACTTAAGCAGCACTCCTCCGCCCTGTAGGTTTCGCCGCCGGAGCGCATCATCCCCTCGGCAATTCTTATTGCCAGAACAACGCAGTCGTTGTCTGCTGCCTTCATATTCCTTTATTCCTCCGACTCTTCAGTTTTTTCTGTGTCTTCCGATTCTTCAGGTTCTTCTTTATCGGGGTTCTTTCCGTAATGCTCTATGCATATACGGTTGCGCGGACTGCCTCCGCCCACGTAGCCGAAATAGGTGCCTTCGGGATACATATTGGCAAAGAAGGGCACCTTGTTGCTTGTGGGGAAGGTATAGTCTGCAGGAAGCTCTTTGTAAATACAGTCACCGTCCAAAACTGCCACGTAAGAGTCAAAAGCCCGCTCGTTGTTAAGACGGAAGGATACGGTTATAAGGTCTTCTTTGGGGCAGTTACAGTTGTCAAAGCATATTGCCTGCGTTTTTCTGTCATACTTTACGTCTATGTGGCAATCGCATTTTTCCGTGGGCTGTGTGCCTGCGGCAAAATAGCCCTTTGTTACTGCACTGCCTGTAAATCGGTTGCTTGCCGCGTCGTAGTAATAAATGTCTCTGTAGCAGGAATCCGTGGGTATTTTACCGGAAACCGCGCAATAATCCACCTCTATAATGTCACGGGGACGGTCAAAGGTCTTTTGGTATTCTACTCCGTTTGCTTCAAGATTTTGGTAAATCTTTTCAAAAACGCGGTCCCAAAGGCTAAGGGCGGGATTGTAAAGGAAGCCGCTTAGCGCCTTGTTGTTGTCATAGCCAAACCATACGCCGCCAACGTATTCGGGGGTGTAGCCCATAAAGGTTCTGTCACGGTCATCGTTGGTAGAACCGGTCTTTGCCGCTACCTCTATGTCGAATTTTTGGTCAATGGTAACGCGGGTACCGGTTGCACCTGCCTGCCCTACAACGTTCATAAGCATACCCGTCATAACAAAGGCGCTTTCTTCGCTTACGGCTATCCTGTGCACAGGCTCGTTATCAATTAGAATAATGCCCTTGCTGTCTTCTATCCTGCTGTAAAAACGAGCATCAGAGGTAACGCCGCCGTTGGCAAGCATACAGTAGCCCTGTGTCATCTCCAGCATAGTTACACCGTAGGTAAAGCCGCCCAATGCCAAGGGCGCAAGCTGAATATCGCTGTATATCTGTCCGCCTATCTGCTCTGCCTCCACAATGCTGTAAAAACCAAGGGTGTTCTTCAAAAAGTTAAAGCACTTTTCAGGAGTAAGCTTGTTTACAAGATAAACGGGAATAGTGTTAAGGGATTTTATTACCGCAAAATTAACATCTATCATCCCGTAAAAACGGTTGGGGGTGTTGGTGGGCCAATAAACGTTTTTGTTTTTCACGGTGGGTATGTCGTCCACACCCATACCTTCGGAAAAAAGCCCTTCGTCTATGGCAAGGGTGTAAAGAGACAGCGGCTTAATGGAAGAGCCGCATTGACGGCGGCTGTGTACGGCGCGGTTAAGCCCCATTGCGCCCTTCTTTTCGCCTCTGCCGCCAACAAGCCCCAAAACGTCGCCCGTATCGGGGTTCATCACAACCATAGATGCCTGCGGAATAACGCCCTTGTTACCCGTAACGCCTTCGCCTTCAAGGTACAAATAGTCGTGGCTTGTTTCCACAAATACAGATTCCATAGCCGCCTGTACCTCCGGGTCAACAGTGGTTATTATATTAAGTCCGCCGGAATATAAAAGACGGGTTGCGGTTGCTTTGTCATATCCGAATTCTTCGCACAAATCTTTGGTAACCTGCTCTATAAGCGCTTCCACATAATAGTTGTGGTTGCTTTCGCCCTGCATTTCCTCTGTATCGGTATTAAGCTCCAGCTGGGCGTTGTAGTACTGCTTGTGCTCTTCCTCCGTAATCAAGTTCTGCTCCAACATCTGGTCAAGCACAAGATTGCGACGCTCTAAATTATACTGAGGGTTGCGGACGGGGTCATACTTGGTGGGGGACTTGGGTATACTTGCCAGCGCGGCACATTCCACCAAATTAAGCTCGGACAATTCCTTGCCGAAATATTCCATTGCGGCGGTTTTTACACCGTAGCAGTTTTGGGACAGGAATATGGTGTTAAGGTACATCTCCATAACCTGTTCCTTGCTGTACTGCTTGGTAACGGTCAAGGCACGCAAAATCTCTTGTACCTTGCGCTGTATGGTCGCTTCGTCTTCTTTGGAAACGTTCTTTATAAGCTGTTGGGTAATGGTAGAACCGCCGCTGTTATCCCCTGAGGAGGAGAAGAAGTTTATTACCGCATTGCCCGTGCGGCGATAGTCCACGCCGGGATGCTCCCAAAACCTTTTGTCCTCAATGGCGATGTAGGCGTTAACCAAATCCGCAGGCAGCTCGTCATAGCTTGCCCAAGAACGGTTTTCAGTACCTACAAGGGTATCGTACTGAACGTATCTTGTTTCGCCGTCCTCTTCCACCGCATAGCTTATAACTGTGGTGCTGCTGCTTTCAAATTGCAGGTTGTCCAGCCCCGAAAAAGTGGGGTCGATGTAGCTTTTAATATAGATTACAAAGGCGGCAACAACTACCGCACCTGCAATAATCCCCACCAAAAGGACAGTAAGCAAAATGTTTATTACCCACGTTATTACCTTGTATATCGCAAAAAGTGCAACCTGAATAGGGTAGGCGGCACCCATTTTTGCAATTTTTCCTATAAGCTTACCTGTGCGGCGCTTTTTCTTGGGGGGCTGTGCGCCTTCGCCTTCTGCCGGTACTACTGCGTTTTCCTCTTGAAGGTTTTGCATTTCTTTTTCTTCCATAATTCGTGCACCTGCCTTTCTAACGGTTTTCCCTTACCACAAGGGCTGTTTCTTCCCTGTGGATGTTACAGGCGTAACCGTAAATAGTGCCTATTACAATAATAAGCAAGCCCAGCATAAATCCAAACAGGTCTATGCCAAAGTCAAATTTAAGCTCTACATTTTTAACAAATATGCTCATAAGCTTATAGTTAAAAAATCTTTGCACCAAAAGCACCAAGGGGTTACCAAGCATTATGGACATACCTATGTAGTTAACGCAGGCGGCGTTATACTCGCTAAGCACTTTGCCTGCCGCCACGTTTTTCATAAGATTTGACAAAAAGTGAAACACGGGTATACAAACCGTAAGTCCCGCCATAAGGGTAAACAACCCTGCGTAAACCGTGCCCTTTATGCTGGCGGCACCAACGGAAGAGTCCACAATAACCCGTACGCCGTTGCCAAGGCTTACGTCAAACATCCCATTTTCCAGCACCTTCATATAAGGGGTAAAAAGCATTTCCTCGGCGGTTACGTTTACAAATATAAGAACTACCGCAATAACGCCAAGTAAGCCTACAAGTATGCCCGCTATATAGGCAAGCACTCTAAACCCTACCCATAAAAGCTTGCACACCGGTGCAATTCGGGCGTATCTTGCATCTCTTTCACTGCCTTTAGAAATAATAGCCATCGTTAATCGCTCCTTTTTTTAAGGGCTATGTTCTCTTCGCCCATAATGCGCCTAAGCGCGCTTAATAAAGCGGGGTTGGGGTCACAGCCCACTCCCTTGGGAGAAAAAAGCTTGCCCGTTTGCTGGTAATACACCCGCACTCTGCCCACGCCTGTGTGGCGGTTTATCTCCTGCATCGCCCTGTCAAGCCCCTGTCCGTTGGCGGGGGTCACCTTTATATACAGGTCGTCGGGCTTTTCCCCTGCAAGCGTTGCAGATTTCATTATAAGCTTTATCTCATCTTCGCTTTCATCGTCGTATGCTTCTCTAACGCTTATCTCGCCGCTTACCGTAAGCACCGTGCCTTCAATAAGCAATGGTGCATACTGCTCCAAGGTCTTGGGAAAAACCACAAGCTCTGTTTCGCCAAACATATCTTCAAAGGCACAAAACGCCATTATCCCACCGTTTTTAGTGGGCTTTTGGGTCTTTACGGTTATCATACCCAGTATGGTTACGGTCTGCCCTTCTTTAAGGCTTCCGTTCTTATACCGCTCCCACAGGGTAACCGTGTCTATGGCACCTGCCGCCGCCGCTGCGGCCGCGTGCTCTGCCAAGGGGTGCCCTGTAAGGTACAAGCCCGTAAGGCTTTTTTCGTCTTCTAAAAGTGTGCGGCTGTCGTATTCCGCCAGCTTTGGATAGTCAAGACTAACTGCACCGCTGTCGTCGCCAATGCTCTCAAACAGCCCAATCTGTCCTGCCGCCGCCGCGGTCCGCAGATGATACAGCTTGTCGCCGCTGCTGTCCAGCGCGCCCACCAAGACACTGCGTGCCCTGCCAAAGCAATCCAACGCGCCGCAGCGTATCATCGCTTCGGTCATACGTGCGTTGCCGCTGCTTTGTACTCGTATTAAAAAGTCCTCAAAATCCTTAAACTCTCCGCCGTTTTCGCGGGCAGAAACAAGCTTTTCCGCAAAGCCCTTGCCCACGTTTTTTATCCCTGCCAAGCCAAAGCGCAGTCCCTTTTCCTCAACGGAAAACAGCACTTGGCTTTTGTTTACGTGGGGCGGCAGAATGTCAAATCCCATACGCTGGCACTCCTGTCTGTAAAGGCGCATCTTACCGTTGTCGCCCAATACAGAGTTTAAAAGCGCCGCCATATATTCACGGGGGTAGTGGCACTTCAAATACGCCGTCCTGTAAGCCAGCACTGCATAGGCGGCGGCATGGCTTTTGTTAAAGGCGTAGGAAGCAAAGCCTGCAATGCTGTCAAACAGCTCCTCCGCTTTTCGGGCTTCCATCCCCTTGGCGGCGGCACCGCTTACAAAGCTTGCCCGCTCTTTTGCCATCTCCTCCGGCTTCTTTTTTGCCATAGCGCGGCGCACCATATCTGCCCGCCCGTAGGAATATCCTGCCACAAGCACGCATATACGCATTACCTGCTCTTGATATATCATACAGCCGTAGGTGCTTTTTAAAACCTCCTCCAGCTCGGAGGAGCCGTATACGATTTTATCAGGCTCCTTGCGGTTGGCAAGATAGCTGTCTATAAACTTTGCGGGTCCGGGACGGTAAAGGGATATAGCCACGGTTATATCGTCCAAACAACGGGGCGCAAGCCGCGTAAGCAATGCCCGCATCCCCTCGCTTTCCAGCTGAAACAGCCCTATCCCCTGACCGTCGCTAAGCATTTTGTAAGTAGCTTCGTCATCAAAGGGGATGGTTTCAACGCTAAAGCCGTCTATCCGCTTTGCCACCTGACGGCAGGCCTTGTCTATGACGGTAAGGAACCTAAGCCCCAAAAAGTCTATCTTTAAAAGCCCCAGATCCGCCACTGTGTTCATAGGGAATTGGGTAACCACCGAGCCGGTAGAGCTTGCCAGCGGCAAATACTCCGTAAGCGGCTTGTCTGCCACCACCACGCCCGATGCGTGTTGGGAGGTGTTGCGTGGTCTGCCCTCCAATGCCTTGGCATAATCTATAAGTGTTTTTACCGTGGAATCTATTTTATAACGCTCCCTAAGCTCTTTGCCCGCGGCAAGCGCCTCATCCACACTTATGCCTATACTGCGGGGTATAAGCTTTGCCACCTCGTCCACGCGGGCGTAGGGCATACCTAACACGCGTCCTACGTCTCGCACCGCCTGACGGCAGGCAAGGGTGCCGAAATTTATTATCTGCGCCACATGGTCCTCACCGTACTTGCGGGTAACGTAGTCTATTACCTCACCGCGGCGCTCATCGCAAAAGTCAATGTCAAAATCGGGCATAGAAACGCGCTCCGGATTAAGAAAACGCTCAAAAAGCAACTCGTTGGCAATGGGGTCAACACCCGTTATGCCAAGGAAATAGGCTGCCAATGAGCTAACGCCCGACCCACGTCCGGGACCTACCGGTATCCCCTTGGATTTGGCATAGCGCACAAAGTCCCAAACTATAAGGTAATAGTCCACAAAGCCCATAGAGCTTATAATTTCCAGCTCGCTGCTAAGTCTTTCTATATATTTGTCCGAATCTTCTTTTATAATACCTGCCTTAAGATAGGCTTTAAACCCATCCATACACAGCTTTTGCAAATATTCATAGGGGGTATAGGTTGCAGGCGGAGTGTATCTGGGCAGGTGCATAGTGTCAAACTCAAACTCCACATTGCACTTTTCGGCTATAATGGCGGTGTTGGCTATTGCTTGGGGCACATCCGCAAACAAGGCTTCCATTTCTGCGGCGGATTTAAGATAAAACTCCTTGGTGGAAAAGCCCACGTCCCCGTCTGCCACGGTCTTACCCATCTGTATGCACATAAGCAGATGTTGGGTATCCGCATCCTCTTTTTGCAGGTAATGCACGTCGTTGGTTGCAACAAGAGGTATGGAAAGCTTTTTGGATATGGCAACAAGAGCTTTGTTTACCTTGCTTTGCTCCTCTATGCCGTGTCGCTGCAGTTCCAGATAAAAGTCCTCGCCGAAAATGTCAAAAAGCTCCTTTGCCAGCCTTTCCGCACCTGCCGTGTCATCGGCAAGGATTGCCGAGGGAATACTGCCGGAAAGACAGGCGGATAGGGCAATAAGCCCGCCGCAGTGACGGCGCAACATCTCCATATCCGTGCGGGGCTTCATATAAAACCCGTTAACAAAGGCATCGGTATTAAGCTTCATTAGGTTTTTATAGCCCTCTTGGTTTTTGCAAAGCAACACCAAGTGATGGTACATAACCTTGCTAAAGCTTTTGTCTGTACGGCTTTTGGGGGCGACATACATCTCACAGCCTATAATTGGTTTTACCCCCGCCTTTTTGCAGGCGCGGTAAAAGTCCACAACCCCGTAAAGATTGCCGTGGTCTGTTATGGCAACGGCATTCTGCCCTGCATCAAGCACCGCCTTGGGCAAACGTGCTATGCGACATTCACCGTCCAGCAGACTGTATTCGGTATGTAGATGTAAATGGGTAAACGCCATAGCTACAGTGCCCCTTTCTTTTAAAATCCTATTGTTTCTTAACCTTTCGCGCTTCTTCGCCCAGTCGCTTCAATCGGTGGTTAAGCCCCGACTTGCTTATGGGCGGCGAAAACATCTGCGCCAGCTCCGATAAAGGCATATCGGGATATTCTTCTCTAAGTCTTGCAGTTACCTGTAATTCTTCGGGTAAGCTTTCCAAAGCACCGCATTCCTTCAGTATGTTTATGTTAAGTCTTTGCTCTGCAGCCGCTGTGGCAAATCGGTCAAGATTTGCTATAACTGCGTTGGCATCTCTGTTCTCTTTAAATTTTACGCTGTTGTAAACCTCTTTTTCCATTACCGCCAGCGCAAATTTGCTTGCACCTATATAGGTCAAAAAATCGCCAATGGCAGAGCTTACCTTGTAGTAAAGCCGTACCTTGTTGCCTTTAAGCGTGTAACGCCTCGGTTCCAGCCCTTCCTCTGCCAATATGGCGGCAAGCTTGTCCGCCAAGGGCGCGGCAAGCCGCATATCCAAATGAAAAGACTTTTCGGGGTCGGTAATAGAGCCAAAGCCCGCAAAAACCCCCGCTGTAAACGCCGCCCTGCAAGCAGGGCAACGTTCCTTATATATCTCGCCCGCCTTGCCCGCGGCAAAAGATTCTTTGCAGCAGGCGTTGCGTCGTTCTGAATTCGTTAAAAATTCCTTCAGTTCTGCTGAAACCGACATCAGTATATTTCAACCTCCGTTTCCAGCTTTACACCCGTTTTTTCAAAAACCGTCTTTTGTACGTGCTTTATCAGCTCAATAATCTGGCTTGCGGTGGCACCGCCGCGGTTTATTACAAATCCGCAATGCTTTTCCGAAACCTGCGCTCCGCCAACACTAAAGCCCCTAAGCCCGCTTTGCTCTATAAGCGCGCCGGCAAAATGCCCGGCGGGGCGTTTAAAGGTGCTGCCGCAGCTGGGATACTCCAAGGGTTGCTTGGTCTTGCGCTTGTGCATATTCTCTTCCATCAGCGCAAGCACGCTTTTGCTTTCTGCCCGCGGCAAAACAAACTCCGCCGCCACTATGTAAAGCCCGTTTTTCATAAACGCGCTGTGCCTGTAGGAAAGCCGTGCTTGCTTGGGGCTGTATTCTTTTATGTTTCCCTGTTTGTCAACGCATATAATTTTACTTAGTACATCCTTCATCTCTCCGCCGTAGGCGCCGGCGTTCATATATACGCCACCGCCTACCGTGCCGGGTATGCCGTATGCAAATTCCAACCCGCCAAATCCGTCCTTTGCCGCCCTAAGGCTAAGGGAGGAAAGCATAACGCCCGCTTCGGCTACATAGCCGGTATCCGTGGGGAAAATCCCTTTAAGTCCTGTGGTAAGCACTACCGTGCCATCATAGCCACGGTCAGAGAATATTACGTTGCTTCCTTTTCCTAACACCGCAAACTTTTCGCCCGCCGCGCTAAGTTCCGCAATAACGGCGCAAAGCTCTTCTGCTGTGGCGGGGCGGCAAACACGGCGCACCGTGCCCCCTACCTCCATGGAAGAAAGCTCCGCTCCGTTTACATCATATTCAAAAGGAATGTCAAAATGCTTCGTTTCCAAAACAGCAAATTCTCCCAACATACAAATATACATAATACATTATACTACGGCAAAAGCTTTTTTGCAATAGTTTTATGGTTAAACTTGGGGCTTTGTCGCTTCCTTTTCCGCAACAATGTTTTTTGCACCAAGCACCGCCACGGGTAAAAGCAGCATCCCCAAAAGCCCAAAAAGCTTAAGCCCCGTAAACATGGCAAGCAGTGCGGCAAGAGGATGTATGCCTATATAGCTGCCAACAATTTTCGGCTCTGCCACCTGCCGTATAACCGTTATTAACACATAGCTTATCAAAAGCCCCGTACCTGTGTACACATCTCCCTGAACAAAATAGCATATTAACGCCCAAGGGATAAGGACCGTGCCCGTGCCCAGTACGGGTAAAACGTCCACCAAGGAAATTATCGCCGCCAACAGCAACGCGTACTCTATTCTCAATATGGTAAACGCCGCAAACAGCTCTGTAAAAGTAATCAGCATTATAAGTCCGTAGGCTTTAAGGTATTTGCCTGCAGTGGAAAACACGCTGTCCTTAAGCTTTTTTATCTTGCTTTCCGCGGCTTTGGAAAAAGGCTTGTATACAAGCCCCGCTATTTTCGCTCTGTCCACTGTCATATAATAGCTGGCAATAACGGTAACAAAAAAGCTTATAAGCACGTCAAACAGCCCCGTAAACAGACCGGTAAGCATCCCTACGCCGCTTTTAAGGTTTGGTATGCTTTGGCTAAGCACCGCTGTGGCTCGCTCCTCGGTTGCCTGCCAAAATCGCTCCAAATCCGCAGTGCCGTCTATGGTGGGCAAATGCAGTAAAAATCCGTTGATTTTATTTTTTACAGGCTCTAAATCTTCGGCGTTAAGGGCAGAAAGCATATCTGCCAGCCGTCCTATCTCCTCCACTGCCCTGTGGGTAATCAAAAACAGCAACATAAACACGGCGGCAACGGTAAGGGTAACCAGCAAAAAAGCCCCCAGCCTGCGTGGCAGTTTTACGCGCTTTTCCAAAAACAGCATAAGGGGATTAAGCAACAATGCCACAAAATACGCCACCAAAAAGGGATAAAGCGCGGGCAACAGATACCGTATAAACAGCCACAGTCCCAACAAAATTGCCGCAGCAATAATTCCGTAGTAAAAGACGTTGATAACGGTGTCCTGCTTTTTGTCCCTTGTCATTATTTTGCCTCCCTAAATTTAAAATTAGTGCTTGACAAAGCCCTTCGTATGTGATAATATTAACTACACGGCCTGTTAGTCAAGTGGTCAAGACGTCGCCCTCTCACGGCGAAGGCAGGGGTTCGACTCCCCTACGGGTCACCAAAAATCCTTCGGTTAAATCGGGGGATTTTTATTTTTTTGCTTCGTGCTCCACGATGCAAGTAAATTTAACAATGGGCATAAACCGCTTTCCACATTTATATGCGGTCTTAATACATATTATTGCCACCTTTGTCCCCTTTAACACATAAGCTTACGGTTGACAAAAAGGGTGCTGTGTGTTAAACTGCATTTGTAGAAATACGTTAAGGAGGTTGCGCTTTTATGTGTGCAAAGCCAAACAACAGTAGTTTTGATATAAAACGCTATGTTTCCGACCCTCAAAACAAGGCAAAACTTGTAAAAATACTTAGTATTGTGCTTGTTGTTTCAGTCCTTTGTGTGGGGCTTTTATTGGCAAAACGCATTTTTTTGGACGACAACATCGGTTGGGTGCTTTCTGAGGACGGTGTGCTTACCATAAGCGGCACCGGCGATATTAAGGATTTTGACCCCCTTAAGCCCGATGAATGGCTTAAGCTTAAAAGCGGTGAGTCGGTAAAGAAGATAGTTATAGAAGAGGGCATTACCGGTATAGGTAACTACGCCTTTTACAAATGCAACAAGGCAACGGAGGTAGTTCTGCCCCGCAGTCTTAAATCCGTGGGCGACTTTGCTTTTATGGAATGTACCAAGCTAACAGGTATTAAGCTTAAAGAAAACGTTACGGAGATAGGTAAGGGTGCCTTTTACAACTGTACCGCCGCCAAGACTGTAGAGCTTGCGACAGGCATAAAAAGCATAGGGTACGATGCTTTTTACGGCACAGGCTATTACAACACTGCCGATATGTGGCGAGACGGTGTTTTGTATATAGGCAACTATCTTGTGGACGTTAAAACCGACGCTAAAGGCGAGCTTGTCGCAAAGGACGGCACAACCCTTGTTGCCGACTACGCTTTCTCTCAGTGCACAGCCATTGAAAGAGTAATTCTGCCCGACGAGACGGCATCTGTGGGCAAATACGCCTTCAACAGCTGTACTTCCCTTAAGCAGGTAGTGTTCGAGGGCAAGCTTCAGGGCTTTTCCGAAGGTCTTTTTTGGGATTGCTACGCACTTGAAAAAATCAGCGGTCCCCACATAGAAAAAGACCCTACATTTTATGAGAAGACCGCAGGCGAGGGCTGGAGCCATAACGCAGGTCACGGTCACGACCAAATAGACGGCAATTATTTCAACTATACTGAATAACTAACAGAGCCCCGAAAAGCGAACAGGCTTTTCGGGGCTTTTTTTATACCGTCCGCATATACTGAAACAGGGAACTATCCCAAGCAAAGGACGGGTGACAGATGACCCTTATATTTTCATCGGTAACCTACGCGCTAAAAGCCCAGCGGCTTTTGGCGGGTTACCGAATATACACCACACTTACCCGCTCCCCCGCGGTTACCGCGGTAAGAGGCTGTGGCTACGGATTGCGCTTGTCTGAGCCCGCGTTGGCAGAAGAAGCAAAGCGGCGGCTTGCAGAGGGCGGTATAAGCACGTTGGGTGCGGTAGGGGAGTAATGGTTATGAGCTTTGTGTATTTAGATAACGCCGCCACCTCTTTTCCCAAAAGCGGCGCCGTATTTTCTGCCGTAAAGGACGCCTTCTTCGGATGCGGCAACAGCGGCAGAGGCGGTCATCCCTTGGCAATAAAGAGCGCGGAAACGATTTTTGCCTGTCGCGAGGCATTGGCGACACTTTTTGACTCTACTACCGAAAACGTGGTGCTTACAAGCGGTGCCACCGCCGCGCTTAATATGGCTATAAAAGGGCTTGCCCCCAAAAAGGGTGCGGCGTTGTGCACTGCGCTGGAGCATAATTCCGTCCTGCGCCCCATTTACAGCAGTTTTCCAAACCGTTTTCGGATAGCTACACCACAATTTAACAGCAGGGAACAGACGGCAACGACCGTACTTAAGCTGTTAAAGGACAATGTGGGGCTTATGGTGCTTTGCCACGCATCCAATGTTTGCGGCATTTGTCTGCCCGTAAAGGAGCTGTGTGCAGAGGCGCGCCGTTTGGGGATACCTTCCGTGCTGGATTGCGCGCAAAGCGCGGGGCATATCCCCATAAGTATACGAGATATAGGCGCAGACGTTATATGCGTGCCTGCCCATAAGGGATTGGGTGGGGCGATGGGTGCGGGCGCACTTATAGTAAACCCCGAAAGCGGCATAAGCATAAAGCCGCTTATAGAGGGTGGCACGGGCATGGCGGCAAGAGAACCGTTTATGCCGCCTCATCTGCCGGAACGTCTGGAGGCGGGTACGGCAAACATTTTGGGGATTGCCGCCCTTGCCGCCGCCGTGGGCGAGCTGGAAATAAGCGATAAAGAGGAGCAACTGCGGCAGCAGGCGGTTGCTGCGCTTAAAGGCGTAAAGGGTGTAAAGGTGTACGCCGCGGGCTGGGACGGTAATTATGCCCCCGTAGTGGCGTTTAACATCGAAGGTGTACCTTCGGATACGGTGGCAGAGCATTTGGCACAGCGGGGCGTTTACGTCCGCGGCGGGCTTCACTGTGCCCCTCTTGCCCATGCCGCCTTGGGAACCGGCAAATACGGTGCGGTGCGGGCAAGCTTCGGCAAAGGAAACACGCCCTCTGACGTAGAAGCCTTAATTAACGGGGTGAAATTGCTTTGCAACAGGTGAAACAAAAGTAATGAAGAATAAATAATAAAAAAGGAGGGCTTTTCGGCGTGTGATGCCGAAAAACCTTCCTTTTTTCGTCTTTTCTCTCTTGCCTTTTATCTGCGAACGCGGTGAGTAGTGAGGGTATTCTATCCTTTCCACCCGCCGTCTACGGAAAGCACCTGCCCCGTTATGTAGGAGGCGTTGTCGGAGGCTAAAAACAGTGCGGCTTTTGCCACATCCTCGCCCTTGCCCATGCGTTCAAGGGGCACGCTGTTTACAATCTCCTCCACATCCGCCACGGATAGGTTGGCGTTCATATCCGTGTCAATAACACCGGGTGACAGGCAGTTTACCCGCACGCCGGAAAAGCCTACCTCTTTGGCAAGTGCTTTGGTAAGCCCTATTATAGCCGCTTTTGCGGCGGAATAGTCTACCTCGCAGGAGGCACCGACCTCACCCCATACCGAGGAGAGGTTTATTATTACGCCGTCCTTCTTTTCTACCATTTGCGGCAAAAAGGCGCGGATGCAGTTAAGGGTGCCGAAAAGATTCACCCCGTACATACGCTCTGCCGCCGCCGCATCTATATACTGAAATAAGCCAAAGAGACTGACACCTGCGTTGTTTATAAGCACGTCTACGTTTATGTCTCTTGCCGCCAGCTTGTCTCTGAAATCAAAAACCGCGTTTCTGTCGCTTACATCAAAGCAAAAGGCTTCACAGCCCAATTCTGCACACAGTGCGTCTGCAGCTTCTTTGCTTTTTTCGTAGCTTATTATAACCTTATAGCCTTCTGAGGCAAAAAGGCGGGCGCAGGCGGCACCAATGCCGCGACTGCCGCCTGTAATCAATACTGTCTTCATAGGCTTATATCCGTAAGGACGGGCAGTACCATAGGCTTTTTCTTGGTCTTGGAATAAAGCTTGGAGGATACCGCGTCCTTAACCTTGTTCTTAATGGAATTTGCATCTCTGTTGCCGTGCCCAAAGCATTCAAGCACCGTCTTTTTAGCCAGTGCGCGCACGTCCTCAATAAGACTCTCCTGCTCGCGCATATACACAAATCCGCGGGATATTATCTCTATGTCGGAAAGCAAAAGCCTTTCCTGTAAGTCCACAGAGAAAACAATAACAAACATACCGTCCTCTGCCAGATGCTTTCTTTCTTTCAACACAGAGCTGCCCACATCGCCCACGCCGTAGCCATCTACATAGATCTGCCCCCACGGTACGGTACTGCCGTACTGGGCTTTTTTACTGCCTATCTCAAGGGCGTGCCCCGTTTCGGGTATAAATATGCGGTTTTCTTCCATCCCCAGCTGTTTTGCCAGATCGGCGTGAGTTTTAAGGTGCTTGTATTCCCCGTGTACGGGCATAAAATATTCGGGGCTTACAAGGGTGTGTATTATTTTAAGTTCTTCCGCACAGGCGTGTCCCGATACGTGCACGTCTACTGCGCTGTCCCTTATCATATTAACGCCGCGCTTAAGCAGCTCGTTAACTATGCGGGATATAAGCTTTTCGTTGCCGGGTATGGGGGATGAGGAAAGAATAACCAAATCGTCACTGCCAAGGGAGATAAGGTTGTGCTCACCAAGCGCCATACGGTAAAGGGCACTCATTGGCTCGCCCTGACTGCCGGTGGTTATAAGGGTAAGCTGTTCCATCTTGTAACGCTTCATATCCCCCAGCTCAATAAGTGTGCCTTCAGGAATATCCATATATCCAAGCCGTTCTGCTGCCCGCATAACGTTTATCATACTTCTGCCGGTTACCGCAACCTTGCGGCCGTATTTAACTGAAGCGTTGATTATCTGCTGAATCCTGTGTATGTTAGAGGAAAAGGTCGCAATAACAATGCGCTTTTCACAGCCTTCGAAAATTTTGTCAAAGGATGCACCAACCACTTTTTCAGAGTGTGTATACCCGCCGCGCTCCACATTGGTAGAGTCGCAAAGCAGCAACTTTACGCCCTTTTTGCCCAGCTCTGCAAAACGGTGCAGGTTAATGGGCGCACCGTCGATGGGGGTAAGGTCTATCTTAAAATCCCCCGTGTGCACTACCATACCCTTGGGCGTGCCCAACGCTATCGCCACAGAATCGGCAATGGAGTGGTTAACACGCACAAACTCTGCGGTAAAACAGCCCAGCTTAACGCTGTCACCCGCCTCAACCTCGTGCAGGCAGGCAGCGCCCATAAGCCCGTGCTCCGTAAGCTTGTTCTCCAGTATTCCCAAGGTAAGCCTTGTGCCGTAAACGGGTATATTGAATTGCTTTAGCAGATAGGGCACCGCGCCTATATGGTCCTCATGCCCATGAGTAAGCAGCAGACCGCGGATTTTGTCCTCGTTCTGCTCTAAATAAGAAAAATCGGGTATAACCAAATCTATACCTAACATATCATCCTCGGGGAATGAAACACCGCAGTCGATAATAACAATATCGTCACCGTATTCAAATACGGTAATATTTCTGCCGATGCCGTCAACACCGCCCAAAGGGATGACTTTAAGCTTTTTTGCCTTGCTTTTAGCCATAAAACACTATGCGTATTGCAGAAAGCCCGCCTACGCATCTAACTCCTTTTTATAAAATTTTAAAATATATAAAAGCCCGCAGGGGCTAAAGTCCATAAATCAACACCATTATTATGTACCAAAAACTTCCTTTTGTCAATAGCAAAACAGGCGGCATACAATTATACTGTGCAAGTTACACTTAAACAGCGGTAAAAAGCGGGTGAAATTTTACTTGACAATTTTCAAATAAATGGTATCATAGTATTGTATAACCATATTACAATGGGTAATAATGTAGTATTTTTGCCGAAAGGTGTTTTTATATATGGAAAAAATTATTATAAACGGCGGTAAGCCCCTTTACGGTACCATAGAGGTTGGCGGTATGAAGAATTCATCTTTGCCCATCCTTTTCGGAACTATTCTTGTCAGCGGTGACTGTGTTATAGAGAATTTACCCCCTATTGACGATGTTTTTGCGGCGCTTTCCATTCTTAAAGCTATGGGTGCCAAGGTGCGTATGCTGGACGCCACAACGGTAGAGATAAATACCGATGATGTTGTGTGCGGCAGTGCTCCTTACGAGCAGGCAAGGCATATGCGCGGCTCTTACTACATTGCCGGTGCAGAGCTTGGCAGATTCGGCAGGACCCACGTTGCCCTTCCCGGCGGTTGCGACTTTGGTCAAAGACCCATCGACCAGCACGTTAAGGGCTTTGAAAAGCTGGGCGCGGCGGTAAATGTGGAAAACGGCTACATAAATGCAGAAAGCAGCGGTGTGCTTACAGGCTCCTCCGTGTATATGGACGTGGTTTCCGTGGGCGCAACCATAAATATCATACTTGCGGCAGTGCTTGCCGACGGTGTTACGGTTATTGATAACGCCGCAAGAGAGCCGCATATTGTTGACCTTGCAAACTTCCTTAACGCCTGCGGTGCGGATATTGCGGGCGCAGGTACGGACGTTATTCGCGTTAAGGGCGTAAGCAGTCTTAAGGGCGTTACATACGGCGTTATTCCCGATATGATAGAGGCGGGCACCTATATGATAGCCGCCGCCGCAACGGGCGGTAAGCTTACCGTGGCAAACGTTATACCCAAGCATTTGGAATCGGTAACGGCAAAGCTTTTGGAAATGGGCGCGGTTGTGGAAGAAAACGACACCTCTGTTGTGGTTTCTGCCCCCAATCCACTTAAAGCGGTAAACGTAAAGACCCAGCCTTACCCCGGCTTCCCTACGGATATGAATCCGCAGATGTGTGTGCTTCTCTGCCTTGCGGAGGGTGTAAGTATGATGCGTGAGGGTGTTTGGGACAACCGTTTTCGCTATGTAAAAGAGCTTGTGCGTATGGGCGCGGATATTACTGTAGAGCCTAAGGTTGCCATAGTGCGCGGCAAAACGCCTTTTAAGGGCGCTTCCGTTAAGGCTGTGGACCTGCGTGCAGGCGCGGCTATGGTTATTGCGGCACTTGCCGCCGAGGGTGTTACAGAGATAGGTGATATCTATCACATAGAGCGCGGCTACGAGAATATAGTGGAAAAACTTCGCGCTGTCGGTGCGGATATAGAAAAGAGAATGGTGCAGGACACCGCGCACACCACCGCCATATAAGCGGCGATAATGAAAGGTAGCGTTGAATTATATGTTTAAGTCAAAAGTTTTAGTGCTGTTTTTACTGCTTGCCATTTGCCTTTGCGGCTGTGCGGATATCTCTATGGAGGGCGAATCCTCCGCAGAGGAAGCCACCTCTGCCTCTGCAAGCGACAATAGCTCTGCCGTGACGGGCGACGACAGCTCTGTGCCGGAAAAAGACGAGAGCAAGCCCGCGCCGGAAAGCACCGTGCCCGACACGGATACCGATGTTTCTCAGCCCGAAAGCAGCGGCGAGGTGTCGGAGGAAAGTACTTCCGCCCCCGAAAGCTCTGTGGGTGAGAACATAAGTAAGGAAGATAAGGTTATAAGCTTTCTTGCCTGCCCTGATAATATTATACACCCCTCCGTGTACTATTATGCGTTGCAGTCTGCGGCGGCAGAAAAAGGGGTAGAGCCTGATTACAGCAATCTTCAAACAGCGGAATACAAGTTTGCACATATTTACGATAATATTGCCGCAATGGTTAAGAATGCGGATATCTCCTACATAAATGTGGAGACTTTGATAGGCGGTAACGAAAATGCCATAAGCGGTTATCCTATGTTCAACTCTCCCGAAGCGGCGGGTGAAACACTTTTGGATTTGGGCTTTGATATATTTAACCTTGCTCACAACCATATGCTGGACAGCGGTAACGACAAATACCTTATAAACTGCGACCGCTTCTTTACAGAGCGCGGCGGCACCACCATAGGCTATTACAAGGATAAGGCGGACGTGGAAAATATAGTTATTTACGAACACTCCGGTATAAAAATTGCCTTCCTTGCCTATACCTATTCAACCAACGGTATAGGGCTTTCTTCCTACGCAAGCACCTATATTCCCTATATAAACAGCGATTTGATGAAAAAGCAGATGGAGCTTGCAAACAAGCAGGCGGATTTGGTGTTTGTTTCCATCCATTGGGGCGATGAGGACAGCTTTACCCCCAACGGTGCACAGCGTCAAGCGGCACAGACGCTTGTGGATGCAGGCGCAGATGTTATAATAGGTATGCACCCCCACGTTATACAGGAATCCAAGTGGATGGAGAGGGAAGACGGTAGCCGTTGCTTGCTCACCTATTCCTTGGGTAACCTGCTTAGCGGTATGTACGGCGGCAAAAACACCCTTGGCAGCTTGCTTTCCTTGGATATAATCTGCAAGGCGGGACAAGCACCCTATGTGGATAACGTGCAGCTTATCCCCACGGTTTGCCACTACGAAAAGGAAAGCAGTGTAAACTACCAAACAGATACCGGCTTTAGAAAGTTTAAGATATATCTGCTGGAGGATTATACGGAAGAGCTTGCGGCTGCCCACGGTTGTCACCACAACAAGGGCAAGATAAGCTCCTTTGATAACCAGCTGGATGGTAATTTCTCACTGGAAAGCCTTTATGCAAAGGTGCGCGCAATTATCCCGACAGAATTTCTGCCCGAAAGCATAGCACAGTAGAATTACTCAAACAGGTCAAAAGATTTTGACCTCAGACCGCTGACAAAGGCACAGAACACGAAAAAAGAAAATATAGTTACTATAAAGTGAAAAATTTCGGGGAAAATTTCCCCGAAATTTTTGTATATTTTTATTTTTTTCCGTTTGGAACGAACCTCAGCTCACAGTACTCAGTACAGTTCTCGCCTCGGTTCGTCCCATCTGTACTCTTTCTCAGCAGTCTGCCAAGCTGATGACAAAGTTTGTCATCAGCTTGAGGTCAAAAGATTTTGACCTGTTTTTTATTTTGTTATTGACTTTTGAAAAAATAAGGTATATAATATTATGTGATTATTTGGAATATTGGCGCACTTTGCTCTTTAATCGGCAAGGGCAAGTCGGCTTTGTATATGTAAGGAGAAAGTCTTTTATGGCGCGATCTGACAGAAACAGGGAAGATGCTTTTGTTGTAGACATATCCCATATAGTAAAATCCGTGTGGCAACGTGCTTGGATAATTGCGGTCGTGGGTATTATCGTTGCGGCGGTTGCCTTCAGCTATGCGGCGTTTGCCATTACACCTACTTATTCGTCCTCCATAATGCTTTATATAAACAACAGCTCTTTTGCTGTAGGGGATATGAGCTTTAGTATAAGCTCTTCCGAGATAAGCGCGGCGCAAAGCTTGGTAAAAACCTATACGGTTATACTTAAAAACCGCACAACGTTGGAGGATGTGGCAGAAAAATCAGGTCTTTCCTATAGTTGGGAGCAGCTTTATAATATGATAGATGCCGCCCCAGTACAGGATACAGAAATTATGGGTGTTACGGTAACTTGTACCGACCCTTATCATGCGGAAAAATTGGCAAACAGTATTGCCGTGGTATTGCCTATGCGCGTTTCCGAGATTATAGAGGGAAGCTCTATGGAGGTTGTGGATGCGGCTGTTGCAGACCCCCAGAAGGTTGCCCCCAGTATAAGCAGATATACGGCGTTAGGTCTTGTCTTGGGTGCGTTCTTGGCACTTGTATGGCTTGTAATAATGGCACTAAAGGACAACACCATCCACGACGAGGATTACATACTCAGTAATTATGACTATCCCATTTTGGCAAAAGTGCCCGATTTGCTTGATACAGGGGCTAAAAAGTACAGCTATTACCGCAGTGGTACTGCGGCAAAAAAACAGGCGGGTGGTAGATGATGGCGTTTATAAACTCTAAGGGTAAAAAAGCGGCGTTTGAACACAGTATGAAAAATGCCAACCAAAAAACCCTTCATAAAAATCTTGAATTTACCGCTACAGAGCAATATAAGCTTTTGCGTACAAACCTTTCATTTACCTTGCCGGAGGACGTTAAGTGCCCCATTATAGGCGTTACCAGCTCTATGCGCGGCGAGGGTAAAAGCACAACGGCGGTTAATTTGTCCTACGTGCTGGCAGAGGACGGTAAGCGCGTACTACTTATAGACGGCGACCTTAGAATACCCAGCGTTGCAAAAAAAATGAAGATAAGCTCTACCCCCGGTCTTACTGACCTGTTTAAGGGGAAGGAGAACATACAGCTTGGTGCTTTTAAAGTAGAGGGATATACCAATTGGTACATCATCCCCTCGGGTGAGTTGCCCCCCAACCCCTCCGAATTGCTTGGCTCCCGAAGAATGGAAAAGCTGCTGGAGGTGCTGGTGGAGAACTTTGACTATATAATTATAGACCTGCCTCCCGTCAACATCGTTTCCGACGGGCTTGCGGTTTCCAAGTACATCACGGGGATGATAGTTGTTGTCCGTGAGGATTATACGGAAAAGAAGGAGCTTGAGACTTGCCTGAGACAGCTTAAGCTTTCCAACGTAAAGGTTTTGGGCTGTGTTATGAATGAGTCGAAGAACGGCAAAGGCTCTTACGGCAAAGGCAGGTATAAAAAGTATTATAAGTATTATAAAACCTACGGTGCAGACTAAAACAGTATGCTTTATGTAACAGATTTTCACAGCCACTTGTTGCCCTGTATGGATGACGGCAGCCGCAGCGTGGAGGAAAGCCTTAAAATGCTTGCCGCGCTTGGTGAGCAAGGCGTAAATCGCGTGGTGGCAAGCCCCCACTTTTACGCTAATGATGAGTCGGTGGAGGACTTTTTGGCGCGCCGCAGTGCCGCCTTTGAAAGCTTAAAGCCTAGTCTTGTGCAATCCTTGCCGCAGGTGGTTTTAGGGGCGGAGCTTAGGTACTACCAAGGCGTAAGCAAGCTAAAGGGTATAGAAAAGCTGTGTATTCAGGGTACCCCCCTGTTGCTTTTGGAAATGCCCCAATGCCCTTGGAGCGGGTATGTTCAAAGAGAAATAGAAAGCCTTGCCTGCACCGGTAACATACGCGTTCTTTTTGCTCATGTGGAGCGTTGCTTGCCCTATCAAAACGCAAAAACAGTTGAACGTATGACGGGCGAGGGTGTGCTTATGCAAATGAATGCAGAGGCATTTAGCGGATTTGCCCAAAAGCGCAAGGCAGTAAGCCTGTTAAAGCGTGGATTGGTGCAGTTTATCGGCTCCGATTGTCACAATCTTGCCGACAGAGCGCCCAATATAAAAACAGCAACAGATGTGATAGAGAAAAAATTCGGTAAAGCTTTTCTTGCCGACCTAGTTTCCTTTGGCAACAGTTTTTTTGAAGAATGACGAATTTTTCCGAGAGGATAGTACTTTATGAAGAAGATTATTGCCCTTTGTTTAAGTTTATTGATACTTGGTTGCGGTTTTACCGCGTTTGCGGCTGATGACTTTGTTTCCAGCCCTTCCGGTCAGGGTCCGTCCCTTATAACCGGTGTTATCTCTAACCCCAGCTGTGATGCACACCTTGTAATCACCCCTTATTCTCAGCGTAACACCTTGGATGCAGAGGCACTTGCGGCAATAGAGTCGGCTTATGCAGACCTTTCAGGCAGCACCGACCTTTCTGCCCTTAACAGTGCTTTTGCTTCCTATGTAGCGTCTTTGGGCTTTAACGGCACCCACCTTGCGGTTAGCGATTTGTTTGACGTGGACTATGTGGGCTGCACCCTTCACGATAGCCACGGGTCCTACAGCTTAAATATTTCTGCCGCAAATTTGGATAAGTTTGTGGGTCTTTTGCACAAAGAAAACGGCGTTTGGAAGTTTGTGGATAATGCTACCGTAAGCGAAGATAAAGCAAGCCTTAGCTTCTCCGTTTCAAACCTTTCTCCCTTTGCAATCATTGTTAATACGGCAGACGGAGAAGAAGACCTTTTGTACGGAGACATAAACTTTGACGGCCGTGTTGACAGCCTTGATGCCGCACAGGCACTTAAGCACGATGCGGAAATTATTATCATTACGGGAAAAGCCTTTATTGTGGGCGATGTTACAGGCGGCGGCGTGGTTAACAGTCTTGATGCCGCACAAATCCTTAAGTACGATGCAGAGCTTATTACCGTCTTCCCTGTAGAGGAAGCCGAGCAGTAATATATTTTTTGAAAGGAAGATGTTTTTATGAAAAAAATTATTGCACTTTGTTTAAGCCTTTTAGTTCTTAGTTGCAGCCTTACCGTTTTTGCGGCTGACGACTTTGTTTCCAGTCCTTCCGGTCAGGGTCCGTCCCTTATAACCGGTGTTATCTCTAACCCCAGCTGTGATGCACACCTTGTAATCACCCCTTATGCTCAGCGTAACACCTTGGATGCAGAGGCACTTGCGGCTATCGAAGCGGCGTTTGCACAGCTTTCCGCTACCGCGGACCTTTCTACCCTTAACGATGCGTTTGCTTCTCACGTTGCATCCTTGGGTCTTGATGGCAGTAAGCTTGCAGTAAGCGATTTGTTTGATGCAAGCTATATCGGTTGTTTGCTTCACAACAGCCACGGTCAGTACGATATTACCCTTTCTGCGGCAAACCTTGATAAGTTTGTTGGTCTTTTGCACAACATCGGCGGCGCGTGGGAATTTGTTGACAACGCTACCGTAAGCAATGACAAAACTTCCCTCAGTTTCACCGTAAACAGCCTTTCTCCCTTTGCAATCTTAGTTGAAACCGAAGATGCAGGTGAGGACAGCAGCGAAGTTGACTCCTCTGAGGATGACTCCTCTGTGGCTGATTCTTCCGAAGCAGATTCTTCTGTAATCGAAGATGACAGCAGTGCGCCCGACCAGGGCGGCAACAGCCCCGAAACCGGTGACAACCATAACTATATCTGGCTTATAGTTGCCGCAGTAGCCGCAGTGGTTGTTTTGGTTCTTGTATTTAAAAAGAGAAGAGTATGAGCCGTCATAGGCATTCTAAAAAAGATAAGCTCAAAATAATACGCGCCGTCGGCATAGTTTTGGCGGCGTTAGTTCTTTGCGGGGCGGGCCTTAAGGTTATAGACCTTTGGGAAAACAGGCAAAGTGCGCCTATACCTTCCGCAGGGGAAAGTAATCAGTCGGAATCTGCCGTTGTTGCCGAATCTTCTGTTGTATACGGTGACGAGGAATATGTGTTTAACAAAGATGTAGAAACCTTCCTTGTCCTTGGTCTTGACGGTAACGGGGATTCCGTAGGTACAAAGCAGGCGGATTTTGTGTTGCTATTTGTAATTGATAACGCAAACAAAACCTATACCCCCATTCAGATAAGCCGCGACACCATGGTTGATATGAAGGTACTTGACATAACCGGTACCAAGGTTATAGACAGGGTTAAGCAGCAGATAGCCTTGGCGCACAGCTACGGCAACGGCAAGGAAAGAAGCTGTCGCAATGTGGCAGAGTCTGTTTCGAGTTTGCTTTTGGGTATGCCTATAGGGCATTACCTTTCCGTAACTATGGATGCGGTTGCGGTGTATAACGACTATCTGGGCGGTGTAGAGGTAGAGGTGCTGGAGGACTTTACGGGTGTGGATGACAGCCTTGTAAAGGGCGAAACCGTTACACTGATGGGAAACAGCGCTTTGATGTATGTCCGCGCACGACAAGGGCTTGATGACCCCAGCAATGAAAACCGTATGGCGCGTCAAAGACAGTACCTTAACGCCCTTTACGAAAAAAGCCGTGCCGCCGCCGCAGAAAATGATGGCTTTGAGGCAGAGGCACTTTCCAAAATCATCGGATACACCGTTTCCGATTGCTCCTTAAACAAACTGCAAACCCTTTTTGAAAAGGTTTCTGCCTACGAAATGAAGGATATAATAAGCCTTAAGGGCGAAAGCCGTAAAGGCGAGCAGTATATGGAGTTTTATCCCGATGAGGAATTTTTAGAGAAAACGGTTATAGAGCTGTTTTACCTACCCCAATAATTTTTAGATAACAAAACACCTAAAACCGCAAAATGGTCTTAGGTGTTTTTTGCTTGCGTAATGCAAGGAGGTGTTAGCGTGCCCTTTGAAATAGTAAGAAATGACATAACAAAAATGACGGTGGATGCTATTGTTAACCCTACGGATACAAACTTTTCCGGCAGCGGCGGGGTAGATGCCGCCATCCATAAAACCGCAGGCAGGCGTTTACGCAAAGAGTGCGATAGGTTGAACGGCTGTGGCGTAGGGGAGTGCAGAGCAACCGAGGGCTATAAACTGCCCTGCAAGTATATCATACATACCGCAAGCCCCGTTTGGCAAGATGGCAAAAGCGGTGAGGAGATACTTTTGAAGTCTTGCTATACCGCCGCCCTGGCCATGGCGGCAGAGCTTGGTTGCAAAACCGTGGCGGTGCCTCTTATCTCCTCGGGCAGTTATGGCTATCCCAAGGAAAAAGCCTTGCAAGCCGCGCGTGAAGCCATAGAGTCCTTCCTTGCGGAGCATGAGCTGAAGGTTTACCTTGTGGTGTTTGACAAGCAGTCCTATGTCATAAGCAAGGAGCTATACAGCGATATTGCATCTTTCATCAGCAACAGCTATGTAAAAAACAGAACGGTTCAGTTCAGCCGCGCCTTGCCAATGGCGGCAAAACGGGTCGAGGAGCCTTTGGGTGAGTACTGTGCTGCTGCGATGGCGCTTGAGGATGTGATAAAAAACAAGGATGAAAGTTTTTCTCAGATGTTGCTGAGGAAGATAGACGAAAAAGGTATGACCGATGCGGAGTGCTATAAAAAAGCAAATATCGACCGCAAGCTGTTTTCCAAAATCCGCGGCGACGTGCATTACCGCCCCTCCAAGCCCACGGCAATAGCCTTTGCCATAGCCTTGGAGCTTAGCCTTGCGGAAACCAAGGATATGCTTCTAAAGGCGGGCTACGCGCTGTCCCGCAGTAACGAGTTTGACATAATTATAGAGTATTTTATAGGCCGCGGCAATTACAATGTCTTTGAGATAAATGAGGCACTGTTTGCCTTTGACCAAAGCCTGTTGGGAGCATAGATTATGAAAAAGATTAAGATAACGGTAATGCGTAAGGCGCGTTATGACGACCTTATTGCCAAATACGAAAACCCCATAGAGCACGCCTGTGACCTTAACGAGGGGCAGGTGTTTATCTGTGAGGGTTGGAATAAGCCTGCGGGCTTTTGCGACAGCGCGTGGGATAGCCTGTCCCCCTTTGTGATGACACTTGCTTACGGCGGCGAGGATATTTACGACGGTTGGATGAAGAACAAAAAATCGGCAATGATATCCTGTAACGACGGATTCCGCCCCGTCAGCTTTCTTATAGAAGTAACGGAATAAAGAAGGAGAATACTATGCTTAAGTTTATTTGTTACCCTAAGTGCACTACCTGCCAAAAGGCAAAAAAGTGGCTGGATTCCAAGGGAATACAGTACGAGCTTCGCGATATAAAGGAGCAAAACCCAAGCTTTGCAGAGCTTAAGACTTGGCACGCACTAAGCGGCTTGCCCGCAAAAAAGCTGTTCAACACCAGTGGTATGCTTTATCGCTCTTTAGAGCTTAAAACCAAGCTTGATACCATGAGCGAGGAGGAGATGACCGCCCTTCTTGCCACCGACGGTATGCTTGTAAAACGCCCTCTGCTGGTGGGCGCGGATTTTGTGCTGGTGGGCTTTAAGGAAGAACAGTGGGCAAAAGCTGTTAAACCGTAATTTGTCGCTTTTAGAGCGACCAAACCTCTCTTTTCAGGTGCTACAATGTAGACACAGTAAAGAAAAGAGAGGTTTTTACATTATGAAAAAAGACAAGAATCAGGTAACCGAGCTTGTATTTATCCTTGACAGAAGCGGCTCTATGGCAGGGTTGGAAAGCGACACAGTGGGTGGCTTTAACGCCATGATAGAAAAGCAAAAGAAAACCGAGGGAGACTGCTTTGTTTCCACAGTGCTGTTTGACAGCCAAAGCTTTGTGCTCCACGACCGCATCCCTCTTGAAAAAGTACCCATTATGACGGAAAAAGACTACAGCGTTGGAGGGTGCACTGCCCTTGTAGATGCCATAGGCGGCGCAATAACGCACATAAAAAACATCCATAAATACGCCCGTACCGAGGATGTGCCCGCCCGCACTATGTTTGTCATCACCACCGACGGTATGGAAAACGCCAGCCGACGGTACAGCGCTGACGAGGTGAGAAAGCTTATAGAAAAGCAAAAGAAAAAGGACTGGGAATTCCTTTTCATCGGCGCAAACATAGACGCAGTACAGACCGCCGCCCGCTACGGCATATCTCGCGACCGCGCCGTAAACTACAACGCCGACAGTCGGGGAACCGCTGTTTTGTATAACGCGGTATCCGATGCGGTGTGCAAAATGCGTTGCAGTGCGCCCATAAGCGCCGAGTGGAGCAAGGAGATAGACGAGGACTTTAAACAGAGAGGGCAGAAATAAAAAACGCCCTGTTGTCAGTTCCGTTCGGAAGCAACAGGTGATTAAGTGAGGAAGGCTTTTCGGCGCGCGCCGAAAAGCCCTCTTTATTGTCGTTTGATTTGTGTAAGACAATTATTTTGCCACAAGCACAAGCCCTGCGGCGCATACTGCCAAGCCCATAAGTTGGCGGGGCGTTACGGATTCCTTATACAGCAAAAAGCCCACCAATATAAGCACGCAGGCAAGGCTTATGTTTGCCACTACCGAGGCGGTGTTTATCTTCCAACCTGCGCGGTAGATGCAAATATAGCCGAACTCCAAGCCAACTATACATACTCCCAAGGCTACAGAGGATAGGTTGGTTTTTGTCAGTTCTGCAAGAAGATTCTTTTCCTCCGCCGTGGCAAAAAACAAACCTGCAGAGCATATTGCCGCTACCAAATAAGTAAAGGTCAGCGATGCAAAGGCGTTAACCGATTGAGGCGTTGACTTGGTGCAAATGTTGTAAATCGTGTTGGAGCCCACTACGATAAGAATGGGCCAAAGCATATTCCACATTTTTTAACCTCCATATAATCATACCATAGAAAAACAGTCAGGCAGTATTAGCCTGACTGTCGGTAGGTGCTCACCCGTTTTTACAGTATAACACAATTAAGTTAAAAATACAAGCATTAAATTATACCGTATCTGCCGCTGAGCGGGTCTTTAAACAGGGGCAATTGCGGCGTGTTGAAGGTAAAAGCAACAAACGCGGCGGCAATCAATATAAATATCGTCACGGCGACACAGGGACTCTTACAGCTTATGCCTTTTTTAAAAAGAAAGCCTTCTGCGGCAAATACCGCGGCGGCAGATATAAAAAAGGTGCTTATGTTGTACCAATCCGGCGTTTTGCCAAAGGCACCGTTTGCGGTATAAAACAAAACGGGTATAAGTGTAAGCCCCAACAGAGTACCAAACAGCTTTACGCACCAAAAACTTTTTTCTTTGAAGCAGCGGCTTTGTATAAGAGCAAAAATAAGCAAGGGGAAAAATAGCAGCTTCATATGCTCCCAAGTAGATTCGTTAACGCCGGATATCGCCGCCGCCACGGTGCTTTTCCCCGTAAGCTCGTACAGATAATGTAACAGTATGCCGCCTAAAGACGTAAAAACAAAGCCTCCCAACTGCCACCAAAACAGTCTTTTTTGCATGGTTTCACTCCCAAAAACGTTTTTTACCATTGTATGCCGTCCGCAAAAGTTTATGCCCTTTTCAGCAGTATTTGAAAAGGCTAAGATTGTCTTTTCCCTTGTAATATATCCCTAAAAACACCTGCTTTTCGCTTTTAAAGCCCTGCTCTTTAAGCTTTGCTTTAAGCCATGGTACATCCTTCCCCAAACGAATTAGGTTTTCGCCCATAATGCGTCCGTCCATAACAAGCTCCGTGCCTATGTTAAAACCTGTGGGCAGTACGGAAAGCTTGCCGTTGTGTTCAAATACCGCCGTGCCTATTTGCGAAAGCTCAAAATATCCTTGCTCTCTGCATAAAAGCAAAAATTCCGACAAATCCAGCTTTGACTTTTTCATATTCTTGCGGTACAGCTTGCCGTCTTGCATAATTATGGTGGGCGTACCGTTGATGTATTTGCGGGTTTTTGGCATTTTATGGGTCATAAGGCTTAACAGTATTGATACCGTGCCGTACAAAACAAGTGCTGTAAGAGACTTCCATGGGGACTCTAAATCTGTGGCAAGCTCTGCACCTATAGAACCTATGGTTATGCCGCATACGTAGTCAAAAAAGTCCAGCTGTGCCACCTGCTTGTGCCCCATTAGCTTTGTAATAACAAAAAGAGCCAGTACCGATGACAGGGCAGTAAGAATAAGTTTTGCAAAATCCATTTTGTCAACTCCTTTCCTGTATTTTAGCCAAAAACACCATTCGGTAATACGAATTTTTAAAACTGTTGAAAAATTGTGCGCGGCGTGGTAAAATAACAGCATAAAACAAGGAGGAAGCTTATGACAGAGGTAGTAGCCGCCCTTATATGGGATAACGATAAATTTATGATTTGCAGGCGTCCGCCACACAAAACCCGCGGTCTGCTTTGGGAGTTTGTGGGTGGCAAGGTGGAGGCGGGCGAAACAAAGGAACAAGCCCTTATCCGCGAATGTCGGGAGGAAATCGACGTTACTCTGTCGGTAGGTGACGTGTTCACGGAGGTGTATCATCAATACCCCGACCTGTATGTGCACCTCACTCTGTTTAACGCCACTATTGCCGAAGGAGTGCCAAAAATGCTGGAGCACGCGGATATCCGCTGGATTACACCCGACGAGATACCGAACTACGATTTTTGTCCCGCAGATGTGGAGATACTTGCCAAAATACGGGACAAATACGGGGTAAGGTGAAAATGATTACTGTATCCTATACAGTTGGTGCTTGCTATAAGTGCTCCGGAGGTGCTTTTAGGGGCTTTGCTGTCGGCTACGGAGGGTACAAAGTAGCGGCATAATTCTTAACAAAAAACATAAGACAAAACGAGGGATGAGATATGTGGTTTATACTTGCTTTGCTTTCCGCAGTGTTTGCGGCATTAACTTCAATATTGGCAAAAGTGGGCATCGAGGGCGTAAATTCCAATCTTGCAACGGCAATACGCACAGTAGTGGTTGTGGCTATGGCGTGGGGAATGGTTTTTATTACAAACACCCAAGACGGAGTTTTTGATATCAGCCGAAAAAGCTGGTTGTTTTTGATTCTTTCGGGTTTGGCAACGGGGGCTTCTTGGTTGTGTTATTACAGGGCGTTGCAAATAGGGCAGGCATCCAAGGTGGTTCCCATAGATAAGCTCAGCGTGGTGATAACCTTGGTGCTGGCGTTTATTTTTCTGCATGAGGAGTTTACGGCAAAATCTATTGTGGGCTGTGTATTGATAGGTGTCGGTACTTTGATAATGGCAGTATAACGGGGCAAGTTTTGCCTTTAAGAGAATATGTTTAACAAAAAAGCTTGCGGCGTAAGTTTTACTTGTGCCGCAAGCTTTTTTGTCGGTTGACTTATCTATCATTGCGTAGAACTGTTTAGTCTACGCAAACCTATTTTTACTAAATCTGACTAATTATACCATAATCCTCCCGTTTTGTCAACGCATTTGTTGTCAAAATTAGTGAAATTTTGCAAAAAAATGTCGAAACAAGGGGCTGTTTTTTCCGAATATTATATATGTTTGTGTTTTTAGGGGGTCAAAGCATTGGTCATGGTAAAAAGCATTTTGTTTTGAATAAATATTAAAAATTTATACAAATAAGGAGTTTTTATGAGAAAAGGCGAGAATATCAGAAAAAGAAAAGACGGCAGATGGGAAGGGCGATACAAAAAAGGCTACAAGCCCAACGGCAGCATTATGTATGCTTCCTTGTACGGAAAAACATATAGCGAGGTTAAACAAAAAATGCAGCTTGCATTAAAGCAACAACCCGCTGATGAAAAAACCAAACACACGGGTGCTGCAGTATCTTTTGCGGAATTGCTAAGGATGTGGCTTGAAACAAACTGCATACGCTTAAAAGGCGGCACCAAAAACAAATACAGCAATTTAATCAGAACTCATATTATACCAAAACTGGGCAATGTAAATGTTTTGCAAATTACGGATACACTTATAAACAACTTTCTTTACGAAAAAAGCTTACACGGAAGATTAGACGGGGCGGGGGGATTATCTCCCAGCAGCGTGCGTTGCCTATCGTACGTAATTTCCTCCGCCCTTAAATTTGCCGTGGCAGAAGATTTGTGTCCGCCTTTGAAAAGCAAAATATGCAAGCCTTGCGTTGCAAAAAGCGATCTGACAATACTGTCTGCAAAAGAGCAAGCGGTTTTGGAAAAAGCAATTTGCAAAGATTTTACGCCAACAAACGCAGGAATAATGATATCGCTTTATACAGGTCTTCGTATAGGAGAGATTTGTGCTTTGGAATGGAAAGACGTGGATTTAGAAGCAAAATCTATATTTGTAAGACATACCGTTTCTCGAATAGAAGCAAGGGAAGGCCAACGAAAAACGACCTTAATTTTAGACGAACCCAAAACGCCCTCCTCCAAAAGGCTTGTCCCTATTCCCCTGCCTTTGTTTTCTTATCTTGCCGAATACAAAAAGACGTCAAACTTTCTTTTTGTCGCATCTGAAAAAGAAACGTTTGTAAGCCCGCGAACTTATGAAGCAAGATTCCACAAGGTGTTGAAAAAGCACAACATAAACAACATCAACTATCACACCTTGCGCCACACTTTTGCTACCCGTTGTATAGAAGTTGGTGTAGATGTAAAATCTTTAAGCGAAATACTCGGGCACTCTAATGTTTCTGTAACATTAAACACCTATGTTCATTCTTCTATCGAAATGAAAAGAAAACAATTGGATAAGCTTATGTCATTAGCATAATTAACAAGGGTAGTTTTTGTGGTCAAAAAACAAAAAAACGGCACTGTGCGCCGTTCTCCGTTGTTTTTGCGTAGACTAAACAGTTCTACGCGTGCTATCAGCGGCTATTAAGCAAGGGGTGTAAATGATGAAGATTAAGTTGGCGATTTTAGAAAGCGATAGAGTGTATTTGAACCGCATTGTAAATGTTTTTGGGGCGAAGTGTGCAGACAAATTTGAAATCTATTCGTTTACAGATATGGATGCTGCTCTTTCTACGTTGGAATCCGCAAAGATAGAGGTGCTGATTGCTAGTGACGCCTTTGAGGTTGATGTCAGCAAGCTGCCTAAACGTTGCGGATTTGCTTATTTTGTGGACTCTGCAGATATTGAGACGTTTAACGGGCAACGCGTAATATGCAAGTTTCAAAAGATTGATTTAATATATAAACAAATATTAAGCATTTATTCTGAAAACGCCAGTAATGTTTCCGGCTTAAAGCTTGGTGATGACAGCAGTAAGATTCTTTTCTTCCAGCCTGTAAGCGGCGGTACCGGTGCTTCCACCATGGCGGCGGCCTGCGCTACTTATTTTGCAAGCAAGGGCAAGAAAACCTTGTATTTGAATCTTGAAAAATTTGGTTCTTCCGGTGTGTTCTTTGAGGCTGAAGGTCAATTCGATATGAGTGACATTATCTTTGCACTTAAGAGCAAAAAGGCTAATCTTTCAATAAAACTGGAAAGCTGTGTAAAGCAAGCGGAAAACGGCGTTTGTTTTTATGCTCAATCTAAAATTGCTCTTGATATGATGGAGCTTAGTTATGAGGATATTACCAGACTGATTAACGAGCTTAGCCTTACGGGGTCTTACGATTACATAGTTGTAGATACAGACTTTTCTATTGAGAAAGATGCGCTTAACCTTTATCGCAAAGCACACACCGTTGTTTGGGTAGGCGACGGGTCTGAGATGTCCAACATAAAGCTTTTTAGGGCGTTTAACGCTATGAAAACTCTTGAGCAGAGCGCAGACTCTTCTATTCTTAACAGATTGGTTCTCATTTATAATAAGTTCAGCAACAAGACCAGTAAGACACTTGATGATATCGGCGTTAAAAACATTGGCGGTGCGCCCCGATTTGAACATGCTACAGCAGCGCAGGTGCTCCAGCAATTGTCCGGAATGGAAATGTTTGACAAACTAATGTAAGGCGGGTGACGATAGGTGGATTTTGAACAGGAACAAGCCATAGTTTCGGAAATAAAAAGATATGTAACAGAAAACCTACCGCTTAGCAAAATGGAAGACGAGGAGCTTGAAGAGCAGATAGAGGAGATTGTTGCTCAAAAGCTTCAGGGTATATATTGTTCAATTGACCAACGCGTTTCCATAGTACAACAGGTTTACAGCTCTATCAGAGGTTTTGGTCTTCTTGATTCCATAATTAGTGACGATACCATAACAGAGGTTATGATAAACGGTCCTGAAAATGTGTTTATAGAACAAAGCGGTCGCTTGTTTAAGTTGGATAAGCAATTTGAAAGCCAAAGAAGGCTGGAAGATATTATACAGCGTATAGTTGGTTTGGCAGGTCGTGAGGTTAATCAGGCAAACCCTATATGCGATACACGCCTTCCCGACGGTTCTCGTGTTAATGTGGTGCTTCCCCCTATTGCGCTGTGCGGTCCTACCGTTACAATTCGTAAGTTTTCAAAAACCCCTATGACCATAGAAAAGCTTATCCAGTACGGCTCTATTACCAAAGAAATAGCGGATAAGCTTCAACTGCTTGTAAAGGCGAAGTACAACATTTTTATAAGCGGCGGTACCGGCTCCGGTAAAACAACATTTCTTAACGCTTTGTCTAATTACATACCGAAGGACGAACGTGTTATAACCATAGAAGACTCGGCAGAGCTTCAAATTACGGGCGTAGATAACCTTGTAAGCCTTGAAACAAGAAATGCCAACGCATCCGGCGCAGGTCAAATAACGATCCGTGACCTTATTAAGTCTTCTCTGCGTATGAGACCGGAACGAATAGTTGTCGGCGAAGTTCGTGGCGGCGAGGCGTTGGATATGCTTCAGGCGATGAACACCGGCCACGATGGTTCTCTTTCCACAGGCCACGCAAACTCTACGGAGGATATGCTAAGCCGTCTTGAAACCATGGTGTTGCAGGGTGCAGCCGGCTTACCTCTGGAAGCTATACGTCAGCAGATAGCATCGGCGGTTGACATAATCATCCACTTGTCCAGACTTCGTGATAAGTCTAGAAAAACTATGGAGATCACAGAGGTTGTGGGATACGAAAACGGTAAAATTATTCTTAACCCCCTTTATGTTTTTGAAGAAGACGAGAACAGCACTCTTGAAAAGGTATCCGGTAGTCTTAACAGAACCAAAAACGCAATGAAGAACGATTTTAAGCTTAAACTTGCAGGCATTAAAACCGAAATATGAGGTGTGAAGATGAAAAAGAAAGAAAAGATTATAGAGCCGGAGTATTATTTGTCAGCTACAAATATCCCCACTCTAAATTATAAGGTTTACCGCATGAAGCCTTTGGAAAAGATTTTGTATTTTCTCATCGCCTTTGTTGCCGGCGCGGCTGTGGGTTATCTTTTTTATGGCGGCATAGGCGTAGATGAATTTGGGGAGCCTACAAAGCTTACATGGGTTTTAAACATTACCATTCCCACTATAGTCGGAAGTGTGGCAGGTTATTTCTTCGTGCCTATGAGGGTTGAAGCAATAATCGAAAAAAGAAGCAAAGAGCTTAACGGTCAATTCAGAGATATGCTTGACTCTTTGACAACGTCTCTCGGTGCGGGCAAAAACGTTAATGATTCGTTTGTAAGCGTGTACGAAGACCTTAAGGTTCAATATGATGAGGACGCATATATTTTGAAAGAGCTGGAGGTTGTTATTTCCGGTATACATAACAACATTGCAATAGAGGATGTTCTTGAAGATTTTGGTCGCCGCAGCAACAATGATGATATTTTAAGTTTTGCAAATGTATTTAAGATAAGCTATCGCAAAGGCGGTAACATAAAAGACATCATAAGAAACACTCATTCTATCCTGAGTGATAAGATGGAAATATCCGAGGATATTGAAACCCTTGTTACTTCCAATAAGATGGAGCAAAATATAATGGTAGTAATGCCTATCGCTCTTATTGGCGTTATAAAGATGATGAGTCCCGAGTTTGCGGCTAACTTCGTTACTACCACGGGTATAATTTCCACAACCGTAAGTATAGTTATTTTTGTTGCAGCTTATTTTATCGGCAAAGCTGTTCTTAACATTAAAATATAAGGAGGTTACCTTATGTTCGGGTTAGGCACTTTAGATCTTGTTATAATCGGCGCAGGTGCTGTTTCGTTGCTGATATGGCTGGTAGTGTACCTTGGCGGCCTTAAACACAATTCTATGTTTGAGGTGCTTGAGGAGAAAGAATATCCTTTTAAAGAGATATACGGTATGGGCTATTTTGTGCTTGAGCTTTTTAAATACAAGTACAAAAGCAAGGGTGACCGTAAGCTTAGACAGCAACTTGATGTGCTTTACGGTGAAAAATACAGCGAGTATTATTTAAGAGTAATACATTCCCAGCAAATAACTTTGGCGTTGACGGTGCTTGTCCTTGCGTTTGCCTTTTACGGTTTGACCGGCGAGGTCTTGGCATGCGCGATAGGCGTTCTCTTTGCAGGCCTTGCGTATTACTATTTCGGTACCGTTACCGCAAAGCGTATAACCAAGCGTTCTGAAGAACTGTTGCACGATTTTTCGGAGGTTGTTTCAAAGCTGGCACTGCTTACCAATGCGGGTATGATACTTAGAGAAGCGTGGCAGGAGGTTGCCTATGCAGGCACCAGCACAATATATACCGAAATGCAAATAGCCGTTAACGAAATGAATAACGGCGTTGCAGAGATAGATGCGGTTTATAATTTTGGTACCCGTTGTATTATTCCGGAAATAAAGAAGTTTACTTCCACCATAATACAGGGCATGGTTAAGGGCAACAGCGAGCTTACAAATATGCTTCAAACCCAAAGTAAAGAGGTTTGGCAGCTTAAAAAACAGCTTGTAAGACGTGAAGGCGAAAAAGCTGCAAGCAAGCTGCTTTTGCCTATATGCATTATGTTTGTTGGTATACTTGTTATGATATTGATACCCATTTTTACAAATTTGGGTGGTTAATATAAGCTGATTTTCAGCAAGACATTTGGGAAAGGAGGAGAATGATATGCTTATGCAAAAGATTAAGTTCGCAGGTATGGCGGCAAAGGCAAAGCTTCGCAAATTCTTTTCTGACGAAAAAGGCGAAGTGAATATTGTTGCGATAGTTGTAATTATCGGTATAGCAGTTCTTTTGGCGTTGATTTTTAAAGAGCAAATATCTAATTTGTTAACCTCTTTGTTCGGAACTATCAACCAAAGCGCTACCAATGCTGTTACCCCGACTTAATAACCCTTTTTCGCCCCACGTGCAGGGGAGCTTTGTTGTGCAAGGCTCCCCTTGCACAAAGAATTTATGTTTAGAAGAGGAAGATAAAGATGACAGGAAAACTTATTACTAAAATAAAAGAGGAAAAGGGTGCGGTGCACATAGTAGAGGCTACCTTTATTTTTCCTATTATGTTTATTATCCTTTTCTTTTTGATTTATATGGGTAACGCCTATTACATAAAATCACAAATAGAGCACATTGTTGTAGAGGAAGCTGTTAAGGGCGCCGGTCATTGTGTTGACCCGGTGCTTAAAAATCTTGAAGTCGGAAGTATTCCCTCCGTGTCCAATGTTGACTTAGACCCTTACAGATACTTTAGCGGGATGGACGGTGTGGAAAGACAGATAAGCCAGGAGGTAGAGCAGAGAATACAAAACACCTCCACCTCCTTTTTCAGAAATATGCAGCCGGTTATAAAGACATCCCGCGCAAACATTGCTAAATACAACAATTTTTTGGTATACTCTACTTTCTCTGTTGAAGTAAAGTGCGAGCTGGGATTTCCCATTAAATTTTTGGGTAGCGCAACGCCTACCATAATGACTATAAGCACTCGCTCTGAAATAGCAGTGAATGATACTGCAGAATTCATCCGCAACACCGATATGCTTATCGACTATTTTATAAACACCAAAATCGGTAGGTCTATAAGCGACGTTTTTGCAAAGATTAACGAATTTATAAACAAATTCGCAGGAAGTTAAGGAGGACTTTATAATGAAGTTTTTTGAAAAGACTAAAGGCGCAATATCCATATTCCTTGTTATTATCCTTGTGCCTATGATGACGGTGTCTTCCTTATTTATAGATGCCAGCAAAGTTAAGCTGGGTAAGGCTATGGTTACTTCTGCAGGTGACTTGGCTTTAAACACCGCCCTTACCAATTACGATACCGAACTTAAGGATTTGTACGGCCTTTTGGCTACCGCACAAAACACAGATGATTTGTTTGCAAGGCTTGAAGATTATTACCGTACTTGTATCATTTCTGCAGGTGTAAGCGATGAAGACGCAACCTTGTATACAGATCAAATTATGGCATCGTTAGGTTTGGTTTCCCAAAGCGGCGATACTGCTGATATTATGAACATGCAGCTTGTAGATTTCACCGCTGAAAAACAGCCGAACGCTAATCTTGCCAACGCAACGATTCTAAAAAAACAAATAATAGATTTTATGAAGTATAGAGCACCGATAAACACGGGGCTTAGTTTTATTTCTGCTTTAAGCAGCTTTTCCACCTTAAGCAAGCAGTCAGAACTTGTAGAAAAAAAGCAAGAGTATTATGAAGCACAGCAAACCGTATTGGAGGATTTGAAAACTGCTTGGTCGCATATCGCGGCGTACAACAAAAGTGTGATTGTAACCGATGCAAATTACCTTCAAAACCTTAAGCCTACCTTGGACGGCTACGCAGACGATTATAAGGATTACGGTAAGCGCACCATAATGTCGCTTTACAAAAAATATGCCAGCGTTGTTCAATATAAATATAATTTAGAGGTTTTTGAAGAAAAGGAAAAGAAATACGATATAGTTACGGGTGAATTGGGTGACGAAGTTGATGTATATCGTATAAAGTACAACAACACCAATTATTATTCTTATTTAAGTGACAACTACAATAACCCCTATGACTTTGTAGAGAAAAAGTTCCCTACAGTACAGCAAGTGAAAAAAGCAATAGAAGGATATTACAACGCTAAACAAACATTGAATAATAAACATGCCCCTCATTACAGCAATTCTTATTACGATATACAGTTTATAGCCCAAAAGAAGGCAGAGATAGAAGCATATACAAGCGCAGCAATAAACTTCTTTTTGGCATATCAAAAGTTTAAGAATGTAGAGCTTTGGCTTGACGGTTATGTTGAGGCTATAGTTAAGGATGAGGACGGAAATACAATAACAAAGGAATCCATCCTTTCTGAGCGTTATACTTACGGTAATGTAACAAAAACATTGGGCGAATGGATAGCTTCCATTAACGCAGAAGGCGAATATAGCAATAGAATGGGAACTTTTATGGATGATGCCGGTAAGTATAAGTACAGTGTTGGCCAAGCAATTGCTGCTTACAGAGATCAATGGGCAATAACCGATGACGTGGATATAAGCACAGCGATTACAAATATACACGATGTTGCGGCAGGACAAGTGACCACGCTGGAGCAGGCGATGGAACACTTAACAGAGGCGGTTAAATTCCTTAACAGTGCAAAAACCAAGCTTACAACTACTGTTTCAACAGCAAAACAAGCGTGGAGCGGAGTTGCAGGCGACAATTCAATAAAAGACACCTCCTTGGCTAAGCAGGATAAAGCGGAAATAAATCAGCTTGATACTTATCTTAACGCAGAGAATATCGATAGGCTTGTAAGAAGGCTGGAAAACATTAACAACGACCTTACTGCGGTAAGAGATCAGGTTAAAGAATATAAATTTGCAGATGTTTTTATTGGCGATATAGAAGGCTATAGCGGCGATAAGGGCTTGGAAACCGTTGCAGGCAACAAATGGAACGATTTGAACAGCCTTTCTATGGAAGAAACAGAGGTTACAAATACCGCTACAACCCGCGCGACATCTGCTTGGAAAGCGGGTAATATAGATACCTCTTGGATAAATCAGTCTGCCCATCAGCCCAACCTGCTTCAAGATAAGGTTTCTTTGTATACCTATCTTTCCTCCCATTTTTCAAACACTAAACCGGCAGAGCTTGAAAATACACAGAGCTCTCCCAGCAGTTCGGAAAAGACTGAGGATGAAGGGAACGGAAAAAACTTTTTCCAAAGCATAAAAGACACATCTAAAGGTAAATCAGATTCCGCTACAAGCGGTACCGGTGATGGTCAGGCTGCAACAGAGGACTCAAAAAATAACAATTTGACCAGCAACGAGTCTCGACCCTCCAAAACATCTTCGGGCGACGGTGGTGCGGAAACCCCCTCCGGCGGTATAAATACCAACATAGACGATGATGATTCCGGTGAAGGCGCGGCAGGCAAATCTGCAAGTGCTTTGGGCGGCTTGTTCAGCTCGGAATTTTTGTCTGCTATTGCCAACATGGGCGAGAGCTTGCGTGACAAGCTGTACATCTCCGATTATGTGATGAGTATGTTCAGCTATGACACTATTGAGAACGAGTATATAAAGAAGAATAATGTGCAAACAATACCGGAAGGAGCAATAGAAACCTTAACAAAGTGCCCTATAAACGCAACCAACAACTATGCCTACGGTTCGGAAATAGAGTATATCATTTACGGCGGCACTAACTCCTCTAATCTGGGTAAGGCATACGGCAGTATTTTTGCCATCCGTTTTGGGTTTAACCTTGTTTATGCTTTTGCTACCTCGGAAATTCGCGAAAGCGCACTTGCTATCGCAACCCCCATTTCCGCGGCAACCCTTGGTATAATCCCCGTTCCTCTTATACAGGCTGTTATCATTATCGGTATAGCCTGTTGTGAGTCTGCGTTGGATTTAGGTGCCCTACGTGACGGTTATGAAGTGCCCCTTTATAAATCCTCTAAGACCTGGCGTTGTTCTATCACCGGCTTGATGAATATGGCTGAAAACAAGGCAGCGGATGCGTTAAGCACCGTCGCAAAGGACGTTGCAAACAGCGCTGTAGATGCCGGCGTAAACAAACTTAATGATCTGCTTAATATGACCGATGAAAAGTTTAATGAGCTTATTAGCGGCAGTTTTAACGATGTGAAGGCAACGGTAACGAGTGCCTACGACCAGATAATAACCGAAAATGCGGAGGCGGCAATACAGCAGCTTACCACCCTTGTTAATTCTGCAGTTGAAAAAGCCAGCTTTTTGGAAGCGAACGAAACCTATGAGAATAAAAAAACGCAAATGAAAACATGGGTAAAGGAGCAGCTGCAGGCGTGGGGTGCCCAGCAAACGGGTGATGACTTGGCAGCTAAAGCCAAGCGCGCGGCAGTAAACGTTATCGTCCAAAACAGCGATGCGTGTATAAATGCATTGTTTGATGAAGTTGAAAAAGCAATAAGAGAAACTCCGGCAGTTGATTCCATTGACAGTATGCTAAATCAAGGTACGATTTTGGTACAAGATAAGGTGGATAAAGTCGGTGGTGTTGTTATGGAAAAAATTGCCGCTGTACGCAATCAAATATCCTATGTCTTTAATAATACCGAAAACGAAATTAAGAGTATGAAGGATGAGCTTATTAACAGTCTTTCCGACTCCATAAACAGCGGTGCGGACAATTTGAAGGAAAAGCTAAACAGCGGTATTGACAAAATTTTCGGCACCACCGGCGGCGCGCAAAGCGGCGACAGCAGCGGCACCGGTGCCGCATCCTTGTTCTCCTTCAGCTACAGTGATTATTTAAGACTGTTTTTGCTTATTGCTTTGTTTGCAAACGAAGGCAAGACTATTTTGAGGACTGCAGATGTAATTGAAGCCAATATGAAGCACAAAGGCGACGATGACTTTAAGCTGGAAAAATCCGCAGCATACGTAAGGGTTACTGCAGAAGTCTTGGTAAAGCCCACTCTGTTGGCACTGCCCCTTTTTGCGGATGTGGAGAATAACCCTGTGGATAACACCGGTTGGTACACGATTACCTACACGGGTATTGCAGGATATTAAGAATTAAGGAGAAAACAGCAAATGAAAAAATTTTTATCACTCTTAAGCCTGTGCCTTGCTTTAAGTCAGGTACTGTGTTGCTGCGGCGGCGAGGTGGCAGATACAGATAAAGGAAACGAAGCTTCAAGCGGTACAAGCTCTTCTGAAAATATTACCTCCACGGTCGTTTCAGAGGAGGAGTCTAAAAGTGAGCTTTTGACCGGAACGCTTAAGATGCCAACGGTGGACGTATATGTAGATACTCCCGGTTATAACTGTATAGAAGAAGGCTATACACGTATATTTTTCCATAGCGGTAAAAAGTACATAACCTTTACCTGTTTATATATAGATACCGCAAGCAGTCTTTCCGAATGCCACGATAAGATGATACCTACATTTATGAATAGTGTTAGTGATCATCATTTAGTAAATGAATTGGGAGAGACTACAGATAAAACCCTAGAGGTTAACGGTATAGAAACATATAATTTTGAAGGCGTTTTGAATGCAGGAGAGATACCTGTTTACGATGCTTACATATATGGCTACTCTTTCATCTTCCAAGGTTACCCCTGCTCTATAATCGGCGTGGTTACTGATGAATCACAGCCCGAGGAAGAGAAAGAGCTTGTAAAAGACATTGTTGATGAAATGATGACAACAGTAAGAGATACCCCGTAAAACATTAAGTAATGCAAAAGGAGAGGTCAAATATGAAAAAAAGAATCAGGGAAGAGTCCGGCTCGGTTACCATAGAAGCTACGATTTCTCTTTCTGCATTTATGTTTACAATAGTAACTTTGCTTACCATTGTAAATATATGTCTGGTTCAGGCAAAGATAAGCGTAGCTATTAACTCTACCGCCAAGGAGCTTTCGCATTACTCATATATGTATTCCTTAACGGGTATTCCCGGTAGTAAGGCAGAGCTTGTAAAGAAAGCGGACGGGACGGCACAGGATGTTAACAGCGTGCTTTCCAAAGCCAATACCGTGTTTACCGAGATACAGAACATCGGCAACGCGACCCGTGTTGAATCGACTGATATAAGCGGTATGCTATCAGATATAAAAACCAGCTACGATAACGCTTCTTCTGCCGGTGGCGCGTTGAAGGAGCAATTGATGGAGCTTTCCAAGGACCCCAAGGGTGTAGCAATGGGTCTTGCAAGGATGGCAGCTGTGGATGGCTGGGATTTTGCCACCTCCCGTCTTATAGCGGCTCCGTTAGCGAAAGGGCTTTGCAAAAAGAACTTGGTTGCAGAAAAAAACGGCGACGTTGAAAGTTATTTAAGGGGCTTGGGCGTTGTTCCTTCAAGCAACGGCTCTTATTACGATGGGCTTGATTTTTCAAAATCCACATTGTTCCCTTCGGATTCTAACGAGATACGAATAACCGTGTCTTATGACGTAAAGGTAATAGCATTGTTGCCTATTGATTTCTCTTTCCATTTTACACAAACCGCGGTTACCCACGGTTGGTTGTGCGGTGAAAATTCTTACAGAAGCACTACAGAGGCGTTGGACGTTCAAAACAACAGCAATATTTGGACAGAGGGCACTATTCAGGAAAGAGTAGAGCTTATGCGCCATCAGGGCATAGCTGAATATAAGGATCAAGGCTATTTGCAGGTAGCAGGCGCAAGCTTTTCCGATGTTCATGTATATAACGAGACTACAAAAGAGTTTGTGGCGTTCCATTCTATGAACCCTTTGTACAGCGCACCGGGGTCTGATACTTTAACTTTAGATGACATAAGCGAAACTGCCATAAAGGAATCTATTGAGTATCTTTGTGCGGGCATTAACGATTCTACCAAGGATCTTGAGACCGTCAAAACAAAACCAACCAGCGCACAGGATTGCGTAAAGGATTGCAAAGACAGCACTTGCAAAATCGTTTTGGTTATTCCTCAGGACAAAGATTTAGATGCAAAAATGCAATCTATTATTGATAAATGCAATACCCGCGGAGTAACGATAGAATTGATGCCCGCTTACGGTAACGGCGCCAGAACTACCACGGTAGCACCTGACGAGGGTGAAGCACCCGAAGAGGGAGGAGAAACAGAAAAATGATGCTTGCTCTTGAGATTTTTGTGTGTGCGGTTCTGCTTGCTTGCGGTTATGTGGGTGTTTGTTGTTATTTTAATAATACAAAACTTACAGAAATAAACTTTGGTTTGCTTAAGCTTAATAAAAAAAGAGTTGCGTATTTGACAGTAGGTGCTGTTTCGGTTGCAATATTGCTGTGGTGTTTGCACCAGCTGTATTCGATCGATACACTCGGTATCCTTAACTTGGCATCTTTGGTTTTAGTTATATTACCTGCGGCTGCAGTTGATTACAAGCAGCAAAAAATCCCCAACATTTTTTTGTTGGCAGGTTTGATAATCAGATGTGTGTTTTTTGTAATATCTTATGTGAAAGATTTTGACGGCGCATGGACAATAACAAAAGATTCCTTGATTGGTGCCGCAGTAATAGGGCTGTTCTTCTTGCTTTTGCTGGTCATTTTCAAAGACAGTATAGGCATGGGCGATGTAAAGCTTTTTGCATTGATGGGGCTTTATCAAGGTTTGTGGGGCGTTATCAATTCTGTGTTCTTTTCGCTTTTGGTTTCGTTCTTTTTGTCAATCGGATTGTTAATCACAAAGAAAAAAGGGCGTAAGGACACTATATCTTTTGGCCCAAGCATATATTTGGGAACTATAATAGCCATATGTATGGCAGGTATGTAACGGAGGACCGTAATAATGAAAAAGTACAGAGCACTTGTTCCTGTTGTGTTGATAGTGGTTATGCTTGCATCATGGTATATGCTAATATCTAATGCAGCAAAGATTGAAAACCAATACAATACGTATCTTACCGCTGCCAGAGCATATGCGAAGGACGGTACCAAATACGCTATTGAAAACTATAATCTTGCGTTATCTATTAAAAGTTCTCCTGAGCTTTATAAGGAAATAGCTGACTATTACAAAAATCAAAAAAACAAAGATGCGTATCTTGAGTGGTGCGAGGATTTTCTTGAAGTGTATCCAAAAGAAGCCTTGGCATACGAGTGCCTTGTTGAAGCTTACGTTGAGGAAGGGGCCTACGCTGACTGTTTTGATTTGATTTACACCGCACAGAAGAGAAAAATCAGCTCTGCATATTTGGATAAAGTAGCATCGGATTTAAAATATTCCCACAAAGTAGTTTCCGGCGGTTATGAAGATGTTGCTCTGTACAGCAACGGATTTTGCGCCGTTAGTAATAAAGAGCGTTGGGGCTTTGTAGATGCGTATGGTCAGGTTAGAATAGGAGTACAGTATCTTTCCGTAAGCAACTATACACAGTATAATGTTGCTTCCGTAGTAGATCAAGAAGAAGCCGCTTATTACATAGATAATGCGGGCGAAAAGGTATTGGTTGCTAAAGGAAATATAAAAAGCTTGGGCGCATATGTAGGTAACGTTATTGTTGCAAAAAGAGATGACGATAAGTACGTATATGTTAACACTAAGCTTGAAACGGTTTTTGGTGAATATGATTACGCTTCTGCGATGAACAGCGGAGTAGCTGCTGTGAAAAAAGACGGCAAATGGCATCTTATAAATGAACAGGGCGCAAAGATAGGAAATGACACGTATCTGGACGTGAAGGTGGATGCCAACAACATTGCTTACAATAACGGTAGAGCGTTTGTTTCCAAAACAGAAGGAAAGTATATTCTTGTAGATGGCTCCGGCAAGCAAGTCGGCAACCTTGTTTTTCAAGATGCAGAGCCTTTTATGGGCGGTGATTGGGCAGCGGTAAAGCTTAATGATAAATGGCAGTTTATTGACATTAACGGTAAGCTTGTATCGGATAAAACTTATGCTGAGGCAAGGTCTGCTTCAAACGGTATGGCGGCAGTATGCATAGATGATTTGTGGGGCTTTGTTGACGAAAAAGAAAACGTTGTTATAGAGCCTAAGTTTGAAGATGCTTTGTACTTTAATGACAAAGGCAGTTGTTTTATAAAAGAAGACGAAAAATGGCGACTTCTCAAGTTGTACAGATTAAACAGGGAGGGATAAATATGTTTTTTTCCTTTGAAAACCAAGGGACGCACACTTATCTTGTATATACACTGGCAGAAGATGATATGTTGGATACTATGAGCTTAGGGATGCTTACAAATAACAAAATTCCCGGTTTGGCACCCACATTGTTTACCCAAATGGATGCTACAAAGTACATAAAGTATGATGTATCTGCAAAAATTTCCGTAAAGCAGTTTTTTACAGGGCAGGTTAATAAAAAAAGGTTGATTGGCGTTTTTAACGGTATTGTTGACGCTATGCTTTCGGCAGAAGATTATATGATAGATGTTAATTCCATAATTTTGGATTTGGATTATATTTTTGCCGACGTTTCTACTTGCAAAACTGTTCTTATATGTTTGCCTGTTATATCCGATGATTTGAGAACGGTAGACCTTGGAGCTTTCTTCAAGAATATTATGTTTAGTACTCAGTTTGACCAAACAGAGAACTGTGACCATGTGGCAAAAATTATAAATTACCTAAACAGCGCACCTGTATTTTCTTTGGAAGATTTTAAAAGCTTGCTGGATAATATTGATGGAGCCGCGGCGCCTGTTCAATCTCAGCAGCCTCCTATTCAAAAGACACCTTTGCAGCAGCAAACACAACCTGCTGTTCAGCAACAGCCTGTACAGAAACCCGCACAACAACCTGTTCAACAGCCGATTCCTGCTCAACCTCCTGTTCAGCAGAAATCTGTTACACAGCCTCCGGTAAACAAGGCAAATGTGAATACATCGCCTGTTCAACAGCCTCCGATTCAGCAACCGCCTGTTCAATCGGAAACTTCCGGCAAGAAGATGTCTATGTTTGGATTGTTAATGCATTACAACAAGGAAAATGCAGAGCTTTATAAACAACAGAAGGCGGCAAAGAAAAACGCGCAAACTCAGCCCGCTGCCGTGGCGCCTCAACCTAAGAAAATGCCTGCACAAACAGGCTTCTCTATACCCGGACAGGCAGCACCTGCAAATCAGGGTTTTGCCATTCCCGGGCAGCAGGCTTCTATACAGCAAGCTCCCGCACAGCAGGCTCCCGCACAGCAAGCTCCTGTAAAGCCTGCTACACAGGCTCCCGTTCAGAAGGCGGTGCCTGTTCAAACACCTGTTAAGCAAAATCCTGTTACACCGCCGGTTCAGGCTCCTGTTAATCCCCAGCCTACATATACACCGCCTCAAATGCCTCAAGGTAACGCTATGAACTTTGGTGAAACAACGGTTCTTGGTGTAGGTGGCGGCATTGGCGAAACTACGGTTTTGGGTGTTTCTGCCGCTACGCAGTCCAGACCTCATTTGATTCGCTCAAAGAACAATGAGAAGATTGATCTCAACAAGCCTGTTTTCCGCATCGGCAAGGAAAAGAGCTATGTTGATTATTTTATTGGCGACAACTCTGCTATCAGCAGAAGCCACGCTAATATCATATCCCGCGACGGTGAGTATTTTGTTGTTGACACTAACTCTACAAATCATACCTATGTAAACGGTCAGATGATTCAGAGCAACGTGGAAACAAAGATTGCACACGGCACAAAGATAAAACTTGCCAACGAGGATTTTGAGTTTAATCTTTATTAGTTTGGTAAGGGAGCACATTGCAGTGAAATTGTCAAAGATATCAATAAAAACCCTTCAATTTATCACAATTGCAATTGTGTTGCTTTTCATTTTGCTTAGTTCATTTGATTGCATAAATATATACGAGAAAAGCACCGGCCATTCTCAGATAGCAATTCAAGAGTCGGAGGACATTAAGGAGCACCCAGTATATACCAAATCCTGCAACAACGAATTGTATACTGTTGCAGTTATTGGAGGTATAGAGGTTGTTCTCATATTTTTGATGTGTTTCAAATTAAGCATTACTGCAGCGATCCTTGAATTGCTTATATCAATCGGAACACTGTTGCTGGGATATATTGAAAGCTGTTTTCCTATGATTTACGGGGGTGGTGCTCCAATGTATACTATTACCTATGATGTTACCATCATAGGATACTTAGTTGTACTGTTTGCAGTTATAAATTTAGTTCTAACTATATTACTGCAGATTAAAAAGAAAACTATTGTGAAGGGCAAGAGTGAAAACGACGTTAACAACATTCCCAATTGGACTTGACAACGCGAAACTTCACAATGTGTTGTTAGAAATCTGTGCGTTGATAAACGGTGGCATTATTGCTTTTTCCATTATCGCTGGCGCATAGATGCTATTGGTCAACGATGGTATGCTTCGCATTATACTTGTTGTATGGTCGCTTATAGCTGTATTTGATGTTACATAGACGTGGGGGAATAAGGATGAATTTTATAGTTTCCGCAAGAACGGATGTAGGTTTAGTAAAAACAACAAATCAGGATAGCCTTTCTGTAAAGGTGGTCAACACCCCTCAGGGCAGAATGGTTTTTGCAGTACTTTGTGACGGTATGGGCGGCCTTGAGAAGGGCGAGGTTGCAAGTGCATCGGTAATTCGTGCCTTTGACAATTGGTTGTATAACCAGCTTCCCGTGCTTTGCGGTGCACCTATTGAGGACTCTGTGATAAGAGAGCAGTGGACCAATATTGTGGTAGAGCAAAACAATACCATAAAAGCCTTTGGTGCCAGACAAGGTGTTCATTTGGGCACAACGGTTGTTGCCATGCTTATCACTCAGAACAGATATTACATCTTAAATGTTGGTGACTCCCGCGCTTATGAAATAAGCGAAGGTTTGAAGCAAATAACTAATGACCAGACCTTTGTAGCAAGAGAGGTTGCGCTTGGCAATATGACCGAGGAGCAGGCAGAGCACGATAATCGAAGAAGTGTGCTTTTGCAATGTGTAGGCGCATCGGATGCTGTATACCCCGATATGTTTTTCGGCGATGTTCACGGCAATGCGGTTTATATGCTTTGCTCCGACGGATTCCGTCACGAGATTTCGGCGGCAGAGATTTATGAAAAGCTAAACCCCAATGTGCTGCTTGATGAGTATATGATGAACACCAATGCAGATTCGCTTATTGAGCTTAACAAAGCTCGCAAAGAGAGGGATAATATATCAGTCGCTCTTGTAAGAACATTCTAAGGAGAGATTAAAAATGCTTGAGATAGGTTCACTTGTAGATGGTAAGTATAAAATACTGAATAAAGTTGGACAAGGCGGTATGAGCGTTGTTTATCTCGCCATGAATGAAAAGGCGAATAAGCAATGGGCGGTAAAAGAAGTTCGCAAGGACGGCGTTAAGGATTTTGAAATCGTTAAACAGGGACTTGTGGCAGAAACTGATATTCTTAAAAAGCTTAATCACCCCAACCTTCCCAGCATAGTAGACGTTATAGATACAAACGATTCGTTTATAATCATTATGGACTATATTCAAGGTAACTCCTTGAATAAGGCTCTTGATGAATACGGTGCACAGCCACAGGAACACGTAATTGCTTGGGCAAAGCAGCTGTGCGATGTATTGGGATATTTACATACAAGGAATCCTGCAATTATTTATAGAGATATGAAGCCCGCAAATGTTATGCTTAAGCCCGACGGCAATGTTACCTTGATTGACTTTGGTACCGCCCGTGAGTTTAAGGAGAAGAACTTGGCGGATACAACCTGTCTTGGTACTGTCGGTTACGCCGCGCCGGAGCAGTTTGGCGGCATGGGACAAACCGATGCCAGAACAGATATTTACTGTTTGGGGGCCACCCTTTATCACTTGGTAACGGGTATGAACCCTTGCGAACCTCCTTATGAGATAAAGCCCATAAGAGAGATAAATCCTGCGCTTTCCAGCGGCTTGGAAAGAATTATTCAAAAATGCACACAACGTGACCCCAACGACCGTTATCAGTCTGCTGCAGAATTGATGTACGCGTTGGAGCATTACGAGGAAATAGACGACCTATATAAAAAGAAACAAAAGAGAAAGCTTTATAAATTTATCGCTTGCGTTGCGTTGACTCTTGTATTTGCGGGCACCTCTGTTTGGGGATATTTGGCAGCCGAAAATAAAAAGAGAGAGAATTACGATTATATTCTTGCCAACGCCGACTCTCCCGAAGACTATTACGAAGCTATTGTTACCGACCCTACCCGCGTAGAAGCTTATTTAGGTGACGGTGATAACAAGGGTCTTATAAACTTCCTTATTGATGACGACAAGCTTACCGGTGATGACAGTGCAGTTTTTACCAAACTTAAGGGCGGTCTTGACCAGAAAAATATGATGGGGTATTCTTCCACCGTAAAAGTGCTGGAAGAGCTTAAGGAGAGCAACCCCAAGGGCTACGAGGATGTTTGCTACCAAATCGGCGAAGCTTGTATGTTTTTCTCCAGTGTAGCTGTAAAAGATGATAAGTATATAACTGCGGCAACTTGGTTTCAGCATGCAGGTGACAGATATCCCGTAGCAAAAATATATTGTGATATTGCTTCTTGTTTACAGAATATTCAAAAATTTAAAAATGCAGAACAGTTTGTAAATCTCTACAAAGAGTACGAAACCCTTTGGAATAAAGTGCAAACTTTACAGAAAGATGCGCTTAAATACGATATTGACTTAAAGCTTCGTGTGTGGAAAGAAACAGTTTCTATGATTAGAAATAATGTAGAGTATTTTTGTGAAGTTTCTTCTAAAAGCGAAATTACAACATTATTGGAAGACATAAAAACTAACTGTTCACTAATGACCGGTATAGGCCTTAAGGACAGTGTTTCTTCTATTATAGAAAGTGTAGAAACCACTAAGAGCAAGATAGAAACAGTGAAAACCGAAAAAGCGGAAGGTTAAGGAGGGGGACAGAATATGACGTACGAAGTATATAGATACATATTCATGGGCGGTGCAATTCTTACCATTCTTATGTTAATTGTTTCTGTCTTTGTGTTCTTCTACTTAAAAATACCTAAGGTTATCGGCGATATTACCGGCTCCACCGCAAGAAAAGCAATCGAAAACATAAGAAACCACAACGAAAAAACCGGTGATAAAACCTTTAAAACAAGCCGTATCAATAATGAAAGAGGCAAAATAACAGATAAAATTTCCGCATCCGGCAAGCTGATAAAGCAAGTGGAATCCGCACCTTACGGAGCAATGGCAACGGAAAAGCTGAACACACAGCAGTTGGTAGGCTCTGATGGTGCTGCCAATGAAACTACCGTTCTTTCCCAAGCAACCGCCAGTGAAACTACGGTGCTTTCCGAAACACCCGTTATGGCTGCTGCTGAAACAACGGTATTAAGCCAACAGTCTGCAGGCAATGAGTTTGTGGTTGAATATGAAATTACTTATATTCATACAGACGAGATTATTGCTTAGGAGGGGTTGCAATGCTTGCATTTACCGTTAAAAAAGCAAGGTTTTTGTTGCTTGTCGCTTTTGCGGCGATATCTGTATCAAGCCTTTCTCTAAGCTTTATTTCGTATATACCGCGTATTGCCGAGAATCAAAGCAACGCGGGGGCATACGTAATAGCTGCTGTGTTTTGGCTGGGATTGATTTTGTTTTTGGCGGCAAACTATTCCCTTAAAAAACTTTTGTCCGACCGTCTGGAAGCGCTGGTTCTGCAAAAGCGGTTAGAGAAGCAGCTTTTACCGGGCGCAGTTAAATTTTCTGCAGGACTAACAAACATAGTTGTTTATATAATTATAATTTTGGGCTTGGGCTTTATAATAAGCGACATTATTTGTAATTATATACCCGAAAAAATAATGTTCCCTATTCTTACTGTTACAATCCTGTCTTTTGCTGTTCACAGCGTTATAGACGGGAAGTACTATAAAGTGTATAAGCAAATCAAGGAGAGTGTGAATTATGAAAAGAAACACTAAAAACAATCAGATGCGTGGTACTGTGGCGCTGTTTTTAGCTATAGTAGTGGTTTTATCCTTGCTTCCCGCCAATATTCTTGCTATGGAAGGAAGCTCTTTGACCACGAATATAGACACGGTGAGCTTTGTTACCGGTACAGCTGCTGAATTTGAGTTTTCCACCGAAGCAAACGCAGATTACGGTACTATGGTTTTGGGTTCCTTTGAGTTTAGCGATCCCGATGCCATAGAAAAGCTTGAATACAAAGAATCCAAAGACGGAAACTGGTACGAATTTTACGGTGACTTCGGCCCCGCGGGCGGATTCCCTATGCAGGATGCTACCAGCTATTTCCGCGCAACCTTTAAAAAAGCGGGCGTTTATACCGTTAACGCTTATATGAAGGCAGCAGAGGGCGGTGCTGTTCTTTGCTCTACCCAAGCTACGGTAAATGTGAAAGGCTCAAGCGAACTGACTACCAATATAGACAAGCAGACCTTTGTTGTAGGCACAGCTACCGAGTTTGAGTTTGCTACCGTAGCAAACGGAGATAAGGAAACTTATGTTTTAGGCTCCTTTGAGTTTAGCGATCCCGATGCCATAGAAAAGCTTGAATATAAAGAATCCAAAGACGGAAACTGGTATGAGTTTTACGGTGATTTCGGTCCCGCAGGCGGCTTCCCCATGCAGGATGCAACCAGCTATTTCCGCGTAACTTTTAAAAAGGCGGGCACCTATACCCTTGATGCCTATATGAAGGTTGCAGACAGCGGTCATATTCTTTGCTCTTCCAAGTCCACCGTAAAAGTATCCGGCGGAAGCGTGCTTAATACAGATATTGACGAAAAGACCTTTGTTGTAGGCACAGCTACCGAGTTTGAGTTTGCTACCGTAGCAAACGGAGATAAAGGAACTCTTGTTTTAGGCTCCTTTGAGTTTAGCGATCCCGATGCCATAGAAAAGCTTGAATACAAAGAATCCAAAGACGGAAAATGGTATGAGTTTTACGGTGACTTTGGTCCCGCAGGCGGCTTCCCTATGCAGGATGCTACCAGCTATTTCCGCGTAACTTTTAACCGTGCGGGCACATTTACCCTTCACGCTTATATGAAAACAGCAAGGGAAGGCGATATTCTTTGCAGTGCGTATATAGACGTTGTTGCAAAAGCAGATGCAGCACTAAGCTTTGATAAGGACCACTTGGAAATTAAGTATACAGATGAAAACGCTACCAACAAGTTGAACGACAGCGTTGCCGATCCTGAGTATACTTACAGTTCCGATAAGGAAGAGGTTGTTACCGTAAATGAATACGGTGTACTTACGCCTAAAGCCATAGGTAAGGCAATAATAACCGTTACAAGAAAAGAAACCGACAGCTATATTTCTGCCTCTGCAAGCTATACAGTAGAGGTTGTTGCAGGCATTCAGGGAGAGCTTGCTTGGAAAAACACCGTTCCTGAATCTATTGTATGGAATGTACCTGAAGGTTACACCAACACCGTAAGAGGCGGCTCCGGTGACGGTGCGGTTACCTATACCTCCGATAACACGGATGTTGCCGAGGTTGATGAAGACGGCGTTGTTACCCTTAAAATGCCCGGTACGGTTACCATTACCGCAGTTAAAGACGGCGGCGAGCTTTATGAAGATTTAAGCATAGAATATACCCTTGTTGTTGTTAAGGCAGAGCCTGAAGCTTTGGTATTTGGTGATATTAACCCCGATGCTGTTTGTGTTGGCGATACATACACTAATACGGTAAGCGGCGGCTATGAAGGTGGCACCGTTCTATACAGCAGCTCTGACAACACCGTTGCAAGCGTTGATGAAAACGGCGTGCTTACCGCACTTAGAGTACCCGCAGGCGAGGAAAGTGTTACCGTTACCATAACTGCTTCTCTTGCAGGTAACGACTATTATGAAAAGGCGACCGCAAATTACGAGATTACAATATACCGTGCAGAGCACAACCCTCCTGTTTATTTTGAAAAAGGCGATGCTCCGCAGACAATTACATACGGTCAAGAATACAAGAATGAAGCCTTCGCAAATACCGATATTACCTATTCTTCCTCTGACGATGATATAGCAGAGGTTGACAAAAACGGCGCACTTATCATACACAAGGCCGGCACTGTGATCATCACTGCCGCCGCCGCAGAAAGCGAGCAGTATAAGGCCGCCGAAGCTTCTTATACCATTACGATCAATAAGGCAGAGCAGACCGTGGTATTTGAAAACGGCACTGTCAATATAGAAGCTTTGTCCTACGGTGACGAGTATAAAAACACAGCTTCTGCAAATACCGATATTACCTATTCTTCCTCTGACGATGAGATAGCAGAGGTTGACGAAAATGGTAAGCTCATCATAAAGAAGGCAGGCACCGTAACCATTACCGCTACCGCAGCAGAAACCGAACAGTATGAGGCTGCTGAAGCTTCTTATGAAATTACCATAAACAAAGCTGACCAGACCGTAGCGTTCGAAAACGGCACCAATGATACAGAGATTACTTACGGTCAAGAATATAAAAACGAAGCATTCGCAGAGACCGAAATTACCTATTCTTCCTCTGATAACACAGTAGCAGAGGTTGACGGAAACGGCAATCTTATCATACATAAGGCAGGTACAGTAATTATTACCGCTACCGCAGCAGAAAGCGAACAGTACAATTCTGCCGAGGCTTTTTACACACTCACCATCAATAAGGCAGACCAGAGCTTAGAATTTGAAAAGGGCACCGAAGTTGATGACATAACTTATGGCGATGATTTTACAAACGCAGCATCTCCGATATATGAAGCAACCGTAGGCAAAATTACCTATTCTTCCTCTGACAACACAGTGGCAGAGGTTGACGAAAACGGCAAGCTTACCATATACAAGGCAGGCACCGTAATCATCACCGCAAGCTACGAAGAAAATGAGCAGTATAAAGCTACCGAAGCTTCTTACACACTCACCATCAACAAGGCAGACTTTAATATCTTCTTCGAAAAAGACGAAACCGTAGAAATTGCCTTTAACTATAACGACAATAAGTTTTCTAACCCCGCAAGATCTGCACCGATAAACAACAATTTTGCAATCGTTTACTCTGTAGTAGACGGCGAAGAGTTTATTGTTGAAAACACCTTTGATTCTGCAACGGGTGAGTTTGAAATTGCAGGCGCAGGTGAAATAGAAATATCTGTTACCTTTACCGACGATGAGCGTTTTAATCAAAACACCGCTTCTTACACCTTAACGGTTAATAAAGCCGACCAGTATATTGCTTTCTATGACGGTATGACAGAGTTGGGCGAAGATGCCGAAGTTAAAATGATAAACGGCGACAACGCCTTTGTACTTCCCGTTGCACGTCCCAAAGACGAAACAAAGTTCGGCACCGGCGCAATAGAATACTTTATCCACGAGGATGAAAACGGCGTAGTAACCAAGGACGAGGGAACAGGCGAGTTTGTTTTCACACTTGAGGTTGGCACTGTTGTGTTCGGCGCAATAATGGCAGGCGATGATAATTATAATGCTTCAGCACCCGTTTATTTCACTCTTGTAGTAGAAAACGGCGTCATCGAAAACGACTATTACGTTATCGAAGGCCCCAAGACAAACAGTTCTAACGAGTGGTTTATAGATGATGTTACCATCAAGGCAAAAGAGGACTACATTATAGGTGTAGGCAAGGGGAAAAATGTCAATTCCGTGGAAGAGTGGAAAAATGAGATTGTAGTTTCCGGAGATGACGAGCATGAACTTCGTTTGTTCGTGAAAAACGTAAGGACAGGTCGTATATACGGCGGAAAGAACGAAATCACAATCAAAATAGACACCTTTAATCCTGCGGGTCAAATCCTTAACGATAAGATAAGTAATTGGGATTCCAACATTACAATAATTACCCGCGAAATCAGTGATAAAAACGGAATTGATTTTACTGTTAACCCCAGCGACAACCTCTCCGGTGTTTATAACGTTCAGTATTTTATTGAAGAAGGCTCTGACCAAATAAAGGACAGAACTGCTCTTGATGCCGTAAGCGAATGGCAACCCTACACAGGTGTCATAAGCGTTGACGGCAACAAAATGTTTGTTGTTTACGCAAAGATTACCGACAATGCAGGCTTGTACAGCTATGCACACACAAATGTAATTGTATATGACGTAACCGACCCGAACGCTGATATCAAAGCACCCGAGGCTACAAACGGATATTACAATTCTGACGTAGTGCTTGACATAACTGCTACCGATGAGCAGATTTCCGCAGGCATTGCAAGCATCACCTACAAGATAGAAGCAGGCGATGTTGTAGAAACAGGCGATTTGTATACCTTTGATGTGGAAAATCCTGAATATTCCGCACTTGAAACAAGCCTTGAAAAGCAATTAACAATCGACTCTGAAAAATTTAACAGCGACGGTGTTAAAGTAACTGTTACAGTTACCGATAACGCAGGAAACACCACTATCAAAGAGATTACTTTAAATATTTGCGTAACTCTCTTTACCATGGAAGCAACCTATGTTGATGACCCTGCACCCTATGACCCCTTTGGCGATGTAAAGTGCTATAACGCAAAGCGTATAGCGAAGATTGTTATTACAGGCAGAACTACTGTATTTGAAAAAGCTGAAGCTTCAATAGTTGTTTCCGAAACCAAGGGTAATCCCGCAGATGAAACAACATACGTAATCAAGCCTTGTGAAACCGCAGAGGTTGAAGGTAACCCCGACGGGGCTACACATACTTATTACATTGAGTTTAACGGTAGCGCACGCTATACTTTCACCTTCAATTACACAGATATCTTTGGGAATAATTTCAACCACGTTTCCGATAAGTTTGCGGTTGATACTGATGCACCCACCGCTTCCGTAACAATTGACGGCACCCACACATGGGATACTTTGTTAAGCACCATTACCTTCGGGTTGTGGAGCCGGAACGAAGTTGAAGTTACTGCAACGGCAAACGACGCAACCAGTGGCATAAAGAGCTTTATGGTATACAGAACAGACTCCACAACGCTTCTCAGCCGTGAAAAGCTGGACAGCTGTTATGCCGACGACGACTTTGTGACTTACGTAGAGGGTCACACTATTAAAGCAAACGAAAAGGCAGTTTTCTATTTCAGATATGAAGACTATGCAGGTCACTATGATTACATTTGCTCCGATGGTTATATAGTAGAAGCAGAGCCTTCCGGTATTACCATTACTCTTGATGAAACAAACCGTTATCATAATGATATTCCCTTGTATAACGGGGACGTTCATGCAATTATAAGGGTTAACGAGAATCCCAACGGTGCATATTCCGGCATTAAAGAGGTTACTTACAAAGTAGAGTGCGACGGCGTTGTTACCATGCGCGAACCCATAAAGATGTTGGATTACACTATGGAGGATTACGAAGCTAACAGTGACAAGGTTCCTACCTTTGGAGATCTTTATTACAGCTTTGAAAAGGAAATAGTTATTTTAGCTTCCGAAAACAATAGCTGTAACGTGGTTTTGACTGTAGAGGTTATTGATAACGCAGGCAACGTATACAGTGCATCTCAAGCTTTGGATATCGATAAAGAGCCTCCCGCAATTAAGATTGAGTATAACAACAACGTTCCCAATATGGTTGTGAACGGCAGAGGCTATTACGGCGCAGACAGAGAAGCGCGTATAATCGTTACCGAAAGAAGCGGTCACTTTATAGAAGCTGACGCCATTGCAGGCATAAAGGTTAAGGCTGTGGATGCAAAGGGCAATCCCATTGTTGTTAACGGCGAGGCTTTGGCTGTTGATGCCCAGGGCTATGTTGCAGATATAAGCAAGCTGTTCGGCAATATAATATGGACCGAAAGCATCGGTCAAACTCCCGACAGCACAACCCACACTGCTGTTCTCAGTTATGATAAAGACGCAAACTATACCTTCTCTATCTCTTATACCGATTTGGCGGGCAATGTTTGCAATATCTTTGATGCCGAAGGACAGCAAACACCTTATACTTTCACTGTAGATAAGACAGAGCCCACCGCTGCAATCACCGCAGATGCCGAAACTTGGGACAAGCTGCTTGAGTTCTTGACCTTTGGTCTTTACAGCGGCGAAACCGTAAGCATTTCTGCAACCGATGACGATGCAACCAGCCCTGTACACTCGATAGAGTATTACAAGACAAGCGACACCCTTATTAAAACAAGAAGTGCGCTTGATGCAGTGACCGATTGGACCGATATAACGGCTGACCCCGAATTTACGGTTTCTGCAGACGAAAGATTTGTAATTTATCTTAAGATAACGGATAAAGCCGGCAACTACAAGTACATCTGCTCTGACGGTTATGTTGTAGACGATACACCTTCCGATATAACATTGACCCCTGAAGCTACAGAGCACAGTCATAACGGCAAGCCCTTGTATAATGGCGACGTAGACGTACTTATAGATGTTCGTGAGCAAACAGAAACCGCATATTCCGGTATAAAGGAAATTAAGTACTGGGTAGAATGCGACGGCAAGGTTTCTCAACCCGAAGAAGTAATATTCAGCTTTAATTACGAAATGGCTGATTATGTTTCCGAAGGCGAAAACACCCCCGTATTCACCGATTTGGTACACGAGTTCTCTAAGACAGTTACCATTAAAGCACAGGATAACAATAGCTGTGATGTTGTTCTTTATGTTGTGGTTACCGATAATGCCGGTAATGTTAAAACCGCGTCTGTTGCTGTTGATATAGACATAACTGCGCCCACAATCTCCGTAAGCTACAGCAACAACGAAGCTAACAAGGTTGTTGGTGACAAGGGCTATTTCTCCGCAACAAGAAAAGCTACGGTTTCTATTACGGAAAGACGCGCTCACTTTGATAAGCTTGTTGCAAGCGACGGCATACTTATCACCGCGGTTGACGCTAACGGTCATGCTGTTATTTCCGATTGTAAGAGCTTAATTGGTGCGTGGACCACCGTAGGTGTTGGCGAGAACACAGTCCACTCCGCTGTCATTAACTTTTCTGCAGATGCTAACTACACCTTTGCATTAAGCTATACAGACCTTGCGGGCAACACAAACCAGGGTGTTGACACAGGTGACAGCGTTACTCCTTACAAGTTTGCTGTTGACAAGACCAAACCTGTAGGTACGGTTACAGCAGGTGAATTTGAGCCTTGGGAAACGTTGATTCAGTTCTTAACCTTCGGTCTTTGGAGCAAGGATTCGGTAGATGTCTCCGTAATTGCCAATGACTTGACTACCGATATTGATTCTGTATGTTATTACAAGACCTCCGATAAGACCGCAAAGACGGCTACACAGCTTGATGAAGTTTCCACTTGGAAACCTTTCAACGGTCTTACCGTTCTTGCCGATGAACAGTTCGTTGTTTATGTAAGGATTATAGACTATGCAGGTAATATAGCTTATATAAGCACAAACGGTATTATAGTAGACGATACAGTTCCTATTGTAGAGTCTGTTAAACCCGAAATTACCATTGTTCCTGAACCTACTTATGGCATTTACAACTCCGATGTAACCGTTGCGGTTTTTGTTATAGATCCCAAGATTGGTGAAACGGAAGCGTATGCCGGCTTAGCGGAAATCACCTATGAAGTTAAAAACATGGGTACAACAACACAATCCGGCGTTTTGTATTCCTTCGATACGGAAAACCCCACTTATGATGACCTTGTACAGGAGTGGAGCAAGCTTGATGCGATTGTTGTTGATAAGGATTTGAACAACAGCAATGCTGTAGAGATTATAGTATCCGCAAAGGATAACGCAGGAAATTCCAACAGCGCAGAATGTGAAATTAAGATAGACATTACTGCACCGATTATTGAAGTAAACTTCGATAATAACAACGGCGATACAAGCTTTGCAGACGGTGTATACTTCAGAGCTAATCGCACAGCAACCATCGTTGTTACCGAACGCAATTTTGACCCCGAATTGGTTGAGCTTGCAATAACCAACCCCCACGGATACGTCCCCGCAATTACCGGTTGGACAACCGTAGAAGGCAGTGGTAACGGCGACAACACAACCAACGTTGCTTACGTTACTTTCGACAGAGACGGCGACTACACCTTTGACGTTTCCTGCACGGATGCTGCAGAAAATGCAAGTGCCGATGTGGACTTTGGTGCTTCTCTTGCACCTGAGAGATTTACCGTTGATAAGACCGCGCCTGTAGTTAATGTGTCTTACGACAATAACGATTCTTTGAACGGCAATTACTATAAAGCTCAAAGAACAGCAACAATTACCGTAACAGAGCACAACTTTGAAACAGGCAGAATAAGCATAAGCCTTAAGGCAACCGATAATGGTGCAGATGTACAGCTTCCTACCGTAAGTCAATGGACAACAGACGGCGACGTTCATACCGCAACCATTACTTATGCGGCAGATGCGCTTTATGTATTCGATTTTGATTACAGAGATAAGGCGGGCAACGCGATTGCAGACATTGCAGAGCAGAGCTTTTATGTTGACCTTACCAACCCTGTTGTCACAATTGAAAAGATTGTTGACCGGTCCGCAAACAATTCCGAGGGTAATATTGGCTTTGTTATGAGCGCAACCGATACAAACCTTGATGTATTTACCCCTGTTGTTACCGCAGTTATTAAGAACGGCAACACTTGGGAAACCAAGCAGATAGACGGCGGCGAAATTGCTGATATAACCAATGGTAAGATGTTCACGGTAAGCAACCTTGAAACCGACGGTATTTATCGTATTACTTGTACCGTGGTTGATAAGGCGGGCAACGCATATTCAGAGGTTGTTCTTGAAAACGCTGACGGTGAAAAGTATTCCGAACAGCGCTCCGGCGAAGATGCACTTGTAACCTTCTCCGTTAACCGTGAAGGCTCTACCTTTGAGCTTGACGAAAGCGTAGTGGAATTGCTTGATAAATACTATGTACAAAACGTTAATGACGACGTGGTTCTCGTTGAGATTAACGTTGACCCCTTGAAGGAGTATGTGGTAACTCTTAATGACAAGGTACTTGTTAAAGACACCGATTACAGCGTTACCGAAGAAGGCGGCAACGGTGCATGGATGAAGTACACCTACAAGATAAGCAAGACGTTGTTTGTTGAGGAAGGCGAGTATAAGCTGGTTGTTTCCTCTACCGACAAGGCAGATAACGATGCATTCAGCGATATTAAGGATGCAACCGTTGAGTTCGTTGTTGACCGCACCGCACCCGTTGTAGCAATTTCCGGTTTGGAAAACGGCGGCAGATATCAAACCGAAAGCCAGCTTGTAACACTTATTCCTACCGACGACGGCGGTGAGCTTAAGAGTCTTGTTGTTAATATGGTTGACGAAGACGGTAAGGTAATTAAGGAAGCAATCAATCTTGCTGATAAGGCACTTGCAACCGAATTGGAAGCAAATGACGGAAAGATTACTTTCGAAATAGCCGAAGGCTTGTATCAGAATGTTCAGATAATCTGTACAGATACTGCTACCGGAGAAAACGAAGAAACCAATACCTATAACGAAACAATTGAAAACGTTTCCGTATCTTCCAGCGGCTTTATGATTTTCTGGGCTAACAAGCCTTTGCGTTGGGGTATAATCGGCGGCATAAGCTTGGCAATAATTGCTATTGTTCTGCTGATTGTGAAAAAAAACAAAAAGCGCAAAACCACTAAATAATAGGTTAGCAAAGTTTTTTAGCTGTAAGATAATGTAAAAAAGAAGGCAACCGCTTTTTAATGGCGGTTGCCTTTTATTATAAAGTATGAATAATCAATGGAATTGAGAATTGTACAAAGAACAGTAGAATCCGCCTTGCTGTATAAGGGTATCGTGGTTTCCTTGCTCTATAATAGTGCCGTCCTTTACCACAAGAATGGTGTTGGCATTTTGGATGGTGGAAAGCCTGTGTGCAATAATAAAGCAGGTCTTGTTCTTCATCAGCTCGGTCATAGCGCTTTGTATCTGTATCTCTGTGCGGGAGTCAACGTTTGATGTTGCCTCGTCCAGAATAAGTATGGGCGCTTTGGAAAGAAAGGCGCGGGCAATGGTTATAAGCTGTTTTTGTCCCTTGGATATGTTAACGCCGTCATCGGAAAGCACTGTGTCATAACCGTTGGGCAAGCTTTCTATATACGATGCTATTTTTGCGGATTTTGCTGCCGCATAGACCTCCTCGGGCGTGGCATCTTCTCTGCCGTACACTATGTTTTCGTATATGGTGCCGCAAAACAGCCACGTATCCTGAAGAACCATATTAAAGGCAAGCCGCAGGTCTGTGCGCTTTAGCTTTGTAGAGGAGGTACCATCTATCAGAATCTCGCCGCTTTGCGGGTCATAAAAGCGCATAAGCAGGTTTATAATGGTGGTCTTGCCTGCGCCTGTTGGACCTACAATAGCCACGGTCTGACCCTTTTTGGCATTTACGCTAAGGTTTTTAAGCACTGTTTTATCCTGTGTATAGCCAAAGCTTACGTCGTTAAGGGCAACATCGCCTTTAACCGTCTTCAATTCCTTGGCGTTCGTTATATCTGCCTTTTCAGGCTCCTCGTCCAGTATGGCAAACACACGCTCTGCCGCGGAAAAGGCAGACTGAAACTCGTGCAGAATATTGGAAAACTCATTTATAGGGCCCGCAAACTTCCTTGAATACTGTACAAACTGAGCCACGCCGCCAAGGGATATAAAGAATACAGAGCCTGCAAGCACAGTACCGTTTTGAGAGAACATATACAGTATACCGCCCATAACCGCCACAAGGGTAAGGGAAAGGTTGTTAATTAGGTTTATGGTGGGGAAAAGCAGGGCGGCATTGTATTCCGCCTTATAAAAGGCATCCATAGCCTCATCGTTGATTTTATTAAAACGGTCGGATATTACAGCCTGCCTTCCGTAAGCCGAAATAGTGCGGGAGCCGGTAAGCATTTCCTCTGCAAAGCCGTTAAGCTCGCCGTACTTTTTTGAACGTCTGCTGAAAAGCGGGCGTACTTTTTTAGAGCGATAGCGGGTAAAAAGTATGGATACCGGCACGGTCAGCGTAAATATAAGTATCATGGGCTTTGATATCTGCCACATAAACGCAAGGGAGCCGATAACGGTATAAAGGCTTGTCATAACCTGTATAAGGTCGTGGGAGAGGGTGCTGTTGATGGTGTCGATGTCGTAAGAAAGATGGCTTATAATGTCGCCCGTTGCGTGGGTATCAAAATATCCCACGGGCAGTGTTGTAAGCTTTTCAAAAACCTGCTTTCGCATTTTGTAAATTATCCGTTGGCTAAGCTGTATCATAACTACCGACAGCGCGTAGGAAAGAAGTGCGGATACAATATAGCAGGCAAGCATATAGCCTATGTTTTCCCAAACGGCGGAAAAGTTCACGCCGCTTTCCAACTCAATTGCATCAATAGCCGCACCTGAATAACGGGGTCCCAAAAGGGACAGCTGGTTTGCACCTAGGGTAAGCGCAAGCGCAGGTACAAACAGGGGCCATTGCTGTAAAACGTACTTGCTAAGCCTTAAAAATATGCCTTTTCTGTTCTTGGGCTTTGTCTTTTTGTCAGTCAAGAAAAGCACCTCCCATCTGCGAGTCGCTTATCTCCTTATACTCAAGACAGCTTTCCATAAGCTCCTCGTGCTTACCGCAGCCTATAACGGCGCCGTCCTCTATAACCAATATCAGGTCGCAGTTTTTAACCGAGCTTACCCTTTGCGCCACGGTTATAACGGTGGAGTTCGGTAACGCCGCCCCAAGTGCCGCCCGCAGGTTTGCATCGGTTTTATAGTCAAGGGCGGATGAGGAGTCGTCAAGTATAAGTATATCGGGCGCCCCCGCTATTGCGCGGGATATAAGCAAGCGCTGCCGCTGACCGCCGGACAGGTTGGTGCCGCCTGCGGAAACGGCGTGGGCATAGCCATCGGAAAAAGAACTTATAAAGTCGTGGGCCTGTGCTGTTTTTGCCGCATTTACAATGTCCTCACTTTTAATGTCGCGCCCAAAGCGAATATTTTCTTCTATGGTATCCGCATAAATGAAATCGTTTTGGAAAACCACACCGAACATAGCGGTAAGCTCTTCTTTGTTATAGGCGCGTATATCCTTTCCGTTGATGCGTATTACACCTGCACCGACGTCGTAAAATCGCATAAGCAAACGCAAAATTGTGGACTTGCCGCTTCCCGTCGCACCTATGATACCAAGTGATTCGCCCTTTTTAAGAGAGAAGGATATGTCCTTAAGGTTGTTCTTTTTGCCAAGATAGGAAAAGCTTACGTTTTCAAAGGAGATGTGCGCTGTGCTGTCACCTCTTCCGTCGTCTTCCTGTATTTCAAGCTCACTTACCTGTTCCATAACCGCAGATATACGCTTTGCCGAAGCGGCACACTTGGTGTACATAACAAACATGCGGGAAAGTGACATCATAGCCATGGATATCAGCGTAAAATACTGCATAAAGGCAATAACCGTTGCAGAGGAGGATTGATTGCTTGCCACAAAATAGGCGCTTACGGCAATTACCGCTACAATGCCCATATTCATCAGCAATGTCATAACGGGGTTCACCACGCCCATAATTACCCCGGCCTTGGTTTCGTTTTGTCTTAGCACAAGGTTCGCTCTGTCATAGCGGGCGTTCTCATAATCCACCTTGGACAAGGCCTTGATAACCCTTATGCCCTGTGCATCCTCGCGCACTACCCTTACCATTCCGTCAACCGATTGTTGCACCTTGGAATAAAGCGGCACACCCATACGGGAGATACTGTATACCACAACAAATATCAGTGGTAGAGTGGCAATCATAACAAGTGCCAACTTTTTGTCCATTGCCATGGTGATTACTGTTCCGCCAAGCAGAAGAATGGGGGCGCGTATGCCCATCCTTTGCATCATACCTATAAAGTTTTGCACGTTGTAGGTGTCGGTGGTGATTCTGGACTCGAGGGAAGGGATGGTAAAGCTGTCTGTGCTTCTTGCGGAAAGGTTAAGGGTTTTCGAGAATAAATCTTTTCGCATACGGGTAGAAAACAGCATTGTTGTCCTTGCCGCCATTCTGTTGGCAATTATATTGCCAAGGCAGGCTATAAGGGCGCATATCGCCATAATCACTCCGTACAAAACAATCTTTTTTACGTTGTTGGTTTCTATTACATTTTCCAGTATGTAGCTAAGCAAAAACGGAATTATAAGCTCTGCCACGGTGCCTATAACCTTTACCGTTACACCTGCCGTTATTCTGGCACGCAACGGCTTTAAATACGAAAAAACCCACTTCATTTGTTTTCCTCTTGCTTTTCAATAATCTCTCTTGCCCGCGTTTCCATACGGTTAAGCCCCGCATTAAACACCGCCGGCTCTTCTTTCGGTATAACATCTTGTTACAGTATAGCACCTGCAAAAAGCTTTTTCAATATTAAAGGGCAAAATCCCCTGCATATTTGCCCTCTAAATGCAAACACTGTTTATACTATTGTTTGGAGGAAAGCATAAATGAAATCGGTTTGGGAGAAGAACAGCCTAAGACCCGCTTTTGATACCTTGCGGGGGAATAAAAGCACCGATGTGCTGATAATAGGCGGGGGGATTGCGGGGCTTTTGTGCGCCCGTAAATTAAAAAATGCGGGTGTGGATTGCATATTGACGGAGGCTACTGAAATATGCGGAGGTATTACAAAAAACACCACCGCCAAAATAACGCTTCAGCACGGCGCCGTGTTTAATAAAATGGCAAAACGCTTTGGAGCGGACGCAACGCGGCTGTACTTGCAGGCGCAAATCCGCGCGGGTGAGGAATACGAAGGGTTTTGCGGGCTTATAGATTGCGACTACGAAAAAAACGACTCCTATGTGTACTCTGTGGGCGACCGCGCAAAGATGGTAAGAGAAGCGGCAACGCTGAATAAACTGGGCATAGCGGCGGAGTTTTTAGAGGAGTGCGAACTGCCTTTTAAGATAGCGGGTGCGGTTAGGGTAAGGGGACAAGCGCAGTTTAATCCGTTAAAGTTTTTGTATGCCGTGGCGAAAGACCTGCCAATTTTTCAGCATACCAAGGTTTTAGCCCTAAAACCCAATAAGGCACTTACAAATCGTGGCGAAATCACATTTAAAAAGCTTATAATAGCAAGCCATTTTCCCATACTCAACAAACACGGCTGGTATTTTTTAAAGCTGTATCAGCATCGCTCCTATGTGCTTGCCCTGAAAAACGCACAAAGCATTAAGGGTATGTACGTGGACGAGGCGGATAAGGGGCTTTCCTTTAGAAGTTACGGCGACCTTTTGCTTCTGGGCGGCGGTGCACACCGCACGGGAAAGCAGGGCGGCTGTTGGAAGGAATTGGAGTCTTTTGCAAAAGCTCATTATCCAAAAGCGCAAATAGCGGACAGATGGGCAACGCAGGATTGTATGAGCCTTGATGATATCCCCTATATCGGGCAGTATTCCCCGTCTACTCCCAATGTTTACGTGGCTACAGGCTTTAATAAATGGGGGATGACAAACGCTATGGTAGCGGCAGATATACTTTGTGACCTTGTTAGGGGAAAGAAAAACAAATACACCAAGGTGTTTGACCCCTCCCGCAGTATTTTGCGCCCACAGCTTGCCATTAACGCCTTCGAATCGGTAGCGGGACTTCTTACGCCCACCGTTCCTCGCTGTCCTCATTTGGGTTGTGCACTTAAATACAATCCAGCCGAGCACACTTGGGACTGCTCCTGCCACGGCTCCCGCTTTACCAAAGAAGGTCAGCTTATAGACAATCCCGCCACCGACGACCACCCGTCCATAGGTAAAAATAAAGAAAACTCATAGCAACAGCGGGGAGTTAGTATTTTTTGCAGCTAACTATCGAAGTTTTTTAATAACTACTGCGTTTAGCCTTCGGTGATGTGTTCGTTTCAATTATTGTCCGTAAAAACCGCAAAAAGTCAAGCGCCAAGGCGTTGCAACTTGAGCAAAGTTGTGATATGATTATTTGTAGCGGCAAAACTGTGTTCTTACGGCATTGATAAGTATATGGAATACAAAATTGTTGTCCCGGTCCCCAAATTTGCTATAGGCAATTTTTTGAACGGTAAGGCAAACACCTGCTCCTTCCTTGCCATACAGGTGCACCAAGCCGTTTGACACGGATATCATATCGGTATGTTTGCAGAAAGCTGTAAATATGCATTGACAGGTTTTAAAAACAAAGACAAACACGGAAAGGAAAACAATTATGTGTAAAAATTTCGGAGTGAAAAACTGGCTGTATCCCATGCCCGTGCTTATTGTGGGCAGCTATGACGAAACGGGTACACCGAACGCTATGAACGCGGCTTGGGGTGGTATTTACGACACCAATCAGGTTATGGTCTGCCTTGCGGACGACCACAAGACTACCGATAATATCAAAAAGGCGGAAGCTTTTACTGTCAGTTTTGCTACGGAAAAAACCGTTATACCTTGCGACTATGTGGGTATCGTTTCGGCAAACGATGTTCCCGACAAATTTGCCAAGGCGGGCTTTCACGCGGAAAAGAGTCGGTATGTGAATGCGCCCGTCATCGTGGAGCTTCCCATGACTGTGGAGTGCAAGCTTTTGAAGTTCAACGAGGATGGCATCTGCATCGGCGAAATCGTCAATGTTTCTGCCGATGACAGCATCCTTGACGAAAACGGTAATATTGATGCCAAGAAGCTTGCACCAATCATCTACGACGGTGTCACCCACGCATATTGGAGTTTTGGCGAAAAGGTCGGTCAGGCGTTTTCGGACGGAAAGAAGATTAAGTAACAATGGTTAAAGAACTTACACAGGTCGGACAGCACAAATTATCAGGCACGAGCTTGACCACTGCGACGGGATTTTAATGTAGGGAGGCAATAATGATGAAATCAATACATACAAAGCCTATAACCGGGACGTGGTTTGAGTTCCGTCATCACAACACCAAAGAGGGCAAATATTGGAACGATACCCTACAAGGTTTCACCGAGGAGCAGTGGCGGGAGAAACTGCGGGAGATGAAGGAGGCGGGCATAGATGAGCTTGCAATGCTTGCTACCGCCCTTAAAGAGAAAGCTTACTTTAAAACCGATATTTTCTCCGAAAAATGGCAGCTTGCCGTGGATGACCCCATAGGCATCGTTCTTGATGAAGCCGACAAGTTGGGGCAGAAGGTGTATATGAGCACTGGCTTCTACGGCAATTGGCGCGACCCACAGCTTAATATGACCCACCCCGAAGTTTTAAAAAGAATGCTCCGTGCTATGAACGAGCTTGCAGAGCTTTACGGACACCACAAAAGCTTTTACGGTTGGTATTATCCCGACGAAACGTGGATTAACGGTCACTTTGATGAAACTTTTATGAATTATGTTAACAATTCCTCGGCAGAGGTGCACAGGCTTGGCGGTGATTTTAAAACCCTTATCGGTCCCTACGGCACTAAGGATATCCAAGCCGACGACCGTTATGTACGGGACCTTGAGGGACTTGACATAGACTTTATTGCATATCAGGACGAGGTGGGCGTTGAAAAAAGCACGCCCGACCAAACTGCGGCGTATTATGAAGCCCTTAAAAAGGCCCACGATAAAGCGGGCAGAGCCAGGCTTTGGGCAGATGTTGAGCTGTTCAGATTTGAAGGACAGGTGTACCAATCTGCCCTTCTTCCTGCAAGTTTTGACCGTATCCAAAAGCAGTTGGAGGCTGTTTCCCCCTACGTGGAAAAGATTTTTTGCTATCAGTATCCCGCACTTATGAGCAAGCCGGGTAGCACTGCCCCCCTTGGACACCCTGATGCCGAGAAATTGTATACGGATTATATGAATTACCTCACGGAAAAACAACAAGGAGAACGAAGATGAAAAGAGTTTATGAGTTTTTGAAAAAAGCAGATGTGTACTATTTAGCAACGGTGGAGGGCGACCAACCCAGAGTACGCCCTTTTGGTACGGTTAACGAGTTTGAGGGAAAGCTTTACATACAAACTGGGAAAATAAAGCCCACAAGCCGTCAGATTGCGGCAAATCCCAAGGCGGAAATCTGCGCCTTTACCGATGGCGCATGGCTTCGTGTGGCTTGCGAGCTTGTAGAAGATGACCGCTTTGAAGCAAAGAAATCCATGCTCGATGCATATCCCAACCTCCGCGGTATGTATGACGAAAACGACGGGAATACGCAGGTGTTTTATATGCATAATGCAACTGCGACCTTCTGCGCATTTGGCAAGAATCCTGAAACAGTGGAGTTTTAATTTGGCTTTCAGGCCTTTTTCGCCTTTCTTTGATATAGTGTGTGCTGCCACGAGAAGCGTGTAGTGCATATAACACGAAAGGAACAGGTAAATAACGAAAACCGAGCGGCTTTGAATAGGGAGTCCTCGAAACAAAGCCACACTCAAAATCGGTATGCATTAAACAAACCCTACGGAATCAGCCGATTTCATAGGCTTTTCGGTCGGAGTGACAGGGTTCGAACCTGCCGACTCAACATCCCAAATGATAGGAAAACCCTGCTTTATAGACATTTCCGGTTATTTCTAACCCTTTCTGCTCAAAACCACATCCTCTTTGGTGCTTTTATTTCCGCCTACTCCGTATGTTCCGGTTGCAGATGTGGGATAAACTGTGGTCAAAAACAGCCTCGCAGTCGTTGAATTTTCTCAACACCGGTGGTTGCTTTTTCTTTCTATATCAAAAATTGATCCGCAGTAGACAAAGAAGAAATGTTTTTTCATCGCAACCTGTACTTAGACAGCAAGCAAAACACGGTAGCAATTTTGCAAAGTGTAGAAATACGCAAAATTCTCGAAAGTGCATATTGACTTGTGATATTGGCTACATTGAAGTAAAAGCAGAAATGTGATATCATCACAGAACGATGTCAAAAGCTGTGATATAATGAAGCCACAAAGAAAAAAGGAGGACGTAAATATGTCTGCTATCA